>JAZKAA010000019.1:2974-21483 GCA_040389385.1 Patescibacteria group bacterium | reverse complement strand
CGCAGAGGTGGATGTCGACGACTAAGCCTAAAAAATAGAATTAAAAAAAACGGTTGCCAACTAGGGCAACCGTTTTGCTTGAACTGCGTAGCGGATGTACTTGTCCTTCCAGTAGCGCTCACCGTCGGCCGTAAACTTGGCCAGCTCGTCCGGCGTGAGCCCTGCCGGGGGCTCTTTGGGGTACGCCAGCTCTTCGACCAGCGTGACCTTAAACCCCGCCTTGGTCATCATCTCGGTAATCGACGAGATTTTGTGGCGCCAGTTGTGACCGGTGCCACCCCACGGAAAGCTGGTCTCAAACATGCCGTAGTGGGTGATGTAGTTGCCGTCGAGGTCCTTCATCTTGTCGGGATGAGTGGCGACGAAGGCAAACAATCCGCCCGACTTAAGCAGCCGGTGCGTGTTTGCACACACCTGCGCAAACTGCTCGGCCGACACATGCTCAAAGACCATGCTGGATGTCACCGCGTCGAAGGCGCCGTCTTGCCCTGCCAAGAGGGCAGGGTCGGAAATATCACCAACGAGGAAGGTGGCCCGCGGAATGCGCTTGCGCGCAATCTCCACCTGCTTGGGGCTGATCTCAACCCCGGTGATGTCCTGAGGCAACACGCCTCCGGGCATCAACACGCCGGCCTCGACGCGTGCGCTGGCCGAGCCCAGGTTGAGGATTTTCATCCCTGGCTTGAGTACCGGCGCCAGCACCTTTTTTAGAGCAGACTTGACCACGTACATCCACGTGGTCAGTTTGTCAGCCTCGGCAAACAGTTCGGCATCGCGATCGTATGTTTCGCCCATGTCGAGCGTCGTGTCGGCTTTCATTGCGGTTTGATTCATGGCTATTATAGCCTCCTGCAACACGCGGCGCGTGTCTCTACGAGTAGTATAACACACTAAATTAGTGTGTCAAAGTCTCTTGCTACGGCATTATCCCTTGTTATGCTTGCTGTGTGGAAGAGATAGATCTCAAATTAATTTCAAAAGCGGCGTCCGAAAAGCTTGACGAGCCGGTCGAGTTTGTATCGGTAGAAAAGATCGGCTCGGGCTATCATGCGACAGGGTACAAACTTACCTCAAAGGACGGTCGGGCTTTTTTTATTAAAAAAATTACGGTTAACGATGTGGGGTTTGAGTATCCCGAGCGCAAAGTGGCTGCCCTCGTGCTCTCTCACACGATGAGCACGCGCTCCGGATTGGCTCCAAAGTCGCTTGGAGTATTTCTTGAGTCTGACGGTCAGACATACTCCATACCGGCAGTATCGGACTCCTCTACTGCATATCAGTTGCAGGAGTTTGAGCCGAAAGGGACAAACTATTTTGCTTTGCTAAAAGAGAGAAAAAACAAAATTGCTGTTGATGAGCGCGATCATATTGAGACCGCGTCGATTGTAGAACTTCTTGTATCTATTCATAAAGTCAAACCAGACTTTAGTGACAAAAACCGCCTCAAGATGGCATACATGGATGGGTTACGCGCAGAGTTAGTACACCCTGAACTGACCATGACATTTTTACATCAGTATGATGAGAAGCATCCGTTTCTTCCTCCCTCTGTCCAAGCCGAATACATTGTCCTCTATCTGCAGTTAATGCACACATGGAGGGATAGGTCTGAGCGGATATGTGCCTTGCACGGCGACTTCGGAGCAGGAAATACTTTTATACGCACGGATGGGAGTGCCTGGACCATAGACTTTGCCCGCGTACCATGGGGCGACCCGGGTATTGATATAGGGTGGTCTATGATCCACTACATTTGGCTCTACTTCATTACAAAAAATCCTTACTACAAAGAGTTAGGGGAGTTGTATCTAACCAGCTACGAGGCCAAGACCGGCGACAAAGAAATACGCCGTGCGGCTGCTCTTGGATACGTGTTCATGGGATTTATTTTTCCTGCAGTGTATGTCGACGACGCAGACGAGCCAACAAGAACAGCATTCTTTAAACACACACTCGAGATACTGCGCCGGGGAGAGTTTTTCTGGCCAACGGTATAAAAGAAAAGAGCGGCACCACAATGGATGCCGCCCTCTAACAGTTAAACCCAAGCAGGTGAGTAGTGCTTAGACACCACATCGACCAAGAGGTCATGGAAGTGACCGTTGGACATGATGGTGCCTTTGACGGGCCCCATGCGGTAATGGATTGGGTTACCACGCAGGTCGCTTGTTTGGCCACCGGCCTCACTCACCAAGCGATCGCCCGGCGCAATATCCCACAGTGTCTGCCAGGGGAAGATCGTGCCGACAATCACGCCGGCCGCGACCATGGCGTTGCTGTAGCTGATGCTCTTGATTACATTGACCAGAAAGCCCCGCTCTTGGAGCTCCTGCGCAATCAAAAACATCTTTTGCACCGGAATGCGATCCGGCCCGCCTGGGGCACTGGCAATCTCCACGACCGGATACTTGCTCGTGTCGCGGACCTGCGAGACTTCGAGCTTCCGGCCATTGAGGTATGCCCCCTCCGCCTGTGCGGCCCAGAAGAGCAAAGGCACGGGCTTGAGCGGAGCGTAGATGACCGAGGACTCGACGCCGAGGCGCTTTGTCTCCACGGCACCTGCAAAAACTGCGTCCGTACCGCCGCGCGAAAATTCGGCCGTACCGTCGACACCGTCGATGGTAAACCGCATCTCGGCGCCTTCATTGAAGTTTTTGCCTTCCTCCCGGATGATGCCGACCTCTTTGCCGAAACGGGCTTGGATCATCTCGACCGAGTGATTGTCGATATCGACGTCAGCCTGGGTGACGGGCGTGACATCCGACTTCAGGCTTGAGGCCACCGTGCCCGGTTCCCCGTGATACTTTCGCATCGCGGGCCCCGCGACATCGGTAGCAATCATCTTCAGGACATCGAGTCCTGTCTTGGTTTGCTTAAGCTTATTTCCACTGAACATTGTCCTAGCCCCTCCTTGAGGCATTGGTTGGAGTGAATTTGAAGAACCTTGAATTACTCTGATTATATCATAATAGGAGAGCACCGTCAAGCTTAAAAACCCCCTTATTTTGCAATAAAAAAACACCACCTTTGTGAGAGGGGTGTTATGCGGACATTGTTAGTTTTTTTAGGAGCTTCGGTATCCAGAGTTTCTGTCTATGGGCGTCCCATGCCAATGTGCACGCCCTGATGTGGTTGGGGTTGCCAAATCCCGAAAAGTCGTTGCCGACATCACGGATACCCTCGATTGTTAACCGGCCAACCACTCCTCCGACGTACGCAAGGCCCTGGTCTGCGGCGACCCTGCGCGCTATCTCATACTTGTGAGTGGCGGTCAGGTTGCGGCGTGCCCTCATCTGCTTGCGATAGGCCTCGACCGCTCTTTCCCATGCGTTATCAAAATCAATTTTTGTTGAAATCATCTGGGGTCCCCAGGGTTTCCGTCCGAGGACACAGTAGCATACTTTTAATAAACGTCAACAAAAAAACATCGCCTTGCAGCAGGTGTTTATTACATAAATTCGCCCAACCGTTGCCACAAAACAGCACCCGCCAGAACAAGAAAGACAAAGACGAGCATCCTGACCGGTAGAGGAAAGAGGTCTCCGGCAGACTCAGTCCGCGGCACTATTGTCCCCGGTAGAGGTACAGGAGGATAGTTCCACTCCAGCGCCATGGCATTTCTCCCTGAGAAACTGCTTACTGGTCTCCCGCAGTAATCCAACCACTGTGTCGCTTGGGTGTCAACAAAAAATCTCCCCACACCAAAGAGGGGAGATTATCTAACCAAGCGAGCCAACTCTTCCAGTGTGTCCACTATCACATGGGCGCCGGCTGTTTGGAGGCTCTTATGAGCACCGTCGTACCCGCGGGTGATACCAATGGGTACCACCTGAGCGTCGCGTGCGGCCCAGATGTCGTGACCCATATCTCCTGCGTAAAAGGCTCTCTCCGGCGCCACTCTCATCTCGCCACATAAACGCGTGATGTGAGGGCTCTTAGGGTGAGCCTTTGAGACAACGTGCTCAAAGTGGATATGCAGGCCATGGTCCTTGTACCAATCGTGCACCCACTCAGCGCGCCCCGCCGACACAGCAAAGAGTTTGAGCCCCTTGCGGATCAAGTACTCACAAGCGGGAGCCACATCCTCATACGGGCCGATGTTATGGTCCGGCGGATGGAACTCGTCGTACGCATCTTTGATCTGGGCTCTCGTCAAATTGAGACCGAAACTATTGATGTACGTGGTGTTGTCAAACTCCCGGAGCAGATACTGACCGTATGTCAGCTTTGGTCCGTCGTACTTGTATTTGGCCAGGATTTTAAGCAGGGTCTGGTAGGCATTGTAGCCCGTGTCGCGCTTGACCCCGTCGAGGTCAAAGCCCGCCGCCTCGATGTAGCGGTAGCCGCCTGGCGTCCATAGCTGGGCCATTTTTGAACCTCGCTCGAATGAATTTCCGATGGTACTATAGCGCAGATGGCAGACGAAAAGAAGCGTTTACTGACAGGCCTGCAGCCCAGCGGCCAGTTGCATATCGGCAACTATTTTGGAGTGCTCAAGCCGTTTGTCGACATGTACGCCAAATACGAAAGCTTTTTGATGGTGGCCGACTATCACTCGCTCACGAGCCTTAAAGACCCGGCACAGGTACGGCAAAACACCATCGACGTGGTCAAAGACTATATTGCGGTTGGGGTGGACCCAACCAAGGCCGTGATTTTTAAACAATCCGATGTTTCGGAACACACCGAGATGGCGTGGATATTTGAGTGTTTGGTCACTGTGCCGTTTTTGGAGCTATCACACGCATACAAAGACAAGGTGGCAAAAGGCATGGAAGCCAACGCGGGCCTGTTTAACTACCCAATGCTGATGGCGGCTGATATTTTGCTCTACGACACCGCCGTGGTGCCGGTGGGGCAAGATCAGCAGCAGCATGTCGAGTATGCGCGCGAGGCCGCGGCCAAGTTTAACAACACATGGGGCCAGACATTTATTGAGCCGGCAGAGATGATACTAGCGGGTGTAGGCACCGTGCCCGGCACCGACGGTAAAAAAATGTCCAAGAGTTACAAAAATACTATCCCGCTGTTTGGGACCAAAGAGGAGATAGCAGCCGCGGTGGCAAGGATTGTTACAGACTCCTCTGGCGAGATACCGCAAAACGTGTACCAAATACACAAGCTCTTTAGCCCGCATGTTGACGCGCTGTACGAGGCAAACAAGGGCAAGTACAAACAGCTCAAAGATATGCTGGTCGCCGACATCGACGGGATAGTAGGCCCGATGCGTGAAAAGCGCGCCGCAATAACTGACGCCGATGTAGCAACAATACTCGCGGACGGTGCAGCCAAAGCAAAAGCAATAGCCTCTCAAAAAATGTCCGACGTCCGCAAAAAGGTAGGTGTGAGTTTGTAAAAAAGTTGAACCCCAGGGTATGAGCCTGGGGTCCTTGGGTTGCCTCGAATCTCCGAGGGCTTGCACCAGTGCTATGCCTGGTGGTGCACCATGACGATCGCCGGCGGCGTGACCATGCCGGTTTTCTTCTTGGGACCGAAGGTCGACACGACGGCGAAGATCGCCAAAGCTATGCCAGCTGCAATCAGGCCGTACTCGATGGCGGTTGCGTTGATTTGATTGCGGTTGCGGGCCATGATGCCCTTGACCGTAAAGTACGAGCGAAAAAAGTCTCTCATTCTGGACTCCTTGGGCTTGGGCGGGAGAGAAGCCCTCCGGCTCTCCTCTCCGTGAGATACATTACATATACAAAAAGTCATTGTCAAGTCTAAACAGCCAAGCCCCGTAAGGATTTTTTTGCTATAGTTACAACACATTTATGGAGCGCACACTTATTGCGGAACTTGGGCAGCACATTGGGCAGACTGTACTTATACAGGGATGGGTGTCGGTGCGGCGCGATCAGGGCAAGATGGTCTTTTTTGATATACGCGATCGCTCCGGCACAGTGCAGGGTGTGGCACTGCCCAGCGAGGAGCTGGCTATTGCCGTGGCTAAAGAAATCCGCGCCGAGTACGTGGTGGCAATGGAGGGCAAGGTCAATGAGCGCCCGCCCAAAAACGTTAACGCCGGGGTGCTCAACGGCAACATCGAGCTGCAGATAACCGCTATAACAATCCTCTCCAAAGCGGATATACCCTTTGAGCTTGCCGCAGAGACCAACCTCGAGACGCACTTGGACCACCTGCCGTATACGCTCCGCACACAACGCAGCAAAGATATCTTTACGATGCAGGCGGCGATACTCGACGCGTACCGCAACAGCCTGCGCGCGCAAGGCTTTGCCGAGTTTGTTGCGCCGGCATTGGTAGGTGGCGACGCCGAGGGCGGGGCAGCAGCGTTTAAGGTGGACTACTTTAACGACCGCACGGCATACCTGGCCACAAGCCCTCAGTTTTATAAACAAATTATGGTGGGCGCGTTTGAGCGCGCGTTTACTGTTGCCAAGATATTTAGGGCCGAAAAGAGCGCCACTACCCGCCACCTGTCCGAGGCCACCTGCCTCGACTTTGAGATGGGCTTTATCCAAAACCAGTACGAGCCGATGCATGTCCTTGCAAATGCAATCAAGGCCACGGTTATGGCCGTGGCCGACAAACATGCGGACATTTTTGCCCGCATGGGCACTACGGTGCCGTTGGTGCCGGAATTGATTCCGGTCCTCACCCTTGCCGAGGCGCAGGCGATTGTCGCCAAGGAATACAACCGCACGATAGAGGACACCAACGACATGTCGCCGGAGGATGAGCGGCAGATATGCGAGTACATCAAAAACAATCACGCCTCGGACTTCGTCTTTATCACCCACTTCCCAACCAAAAAGCGCGCGTTTTATACCTACGAGGACCCGGCCGAGGCACCCTTCTCGCGCGGGTTTGACCTCTTGTTCCGCGGACTTGAGATAAACTCCGGCGCGCAGCGCATCCACAACTACGACGCCCTTGTCGCCCGCATGCAGGAGAGGGGACTGGACCCGGCTAAGTTCTCCTTCTACCTGGAAGCCTTTAAAGTGGGCATGCCGCCACATGGCGGCTCCTCGACGGGCCTGGAGCGCTTCACCGCCCGCATGCTCGAACTCCCCAATGTCAAAGAAGCAACCTCCTTCCCCCGCGACATGAACCGCATCGACCATTTATTGAGTCAGGAATAAATATGAAAAAACTATTCATTGCGTTGATTGTACTAGTTCTAGGATTTGGTGTTTGGTATTATTTTCATACGAATAAAAAAGTCGCAGTCGACTTTGGCACGTATGCCTACGAGTGCGATGAGCACGTCACTTTTACCCTGACACCTTCGGCCGACTTAAAAACTATAGAGATTAAAACAACAAGCACAGGTGGCTGGCCACCGAGCGGCACTCTCACCAAGCTTGGAACAATGGTAACCGGTCCGGCAAGTGTAAATTATGAGGGAAATGGTGTCGTGTTGGCCGCTAAGGGAGAAGCGGTCTCTTTGTGGGAGGGTGACTCTAACAGGGTGGGTGAGACCGCGCTCAACTGCTCGCCTGTACCTGACCAAAACAACGCCCCCTTCAATTGGGGAAACTAGAGTTACAACAAACCGCATGACCTGCAAACATATAGACAAGGCGGGCGAGACAACCAAGGCTAAGACGCCGGAGGGGTGTGCGGAGTGTTTACAAATGGGGGATACTTGGGTGCATTTGAGGTTGTGCCTTACTTGCGGGCATGTGGGGTGCTGCGATAGCTCCAAAAACAAGCACGCCACCGCGCATTTTAAAGAGACGGGTCATCCTGTTATCCGCTCATTCCAACCCGGAGAGCATTGGCTGTGGTGCTACGTGGACGAACTAGTGGCGGAGTAGTAGGGTAGACAGCGGAAGATGCAAGACAGGGAGAGGTCCATGCTGCTCGCCAAGGTGGTTTTAGTGGCTATTGTGTTGACGTGGGTGCCTTTGGCAATGGCAGCCGAGCCATATGCCAAAGCGTTTGAGGAGTGGGTGCTGACTTGCCCTGACGGCACCGCGACACCAAAGTTCTGCGGCGTGATAACCAGCGGCGACGGTGAGAAGGGCGCATGGATTAAAGTGCATGTCACTTTTGTCGAGCCTGACGCTTCGCTCGTTATGTCTTTTGTCGTCCCGCCAGAAGCAAAGCTGCGCAAGGACATAACCGTCAGCTACGCGGGACGGGCCAGTCCCTTCCGGCTGATCTGCAGCCCGAAAGCATGCATTGCATTTTGGGTTATGGAAAAAGCGCAGTTGGCAGACCTCGTGCTTACAAACGAGTTTGCCGTCGAGTACAAACCATGGCCGACGGCAGGAATACGCTTTGCTATCCCAACCGCTGGTCTGCGCGAGGCCCTGTTAGAGCTCGCTACCATCATGAAGTCCAATCGCTAGTCCTGCTCCGGCGGGGCTTTTTTATTGATTATTCATGAAGGATGTGTTATGGTGCGTTTTGGGAATGCCGGTTATACACCGGATTGATAAGGAGCGCGTGATGAGTACCGACTCAAAACCGAGTCACGAGGATCTTGCCCTGGCCCTTAGTATGGGCAATCAGGCCTCGTTCGACCAAATGCTTGCTGACAGGGGCGGTATTACCCGCGAGGACCTGCAGTGGGCCTCAAAGATTGCCGATATCCACCCGGACGTCAGCATGCGTCTCCTCGGCGCCATCTACTGGGTGACTTCCGATTTGCCCTTCGAAGCCGACGATGAACAGCACTTGCAGCAGATGATGGCGGGAGAGACGGATGAGCGCGTCTACTATCGCTATGCAATTGCTCTGTACAAGCGCGGCAACCGCGACGCAGCCGTCATCGAAAACTTCTGGATTGCGTACAACCGGCTGGACTTCAAGGAGCTTGCCGCCAAGTACCAATAAGCCGCCTAACAGCAATGTCGGGTGGTTTTTTTATTTGCAAAAACAGCAAATGCTATACTAGATACATGAGTGACTCATTGAAGGTTTTGGTGCTTAATGCATCACTTAAGCACGCTGATACACCGAGCAACACCGAGGAGGTCGCGCAGATGGTTTTGGACGAGGTGGGCAAACTGGCGCCGATTGATAGCGAGATAATCCGCCTCGCCGACAAAGATATCCCGGTTGGATTGGGATTTAAAGAGAGCGAGACAGACCAGTGGCCCTGGGTTGTAGACAAGCTCAAGGCCGCGCATATTGTGATATTTGCTACACCCATTTGGTGGGGGCAACGCTCAAGTTTGATGCAGCGCATTATCGAGCGCATGGATGCTCTAGACGAGGAGTACTCATCAACCGGCCGCAGCGCACTCTTAAATAAAGTTGCCGGCATTGTCATAACCGGCAGCGAGGACGGTGCACAACAAACCATGGCGAGCATTATGGAGGTTCTATCTTTTATGAACTTTACTTTGCCGCCGCAGTGCTGCACGTACTGGGTAGGGGAGGTGGGTATGGATTATAAAACCGATGCCGAGCGCCGCCGCGCCAACCCGGCCGTACTTCACATGGCCCAAAAAACTGCCAAAAACTTGGTCCAAGTTGCACAGCTTCTGCAAAAGAATCCTCTTAATTAGATGGAGCACGACGTAGCTATAGTCGGGGCAGGGGCAGCAGGATTGATGGTTGCCCGCGTGCTTGCCCAGGCAGGCAAAAAGGTAGTTGTGCTCGAGGCCCGCGACCGGATTGGCGGGCGTATCTATCCACTAAGCGAGGCTGACTTTGGCTATGAGGCCGCAGGCGGCGCGGAGTTTATCCATGGCGAGGCGCCGGTGAGCAAGGCACTGGCTAAAGAGGTCGGCCTGACCTTGTACCATCCGCAAGAGTGGTGGAGTGTCCGCGATGGCGAGCCGATGCCGATAGAGCGCCTCTCTGCACACGACCCTCTACTTGAGAGTAAGCTGCGAGCTCTTACGGAAGATATTTCTGTAGCGGAGTTTTTGCGGCAAAACTTTCCTCAAGAACAACACGCCGCGCTGTGGGACTTTGTAACACGATGGACAGAGGGCTACGACGCCGCCGATACAGAAAAGGCAAGCACGTTTGGCTTGCGCGAGGAGATGCTCAACGAGGGCAGCTGGTTGCAGATGAATATTAAAGAAGGGTATGGCCCGCTAATTAAATTTTTAAAGACCGAGGCCGAAAAGCACGGTGCAGAATTTATTTTAAACAAAATTGTAACTGCAATTGATTACACCGGCGACAAAGTAAAAGTATCAACATCAGATGGTTTGATATATCAAACCACTCAAGTAATTCTTACGGTGCCGCTACCAATTTTGCCCGAGATACAGTTTGCTCCGGCAATTCCTACACAGCTGGCGGCTGCGGCCAAAATTGGCTACGGCGGAGTTATCAAACTGATACTCAAGTTTAAGGACAAGTGGTGGACGGGCGTCCGCGAGCAGGTGTTTGAAAAGATGTTTTTTATGCTCTCGAGCGAGCCGGTGCCCACGTGGTGGACGCAATATCCGCAGGAGCGGCCCATACTCACCGGCTGGCTGCCGGGGCCCGAAGCGTTGGAAATGTCTAAAAAGAGTGACGAAGATATTTTGGCACTAGCACTTGAGTCTCTGTCAAAAATATTTACTATCGGAGTTGATGAACTAAAAGAGCAGTTGACCAATTACAAAATACTAAACTGGCCGAAAGACCCGTACGCCCGCGGCGTGTACAGCTACGCCACACCGTGGAGCGCCGAGGCTATTGCCGAACTCCAAAAACCCATCGCCAACAAAGTGTATTTGGCAGGAGAAGCAATATATGAGGGGAGCGAAGTGGGAACGGTTGAGGCCGCCCTCACAAGCGGCCAGAGGGTTGCAAAATTGATTTTAAGTGGTATGGTGCTGTAATGCAATTTACGCCAAAGGCCAAAAAGGGCCATATTCCTGTGCGGTTTGTAGAGGGGAATTTGAGCAAATTTACGGGTACCCGGCTGGACATTGCCTATGGCTCAGCAACGCCCCTGGTGCGCCGAAAGTATGTGCTTTTGATGCGCAAGGTCGTTAACTTTGCCAAGGCCAACAAGGTCAAAAATATTGACATTAATTTTAAAGACCTGCGCGCACTGGCCCCCAAAAGCTGGAGCGATGAGGAGGTTGGTCGCGTGGCCGCAACCGCCTTTGTCATGGCCGACTACGAACATACCGCCTACAAAACCAAACCAAAGGACGGATGGAACCGTATTGACACCGTTGCCGTGCGCAACACACCCGCCAAGGCAAAAGAGGGCGGCTTTTGGGTCGGCGAGCAAATCGCCGGCGCAGTCAATCTTGCCCGCGAGATGTCCAACACACCGGGCGGCGACATGACCCCGACGTTGCTTGCAGAGGGCGCGCGCCAAGCTGTTAAGGGCACCGAGGCAACTGTAACTGTGCTCGACCGCGCGCAGATGGAGCGCGAGGGCATGGGCGCCGTCCTTGGCATTGCCAAAGGCAGCGCCGAAGAGCCCAAATTTATAATTGTTGAGTACTGGGGTACCGACAAAAAAGTAAAACCGGTTGTTTTGATAGGTAAGGGCGTCACCTTTGACACCGGGGGACTCAATATCAAGGGTGGTGACCATATGTACGAGATGCACATGGATATGTCGGGCGGCGCAGCGGTTATTGCCGCCACCGCACTTGCTGCAAAGATGAAGCTAAAGACAAACGTTATCGCACTGGTACCGGCGGTAGAAAATAATCCCGGCACAAACGCCGTACGCCCCGGCGACATACTCACCGGCCTTTCGGGCAAAACTATCGAGGTGCTCAACACAGACGCCGAGGGCCGCGTAATCCTCTCTGATGCCATAACCTACGCCAAACGCTACAAGCCCGCGCATGTGGCCGAGGTCTCAACCCTAACCGGCGCCGCACTTATCGCAATCGGCCAGCAAGCATCTCTATATATGACCGACGACGAGGCGCGGATTGGCGAGTACCAGCACCTGGGCGAGCAAAGCGGCGATTATATGTGGCCCCTGCCACAGTGGGATGAGTACGAGGACATGACCCGCAGCACGTTTGCCGACATACCCAACCTCTCCACCGCGGGCAACAGCCGTTACGGCGGTGTTATTGCGGGCGGGATGTTCCTCTGGGCATTTGCCAAGGAGCTCAAGTGCCCGTGGATACACATCGATATGGCACCCCGGATGACCTCTGTCCCTGGCGAGTTTTTGGCCAAAGGCGCGGCCGGAGCACCGGTGCGCTTCCTCTATGCTTTAATAGAGAAGCATGCCGCTGCAAATTAAAACCTCTGTATTTGAGGGGCCGCTTGATTTACTACTGGAGTTGATAGAGAAGAAAAAGCTCCTTATCAACGACATTTCGCTTGCCCAAGTTGCCGACGACTTTATCGCATATATCAACACTCACCCCGAGCTGCCGATAGGCGAGACGGCCGACTTTATCGCGCTCGCCGCAACACTTTTGCTTATCAAATCTCGCTCGCTGCTGCCCAACCTGGCCCTGACGGACGACGAGTCCAAAGATATCAAGGAGTTGGAGTACCGCTTGGCGCTCTACCAACTTATAAAAGAGGCCGCACACATGTTGGGGAAGTCGGACTTCCCCAGATTGCACGAGCTGGAACCGCCACCTGAGGAGCCCTTATATATACCGGCACCTGAGGCCACTGCAACCAGTCTGCGCGCTGCAGCGCAAATGCTTATAGAAGGGTTCCCGCAAAACCTGACGCTACCCAAGGTCGAGGTCAAAAGGATTATGTCGCTTGAGGACATGGTGGGCCGGCTCTCCACACGCATCTCCGACGCCTTTCGTATGAGTTTTAAAGAATTCTCCTCAAATCACCCGGGCTCCGCAAAAGGGGAAAAGAGCACCGTCATTGTGAGCTTTTTGGCGCTCTTAGAGTTGGTCAAACAAGGTATAATCAAAGCCGAGCAGCAAGGCGATGATATCCATATGGAGAAGGACGCCGTCTCGACACCTACCTATGGCACAGAGTGATATCGAAATAAAAATAGAGGCACTGCTTTTTGCATTGGGCAGGCCTCTGTCCCGTGCCGAGCTTGTAAAATATTTGGACATTCCGCGCGATGGGCTCGAGGCGGCCATTGAGTCTCTCACCACCAGCCTTGCGGGTAGGGGGGTAGCGCTCGTAGATGATGGTAAAGAAATTTCACTGCGCGTTGGCGGTAGCGCGGCAGAGTTGGTAGAGACCGTGCGCAAAGATGAGTACAACCGCGACATCGGCAAGGCCGGTTTAGAGACCTTGGCCGCAGTGTTGTACCGTGGCCCGCTCACCCGCGCCGAGGTGGACTTTATCCGCGGGGTCAACTCCAGCCAAACCTTGCGCACACTCACTATGCGCGGATTGCTGCGCCGGATACCCAACCCGCGTGATGAACGTTCCTATTTATATGAACCAACTACCGAACTTTTGGCAACCCTGTCTGTCGGCAGCGTCAAAGAGCTGCCCGAGTACACAGAGGTTAAAGTCAAGTTGGCCAAGCTCGAAGAAGCGTACCGCACTGTCCAGGCCGAACAAGACCACCATGACTCAAATTAAACTGCGCAATCATCCTCTGTGGGCCATGCTCGCGGCGCTAGTCGGGCCGGCGGCGGCTTTTGCTGCAGGCGCAGCCGCAGTGGCGATATTGCTTGCGCCCGTGGCACCGACGCCGCCGCGCCCTGTTGTGCTCGATCCCTCTGTGTTGCAGGCCAAAGCCGCGATACTCTATGACCCGCAGACTCACACCGTGCTGTACCAAAAAAACGCCAACGTACAATTGCCGCTTGCATCGCTGACCAAGCTTATGACCGCACAGGTTGTGCTTGCGGTTAAGTCGCTTGATACGCCGGTGCAAATTACTGCTGCAGACCTGCGGCCCGAGGGAGACTGGGGCTTTAAGCCCGGCGAAACATACACGCTGCGGGAGTTGTTGACCTTTGGGCTTGCGGCCAGCTCCAACGATGCGCTCGCCGCAGCGGCTGCATCACTCGGCGACAACTACGTCGAGAAGATGAACATGGCCGCTGCCGCGTTGGGCCTGACTAAAACGCACTTTCTTAACCCCACCGGGCTCGACGTCACCAACACTGTCGCGGGCGCATACGGCAGCGCGTACGATGTTGCGCGCATGGCGGCCGCGTTTTATGAGGACCATCCGGCGCTCTTTGCCGCAACCCTCACCAACAAGGCCACCATACTCGAGGGCAATAAGCTTATGGAGCTTGATTCCACAGCTAAGCCGATATTAGACGTGCCCGGCGTTGTCGGCGCCAAAACAGGCTACACGGACTTGGCGGGCGGCAACTTGGTGGCCGTGTTTGACCTCGACGTCGGCCATCCTGTCGTTGCTGTAGCGCTCGGTTCGACTCAATCGGGCCGGTTTACCGATGTTAAGGCGCTGATAGAGGCTGCGCGTCAGTCGCAATAATATATGACACTTGAGCTACTACGCATGTTTATTCCTGCCACAGTGGCATTCCTTATCGGAGTGGGCATCACGCCATTTGTGGCGCACGTGCTCTATAAGTATCAAATGTGGAAGCCAAAAGCCGGCAAGACAGCCCTCGATGGCACGCCCGCAACGGAGTTTAACCGCTTGCACGAGGGCCGCGAGATGGGCACGCCGCGTTTTGGCGGGATTATCGTGTGGGCCAGCGTGTTATTGTGTGCTGACCTCCTCTCGGTGCTCGCGCGGATTTCCCCGGAGCCGTTTGGTGCGCTTGCGTTTATCAGCCGCTCACAGACATGGGTGCCCCTGTCGGCTCTTGCTATCGGCGCGTTTGTCGGATTTGTTGACGACTTGTTTGAGGTTACAGGCCGCAAGGGTATCCGGCTCCGCCTGAGGCTGCTAGTGGTTGCCGCGGTGGCAATCCTGTGCGCATGGTGGTTTTATTACAAACTCGGAGTCTCGGTTGTAGCAGTGCCATGGTCGAGCGTACCGCTCGAGCTGGGCATGCTGTTTATCCCGTTTTTTGTCCTGGTAGCACTCTTTATATATGCGGGTGGGGTTATAGACGGCATCGACGGACTTGCGGGCGGAGTATTTGCAAGTATCTTTGCCGCATACGGCGGTGTGGCCTTTTTCCAAAATCAGATGGACTTGGCCGCGCTGTGTGCCGCGCTTACGGGCGCATTGTTAGCATTTTTGTGGTTTAACATCCCGCCGGCGCGGTTTTATTTATCCGAGACAGGCACGATGGCGCTTACGCTAGTGCTCACCGTTATCGCCTTTTTGACTGACACACACGGAGGCGGCAGGGGAATCATGGTGCTGCCTATCATTGCACTGCCGCTTTTTGCTACCGTTGGCTCTAATATACTGCAAATGTTTTGGAAGCGAGTCCTGCATCGCAAACTACTCCGCGTTGCGCCACTGCATCACCACTTCGAGGCACTGGGCTGGCCCCCATACAAAGTAACCATGCGCTATTGGATCGTCGGCGTTGTTGTGGCAATTATAGGGATGATTATCGCGCTCGCATGAAGGCGCGGCCTGCGGACACGCCGTTTCTGTTGGCGGTGTGTGCGCTGCTTACGTTTGGCCTCTTGATATTTACCTCCGCGGCGCTCGGGCTCCTGGCGCGCGACGGCGCCAGCTTTACCAGCGTTGCGGTCAACCAGCTACTGCTCGGCCTTTTGCTCGGCGGCATTGCAATGGTCGTTATATCCCGCATTGACTACAAACTGATACGCCCATACACACCCTACTTTTTTGGCTTTGCAGTGCTGCTTACACTACTCACATTTGTGCCGCACATAGGACTCGAACTCAAGGGTGCGCACCGCTGGATAGCGCTGGGGCCAATCTCGTTCCAACCCGAGGAGGTGCTTAAATTTGCCGCCATATTATTTTTGGCCGCGGTGTACTCCGGCAAAATGCGCGCCACCAACACCTGGCGCGGGGGCGTGCTGCCCTTAGTGCTTATCGGCGGCAGCTCGGCTGCGATACTGCTTGCACAGCCCAACACAGACGGCGCAATGGTTATCGGTGCAGTCGCGGTGGCAATGCTCTTTGCAGCGGGGGGCAAGTTGCGGCACATGCTCTTGTTGGTGCTCATTGCCGCGGCGGCGCTTGGTGTGGCAGCATACGAGCGACCGTACCTTATGGAGCGCTTTGTGACCTTCTTTTACCAAGGAGCCAACGACCCAAAGGGCGCCGGCTGGCAGGTACAGCAGTCGCTTATCGCCGTGGGCTCGGGCGGTGTTACGGGCCGCGGCTTTGGCCAGAGTATAGAAAAGTTTTCTAACCTCCCCGAGCCGATAGGCGATTCGGTCTTTGCCGTGGCAGCCGAGGAGTTTGGCTTTGTCGGCAGTGTTGCTTTGATTGCACTCTTTGCTACCTTTGCGGTACTAGGGCTTCGTATTGCCGCACGTGCGCCCGACCCGTTTGGGGGCCTAATCGTGGTGGGGCTCGTCGCGCTTATTGTCGTGCAGTCGTTTAACAACATCGCATCAGTGCTTGGGCTTATTCCGCTTTCGGGCTTACCGCTTATATTTGTCTCCCACGGCGGCACGGCGCTGGCTATCTCCCTGGCCGAGGTTGGGGTAATATTAAGCGTGTCCAGACGGATGAAGAGTTAAACTCCCAGATATTTAGATGAAAATACTTTTTACGGGCGGGGGGACAGGCGGCCACTTTTACCCCATTATTGCCGTTGCCGAGGCTATCAACGACGAGGTGCGCGAGCGCAAGCTCATCGAGCCGCAGCTGTACTATGCCGCGCCCAAGCCATACGACAACGAAATGTTGTTGGCCAACGGTATTACTTTTGTGCCCACAGCCGCAGGCAAAGTGCGCAACTACTTTTCGGTCCTCAACTTTTTTGATTACTTTAAAACCGCGTGGGGCGTATTTCGCGCCGTACTGCGCGTCTTCTTTCTTTACCCCGACGTGGTTTTTGGCAAGGGTGGCTACGCGTCGTTTCCTACGCTACTTGCGGCCAAATTGTTTCGCATTCCCGTGGTGATACACGAGAGTGACGCGCATCCGGGTAAGGTCAACTTATGGGCGGGCAAATTTGCAGAAAAGATTGCTCTGTCATACCCCGACGCCGCGAGCTACTTTAATAAAGACAAAGTCGCCTACACCGGCAACCCCGTGCGCAAGGCGGCGCTGGTGCCTGCACGCGAGGGCGCACAAGAGTATCTCAATCTCAAAAAAGAGTTGCCTGTTATTTTGGTCTTGGGCGGCAGTTCCGGCTCGCAGACCATTAACGATGCTATCTTGGCCGCACTGCCGCAGCTTTTGCCCAAGTATCAGATAGTGCACCAAACGGGCGAGGACAACATCAAAGAGGTGCAGGGCCGCGCCAAGGTCGAGATGAACGACTCGCCGCTCTTGGACCACTACAAGCCCTTTGGCTACCTCAATGACCTTGCCATGCGCATGAGCGCAGGCGCCGCATCTATTGTTATCTCGCGCGCGGGCTCCACCATATTTGAGATAGCAGGGTGGGGCATCCCGTCGATACTTATCCCGATACCCGAGCCGGTCTCCCACGACCAGGTCAAAAATGCATTTGCCTATGCACGCGCAGGCGGGGGAGTAGTAATAGAACAAAACAACCTCACGCCGGGACTGCTTGTGGAGGAAATCGACCGCATTTTGGGTAGCGAAGAAATAAAACACAAAATGTCCGCCGCTGCCCGCAACTTTGCCCGTGCCGACAGCGCCAAATTGATAGCCAACGCCATCCTAGATATAGCCCTCGCCCATGAGCAATAAAGTTGTAACTCGATTTCCTCCGTCGCCGACGGGGTTTTTGCATATCGGAGGAGTGCGGACGGCGCTCTTTAATTATCTCTTTGCTGCACACAACGGCGGAAAAATGTTTTTACGCTTTGAGGACACGGACAAAGAGCGCTCAAAGCCGGAGTTTGAAAAGGATATTTTGGATGCAGTTAATTGGGCGGGGATACCGTACGAGATGCCTGCTATTGCGCGCCAGAGCGAGCGCAACGAAATATATAAAAAATATTTTGCAACATTGGTTGAAAAGGGACTGGCCTACGAGGCCGAGCCCGGAGAAAACAATCCCGACAAAAAAGTGATCCGGTTTAAAAACCCCAACACCACTATCACCTTTACGGATAACGTGCGTGGACAAGTTACCTTTGACACCGCCGACCTTGGAGATTTTGTCATTGCGCGCAGTATGGACGAGCCGTTGTATCACCTGGCGGTGGTGATAGACGACCACGAGATGGGCGTCACGCACGTGATACGCGGCGAGGAGCACATCTCAAACACACCGCGCCAGATATTGATACTGGAGGCGCTTGGCTTTACACGGCCGGAGTACGCACATATACCGCTCATACTCGCGCCCGACAAAACAAAACTATCCAAACGCCACGGCGCTGTCTCGGCTACCGAGTATCGCACCCAAGGCTACATACCCGAGGCAATTGTTAATTATCTTGCGCTGCTGGGTTGGAACCCGGGCGGGGAGAAGGAGCTGTTTACGCTTGCCGAACTGGCAGAGCTCTTTACTTTAGACCGCGTGCATAAAGCGGGTGCTGTGTTTGATATCGAAAAGCTCAAATGGTTTAATCACGAGCATCTAAAAAAACTTTCAGACGCTGAGTATAAAAAACGGCTCGAGGAGTTTGCTTCGCACCCCATCGATGGCCGCCTCGTACCG
>JAZKAA010000019.1:0-2964 GCA_040389385.1 Patescibacteria group bacterium | reverse complement strand
TGCTTGGATGGAACCCAGGAGGAGAGCAGGAGATATTTACTATGGAAGACTTGCTTACACTCTTTAGTATAGAGCGAGTACATAAAGCCGGAGGAGTTTTCGACATAGAAAAACTCAAGTGGTTTAACCACGAACATCTTAAACTTCTTTCGGACGAAGAGTACGCCAAGCGCCTGCGCGAGTTTAGTGGGCGGGAGTTTGATATGCGCTTGGTGCCACTTATTAAAGAGCGTGCGCAGACGTTGGCCGAGGCTACTGGGCTTATACAAGAGTACGACTTTGTCACAACAGAGCCCAATCCTGACTGCGAGCTCCTCTTGCAGGGCGGAAAGCTCAGCGCCGAAACTACGTCTAACCACCTGAAGGCGCTCGCCGAGCTCCTTGAACATATACCTGATGAGGGATTCACCGCCGCACAACTCAAAGATATACTCTGGCCCTACGCTACCGACCAGGGGAGGGGAGAGGTGCTCTGGCCGCTGCGCGTCGCACTCTCGGGGGCGGAAAAATCTCCCGATCCATTTACCATTGCGGGGCTTATCGGCAAAAAAACCACACTTACACGCATTGCTCAAGCGCTCACAAAGCTCTAAAATAGGAGAAATGGCTCTGCGCCTTTTCTTTTCTGTAGTTCTTGCCTCCTTTTCCGTCATTGCGCTCGCCTTGCCACCCGCGGCACTGGCCGACGAGACGGCCGATGCTATCCAGCAAAACATCGACTCTTTAAAAAACGAGATAGACCAGCTGACTATCCAGCTTAACAACACCATCTCACAAAAAAACACCCTCCAGAGCGCAGTGGCGGCACTCGACCTGCAGATTAAAAAGTTGACCACGAGCATCTCGCTGACCAATGCGCAGATTAGCCAAAAAGACAGTCAGATAAAAAAGTTGTCAGGCAATATCTTTGACACGCAGGGCAATATCAACAGCTCGCAAGGCGGCGTAGCCGAAACCTTGCGACAGTTGGCACTCCAAGACGACATGCCGGTAATGGAGGCATTTTTAGGCAAAGAGACACTCTCGGGGTTTTTTGATGAGGCAACATCGCTCGGGGCGCTGCGCGACGGGTTGCAAAACCAGATAGAGCAGCTCTCATCGCTCAAAAGTAACTTGGTAAGTACCAAAGACACCGCAACCCAAAAGCGCAAAGAGCTGGCCACGCTGCAAGCCAACCTAGCCAGCCAAAAGCAGGGGCTCGCCGCCGCGCGCACATCGCAAAGTGCACTCCTAGCACAGACCAAAAACCAGGAGAGCAGCTACCAAGCGTTGATTGCTGACAAAAAGGCCCAGGAGCAAAGGTTTGAAAACGACCTACTAAACTACGAGGCCGGGCTCGGGCTCTCGGTCGCCGCCGGCTCGCTGCCACCTGTGCGCCCCGGCACCTTGGCCTGGCCGCTCGACTCTATCCATATCACGCAATACTTTGGCAACACCGACTTTGCCACCAAAAACCCGCAGATATATAGCGGACACGGACACACCGGTGTGGACTTTGGCGCGAGCCCCGGCACGCGGGTGCTGGCGGCGGCCGGCGGCGTGGTCTTGGGCACCGGCAACACCGACACTACGTGCCCCAACGCGTCGTTTGGCAAGTGGGTCTTTGTTAAACACCCCAACGGACTCTCAACCTTATACGCGCACCTTTCTGTCATATCGGTCAGCCAGGGCCAATCGGTCTCGCAGGGGAGTGTAGTGGGCTACTCGGGCTCTACGGGCTACGCTACGGGCCCGCATCTGCATTTTGGGGTGTATGCCTCGTCGGGCTCTGAGATAGCCTCTTTCCCCTCCAGCAGCTGCAAGGGCAAGATATACACCATGCCGGTGGGGGATGTGTCGGCCTATCTCAACCCGCTCAGCTATCTCCCAGCCCTATAGGAGATATCCCCACCACCCCCTACCCAAAGCTCATTTAGCCCTCATACTTAGGGAGCGGACAGAGGTCGAACCGCGATTTCCGTATCTCAACAACAAAAATACTATGCAAGCAGTAGGAATGATTGGCTGGATCCTCGTCGTTATCGGCGCGCTTAACTGGGGCCTCGTAGGCCTTGGCTGGCTCGCAGGCGGCGCGGACTGGAACGTCGTCCACATGATTCTCGGCTTCAATCTGCAGCTCGAGGCCATTGTGTACGTACTCGTCGGTCTTTCGGGCATTTGGATGCTCGTAAAGAACCGCCCGATGTAACCTTCAGTTTTTACCGAAGATTTGGTATACTGCGGGAGTCTATATGGCTTCCGCAGTTTCCATTTCTAACCTACGTAAAACCTACGAGGGCAAAAAGGGTGCGCCTACCGTGCAAGCGCTTAAGGGTGTCGACCTCACGATAGGGGAGGGCGACTTTTTTGCGTTGCTGGGCCCTAACGGCGCCGGCAAAACGACGCTGATAGGCATACTGACCAGTCTGGTCAACAAAACGAGCGGCGAGGCAAGTGTCTTTGGCGCCAACATCGAGCACAACCGCAGTTTGGCTAAGACGTACATCGGCCTGGTCCCGCAGGAGATGAACTTTAATATATTCGAAAAGGTGATTGATATTGTTACAACGCAGGCGGGCTACTACGGTATGCCGCGCGCGGAGTCTGTGCCGCGAGCCGAGCAACTGCTTAAAGACCTCGGGCTCTGGGACAAGCGCAACACGCCGAGCCAGCAACTATCGGGCGGGATGAAGCGCCGCCTGATGATTGCCCGCGGCTTGGTACACAATCCGCGCCTCTTGATACTCGACGAGCCCACAGCCGGCGTCGACGTAGAAATGCGCCACGAGATGTGGACATTCCTCCGCAAACTCAACGAGGGTGGTACCACCATCATTTTGACTACTCACTATCTGGAAGAGGCCGAGGCCCTGTGCCGCAACATCGCCATCATCAACAAGGGGCAAATCATCATCAACGAGTCGATGAAAGGTCTTTTGGAGAGCCGCGGCCACGAGAGCCTCGAAAATATTTACCTCGACCTCA
>JAZKAA010000018.1:9775-13030 GCA_040389385.1 Patescibacteria group bacterium | reverse complement strand
CCCGGCCTACATGCACCCCATGCATGTGTACTGCCGATATACTACGGCCCGTTTTTTTAAATTAACCTGCTAACTCTGCCACGCCAGCAGCTATGCTGCAATCCATGGCAGTGGATATTGGTCGAACTCCGGCAACAATTTTTTGTCATTCAGGAGCCGCGATACAACCTCGGCGCTGTACTTTGCGCCGGTGAGCGCGTTGTGCGGCTTGGGCTCTGCAGGCATCCCGCAATAAAGTGCCACAGCCTCTAAGTTAAGAGCCGAGTGATGCTTTTCGACATTGAGCGGGGGAGTCACTCCCCTCTTAACCATGTGCTCCCAGCACAACGTGTGCACATCGAGTATCCGGTGCGCAAACGGCCACGCCGTGTGCCCTGCCCGCTTGGCCGCGTTTTGGAGAAAGTAGAGGTCGACATAGACATTTTGCCCCGCCAGGGTTGTGTCCTGCATGCCATCGGCAAACTGTATAAATTTGTGCACCAACTCCCCCTCTGTTTGTTTGGCTGGATCGGTGGCCTGCTCGCGGGTAAAGCCGCACACTGCCAGGGCGTCGTCTTCTATCTTGGCGCCATCCCACGCCCGGCACTCCTCGTACAGCTGGCGGCTGGGGTTATCAAGGTCAATAGCCCCTACACTCAATATGGAGTGCTCGGTGGGCTCCAGGCCCGTCATTTCGCAGTCGGTTACTAACATGCTCTTACTTTACAGCCTTTATAGCAAAACCGACAGCCGCCCTAGGCCAAAAGCGCATAGGCCCACGAGCACCATAATAGCCGGCATCACTAACTTGGCCGCTATAGCGGCCCACTTGCCTTGGGTGTCCATATGGGTTAGTATATCCCCACACTATGGCAAGTAAAAAGGCGGGCGGGACAGCGAAAAACCTAAACGACTCCAATGCAAAGTACTTGGGGGTCAAGCTCTTTGCAGGTCAGGCAGCCAAGCCGGGCGCTATTATTGTGCGCCAGCGCGGTACTCGCATGATCCCGGGCAAGGGCGTGGGCTTGGGCAAGGACCACACCATTTTTGCTATTGCTCCCGGCATTGTCTCCTTTCGCACGGTGCGCAAGACAGGCTTTAGCGGCCGCGTCACCCGCAAGTCGGTTGTCGACGTTCGGTAAATTTTGAACTGAATTTTAAATAAAAAGTTCGCACGCCAAAAGTCCCGCCACACGGCGGGACTTTTAGTTTTAACTGCTACATGTCACCCAAGTCGGTGTCGTCAGTCTGCCTGCCGCCACCGTGACTGTTTTGGCCGCCCACGCGGCCTGCCGCGGCAGCCTTTTCCCTGTCATTGGCAAAGTTGCCGGGATTATTTTCCTTACCCTGCGACCTGCCGCCCTTGGATGCTATTTCGCGCTGCTTTTCCGGGTCCATCCCGGCAAAGCCGCGCCCGTCGCGAGTGTTGTCGTCTTTCAAGAATTCCATATAGCCTTTAGTGCAATTACGCTACTACTAGTAGTGCCCTTCGACCTCTCGTCCATGGTAGCCAACGGGGCCTGAACGCAAGGTTAAAGCGCCGCAGTAATGACAATTATGAAGTCCACCTTTTGGGTTTTGCTCGCAAGCTCAATAGTGTGCTCGCCCAGTGTTTTTATTGAGGCAGCAATATGAACAGCCTCTTCAGGTATCTCCAAGTTGTGCTCGGCACGGATTGCTTTGACTATGTCCCCTGCTGCAACTGTTTTAAATAGGCCGCCTTTTTCCGTGGCGCGCGATTGTATAGAAACTTTTTTGCCCCGTAGCGAAACCACTTTGCTCGTAAGCTGCTCCTCTTTTTGATACACCTCTGCCTCGCGCGCAGCGATGTTGGCCTGTATCTGCTTTATCTTTTCCTCGGTAGCAGGCTCGGCGAGCTTTTTAGGAAAGAGGGCGTTGATAGCGTACCCATCCGCCACCTCCTTTACCGTCCCATGCATCCCCACCCCCCGCACATCCTTAAGCAAAATCACTTTCATTAGAGCCAATATAGCAGAGTCAGCACCACTTGACAAATGTGGTGTTAGGGTGTATAATAGAAGGGTAAGGAAAAGTTCGTTGAATTTGGACAAGTCGCAAACCAGGGGAGATCCCATCATGCGCAAACTCATCGTTGCAGGCCTCGTCGGCCTGTCACTTCTCGCTGCTCCGTCTGCCAAGGCCGGTGGATTCATCCTCGGTATGGTGGTTGCTTCAATGATGTCCAGTGGAAGCCACACACTCCAAGCCGACATGCCCAATGTTCTCTACGTCATGGACCGTGTCGCCGAGCGTGTCACTGACCCGCTTGGTATGCGGACCGGCACAATGTCGATCCGGGATATGAACGGCATCACGATTCGCGGCGCCTTCAAGAAGATGTTCGAGGCCGCCGGCAGGCCGCAGGCGGACGAAAACCATGAAATCCTGCAGGTGCTGCGCGTGTCGCACGAAGGCACCGGCGGCATCATCTATCTCTGGTTCACCTACATTGAGAAGGACAAGCTGGTCCCGATCGAGAAACTGCCCAAGCTGGCGCAGCAGGTCGAGCAGAAGTAACAGCCACCAACAAGCAAGGGCAAAAGGCCACTGACTTGTTTGGTGGCTTTTTGTTTTATCTACCTATTGCGTGGCGAGCCAGGCTACGGCGGCGGACATTTGTGGGTCTTTACCGTTGATTGCGTCGTCTTGGGTGCGGTCGGCTTTTATATCAGGGGTCAGGCCTCCGTCGCTAATAGATGTGCCGTTGGGCGTAAGCCAACGCGCGATAGTTACTTTAAGCTCCGCGCCTCCGCCCAGGTCTACCAGCTGTTGCACCGAGCCCTTGCCAAAGCTGCGCGTGCCAACCAGCTTGGCAACATTGTGCTGCTGCAGCGCTCCTGCCAAAATCTCCGACGCGCTGGCCGAGCCCTGATCAATCAATATCGCCATCGCAAGCTTTTTGCCTGCAAAGACATTTTGCCCCGTGCTGCGGTGCACCGTGTTGTCGCCATGGCCCTGTGTGTCTTCTGTCACCACCACATCACCCACCGGCAAAAAGTAGCTCGCTATCTGCACCGCCTGGTCAAGATAGCCGCCCGGGTCGCCACGGAGGTCCAAAATCAACTTGGTATCGCCGGACAAAAAGTACTTGCGCAGCGCATCGCGCACTTGAGCGGCCGAGCTGGCCGAAAAGCTGTACAAGGAGATGGTAAATACGCCGCCCGACTCTTTGGTATCGATAGTAGGTACGTTGATTGTGTCACGCACGATGGTAACAACAACCGGCTCTTTGCTGCCCGTACGCGTAAAGGTCAG
>JAZKAA010000018.1:0-9765 GCA_040389385.1 Patescibacteria group bacterium | reverse complement strand
CTTGACCGACGTACCTTTGGGCCCGCGGATATAATTGACCGCATCGTCAACAACCATGCCGGCTGTTGAGGTAGCATCTATAGCAACAAGCACATCGCCGGTCCGCACACCCGCGGCCTCGGCCGGACTACCCTTGATGGGTGCCACGACTACTATTGCGCTGTCCTTTTGCCCAAGCTCCATACCAACGCCACCAAAACTCCCCTGCACGTTTTCGTTAAATATCTGTGCCTCTGCGGGAGGGAAAAAGACCGTATACGGGTCGCCGTAGCTCTGTGTCAGGCCGGCAATAGCGCCGTATATCTTTTTTTGGTCGGTGGGGAGCGTGTTAGATGCGTGCGTCTGGACAAAGTTGTTTTGAAGGATGCTCCATGCGGCCCAAAACTGCGAGAGGTCCGCATCGGCCGGTACCGCCGTGATACTCTGCGCGCGAGCACCGAGAGATGACACACCTGTGTAGAGCCCTATACCAAAGGCAAGTACCAACGCTCCGGTAACAAAAAAGACACCTAGGCGCCTATTCATAAATACAGTATATCATATACTCATCCGTATGTTGCGAAGTTTTTTTAAAAAACGCCCCGCGCGCACGCTCCCCCCGTTGCGCCTCTATAACACACTCTCCGGCAAGCAGGAGACGTTTGAGCCCGTTGGCTCCCCCATCAAAGTGTACAACTGCGGGCCCACCGCGTACGACCGCCAACACATTGGCAACCTCCTGCCGCCGGTCGTGGCCAATGTACTACATCGCACGCTCGAGGCGTGGGGGCACAACGTAAGCGAGGTCAACAACATCACCGACTTTGGGCACATCAGCGAGGACGAGGCGAGCGAGGACAAAATGACCAAAGGGATGAAGCGCGAGCGGCTTAAGCCGAGCTTGGCCAACATGCGCAAGGTTGCCGACAAATATGCCAACTTATTTTTTGACGACTTGCCACTTATAGGTGTCGACCCTAAGCGGGTTAAATATCCGTTTGCGAGCGACTACATTGCCGAGCAGATAGCGGTGGTCAAAACGTTAATGCAAAAGGGCTACGCGTATCAGACAAGCGACGGCGTGTACTACGATGTGTCGCGGTTTGCCGCGTACGGAAAGCTCGGCGGCATCGAGTTGGCGGGCCAGCGCGCCGGCGCCCGGGTAGAGCAAAACACGGAAAAGCGCGGCCCCTTTGACTTTGCACTGTGGAAGTTGGATGCCAAGTTTGGGTGGGAGTCGCCATGGGGCAAGGGATTCCCAGGTTGGCACACGGAGTGCGTCGCTATGATATTTGCGCTCTTGGGGCGCCAGATAGACATCCATATGGGCGGCATCGATCTCATCGGCACACATCACAACAACGAGATAGCTCAGGCCGAGGCAATAACCGCCAAACAGTTTGTGCGCTACTGGGTACACAACGCGCACATCACCGTTGACGGCAAAAAGATAAGCAAGTCGCTCGGCAATACAATATTTTTGTCGCAGATTGTCGACCGCGGGCTCGACCCACGCGCGTTGCGCTACTGGTTTATGACATCGCACTACCGCACGCCAAGCAACTTTACTTGGGAGGCGCTCGAGGGTGCCGACGTGGCGCTGGGGCGGCTCAAGCGATTGTACTTGGAGCTGCCGCCATCGCGGATGCCTGCCAACGAGGAGTTCCTCAAAGACTTTTACGCGGCGATAGCCGAGGACCTCAATACTCCGCGCGCTTTGGCGCGAGTATGGGACCTGGTGCGCAGCGAGGACATCTCCCCCGCTGTCAAAAAGGTCTCGCTCGCCGAGGCAGATAAAATTTTGGGGCTAGGGCTTGGCGACAGCGGTCCCAAAGCGCGCCTAACAATTAAAAACGACGAGCTCCCCGACGGTATTAAAGAACTCCTAGCAGCCCGCGAAAGTGCCCGTGTAAACAAAGACTACGAAAAGTCCGACGAATTGCGTAAAGAAATAGAAAGTGCCGGCTATGACCTAAAAGACACCCCCTCTGGTCCCACCCTCACCAAACGGTAGTCTAAACTTTGTGTTTGCATATCAAATCTATATCACGACCGTTACAAGGTTTTGATATGATAAATAAAAAATCCGCATTTTCATGCGGACTCGGTTACCCTTTTTAGTTTGAGTTGGATATTTTCTTCCAACTTTCTGATTTCTTTTTGGAGTGTCTTCGCTTCGGCTTGGCGGACATTGAGCTCAAATTGGAGAATCTCAATTTCCAACCTGTCGTCACTGTCATCCAAGTTTGCCCATGCCTCGATCGCTTTCTTGCCAACATCAGTAAACGCAGCCTCAGTGTACGTGATGCCGTACTGTCCATACACAACCGTGTAGGTAAGGTAGCCGGCATCTTTAAGTTGTTCGGTCAGACGGTCCTTACTTCGAGGATCACCCCCGGCAATGAACTTCTTATCCTCGTAGATATGGCCCTCAACCAAAGCCATCAAGCCGCGGTATCTCCAGTCGGTTCTGGCAATAAGCATGACCGTGTCTCCTATACTTTCCCATGCACGATAAAACAAAATATTACAAAAAGCAATATGTACTAATATAAGCTACTATTAACCCAATGGTTTTCTTTTTAACCTGGCAGCATTGGCTCGTTGTCATAAGCACCTGCCTTTTTGCTTATGGCGGATGGGCGTATATCCGCGACACCCTAGCCGGCCGCTCCAAACCCAACCGTGTTACCTGGGGCATGTGGGCGCTCGCCCCGCTCATTGGAACAGGAGCAGCGCTCTATGCTGGTGCTGACCCTTGGGCTGTGGCCCGTGTATTTTTGGCTGGGTTTTTGCCACTGTGCGTATTTCTTGCCTCCTTTGTTAACAAACAAAGTTACTGGAAGTTAGATATGTTTGATATTTTGTGCGGAATATTTTCTTTGGCTGCACTCGGCGCATGGTGGCTGGCAGACTCTCCCAACACCGCAATATTATTTGCAGCCATTGGAGATGGTTTTGCAGCCCTGCCCACTGTACGCAAAGCCTGGGCACACCCCGAGACAGAAACAGGTACAGCATTTGTAATGAGTCTTCTTGCTTCAATACTTATGCTACCGGCCATACCGGTATGGGACATACAAAATTCCGCTTTCCAAATCTACCTACTGGCGGCAAACACCGTGCTTATAGTTGCCGTCTACCGCAAGCAGTTGTTTAAATAAAAATAGCAGCGGTGAGGCTGCTAATCGCGAGAATATATTGACCAGCGCGAACCGGATGGCGGGACGTAGGGCAAATGGGCCCAGTCCGAAAAGTCGCGGTATGCGACGGTGCCGTTGCGTAGGCCTTTTTTGCGAGCCGAGGCGCGGGCTTGCTGGGGCTGTGTCTTGCTCTGCCGGTGTGGCGGGCGGGCCTTGAGCGATGGGTGCAGTGACATGACCAGTCCTCCTGTGGGTGTCTTGTCAGATAAGACTCTATAGAGCTATCCCCCTTTTGTCCACTTCATACACAACTTTGACCTGGTAGACCCGCAGGGTACGATGGGTACATGGCCGGACGGAAAAAGGATGGGTTGCGATTGCCTCCACAGAGTTTGGAGAGTGAGAAAGCATTTTTGGGCGCACTAATGATACGCCCCGAGGCAATGATAGAAAGTGCCGATGCAATCTCCCCCGACGCATTTTATGCAGAAAAGCACCGGATAATTTATCGTGCATGTCTGGCGCTGTTTAATAAGAGCGAGCCGGTAGACGTAGAGAGCGTGCGCGCAAAGCTGGCCGACGCCAATGAGCTTGAGCAAGTGGGCGGCATAGCCTACCTGGCCGAGCTTGCTGCCGATGTCCCCGCCGCCAGCAACGCCCGCCATTACGCCAACCAAGTGCAAAAAAAGTACATGCTCCGCGGGCTCATAGACGCCGGCGAGTATGTAGCCGAGCTCGGCTTTGACGAGGCGGCCGAAATTGAGGAGACGTTGGATAAGGCGGAAAAAAAGGTATACGAGGTAACCGCCGCCCCCACCCTCACAAAGTTTGTCTCGATGCGCGAGAGCTTGGGCGCCGCATGGGAGCACTACACCCACCTGCAAGAAAATAAAGGCGAGATGCGCGGAGTCAAAACCGGCTTTAAAGAGATGGACACCCTGCTTGCCGGGCTCCAAAAGAGCGACCTTATTATTTTGGCGGCGCGCCCATCGATGGGCAAGACCGCGCTCGCGCTCGACATCGCACGCCAGGCCGCCGTGCAAAACGGCACGGTGGTTGGACTCTTTAGTTTGGAAATGTCGTCCCAACAGCTTGTCGACCGCATGATAGCCGCCGAGGCCAAGGTCAACGCGTGGGATTGGCGAACAGGCCGCATAAAAGATGGCAGCGAGGACTTTGATCGTATCCGCGAGGCGTACGACCGCTTGGCCCAGGCACCTATATTTATAGACGACCAGCCGGGCAACAACATCCTCAAGATGCGCTCGGTAGCACGCCGGCTCAAGCGCGAGCATGGGCTGGGCTTGCTTGTTATCGACTACCTGCAGCTTATGGTGCCCACACAGTCGCGGGCCAGCGACAGTTTGGTACAGCAGGTTACCGAGATATCGCGCTCACTCAAGATATTGGCCCGCGAACTTGATGTGCCGGTTTTGGCACTCTCGCAACTTAGCCGCGCCGTGGAGACTCGCCGCGGCAAGCCGCGCTTGAGCGACCTGCGCGACTCCGGCTCTATCGAGCAAGATGCCGACGTGGTTATGTTTATCCATCGCGACGACAAGATGAACGAGGAGTCCGACAAGCCAAACATTGCCGAGATATTGATTGAAAAGCACCGCAACGGCCCGGTGGGCAAGGTGGACCTCTACTTTAATGACAAGCAAACCACCTTCCAATCGCTAGAAAAGTCTGACCTCGCCGCGTTTGATGGCGCTCCTTTCTAAATGTCCCCTATCGATAAGCTGACAGAACTGTTCGAACGTTTTCCGGGTATCGGGCCACGCCAAGCCCGGCGTTTTGTGCAGTACTTGCTCACCTCACCCCAAGCACTGCGCGCCGACTTGGCCGACACTATTAAAAACTTGGGCGCCGACACCAGTCAGTGCAAAAAGTGCTTTAGGTGGTTTGTGGGCAAAAACAGCACTTGTGATATCTGCGCCGATACACATCGCGATGCCTCGACACTGTTTGTTATAGAAAAGGATGCCGACATTGACAACGTCGAGGGCAGCGGCTACAAGGGCTTGTACTTTGTGCTTGGTGGCACGATACCTTTGGCAAGCGAGGAGCCCGGCAAGTACATCCGCTTGCGGGATTTGGAAAAGCGCGTCGGAGAAGCAGGATTGAAAGAAATTATCTTGGGTCTGTCTGCCACCACCGAGGGCGACCACACCCGCCAAATTTTGGCCGAAAAACTAAAAGACTCTCCCGCCAAACTCTCCTCGTTGGGCCGCGGCCTCTCCACCGGCAGTGAGTTGGAATACGCCGACCCCGAAACAATAGCGGAAGCTCTAGGCAACCGGCATTAATCGGGTGTACTCTGAGGGAGGAAAGCGTCACAGGAGCGGCTCATGTGCAAATATCTCGCAGTAGGCTCAACTGGCAATACGGCATATTCGGGCCCAGATGCCAGCTTGCAACGGGTGCTTACATTTGTGTCCCTTCCGTTTGAGGCAGCAAATAACGACGCCGCATTTGTCGAGGCGCGCAAAGTCGCACTCAAATCTCACGCTACGTACCGCCAAACCAGCCAGCTAACAGTCTATCCGTTGGCCGGCGAGGGCATATCGGTACCATTGGATAACGAATAACCGCCCCCATTTAGGAGCGGTTTTTTATTTACGCGAGCTTTTTGATCTTGACCTCGACAAACGGTTGACGATGACCGCGCTTTTTAAAATAGTTGCTCTTGGCCTTGTACTTAATGACAACGACCTTAGCGGCGCGGCCTATATGTATTACCTCGGCCGAGACCTTGGCACCTTTGATAAACGGGTCGCCAATAGTCGTAGAGTCCGAGCCGTTGTCTACCAAGAGGACGTCCTCAAACACGACTGAGTCCCCCACTTTGTGGGCGTCGGAGAGCTTTTCCACCTTAAGGGTGTCGCCCTCGGCAACCATGTATTGCTTGCCGCCGGTCTGGATTATTGCGAATTCTTTGGCCATAGTTGGTACGAAAATAGCGCCTGAGCGCCCAAGTACTCTAGCGTAAAAGCCCCATATATGCAACACTTATAACAGACCACAACAATGTGGCGGAAGTCCAGTCTAGGGAGCTCCTAATGAACTACGACCATTTGTTAGAACAGATCCACTGGTGGCTGGCGGTCCCACTACTTTGTGTGGGTGCCCTCATTACAGGCGTTGGCGGCAGAGGCGGTGGCACCCACGACATGCTCTACATGCTCGGCTGGATGTGGCTCGGCGTTGCGCTGGTTATTGCGTCAATTGTCGTACTGGCCTTGCTCGTCGCTGCCCAACTGGTGCTCTCGCGCCGACGTGTCTAAGCCCCGCACCTGCGGCGGCTTTTTTATTCCTTCAAATCTGCAGGGGGTCACCCCCACCTTCAAGCCTCTGGGAGTACCGTTGGGCTGCCGTTCTCCTTCCCCCTCGTTGGCGCTGCTTAAGGCGGTACGAGGGTGGGTAGCCCGCGAGCTCAAACCCGTCATCAACTATCAGGTGAGCGAAGTCATAGCTCCGCCCCGCTCCGGTCAATAGTCACTTCTGAGTTTAAAGTGCTTTCGGGGGTGTTCCCCCTGCAGAATTGAAAGAACTTTACCTAAGGTACCAGCTAAGGGTCGCGCGCCAAAGTGGACAAGATATTTGGCAACAGCTAATCGCGTCCTTCAAGTAGTGGTTTTTCTATGCCCTCCAAATCAAACCCGACGGATTCCCCCGTTATGCGCATAACATCCTTGTCCACTTTCCCCAATTCCTTCGAGCCGGCATTGTAGTGATTGACTGTCGTTGAAAGCGAAACTCCTAGCCGCTTATGATAATCTTCGTAGGCTTTCATGTGTCGACCGAGGCCTTCAACATTTTTCATAATATCTTTGGCGGCCTCTTCAATTTTAAATGCCTTAAATCCGTAGAGTACCGATTGCAGGTAAGCAGCAAAAGTCGTCGGAGATACAATAATTACTTTCTTTTCGTTATATGCGTAGTCTATGAGATTGCGAGTATTGACTTTGACTGCACCAACTTCGTTAATGAGCAGGTCGTAATAAATAGCCTCAGCCGGTATGTACATAAAAGCAAAAGGCAATGTGCCATCTTTCTGCCTTACATATTTGCCACATTCGTCTATACGCAACTTAAGATCGTTCTTAAAGAGTTTTTCCATTTCCTCACGCTGACGCTCATCGACAGCGTTGATAACGCGATTATAGTTTTCCAAGCTGAATTTGGCGTCTACCGGAATGATGCCGTCTTTGGTGATAATGGCCGCGTCTACTGTTTCGCCACCCGGAAATTCATACTGCATCTTGTATGCCGTGGGCGGCAAAATATTCGCCAAGATTAATTCTAGTGAGCGTTCTCCTAAGTTACCGCGTTGTTTTTGGTGTGTCAGTATTTTTTCTAGATTTTTTAATTGCTCGGCAAGAGTAAAAACTTGTTTAGTCGACTCCTGCGTGGCGGAAACTCCGCGCACTACTTCCAACAACTTGGTATCTATGTCACGTCGCATCTGCCCCATTTCGTTTTGCATAAGCATGAAGCCCTGGATATCTGCAGGCGGCGCAACTACAGGTTCTTGCATGTGGCTCCACAACTTGTAAACCATACCTATGAGGCCAGCCATGAGCGCTACTAAAATACTTACCAAAATGGTCAACAAATCCATACAACCATTCTAGCCCCAAAAGAAAAACCGCCCAAACTTGTGTGTTTAGGCGATTGAGCGTTGCAAAGTGAGTGCATAGACCTGGTCAACCAAGGCGCGGCCCTCTTCGACGCGGTGGAAAAACTCTGGCTTGAGCTTGTAGCCATACCAGCGATTTTCTACATCGCGCCAAATTATATCGAAAGTGTGCAGACGGTATTGCTTGACCGCCTCGGCCCAGTCGATTGGGCCGGCAACCTTGTTAGCCCTCGCTACGGTCCAGCTGGTCAGTTCGGAAGAAGCAACCTCTGTAGTGCTATTACTGCTATTCATAGCCACCTCCTCTAGCCGCTAACAGGCTGGTCTGTTACCATACTACACATGACACAAGCAGAACTCAAAGAGGCAATGAAGGACGCCATGCGCGCCAAAGACACAGTCAAACTCAATGTCGTGCGCGGGCTGATGTCGGCCATGACCAACGAGGCGGTCAAGCTGGGCAAGGGGCCCGACGGTGTTTTGAACGACGACGAGGTGCTTACTGTAATTACCCGCGCATCCAAACAGCGCAAAGACTCTATACAGCAGTTTGAGGCAGGCGGCCGTCCGGAGTTGGCCGAGGGCGAAAAGGCCGAGTTGGCGATAATCGAGACCATGCTCCCCGCCCAAATGTCGCATGACGAGATAGTCGCTGCCACCAAGGCCAAAGCCGCCGAGTTGGGCGTCACCGACAAAACGGGCGCCAATAAGGTCATGGGCAGCCTGATGAAGGACCTCAAGGGCAAGGCCGACGGCACTGCCGTAAAAGCCGTTGTAGACGGCATGTTTTCATAACATTCTTGACATTATTGTCAAGTTTGGTATAATAGCCACCGGGAGATCGGTTCAGGTCTCGCGTATCGAACTCCCTCCAAATTTAATCTGGAGGGGTCCATGCAAGTAGGATATCAATCTAGTTCTACACCGCAGGAGGCGGTGGAGAAGCTTGGTAACGCCGTGCGTGAGAAAGCAGCCAGACGCGAGCGCCGGGAGAAGGGTGTCGCACGACCGTCGTCTGCTCCGTACTATCGCACGCCGGCACAAATTGCCGCCGCGATGACATTGCTCCAGCAGCAGTTGCCGGAGAAAGACCTGCCGCGTGTACCGCCGCAGGAAGTACCCTTGGTACCGGAGTTGCCGAAATACGTCGCTGACCAGCGTGCGTGCGACGAACGCTCGGCACAAGTACTTGCTCAGCCGAGGGCAAAGGCTGTGCAACTGAGCTTGTTCGCGTAGCGTCGTAGCGTGTTGAGTTGAGTCTGGGGCCCACGATCAGTATTGATTGCGTGGGCCCTTGTTAATTTAATATATTTGTTGTACTGTAGTTCCGAAGTTCATCACAAAAGGGGGCAGAAATGCCGCACACAAAAACCAAGCTCATTTGGGCAGCCACCAAAAGCGTCTGGCCTACCGGTCGCATTGGGGCAGACGAGCTCCAAGACTGGTACGCCGGATGCGCACTAGCAGCCGACCTGCTCCATCGGTACAGAGACGCCGGCGAACCGGCAATCGTACTGCTGGTTGGAGCACTGCAAGCTGTCGGCGAACGCCCCGAGGTGGACAACCAACTCACGGCGTTAGAGCGCCTCGGTCTCCACCAACGGGACATCACCGTGGTGCGCACAGGCACCGATACCATCGGCCAACTCGAAGCCGCCGTCGACTACGCGCGGGTTTGGGACTCGGACCTTGTGGTCGTCTCCACCTTCCTCCACTACCCGCGCGTGCGTTGGTTGTGTAGGGGCAAAGGCTATCGCCATTTTGTGGCGTGGGGCAGGCCGCGACCGTACGAGGCCGTTACGGACCTCATCGCTACCCCGCTCTACCCTATTGTCGACAAACTCGGCTTGGTCGAGCGGGGTCGCAAGAAGGTACTGGAACGCCGCGCGAGCGGCAAACTCTAAATCGCGTTGTCTCCCGACTCGCGGTTTTTTTATTACAAAATTTGTGACCCTACGGGGATTCGAACCCCGATTTGTTCCGTGAGAGGGAACTGTCCTA
>JAZKAA010000017.1:0-16635 GCA_040389385.1 Patescibacteria group bacterium | reverse complement strand
GCCGGGTCCCATTGTTTGTGACGAAGCGGGATGCGCGACAAATCGTCTTTAGCATTGGGGGTGTACACAGTGACGACATAAAAGTCCTCGAGCTCGAGTGCAATCACGCGACCCTCTTTGTTGGGGTCGCCGTAGCTGTCGTCGTGCAAGTGATACGTTTTGCACAAGTCCTCGGGCAGGCCGTGCAGCTCGTCTAGTACCTCGATATCTTTTTTTACAAAAATGGCAGTGCCAGAATATCCCTTCTTTTCCGCACTATGCCAAAACTCCTCGTACTCTTTTAAATCTATTACTGCCTGCCCGCGCTCGGCCTTGGTCTCTTGTAGGCAGAGCACATCGGGCTTGTGTTTTTTAACAAACTCCTGAAAGTCGCCCTTGCGCACCACCGCGCGGATGCCGTTTACATTCCAACTGACCAATTTCATATGGCCACTATACCAAAAAGAAAACCGCGCGGCTTATCGCCGCGCGGTTTAGACATGACTCATTTTGCTCTGCGTCGAGCCTCTGCAAAGTCTTCAGCCGTGCAGTCTTCTTTTGAAATTGCAAAAACTGCTCCAACCTCAAGACCTTTCTTACGCATCTTTTCACTAGCAGAGAACATTACGACCGGTGGGAGCTCTAAGCCCATGCTCTGCCACGCCTGCAGAGCCTCGGGCCCCTCACAAGAACTGAGTTCCCCGTCCAGGATCATTAGGTCGTAACGATTGTCGCTCAACTTAATCGAAGCAACGTGTGGAGTTGCAACGTAGGTCACCTCATCCCCTTTGAAGTAAACATTCAGCAAGGGAGCGATGTCTTGGTAGTTATCGTCGACAACCAGAATTTTCATGGTAGCCCTCTGTGTGAGAGTTAATTTTCCTGAGAAGATCTCCTCAATGAAAACCAAACTGTCTTGGTTTTCAATAGAGGGGAGAAACATTTGCGTTTCTCCCGAGTTGCGACTACTCTGCTCCACCCTGCAATACCTGGATTACCGCCTCGAGCCAAATGCATGGATCGTTTTTATCGACTTGCGACCCGCCCCTTACCAAAAGTTTAGGGAGCACATCGCCGTCCAATCCCGCAAATGGCATGTACTTAAGTGGTTCTCTCAGGATAGCCAGCTCGCCCTTATGCCGGTCTCCCTGCGAGACCAAGATATAGGGCATGCGGTGCTCATGACACCATTTGGCTATGGCCAAACCGGAAGGATTTTCTTTTAGAATCCGGCCATGGAAGAGTTCTTTGCACCAGTCAGTTGCACTGGGGAAGAACAGATCAGATATCACGGCATGGACTTCAATGCGCCTACCCTGGAACTCTGCCCCGTGCTCGAGGGCATCCAACGCCTCCTCATATGAAGAAGCAAAGAGAGGGAAAAGAGATGTATTCCACAGGGCTTTTCTAGCCCTTTCGGCAAACTCTTCCGAATCTTCAACGATCAGCAGCTTTTGGATCTTTGTCACGTCACCCTCCTTGGTGTGTTTGGTTGTGAAGAACTTGCTCAATGAAAATCCAACGGTCTGGATTTTCAATAGAGGGGAGAAATTTCTTTCTCCCAGTTGTGCTCTTACTTCCACGCTTCCTCCACGGTAAACAATTCGTGAGTCGTGTTTGATCTATATACCGAAACCCCGCGCTCGAATGGACACGCGACGCCATGTACCTCCTTGGCACTCAGGAATGACTCCAGGAATTCTGTCTTCCATGGTCCCGCCTGAACAGACATCTTGCGGAGAGTGTCCGCGAACTGCACGAACTCTTCGCCACCCATGGCCTGGACCTCCTCGTCAGTCTTAGTCATGACTTGCCCCTATGTGTTGAACCTAACTGACACCAATATAGCTTAATTAGAGGCATTTGTCAATAGATTTAGCATAAAGTGTTGACATTTTTAGACAACAGTATATGCTTACCCTATGCCACCGATTGTAGGAAAGGCCCTTAAAGAGATAGGTCTGGCCGACAAAGAGGCCGCCGCGCTGCTTGTATTGCTAGAGCACGGCCCTATGCTGGCCTCGGCTATAGCCAAAGAGTCTAAGCTCAACCGCACGACGGTATATGGCTTGCTTAAGGAACTGTCGGGCAAGGCACTTGTCTCGCAAATCAAAAAGGATGGAGCCGACCGATGGCAATCGATACCAGCCGAGTCGCTGCCGCAATATATAGAGCGCCGGCGCGAGCAATTGGCTGACAACAAAAAGGCTGTCGAGGAGGCGTTGCCCCAAATCAAGCTCCTGCGTGCAAAAGGGAAGTCGCTCCCTAAAGTGCAGTTTTTTGAGGGTGCAGAGGGCGTACAACAAGCGTACGAAGACACGCTCATTAACAACCAAAGCAAGACGTTGCACGATATTACGGGCGTCGACGCCATCTACCAAAACATCGACCCTAAATTTGTTGACTACTATTTAAACAAGCGCAAAGCGCTCGGGATAAAAGCGACCTACATTGCTCCAAAGACGGAGGGTGGACTACGAGCCGCACAAGAAGATACGAAGCTCTTGCGCGAAGTACGCTTTATCCCCGCGCAATATACTTTTGACTCCGAGATTGCCATCTACGACAACAAGGTGGGTATCTTTTCGTACGCGAAAGAAAATCCGGTTGCACTGATTATTGAGGACGAAACAATCGCCCATACCATGAAGCAGATTTTTAATTATATTGAGTCAACGGCAGAAAAATCATAGAAAAGCCCGTCTTCATCTACTCCTCATCTGATGTAAGTACTGTCGTGTTTATACGGTACAGTATGGTGGGAGGACAACCATAGGAGACCGTTGATGAATACGTACTTTCCGCCTGTGGACGACCCAGAAATGAAAAACGCCGCAATGTACGGCGGAGCACTTGGTGAGCGGTTTGAAAAGCCGAACTATACGCCCCCGGAGCAGAAATTGAGCGACCAGGAGCTCAACGAACAAACGATGAACGACATGAGGTTCCCCTAAGCCCCGCCGCAAGGTGGAGCTTTTTTTGGCTACTTGCGGCGTTGGCCGTGGAATTTTTTGTGCACCTCCCGCAGATGCTTGTCGGTGATGTGGGTGTAGACCTGCGTGGTGGCAATGTTGGCGTGGCCGAGCAACGCTTGCACCGAGCGCAGGTCAGCGCCGTTTTCGAGCAAGTCGGTGGCAAAGGAGTGGCGGATAACGTGCGGGGTTACTTTGCGCGTGATGCCGGCTTTGATGGCGTAGCGTTTGATAAGCCGCTCGATAGAGCGCGGAGTAATGCGCAGCTCGCGCGCATTGGCGGCGTTTTTGCCCAGTTGGATAAACAAAGCATCGTCTACATCGGCGCGCTTTTTTTCGTACTCCTTTAACGCAGTTTTGGCGCCCGCAGACAAAAACACCACACGCACCTTCTCTCCCTTGCCGCGCACACTAAACTCATCGCGGGTCAAATCCAAATCACGATTGAGATTGCACAGCTCGGAGACACGCAAACCGGTACTAAAAAATAACTCCAGCATCGCTCTATCCCTTAATCCGGCGATGCCGCCGGTGCGCGCAGGCGCTTGCATCAGCCTGTTTAGCTCATCGGCGGTAATCAAATCCAAATCGCGTGCGCCCACTTTGGCCAACTCAATCCTCTCCGGATTAAGACTCTCTATCTCGCGCTTGCGGAGGAATTTGAGGAACGCGCGCAACGCAATCAAATAATAATTTTGCGTCTTGAGCTTGATGCCGCCTCTATTTAAATGAATACGAAATTCGCGCACCGACTGCTCGGTAATTTTGGCAGGGGAGGCAACCTTGCTGTACCCCAAGTATCGCGTGAGGTAGTGCGTAATTGACAATCGTTTTGACCGCGCGCCCGCGCTCTATCTCGAGATATTCGAGAAACTGGGTCTTGAGTTTGCCTATTTCATTAGTTGCCATACGTCGCACAATATTATACCGTCTATCCAGTTGAATGTAGAATTTGCGAGGGCGCCATGTCTCTTGGCATCGTTATAGTAGTCGCACTGGTACTGTCATGCGGGTTGGGTGCGGCACTTTCTATCGCACAACGCGAGTGGCCTCTCCACGCCGGAGGGCTGGCGGCGGGCATATGCTATTTCTTGGCATGTTGGTGGTTTAAGGCAACACCGACCGGAGCTTTTGTGAGCGTACCGACCATCAGCTTTGTTATAGCGGCTGCATTGTTGCCGCTGACAGTGGTGTTGGGCGCATGGCTGACAGAACCGCCTTTGCCCGGCCAAAAAATCCCCGACCCCGTCTGAATTGGCGGGGTCTTTTTTATTTTGTATATCTGTAGTATTGTGCCGAGCGGAACTTGGCGCGGCTTTGCCGCTAACAGCGAGGGTACGAGATGCTTAAGCTCATTTACCGGGGCAAAGAGGTCCTGACCATAGTCATTTTGCTTGTTGTTGCGGAAGCGGTTTCTTCCGGAATCTTTGGATTCGTCTACGCGGACGTGAACGCCGGCCCACAATATGCACTGCTCGGCTACATTCTGCCCAGTGGGGTGTTTTTGCTCGGAGCAATCTTTGCGCTCCTGCTCAACACCACAGTGCCAGCCGATGCCAAAGCCATCGAATGGTCAACTGAGCGGACGAAGTGGGCTGCTCAATCGGGAATGGCAGTCCTGACCTATCTCACCGTCGTGCTGGTTGCACTTGCCGGGCTTGCAGACAATCCGGCGGCAAGTTCATCACCGCGATTGTGGGGTTGGGTACCGCTCTGTGTCTTTTGTCTGCTCACGACCCTCATGGTCTCGGGATACCACGAAGACCTTGAGCTCGCAGCCGGCGGCGCCAAGAGTCGATGGTACTTACGGTGGGCGTTTGCGCTGTCGTTCCTTATCGTGCCGCTGCACTTCCACTTTTGGTTTCCGGCCGCTATCATCTGGCCAGCGCTTGCGTTGCACCTCGTGTTGTTGGGCATCATGTTGTTTGACTGGAGGATCGAATCGCGTTCTGTGGAGAAAGACTCTCCAATTCAAACGCCCCCTGCGTCGCCCGATCCGCCACTGAGCGACGACGAGGCATTTGGTCCGGTGTTGGTGGTGGCGGAGACTCCCGAGGCACCAGCAAGCGCGGAAGCTCCCGCGACCAACGTCGTCTCAATGGAGCCGCCACAAGCAGCAGCCGCGTAAACACTCAAGACCCTGACAACTCGTCTGGGTCTTTTTTTATAACCGAGGATAGCGAGGGCCAAAAGTAAACTTTTGGATTCCGAGCGGCGCAGGTTATATCGGTTCCCGATATTTGCTTTGACACCTACTGTCCCGCTGTGCAATTGTAAGTACTGGAAGGAAGCTTGGCCGACATGTAAGGAGTACGGCGATGCTTATCATTAAGGCGATGGCGATGGCGGGTTTGTATCTGCAGCTTAGCCACTCGCTCGATTCTCCCGGAAATGCTCCGCTGGCTCTGGCGCGACTACCCGCGCCCCGACGAGCCGCGCTACTGCACGGCCGTCGAGCAGGACATCGACCTCTATCTCTACGACAGCTACAGTGGCACGGTCAAAGAGGACTCCTACACGGAGCGCGAGCGCATCGGCAAAAAGCGCTGGCGCACCACCCTTAAGACCGAGGAGTTTGCATGGAAGGACGTCGAGGCTGCCAAAAAGGCCGACAAGCCACTGGAAGAGTGGTTACTGCGGCCGGTGGCGGGGGACTTTAAACTCCGCTTTTACTGGTTGAGCCGTACCATCGAGGCGTACGGCGTGCCGGTAGGCATCAAGAGTATCTTCCGCGACGACTACCGCCAGAGCCTCATCAAGCACGGCACCCGGGCGCGCGTGGGGTACTCGCGCCACGGCGGCAGCCAGCAGGGTGGGGTGGGCCGCGCTATTGATGTCGCGATACGCACACTTAACCGCGGCACGCAGACGGCACGCAATAGCGAGCTCATACGCTTGATCGATAAGTTTGGGCCGCACTTTGGTATCCGTCGCCCGATGCCATCGTATGACCCGTTCCATGTCGAGTCCGGCGTCGCCGACGACGAGGTGCAGGTCGCGGCAAACACGCACAAGCACCACGCAAAACCGAAAAAACACCGCCTCGCTCGCCTATGAGCGGGGCTTTTTATTTTTTGATATCTACTGTACTGTGCGGTCGGATTGCGGGGTGGCCCGCAGCTCTAGGGAGTGACACCATGACATTACAGTTAGTGTTTGTGCTCTTCGTCCTGCCAGTCGTTCTCGCGGCTGTGTTGGGTATCCTCATTGCCCACCTTGTTGAGAACGCTGACGTCGCGACGGTGTTGATGTTTTGCGTCGGCCTTCTCTACGTGCCTTGGCGATGGGCCCTTGATCCGGCACAGAAATGGGGCTCCGGCGATATAGCAGGTATTGTCGTGGCCGTGTTCCTCTGCATCGTCATCTGCGTTCTCTCGGCAGTGACTATGAAGCAACGTTTGTTGAAGGGCCGCTAAAAGCCCAACCCGCTCTCATGAGCGGGGCTTTTTTATTAGAGTTTCATCTAAATCACACCACGGATAGGGGGTTGCGTAAAATGGGGGAGTGTGATACAGTATCGCACATGCTGACCAAGCAGAAAAAGGCCAAGACTATAAAGGAAAGCGGCGTCCATGAGAAGGATACCGGCTCTCCCGAGGTGCAAATCGCCCTTTTGTCTAAGCAAATAGACGAGCTTGCCTCACATTTGAAAAAGCATCTCAAAGATAAGCACAGCCGCCGCGGCCTCTTGCAGATGGTGGCCGACCGCCGCACGCATCTTAAGTACCTCGAGGGCAAGGACAAGCGCCGTTACAACGCTGTTGTCAAAAAGCTCGGCCTCCACAAAAAGTAGTTTCTTTTTACGTTCGGTTCAGCACCCATTCACCCCCTTTGTGCGTATATACTAGGGTGAGCGGCGTTCGATTTTTAAAAGTTAGTTCGTATTTTGTTCACATAATTACATATGGCAATCATTAAGCATAAAAGCCAGCGTGTCGGCATCTTTATAGACACGCAAAACCTCTATCACAGCGCAAAAAATCTCTACAAATCCAAGGTCAACTTTGGCCAGGTAGTCAAAGAGGCCGTCGCAGGCCGCCAGCTCATCCGCGCTATAGCGTACGTTATACGCACGGAGAGCGAGGAGGAAAAAGGATTCTTTGACGCGCTCAATAAGCTCGGCATCGAGACCAAGGTCAAAGACATCCGTATCTTTGCCGGCGGCGCCAAAAAGGCCGACTGGGACCTAGGCACCGTTATCGACATGGTGGCGATGGCCCAAAAGCTCGACACTATTATTATCGCAACCGGCGACGGCGACTTTGTCCCGGTGGTGGAGTACCTCAAGTACGCGCACGGCTGTCAGGTCGAGGTTATCGCCTTTGGCAAATCCTCCTCCGGCCAGCTGCGCGATGCAGCCGATGAGTTTATCGACATGTGCGAGGACCCGCGCAACTTCCTTATCGGCTACCGCGGAGGCGGCCGGTGGATACCGGGCTTTAGCGGCAAGCCGTCCGGCAACGGCGGTGGCAAAGAGGGCAGGGTAGACGCCGACACGAGCCCCGACACCACCGAGGCGCCCGAAGAGGCTGCAGAAAAGTGGGACGGCGAGGGCGAAGACCCCGCGATCCGCATGAGCGGCGAATAAAAATTATTTAATACACAAGTGAAAACCCCTGATCGTACTAGTTACGATAGGGGTTTCTTGTTTTTACAAATCAAAACGGCGCCCGAGAAGGACGCCGTTTCGCACAATTTGTTGAAGATCACTCGACTGGCCGCCCCCGCATGTAGAACTTCCTGCGGGCCCACCACCGCCGTGTGCTGGCATAGAACTCCCAGAGCAGGAGCGCCACCAGCACATAGAGCATGATGCTCACCGCCATCATAAAGCCGATGAAGCCGGTCAGGAGTGGCAAGAGCACCAGAGCATGGAGAGCCCACTTGCGCAGGAATTTCCACACCCAGATGAACAGCGCCACCACCGCCACGAGCGACAGCTTGGTTGCGAGCGGCATCGCCATGAGCGCCCAGACGGGCATCATGACGACTGGCTTTACAAGCCACCACCACACCGGAGGGTCGACATAGGTATGGATAGCAAGGATGCCCACCAACACCGCGAGCGACAAGTAACGGATTTGATTCATTCCCAACCTCCCCTTGATTAAGCCCCAAAAGCAGGGCAACAGCATTACCTTACTATTATACACCCTATAGGCCCTTTTGTCAAGGGGTATAGGGGCTTACAGAATAAGGCTATTTTGGCAATAAAAAACCCTCCTGTAGAGGAGGGTCTAGTTACATTTTCTGGGGCGGCGGGTTAAAGCCCCGGCTAACAACTGCGTGTATTCCTTCGACCAAGGTGTCCTGCAGTACTTGGTGGAGGGACCGGTCGTTGTCGGTCATAAGCGCCGAAGGAACGTGCGACGCAATCTGCTTGACCTCCTGCGAAAAGACACGCCACACCTCTGGCGGTATAGACTGGCCTGCGTGCGGCACTAAGACCATGCTCAGCACCTCCTCGCGGGTAACAAAGACCAGACATAAGCCGGTAAAGACAATTGCCCCAGACACAGACCCCACGCCGAACGTTGCGGCAAATAGACCGCGCTCAGCATCAGATTTTTTGGTGTCTGAAAGGATAACCTCGACCCAACGAGTCATGGCTTTTATTCTGCTTTCGCGCTTTTCTTCAGGCGACAGCCGCACTTGGACTGTCATAGCAGATTTTTTTGCAAATGCTGCCTGCACAGACTCCAGCATCAGGCCCATTACGGGCTCTCCACTGTCTTCCATAAGCACCAAGACTTTCATGATCGACCTCAAATCTGACTGAACTGCTGCCACCCTAGCAGATAAGGGTCTTTTTTGCTACAGTTTGTGCGGGCGATTATATATTAAGTAGAGACTTTTAGATAGGTAGATTCCAAGCACGACTTGGGACCTAAAATCTAGAAGTCTCAAAAAGATTCATGCAAATTAAAAAGTTTGAGACTTCCGTTGGCGGCAAGCCGATGGTGGCAGAGTTTACCGACCTCGCCGAGCAGGCTAACGGCAGCGTGATTATCCGCTACGGCAACACCGCGGTGATGGCCACGGCGGTTATCAGCAGCCGCACGCGCGACGACATTGATTACTTCCCCCTTTCTGTTGATTACGAAGAGCGGTATTACGCTGCGGGTGCCATCGGCGGCAGCCGCTTTATGCGCCGCGAGGGCCGCCCGAGCGAGCAGGCAATACTAAGCGGCCGCGTTGTCGACCGTACGATACGGCCGCTCTTTCCTAGCCACATCCGCAACGAGGTGCAGGTGGTTATTACCGTGCTTGCACTCGACGAGGAGGACCCGGACGTGCTCGCAGTCAATGCTGCATCGCTCGCACTCGCAACCAGCGACATCCCGTGGGGCGGACCAATTGCGGCCGTGCGCATGGGGCAGGTCGACAGCAAGTGGGTCGTCAACCCTACCCATACCGAGCGTGCCGTATCTACACTTGATATTTTGGCCTGCGGCAAAGACAGCACAATCAACATGATAGAGGTGGGCGCCAAGCAGGCGAGCGAGGACGACGTCGCGGCCGGTTTTGTTGCCGCAGTGGGCGAGCACGACAAGCTTTTGGCATGGCAAAACGAAATTATTAAGGAGCTAGGCAAAGCAAAGCGCGACGCCAGCAAACCCGAGCTGCCGGCAGCACTCACCACACTGTGGGCAAGCGAGTTTGCGGGCAAAATCGGCGCGGCCGTCTTTTGCGGCAAGCCCAGCAAAGACGCGATACACGAGCTTGCCGACGTTTGGATGACTCGCATTAAAGAAATAGAAGAACTCAAAGAGCTAAAAGGTATCGCGAAGCGGTTTTTTGAGGATCAAGTCGACCAAGAGATTCATCGCGGCGCGGTCGAGGAAAACAAGCGCGCCGACAACCGCCGCTTTGACGAGGTGCGCCCGCTCTTTGCGCGCGCAGGGGATATATCCCCGATGCTCCACGGCAGCGGCGTGTTTTACCGAGGTGGGACACACGTCTTTACCGCACTCACACTCGGCGGCCCCGGCGACAGCCAGATAGTCGACACGATGGAGGAGCGCGATGTGCAAAAGCGCTTTATGCATCACTACAACTTCCCCGCGTACTCGGCGGGCGAGACGGGCCGCATGGGCGGCATCAATCGCCGCGCGATAGGTCACGGCGCTCTAGCAGAAAAGGCATTGGCCGCAGTGATACCGGCTGCAGAACAATTTCCCTACACTATCCGTTTGGTCTCCGAGTGCATGGCCAGCAACGGCAGCACCTCGATGGGCTCGGTGTGCGCCTCGACGCTTGCATTGATGGACGGCGGCGTGCCGATTGCGGCACCCGTCGCGGGTATAGCGATGGGCCTCATGACCCACAACGGCAAAAACAAAGTCTTGACCGACATACAGGGGCCGGAGGACGAGTTTGGCGGGATGGACTTTAAAGTCGCAGGCACGCGCAACGGCGTTACCGCAATACAAATGGACATCAAGCTCGACGGCGTTGCGCTGCCGCTGTTGGTAGAGGCACTCGCGGGTGCCAAAGCGGCGCGTCTGCATATCTTGGATGTGATTGAAAAAGAAATCGCCGCGCCGCGCCCGGCACTGTCGCCGCGCGCGCCCGAGATAGTAAGTATGAAGGTCAAGCCGGACCAGATTGGCTTGGTCATCGGCGGCGGCGGAAAAACAATCAACGGGATTAAAGAGATGTCCGGCGCCAGCGACATCACCATAGAGGACGACGGCTCGGTATACATCACCGGCAAGGGTGGCACCGCGCAAAAAGCGCGGGAGATGATCGAGGCCGTAGTCAAAGAGTACAAAGCGGGCGAGCTCTATGAGGGCGAGGTAACGCGCATGATGGACTTTGGCGCGTTTGTTAAAATCGGCCCCGGCAAAGATGCCGAGGGGTTGGTACATGTGTCTGAGGTGGCGCCCTTCCGTATCGGTAAAATAGCCGACGCTGTCAAAGTGGGGGAGAAAGTCCGCGTTATGATAAAGGAGATAGACGACCGCGGCCGGATCAACCTCTCTATCAAGATGGCGGACCCGGAGTTTGCGGCACGCAAAGGACTAAAACCAGATGCCGGACCAGAACGACGATAAGAACAACATAGACCTCAGTAAAATTCTTTTGCCTAAAAAAGAGGGCCCTTCTGTTGATAGCGCGCAGCGCATCAATGCGGGGGCTCTTTTGGCGCAGGAGCAGGAGGCGGCACAAACAGGACTAAACCCCGACGCTCCGGCTAAGCCGGAGGTCGGGGCCCCGACCAAAGCGTCGGGGAAAGACGAGTCGGCAATAAAAAACCTGCAGACCTATCAAGGCGACATCGAGTCAGTGATAGGCAACAAGCCGGTCTCGGTTGTCTCGATAGCCGCGGCCGAAGCCAACCGGCGTGCGCAACAGCCGCTCGGCAACGCCGCGCCCGCGGCGACCATGTCGTTTACCCGGCGCGCGCTGTACTGGGGCGGCGGCCTCCTCCTTATACTCATCGCTGCGGGGGTCGGCGCGTATGTCTATACTCGCCCCACCACCGTGCCGGTGATGCCGCTTGCTACCAATGCGCCGTTTATTGCCGTTGACGACACCGAAGTGGTGCAAGTGCCGACCGGTGCGACACGCGACACACTCATGCCCGCGCTTGACGCCGCGCGCAAGGACACACAGATATCACTCGGGCTCATGGAGCGGGTATATATCGCCAACCCAAGCGCCGATAAAACACTCGCCGAAATGCCGGTGCAAACATTGCTCCATACGCTGGCGCCCTACGCGCCCGCAAGCCTCTCACGCACGCTGCGGCCGGAGTACTTATTGGGCGTGCATAGCTTTGACGAAAATCAGGCCTTTTTAATCCTCTCGACCGACTCGTACGAAACGGCGTACGCGGGGATGATAACGTGGGAGCCCGGCATGCTTGCCGACCTCTCGCCGCTCTTTACGCGCACGCCGCCGGTACATGTTAACGGCACGGCAACCACCAGCCCCACGCCCGCGGTTATCGAGAGTATTTTTAACGACCGTGTGGTAGAGAATCACGACGCACGCGTGATACAAAACGAGTACGGCGACATTTTGCTCCTGTGGACATTCCTCGACCGCAATACTATCGCCATAACAACCAACGAGTTTACCTTGCGCGAAATTCTCGCCCGCCGCACCAGCGCCGCTACGCTGGGCCTGCCGCAGTAGCTAATACAAGTGATTTTGATACAATGGCGCGTATGAATACTGACCATTTTAAAAAGAAGTTGCAGGAGGAGCTGGCTGTATTGGAGAGGGAGCTCAATGAGCTTGGGTACCAAAACACCGAGGGCGAGTGGGAAGCTACAGGAGATACCCTCGATACCACCACACCTATGGCCGACGCCAACGAGGCGGCCGACCAGCTCGAGGAATATGGCGAGCGCCGCGCAGAGTCGGATGCATTCCAAGCACGGTGGAACGAGGTCAAACACGCTTTGGAAAAGATCGAGCGCGGCACCTTTGGCAAGTGCGAGGTATCGGGCGAGCCGATAGAGGAGGACAGGCTCGAGGCCAACCCCGCCGCCCGCACGTGCAAAGAACACATGTAGGCTCCGCACAAATGGCCTGCGAGAGTACGGATAATTTTTTGCTAAAAATTTCCTCAAGTCTCGTGTCGTCACACTTGCGAAGCCTCTCGCAGACCACTTGTGCTCCGCTCTGAAAACCGGGGGTAAGATAGTGGAGGAGGTGCCTCATGGGTGGACCATCTGAGACTCCGCTCTGGACGCTGAAAAGCAAAGAGCGGGAGAAATATTTTAAGAAGTTGCGCAAGAAGCTCAAAAAGAAACGCCGGCACTAATTGCTGGCTTTTTTGTTCCTGAAAGGGAAGCATGAAGAAGTCATAGTACTATTTTGGTATGCAATACGCACGGGTGTATGGGGCTCAAACGTCAGGACTGGCGCCTCATATTGTTACTGTCGAGACAGACCTGAGCAGGGGACTACATGCTTTTACCTTAGTGGGGTTGCCGGACAAGGCGGTTGAAGAGGCTCGCGACCGCGTAAGCGCGGCTATCAAGCACTCGGGCTTTGAGTCGCCCAAAAGTCGCAACCAAAAGATTGTCATATCGCTCGCGCCCGCAGATTTAAAAAAGGAGGGCCCGATGTTTGACCTGCCCATCGCACTCTCTTACCTGCTCGCGGCGGACGATATTAAGTTTGACCCCGAGCCCTATATATTTGTCGGCGAGTTGGCACTCGACGGCACACTGCGGCCCGTGCGCGGGCTCTTGCCCTTGGTGGCCGAGGCCAAGCGCAAGAAAAAGAAGGGGATTTTTGTCCCGATAGACAACGCCGAGGAGGCCGCGCTGGTAGACGGGATAGAGGTGTACGGCGTGGAGAGTTTGCAGCAGGTGATTGCGTTTTTAAACAAAAAGAAAATTAAAAGCGATAAAAAGGTGGGCCAGGAGATTACGCTTAAACCAACCCCACGCACCAAGCTCGAGGCCGATGTTGGCGAGAGCGAGTTCTCGTTTGAGGACATACGCGGACAGGAGTCCTCGAAGCGCGCGGCTATTATAGCTGCGGCGGGTGGCCACAACTTAGGATTGAGCGGCCCGCCCGGCACCGGCAAGACGATGCTGGCGCGGGCGCTCGCGAGCATTTTGCCGCCGCTCAATTTTGACGAAGTCTTAGAGGTCAACGGCATCCACTCGGTGGCCGGCACTTTGCAGGGCAACCTTATGACGATGCCCCCCTTCCGTTCGCCGCACCATACCAGTAGTTACGTATCAATAGTGGGCGGCGGCGCTAACCCGCGCCCGGGCGAGGCGACGCTCGCACACAAGGGCGTACTGTTTCTTGACGAGTTCCCTGAGTTTGAAAGGCGGGTCATAGAGGCGCTGCGTCAGCCGCTGGAGGATAGGACCATCACCGTTTCGCGTGCCAAGGGCACGAGCGTATTCCCTGCGCGGTTTACTTTGGTGGCCGCGATGAACCCGTGCCCCTGCGGTAACTGGGGCCACCCGGAGATTGCGTGCGTATGCTCGCCCTATGCATTGGAAAAATACCGCCGCAAAATATCAGGGCCCATCGCCGACCGTATCGACCTCTGGAGCGTGATGGGGCCGGTGGTCCTAAGCGAGTTGGGGCACCGGACCCAAGGCGGCACCGAGACAGAGGCTGCGCGCAACCGCGTGCGCAAAGCGCGCGCCGCACAAAAGGGCCGCTTTGTGCACAGCAAAAATCCCAATAAAACCAATAGCGAGCTCTCTCCGCGCGAGCTCGACGACCTAGTGCCGCTGCGGCCCAAGGTCCGCGAGGTGTTGGAGCGGGCAGGGGAGCGGCTGGCACTCTCGCCGCGCGCCTTCCACCGCGTGATAAAAGTGGCGCGCACCATCGCCGACCTCGACGACGCCCCCGACATAAACGAGAGTCATATTTTAGAAGCTCTGCAGTATCGCGAAAAGAAAAATTAAAAAATCTCGACGCTTGTGTCGAGACTGTAACTAGAAAACTATTCGATAACCTTGAGACTGCGGAGCGTGTCGGCTAGACGAGCCATGTCGAGCTCCCCCAAACGGCGCGTCACATCTGCGCCCTTGGTCAAACCTTCGCGGCTTGAGCTTTCCGTCTCGACACTGATGACCTTGGTGTCCTTACGGTCCGAGGGCAGCTTCAACGACTTCAGGAAGTCCAGAAGATTCCCGCCGCCCGGGTGATGCGGTACGGGTTGGTCTTCGACGACGACAAGCATGCCGTGAGTGAGATACTGCTCCGCACGTTTGATGCCGGCAGCCTCGGCAACTTCAAAGCCGAGTTCCTCCAGCATTACGCACAAGCGGCGGCGAGCAGGGCTGTCCGACAACACAAGAGCCCACTTTTTTGTTGAACTCATTCAATGTCTCCCAACTTTGTGATTGCGGGGACGAGTTAACTAAGCCGAAGCAACTCTAGTGGACCCTACAAACCCTGTCAACTTAGAAAAGTGGTATCGCGAAAAGAAGAGTTAGGGTATAGTCATTTTTAGTTGTGGCCACACGAGGAGTGTCGGCGATGAATACCAAGGTACAGTTGGCTTTGCTGGACTGCTTGTGCAACAGCCCCTACTACAAACGCGCCGAGACACTGGCGCGCGAGGTGGAGCGCATAACCTCCGAGCCGGTCGACGTGGGGTCACTGCGTGCGCAGTTGAGCGTGTGGATTGAGGCAGGGTACGTCGATATCAAGGCCAACCGGCCCATGCTCAATCGAGAGTTCAGTCTTATCCAAGAAGGTATGGCGTTTCGTGAGGAGTTTAAAAAGCAGAGCTCCCACGGCACTGCACAATCCGCCACCGTCTAAAGTAGCTGCGAGCATTCGCGGCTTTTTTCTTGTACGATACGCGAATGAGTCAACATGCCAAGTCGATAAAACATCTCTCCAAAGACAAACACTTGGGTGTATTTATCCGGGGCTATGGGCCTTTAAAATTCCGGCGTGAGTACTCCAATGACGCGTTTGAATCGCTGGCCGAGACAATTATTTATCAACAACTTTCGGGCAAAGCGGCTGCAACTATCACAGCCAAGTTTAAGGCGCTATGGCCGGGCAAAAAATTTCCTTCGCCGCAGGACGTGGCAAAGATCAAGCCGGAAAAGATGCGCGCGGCGGGCATCTCCAACCAAAAGGTTGCGTATATGAAAGATCTTGCGGACAAGTTTTTGGACGGCACAATTAACCCAAAGTTGTTTCCCGAGATGTCCGATGCCGAAATTATCGAGCACGTAGTGCGGGTCAAGGGAATAGGCGAGTGGACGGCGCAAATGTTTTTGATGTTTACGCTCGGGCGGCCCGACGTGCTGCCAACCGGCGACTTGGGTATCCAAAAGGCATTTCAAAAAGTTTTTAAACTCCGCACAAAACCCTCTCCCGAGAAAATGAAAAAACTCTCTAGCGTGTGGCAAGGCCACCGCACCGTAGCCTCCTTTTACCTCTGGCGCATGCTCGATATCAAGTAGGCATCGATACACAAGTTTTGGTTATTCAGGTGCTTTGTTTCCAAGCTACTTTTTGGTTTCATCCTGGGTTATAACTGCCATATGACCACTAATCCTTTTATCAACGCGGGTGCGGCGACTTTATATATAGCGGGCGTAGTAAGTTTTATTTTTTACGGACTCCCTCAGGGCCCCGACCCGGACACTATCCTCATGCCGCTGACGGTACTCTCGCTCTTGGTGCTTTCGGTGCTCGTGATGGGATACTGCTTTTTGCTTACACCGGCACAGATGTATCTCGACGGCAAAAAGAAGGAGGCCGTGACCTTGTTTATGCACTCGATGGGCGTCTTTGCGCTCATCACCGCAACATTCCTGCTCACCCTCACGCTCGCCTTCAGATAAATTGAAGGCGGCGCTTGTTCATCAATCACCCACACGCTCTTTGCTACCGTGGAGTAGGTCGGACATTTCCTGACGGTTCTCGCACCAATAGTAATCGGATGAGCCGGATGCACGACAGCTTACGGCTGCAAGAAGAAAGCCCCGCCTAGTGTGGCGGGGCTTTCGCGCATAAAAAATTAATTATTTATTTAGCAAACGGGTTGACAGCGCCGCGGACCTCAAAGTGCAAGTGCGGGCCCGTAGCCTGGCCTGTCTGGCCAATCTTGCCTATGGTGTCGCCTTGCGATACTTGCGCGCCCACCGAGGTCAAGACGCGGCTCATGTGCGCATACAAGGTCTGCGTACCGTTGGGGTGCGATATAACAACATAATTGCCGTAACCG
>JAZKAA010000016.1:15480-17646 GCA_040389385.1 Patescibacteria group bacterium | reverse complement strand
TCCGCCTAAGCGTCCATAGCGACGGCGGAGTTCGGCACCTCGATGTCGGCTCATCTTATCCCGGGGGTGAAGAAGCTCCCAAGGGTATGGCTGTTCGCCATTTAAAAAGATACGCGAGCTGGGTTCAGACCGTTCAGAATCTCATCACCACGATGGGGCACTGGACGATCTGAACCCCACGAGAGAAAGTTCGAAACGATTTCGTCTAAAAACAAATAAATAAGATAGTAGAAGACAACCAATCACGGCGGTCATATGCAGCAATGTATATGATGAAGCTAATTGATATCGGTGGAGCCCTATACCTAGGGTAATACCGAGGGAAGTGCGCAAGCATGCCCGTAGAGACTGAACATTAGCCTTCTGGGAAACTAGAAGAAGATACAGTCCATTCCACGCAGTAATGTGTGAAAAGAAGCGTGAGACAGGTTGGTCTCCTATCTACTGCAGGCGTCGATTCTTGATGAGATTTGCTCCTAGTAAGTAATTGCTACTTCGCGCAGAAATGTGCGATGACAACGCAGCTTATAACGGTGGAGCCTTCGCATGTTTTGATTTGAGAAATGTTCAGCGCTCTAGTCCAGCGCGGCACATTTTGTTGAAAATCAGAACCTCTGAAAGGTAATACCGTGGGAAGTCGTTCGCGAAAGCGAATTGACCCCGTAACGACTTGAGTTGAAAGACACTCGGGCTTGTACGAGAAGGAATCGCTCCCAGGAGAGCGACTGTCCGTACAGGCAACATGCTGCCGCCCTCCTCCACACCCTGGAGAGGGCGAAGATATAGTCTGTGCTCCTAGAAATAGGGGAATAAACGACGAGAGGACCGGAGTGAACTGACCGCTGGTCTGACAGCTCTACCGCCAGGTGGACCGCTGTGTAGCTATGTCGGGATTGGATAAGCGCTGAAAGCATCTAAGCGCGAAGCCGACTCAAAGATGAGGAATCATTACGATCCGTAAGAGATGATTACGTTGATAGGCTCTAGCTGTAAGTACCGCAAGGTATTGAGGCGAGGAGTACTAATAGATCATTGGGCCAGCATCCCTAAAAACTGCAGAAGGGGAGGTTTGAGCACCGCAATAATTTGTGGTCGAGCAATTTAGTTTTACCTGTGTTTGTGAGTTTCATAAAGGGAAAGGAAAGTGCGAACATGGAACCAATGCCAGTGGATACTGTCACTAAGAGACAGACGAGATTCGCTATGATTGCATGTACGTTTGCCATTGTGGTGACAATTGGTTTGTTTGTGGCCACTTATATGTGGCCGCACGCTTTCGACTAACCCTTTGTTGGGCGAATCATTCGCCCCTTTTCTGAAGCTCACAAAAAATTGAATGTTTTGTCTTGGTGATTTGGCGGTAGGGTCACACCCGTTCTCATTCCGAACACGGAAGTTAAGCCTACTAGCGTCGATGGTAGTCACGGTACAACGTGGCGAGAGTAGATAGTCGCCAGGACAAAGTATTTAATACCTCTCCAAATCAGCCCTTAAATAAAGGGTTTTTTGTGCTTGACATTTACCTATTTTAGGAGTCTAATAGTAGAGAAGACTTGGTCATTCACATGGGGGAGAAATCCGATGGTCAGACCATCCACAATCCGTCGCTACGTCCGTGAAGCAAGGTTCGACTTGATGAAATTGTCGGACCTGAATCCGGACGAACGTTTTGCTTTTGACCTTGCTATGGAAGAGCAAACCAAGAGCACCAACCCAAAGTGGCAGGTGGGTGCAGCTGCGATTGCCGAAGACGGCACTATCGTAGCGACACACAACGTGTTGGGGCCGACCCAGCACGCGGAACAACTTGTCCTCGGTGAGCTATACGAGACGCTTGGCACGAGCGAGAAGAAGCTCCGGGCCATGGTCGTGGTTGGGGCACAGGAGGGTCAGAAGGTCTTCCGGTGTGACACCCCGTACGGCGACGACGTTGAGCTCGATGAAATCGAGTGCAGCGTCTGGCTGTGTGGCAAATGTCTGGAGTTTATGCACGACTGCACGGCCAACGTGCCAGATGTGGATATTATTCTGGCAACAGTTACGGGCGAAATCCTCAAGACATCGCTCCGTAGTCTGTACACCAAGGCGCACACGTCGAGCCGCGTACCGATAAGGTGGCTTGGCTCATCGCTCTGGCCCACGCCGTCGGACCACTCCAACTCAGCC
>JAZKAA010000016.1:0-15470 GCA_040389385.1 Patescibacteria group bacterium | reverse complement strand
TGAGAACGCTTCTTCCGGCAAATAACAAAATCTGTGCGACGCCCCAATCTACCAAGGTTGGGGCGTTTCGTTTTTATACAAAATAGGGTATTGTTTTGGAGGCAGTTTAGGACCCGTCAAAGATCGCTTGGTCTGGCGACGGTGAGGAGCACCTCTCCAAAAAGCACGGGCCTCGGCCCCTCTGCTTGTCCTATGGTGAGTGTCGCTGGCATTGGTTGGGTGGCAAGGCTTTGCTCCAACTAAGCAGATTGCGATAGGATTGTCGTACAACGCACATCCTGCCGTAAAGGTAGGAACCGTGACGAAGTATTCGCAAAAGGGTCCCAGGTTTATGAGCAACCTGGAATTAATGAAAGGTGCTTCGGCGCCTCACCCTTTCAAAACTTGGCTTAGGCCTCGTACAGATGGGTCGCCCCAAGGTACGTCCTGGCGGTTACTCGGCGGAGAATCTGTTCCCGACAATGCAGGTAATAACCCTGCGCTCACAACTTCTATACGCCCTCGATCCATTGCGATCGGGGGCGTTTCAATTTGCTATACAATAGATGTATGGCACTTAAGCTCACGTGGAGCGCTCGACGGCAGCTGCTTTATTACGCAGTGGGCTTGGTTATTTGCGCTGTGCTGCTGATTGTTTTTTATAACCTTTTTTTAACTACCTCGCCCACGTGCTTTGACGGCAAGCAGAACCAAAACGAGCGCGGCGTAGACTGTGGCGGCGTGTGCAGCCTGGTGTGCACCCAAGACACGCACAACTTGGTGGTGCTGTGGTCGCGCTCGTTTTTGGTGGCGCCCGGGTATTACACCGCCGCGGCATACGTGCACAACGACAACGTCACCGCCGGCGCACGCGCCGTACAATACTCCTTCCAACTCTTTGACGACAAAAACTCGCTCGTGATAGAGCGCGACGGCCAGATGGACGTGCCGCCCACGCAGGCAATCACGGTGGTGGAGCCCAGCATCAATGTAGGCAACCGCACCGTGTCGCGCGCGCTCTTCTCTTTTATTACGACACCGGTGTGGCACGCGGCCGCCATACCCATGCTTCGCGTTAGCAATCAGGACCTCGCTCAAGACGGCTCGCGGCTAAGCGCCACCGTCAGTAACGACACGGTCAGCAACCTCCGCAAAGTGGTAGTGACCGCGGTGCTGTATGATAGTGCCGGGGTCGCCAAAGCCGCATCCAAGTCTACCGTCGACATAGCGCCCAAGTCGTCGCAATCGGTGCAATTTACTTGGCCCTTGGGCAACCCTCAAATAGTTCGCGCAGAAATTACTGTACTGTCGCCGTTCTGACTATGAGTCCATTTACGCTGATACAAAAAAAGGCCGGCTACACCGACTGGCTCGCGTTCGGTTCGGCCCTATGCTTGGCACTGCTGGGGCTCTTAACCATGAGCTCGTTCCAGGCAAGCGACCCGTTTTTCTTCCGGCAGAGCATCTGGATACTCTTAGGGGCGGGGGTCTTTTTTGTCGCCTCAACGATAGACTGGCGCTTTTTGCGCCGCTCGGGCGTTGCGGCCGGCATCTACGGCGTATTGCTGGTGCCGCTCGTTGTGTTGGTGGTGGCGGGGCATGCCACACTCGGCGCCAAGAGTTGGTTTGACCTGGGCGGGTTCGCCTTCCAACCTACCGACTTTGTTAAGCTCGGGCTCATCATACTCTTGGCCAAATACTTTTCCCGCCGGCACATCGAGATAGCCAACATCCGCCACATACTTACCTCGGGCGCGTATGCCGGGCTTGTCTTTGCTCTGGTAGCTATCCAGCCGGACTTTGGCTCGGCTATCATCATTGCGCTCATCTGGTTTGGCATGGTGATGATTAGCGGGCTCTCGCGCAAACATCTCTTTGCGGTTATTGCCATTGGCACGGTATGTTTTGCGGGGCTATGGCTGTTTGGCTTCCATGACTACCAAAAGCAGCGCATCCTCACCTTTCTCCATCCGCTGGCCGACATCCACGGCGCGGGCTACAACGCATATCAGTCCACCGTGGCGGTGGGCTCGGGTCAGTGGGTGGGCAAGGGGATAGGCTATGGCACGCAGAGCAAGCTGCGATTTTTGCCCGAGTATCAGACCGACTTTATCTTTGCCGCCTTTGCCGAGGAGTGGGGCTTTGTCGGCGTTCTTCTTATTTTTATTCTCTATGGGGTGTTGTTTTGGCGCATCTTACAGAGCGCGATGCGGGGCGCAAGCAATTTCGAAACATTATTTGCGGTCGGCGTCTTGTGCTACTTTGCGGCGCACTTCGTACTCCACGTAGGAATCAACGTCGGGCTCTTGCCGGTGACAGGCACCACAATACCATTTATGAGCTATGGCGGCTCACACTTGCTTGGCGAGTTTCTTGCCCTCGGTATCCTCTCCGGCATGCGCCGCTACAGCAGAGCGGTCCACGCGCAAGCGTTGGAGCGCGAATTCGCCGGCGGCTACGACCGCTAAAAGCAGGGTATGCTAGTGAAATGAACTCCCCACGCGGTTTTGCCTGGATACCGCTCCTCATTATCTTTGGCTTATTGGTGGCTGGTGGCGCTGTTGGTGGTGGGGTGTATTTATACGAAAAACATATAACTCCAGGTACACAACTTGTTCAAGATACTGTTGTGCCAAATGCTCCCGTCACAGAGAATTCAATCGTTGCTGACACAACTTCAGGACCAGCCCCATTTACAGTAGGTGTACATACAAGCAAAGGCGGCGCTGCTTTAAAGGGGTATGTGGATTTTGGGGACAACTCGGGGCAAGTTGACTTGTATGGCGGGAATTCTTGTTCGCCGACAAGTTGTTCGGCCCAACATACGTATACCCAACCCGGCACGTACGCTATCCGACTATTGGATACCGGCAAACTCGCATGCAATGTCGATGTTCAAAGTTCATGTGAACAGGTTCTGACAAGTCACACCCTGGCATCCGTTACGGTTGTGGTCACTGCAAATACAAGCGCAGTTGTAATAACCGCCCCTTCGGCAGGAGCGATACTTTTGGCCGATAAAATTACTACAGTGAAATGGAGTGCCCCTCAAGCGGTCATCGACTCGTTTCCGGCAGATTTTAACCTCATTTTGTTTTTGTATGTACAAAATCCGTTAATTCCCGGGGTCAACATTGCCGGCATAGGTGATGGGAATAGTTTTGCTGCCGGTTCGACACAATGGGACATCCCGGGCGCTATTGCTCACCACCAGTTTAACCCCGGGTCCTACAAAATCGTCTGGCAATTGCAAGCTATGCCTAAAGACCCCGCCCGTATGTGTGCCGTGAGGCAGGGTGGTGAGTGCGCTCCCAGTGTGGTCGATAGTGCTGTTATGCAAAAAGCTGCCAAGATGCACGGCGAAACAGGACAGTTCAGTATTGTCTACAATAATCCAGGATGATTTAGTACAGCTCCATGGTTTTTTGGACCATTTTTTCTAGAGAGAATTCGCTCAGGGGGAGGTCGAGGGCCTCGGGGATGCCGCCTGTGCGGTTGGCTACGATTGGTAGGCCTGCTGCACGGGCTTCTAAGACGACATAGCCCAGACCCTCTTTAATAGAGGGTAGTGCGAACGTATCAAAGCCTTTTAAAACATCTGCTGCGGGCATAAAGCCAAAGAGTTTTACGCGGTCTTGCAGGCCGTTTTTTTTAATTTTTTGCTCCAACATAGGCCGCAGTTCGCCCTCGCCGACAATCGCCACGTACATAGCAGGATTATTTTTTGCTTGCTCAACTAGCACTATCTGATTTTTGTTTGCAGTAAGTTCGCCGACGGTGCCGGTGATGTGCGCTCCGGCGGGGAAAGCGCTACGGACACCATCTCCAGAGCCAAAATGCATAGCAAGGTCGATGCCGTTATAAATTCGTACGATCTTGCCTGCACAAAAGGGCATGTGTCTTGCCAACCGCAACTCGGAGTTTGAGACGGCAATTACTGTGTGTGACATCAGGACAGTGAGCCAGGATACAAACCATATTGCTGTACGCGCCAGGATATTGCGGTGCTCCATAAATGGCCACCCGTGCGCGGTAAAGATTATTTTTTTAACCCCCGCCATGCGGCCCGCCAGGGCGCCGAGGGCTGCGGCTTTGCTGGAGTTAAGATGGAGCACTTGGGGTTGCTCGGTACGGATGATATTTAGAATCTGTTTATACGCGGGAAGGTCGCCGCCCCCTACGTCGCGAGTAAGCGCTGGTATCTCGACTGTGCGAATATTTTTTTCCTTGAGTTTTTGGACCAGTGTGCCCGAGCCGCCCGCAGCCACCACCACGTCGTATCCGGCAGCCTTGGCCGCCACAGCCATATCAAAGACGTAGCGCTGCGCGCCACCCCAATTGGATTTGGTTATAAAATAGAGAATTTTAGAGGGAACCCCCATAGATTTTTGGCAGTTATATGGTATTGTAACGCACAACAATGGCTTTTAGTGGCAGAAAAACAGTACTCGTCTTTGCGGGAGATATAGCCGTATTTGTCTTTTCGCTATGGCTGACGCTCCTGGTGCGCTACGGCGCGCTCCCCACGCAGGCGCTTTTTGTGCAGCACCTACAGTTTTTCTGGTGGCTCTTTGTGCTATGGGCGCTCGTCTTTTATATGGCGGGGCTCTACGGCAAGCGCGTATTTTTGGCACAGTACGAGCTTACGGGAGTGCTCCTACGCACACAACTCCTCAACATTACGCTCGCAGCCCTGTTTTTCTTTTTTGCTCCACAGACAGCTATTACGCCCAAAACCAACCTCGCGGTCTACTTGGTGGTGTCGCTCGCGTGTATTTTTATCTGGCGGTTGCAACTCTTGCCGCGCATCGCCACGCCGGGTGTGCGCGAGCGGTTGGCACTTGTGGCCGACGGCCCCGATGCGCAGGAGCTCTCGCAAGAAGTCAACCAAAACCCGCGGTACGGCATGGAGTTTGTCGTTGTGGCGTCGCCGGGGACTGCGGCGGGCGACAGCGCTGCCTTTTTGCGCCGGCTACGAGAGCAGCAGATACAGACTATTGTTGTTGCAACGGGTGACAAAGAGGTAGAGCCCCTGTTGGGCCAGATGTATGCGCTCGCATTTTTAGACCAGCGGTATCAGGTGCTGGACCTCGACCGTGTATACGAAGAGGTCTTTGATCGGGTGCCGCTGTCGCTCTTGAGATACGAGTGGTTTCTAAAAAATATGGCGGGTCCCGACTCCGGCTATTACGCGGTATTTAAGCGAGCGGTGGACATTCTTGGCGCACTTTTGATGGGCGCACTCATGCTCGTGCTCACTCCTTTTATATATGTTGCAATGCGCTTGGAGGGCCAGGGCCCGCTGTTTATAACGCAGGAGCGCATCGGACAATACGGCGGCCGCATGCGCGCATACAAGTTCCGCAGTATGACGCACAACGACACGGCAGCCAGCACCTGGGTGGGCGAGGACAGGCAAAACCGGGTCACGCGGGTGGGTGCTTTTTTGCGCCGCACCTCGCTCGATGAGTTTCCCCAGGCGCTCAACATTTTGCGCGGCGAGCTGTCGCTGGTGGGTCCGCGCAACGATATTGCGGGCTTGGGCGAGCGCCTGGCCGAAACACTCCCGTACTACATGGCGCGGTATAGTGTTAAGCCCGGTATCACCGGCTGGGCACAAATTAATCAGCGCTACGAGCCGGGCAACATCTCTCCGCAGTCAATAGAGGAAACTAAGATGCGGCTGGCATACGACTTTTACTACATCCGGCACCGCTCGCTCGCACTTGATATTACTGTGGCGCTCAAAACATTTAAGCGGATGTTGTTTCGCGTGAGTGCATGGTAGCTATGGACAAACAAACTATTTTTATTACAGGAGCCGCCGGATACGTAGGAGCGATGCTCGTACAAAAGTTTGCCGCGCGCGACGATGTGGAGCGTGTTGTCGGGCTTGATAAAGAGCCGCTGCCGGAGATTCTGCGCGACATAGAAAAGCTCGTATATATAGAGCAAAACACAGCGGAAGACTGGGAGCCGAAAGTGGGAGAGTATAAACCTACGGTCGTTATCCATGCGGCGTGGCAGATACGCGAGTTTTATGGCGACAGGGCAAAGAGTTGGCGATGGAATATCGACGGCTCAGACAAAGTATTTACCTTTTGTTTTGAGCACCCGGTTCTGCGACTTATCCATTTTTCCACCGTGGCATCGTACGGCGCGTTTACGGACAACACCATCGAGCACCGCTTTGTGGAGAGTGAGCCGTTTCGCAAGAGCGAGTATTTGTATGCCGAGGAAAAGCGCGTTGCCGAGGAGCATTTGGAACAAAAGTATGCAACAGGATGGAACCGTACCTTAGCGGTGAGCGTTGTGCGGCCCGCCGCAATTACAGGGCCCCGCGGGCGGTTTATGCGGATACGCTTTGGCTTGCAGTCGACACTCTCCGGCCAGATGCGCGGCGCGTTTATCTACCGGCTTATCTCTGCGATGGTTGCGTTTGTACCCATTACGCCCAAGTGGGCACGCCAATTTATCCACGAGGACGATGTGGTGGGTATTGTTGAGCGCCTGGCTTTTGGTCCGCGGGTAGAAGGGTACGAAGTATTTAATATCTGCCCGCCGGGCAAAGTAGTCGAAGGCCGCGATATGGGGCGCGCGGTCGGTAAGCATATTGTGCCCGTATATCCATGGATGGTGCGCTTTGCATTTTTTGTCTTTTGGCACCTCTCGCGCGGCAAAGTGCCCACCGGCAAGGGCGCATGGAAGGGCTACTCGTACCCGATTGTGGTAGACGGTAGCAAGGTAACTCGTGTGCTCGGCTACACCTACAAGCACGAGGGGCTCGACGCATTTTATTACACCGACGGGTTGTACGCATCCTTTGTCCCCGAGGAGTTGCGCCGCCCAAAAATTACATGATTGTCGACGGCAAAAAACAAAAAGTAGTAGTGACAGGTGGCGCCGGATTTATCGGGCGACATTTGGTCGCAGGTCTGCAGGGAGAGGGCTACGAAGTAGCGTTGATAGATAGTAAAGATGGGAGCACTGTCTGCGACACCGCGGCGCTTGAGTGCGCCTTTGCGGGGGCGAGGTTTGTTTTTCATCTTGCGGCATTGCCGCGCGTGCAATTTACGATTGAAAATCCGGAGGAGTCACACAATGTCAACGTCAACGGGACACTGTCGGTACTGGAGGCGGCGCGGCGGGCCAAGGTAGAACGGGTGGTCTTTGCCTCGTCAAGTTCTGTCTATGGCGACCCGGAGTCGCTCCCCATGGTCGAGACTATGTCGGCGCGGCCCAAGAGCCCGTACGGACTCCACAAATATATTGGCGAGCGTTATTGCCAACTGTACTCAACAATCCACGGTCTCTCGACTGTCTGTCTGCGTTATTTTAACGTCTACGGTCCGGGCGGCACCACACACGAGACGTATCCGCTTGTTATTCCGCTTTTTATCGAGCAGCTCAAATCAGGCAAGCCGATGACTATCACCGGCGACGGCACGCAGACGCGTGACCTCACTCATGTGCGTGACGTTGTGCGTGCCAATATATTGGCCGCTACGGGCCAAGGTGTAGGAAAGGGAGAGGTGATTAACATCGGCGCAGGTAGAAATATATCGGTCAACACTATAGCCAAGCTGATAGGCGGGCCGACGGTTTATATTGCGCCGCGGCTTGAGCCGCATGATACGTTGGCCGATAACTCGCTTGCGAAGCAGTTGCTGGGGTGGGAGCCGCAGATCTCGCTTGAAGAAGGGATTGAGGAATTAAAGAGGCTTGCACAAATGCCATGATTATAGACGGTAAAAAAATAGCCGATGGGGTGTTGGCAGAGATTGGCGAGAGCTTGCGCGGCACGACGCTCGGCGTGGTGATGGTCGGCGGTGACACAGCTACAGAAAGTTTTGTAAAGATAAAGACGCGTGTTGCCGAGCGGCTTGGGGTGGAGATTAAGCGCTTTGACCCGACGGAATTTGCCCATGCTATCAAATGTGACGGCGTGATTATCCAAATGCCGATACCTAACGCGGACGAGCTGATTGCAGCGCTGCCGCCGGCAAAAGATGTTGACGGTCTGACCTCACACAGTATCGTGCGCCCGCCGGTTGCAGAGGCAATTTCAGAAATCCTATCGCGCTCAAACGTTTTTGCCCAAGAAAAAAAAGCCGCCGTGGTGGGCGCGGGCAAGTTGGTGGGCCTACCGGCAGCGGCATTGCTGCGTGAGCTTGGCGCAGATGTAGTTGTAGTGACACAGACCCGCGGCTCGCTCGAGGAGCTTAAAGATGCCGATATTGTGGTGTGCGGTGCCGGCGAGCCTGGTCTCATTAAACCCGCAATGCTTAAGCTTGGCGTGGTCTTAATAGACGCGGGCACCAGTGAGGCGGGCGGCAAGCTCGCTGGCGACGCTGACCCGGCATGTGCCGAGGTGGCAGGTGTATTTACCCCCGTCCCCGGCGGCGTGGGCCCCATCGCCGTCGCGATGATATTTAAGAACTTGCAAGCGCTTGTGGCAAGAGCCAATGGTAAGTAGGGTAAAGAGGTGGTAAGCCTTAAGAAAAACCCCACCCTCAACGATTTTCAATCATTTAACCGGAGCGTATATGGCCGCCCGGACGATCGCATGTACTCGGTGACGGACCTGCTGACGCTCTCGCAACGTTTTGCGATGCGGGCCCTCAAGGGTATCCGCAAAGGGGCAAAAGATAAGATTGAGGTCAACCTACTGGTCAGTTTTTCCTTCCTGTTTGCACTGGCCAACCGCCTTCATATCTGTTTGGAGGACGAGTTGTGGACCCGGTTTCCGATGCAATGCTCGTATTGCGCGCACTCCCCCTGCGTGTGTAAAAAAACAAAGCCGCTTAAGCGCCCGCGTCTAAAAATAGACGAAACACTTAGGCCATATACGATACGCGAGTTCCAAACGATGTTTAGCATCATTTATCCGGCAGAGCGCCGCACGCTGGCCGAAGCAGGCATGCATATGGCCGAGGAATTTGGCGAGGTGGCAGAAGCTCTCCATAATTTTTTAGGACAGCATCAAAACAAACAATTTGAAGCCGTCAAACATGAGATTGCCGACAGCATATCGTGTGTGTTTAGTATCGCCAACTCGGCCAAGATAGATGTATCAAAAGGGCTGGCCTCGATGTTTAAAAATAATTGCCATATGTGCAAGGAGGCCCCGTGTGTCTGCACCTTCGACGTTATAGCCAAGGTCCGTATCTAGGTTGTCCAAGCGGGGCTTTTCTGCTAGTCTGGGGCCTATGTTCGCTATACGGTATATGGCCGTTGTTGTGATTATCGTCGCCGCACTGGTCGGCGTTTTTGTGTGGATGACTACGGGCACAGGCGGTCGCTACGACTTTAAGTTGGGGCTCGACCTCCAGGGCGGCACGCACTTGGTCTACAGCGCCGACACCGGCAAGGTTGCTGCGGCCGATGTGTCCGCAGCCATGGAGGCACTGCGTGTTGTTATCGAGCGCCGTGTCAACGCCTTTGGCGTCGGCGAGCCGCTGGTGCAGGTAGAGCAGGGTGGGGCATTGGGCGGCGGCGGCCAGCGCCTGATTGTTGAGCTCCCGGGCATCACCGACGTTGCTGAGGCGGTCCGCCGCATTGGGCAGACCCCTGTCTTGGAGTTTAAATTGGTTGCGGTCGGACGTGATGCCGAGGCTATCCCTGGCGCATCGGCAACCTCGAGCGCGTTTGAGGACACGGGGCTCACCGGCAAATACCTTAGCAACGCACAGCTGCAGTTTGGCAACGGCAGCGCCTCGCAGCTCCAGCAGCCGATGATCCGCGTCGACTTCAATACCGAGGGGACCAAACTTTTTGCCGACATAACCTCCGCTAATGTCGGCCGCAGGCTCGCGATATTTCTCGACGGAGAGTTGCTCTCGGCGCCGACTATCCAAGAGCGTATCACCGACGGCACGGCCATCATCTCGGGGCAATTTACCGCACAGTCGGCCAAAGAGCTGGCGACCAATCTCAACCTTGGGGCACTCCCGGTGCCTATTGCACTCTCCTCGACCGAGACCATCGGCGCAACTCTGGGCGAGTCGGCGCTCCAGGCGGGCATGACCGCCGGGCTTATAGGCTTTGCTATCTTGGCCCTGTTTATGATTGTGTGGTACCGCGTGCCGGGCGTGGTGGCGGTGGTGGCGCTTGTTATCTACACTGCAGTTATGCTCGCCCTCTTTAAACTTATTCCGGTGGTGCTCACCTCGGCCGGCATCGCGGGCTTTATCCTGTCTATAGGCTTGGCGGTCGACGCCAACATCCTTATTGCCGAGCGTATTAAAGAGGAGCTCGCCGCCGGCAAGCAGGGGAGCGCGGCTATCCGCGAGGGCTTTGCCCGCGCATGGCTTGCTATCCGCGACAGCAACATCGCGCACATTATCGCGGCGGTTATCCTCTTTTGGTTCGGCACGTCGCTGATTAAGGGCTTTGCGCTCGTGTTTGGACTCGGCGTCGTTATCTCTATGCTCTCGGCTATCACCATCTCGCGCACGTTCCTCTTGGCGCTCGGTATCAACACACAGTCCGGGCTCGGCAAATTCTTGATGCGCTCAGGGTTGAATAAATAACTATATGAACGTCGCTAAAAATCTCAAATACTTTTTTATCCTTCCGGCGATACTGTCGTTGCTTGCCGTTGCCGCGCTTGTGGCGTGGGGGCTTAAGCCGGGCATTGACCTCAAGGGCGGCTCGTTGATGCAGGTCAGTTATCAGAGCGAGCGCCCTACACCCGAGGCTGTACACAACGTTGTCGACACTCTTGGTTTTGGCGAGGTACGTGTACAGCCAAGCGGCACCACCAGCTACATTTTGCGCCAGCGCGACCTTACGCAGACTGAGCACGAGTCGCTCCAACAGGCGCTCGGCACGCTCGGCCCTGTGCACGAGGACGAGTACACCTCTATTGGCCCCTCGCTCGGCAGCGAGCTCATGCAAAAGGCGTGGATAGCTATTGTGCTGGTGGTCGTGCTCATCATTTTGTTTATCGCGTTTGCATTCCGCAAGGTCTCCCTGCCTGTGGCGTCGTGGAAGTACGGCGTCGTGGCTATCATTACGCTTGTGCATGACATCCTTATCCCGACCGGCCTGTTTGCGCTGCTTGGCTATGTGGCGGGCGCCGAGGTGGACGCGCTGTTTATCGTCGGCCTTTTGACCGTGCTCGGTATCTCCATCAACGATACGATTGTCGTCTTTGACCGCATCCGCGAAAACCTGCGCCTCAATGCCGAGCGCAGCCGGCGCGAGGAGTTTAGCGAGGTGGTGGGCCGCAGCATCGTGCAGACACTCGCGCGCTCCATCAACACCAGTCTCACGGTGGTTATTGTGCTCGCGGCGCTCTATTTTATGGGTCCCGTGTCGACCCAAACCTTTGCTCTTACGTTGATTGTGGGTATGGTCGCAGGCACATACTCGTCGATATTCCTTGCGGCACCGCTGTTGGTTGCCTGGGACAAATGGTCTAAAAAGGCTTAGTTGTAGGCATATTTGGAGCTATTGACTTTACCCCCATTTGGGGGTATGATTGTAAGGTACCTGTTGTTTTAAACCTGAAGGAAAACGCACATGCGCAAAGTGATGCTGATTGCTATCGGCATCCTGTGCATGATTGCGCAGGGTGCCGTGGCAGGAGAAAACGGCATGCAGGTCGCGGGCGCTCAATTGCTTGCAGCCATGAATGCCGAAAAAGTATTGGTGCTCGACCCGTGCAAGGTCGAACATCGATGCAGGCCCGAAGCAGTAACGCTTCTCGAGGAAGCAGATGCGCTGCGAGGGCTGCCGCGGATGCAAATGCTCAAAGACGCCACATACTGGGCGCGCGACAGACGGCTACTTGAGCCGATGCGCGACCCGAACAATGTCTGGCTTGTGGCGAGTGTGAGCCTGGCTCGGAAGCGAGCCAACTGCATCCAATGGGCTGCTGTCGTGCGCACTGTGTTGCGCGAGGCCGGCATCCCGGACGAGGACATGAAAATCCTCGTCAACGCGGCGCACGCTGTCTTGCAGGTCAGTGTGGATGGCGAGTATTACATACTCGACATCCGCAGCCCTCTGGTCGTCTCGCAAGATGACTACCTCCGGGTGATGAACTTTAAAATTGCAGCCCGGTTCTAACGGCTCGCGCGCACAGCGCGGGCCGTTTTTGTTGTATGGATTATGTGTGAACCAGTGTATAGTCACAAAGAAGGTAAGTTCCCACATGTGAGAGGACCTCATGCGCGCACAGCTTTTTGCGGGCGCCTTGGCGCTCTCCAGCTTTTCTTCAGCACACGCTGAGCAAAAGCCAACCCCTCACCTGATGGGAGGGGTAAGGACGTTGACTCCATTTGGCTATAAGGGCTTTTGCACTGCCTATCCTGCGGGTTGCCCTACCACACCGGCTGGGCCACGCCACATTGCCGAGACCCCCAAGGTGTTGAAGGACTTGAAAGACGTCAACCAGAGGATCAACGGTAAAATAAGACCGTTAAACGATATGTCCCACTGGGGGACCAGTGACCCACGCTACCTGGTTAAGGATGCGGACGGAAACGTGGTCGGCGTTGAGAGATGGTCTTACGCCGAAGACGGCAAAGGAGATTGCGAGGAGTATGTGATCCTCAAGCGGCACTTTTTGCTTGTCATGGGGTACCCCCGTTCGGTGCTCCTTATCACTGTCGCACATACTGATAAGGGGGAGACTCACGCAGTCCTAATCGTTAGGACTGATAAGCAGGACCTCGTCCTCGATAATCTGAGAGAGACTATCGTTCCGTGGCACAAAACGGGGTATCGCTTTGTACAGCAACAGGATCAGGTCGATACCAACGTCTGGGTCGCCCTCGTCAATGAACCACAGGCGGTAAAGACCACAGCCGCCATCCACAAGAAGTAACCCCGGAGCTTTGCGCTTCGGGCTTTTTATATGTTGCACCCAAAAAAGTGATGATACGATTTATGTAGAAGCTCCGGGCTCATCCGGTCTTCATCTCCTTGGCCCAATTGGCCCAACATTGGGAGGCGCATCATGCGTCTGTCCTGCTCTCTACTTCTGGCTGCACTGTGTGTGCTCCCAGCGGGAGCACAGGCGCAAACCACCGAGCCGTTTGGACTGCGCACAACCTCGGTGACAAATACCGACGTGCGCAAGTACGAATTTCTCAAGCAGAAACTCTGGCCTCGCTTTCGGCGTCAGATGGATGCGGACGAAAACAAAGTGTTTGCGTGCGAGCAGGTGCCACAACTATGTACGCCTGCTACGACGTGGTTTCTCCAGCTTGCCCGCGCCGCGTCTCTCATGCACGGGGTGGCACAGCTGGAGTGGCTTAGCTTTGAAGTCCGGCGACAAGTGACGTACACCAGCGACAAGGTACTCTGGGGGGAAATAGAACATTGGTCTCCTGCCCTCGAAACCCTAGGACGTCGTTGGGCAAGGGGTGACTGCGAAGACTACGTTTTCCTCTGGAAGGCGATTTTGGAAAAAGTGGGTGTCAAAGACTCCCTGGTGCTGGCTGTTAGGGTGCTTCCAAGACACCCGCAACCCTTCATCAACGACTCTCACGCAGTGCTTGCTGTCCCTGTTGGTGGCAGTTGGTATCTGCTCGACAATCGACTTCCGGTCCGTAAGGACACACAGGCGCGGGACTACAAGCCCCTCTTTATTCTCGACGACAACGGAGTGAGGAAGTATTTGCCGCACGTGCCACCTGCGGCAGAACCAAAGATCGCAGCTCGCTAACAAGCGAGCTTTTTTCTTGGCTGTGCCCTTCATAGCCTTGGCGAAGTAGGGTAGTATCAACCCATGATTATCGGCATCACGGGCACCATCGGCGCGGGCAAGGGGACGGTGGTGGAGTACTTAAAATCGAAAGGGTTTAAGCATTACTCTAGCTCGGGCCTCCTCACTGATATTTTGAAGGAACGTGGCGAGGTTGTAGATCGCGACGGCATGGCCCGCATCGGCCGCGAGCTCCGTGCAAAGGATCCGAACGGCGTACCTAAACTTACGTACGAAAAAATCAAAAAAGATAACCCAAAAGACGCGATACTAGAAGCGCTCCATACTGTCGGCGAGGCAGAATTTGTACGCAGCGTCGGCGGATTTATCTTGGGTGTTGATGCCGACTTGAGAATTAGATACGACCGTATATCAAAGCGGGGAAGTTCTAAAGATCACGTGACATTTGAGAAGTTTGCCGAGCAGGCCAAGCGTGAGGATGATGGTACTGAAGAGTCCGGCCACAATATCCGCGGCGTTCTAAAAATTGCCGACGCCGTAGTAACCAACAACGGCACCCAAGAAGACCTATTTGCGCAGGTAGAACAGGCGCTCGAAAAATAACATGGATTGGCACGTAGGATTGGGGGTGTTGGCCGGAGTGCTGGCAATATGTGCGGCGTATCCGTACTTGCGGGACATGCTACGCGGCGAAACGCGGCCCAATATTGTGTCGTGGTCGATTTGGGCGCTCGCGGTCGGCATTTCTGCCGCCGCGCAGCTGGTAGCCGAGCCAAGCTGGTCGGCCGCGCTGGTCGTTGTGACTTTTTTTGTGGATATAACGATTTTATCGTTCGGCATTTTTGGCTACGGGTACAGGGAGTTTAGATGGTGGGATGGCCTGTGTCTTGTTTTGTCCCTGACCGCGCTTATTTTGTGGCGGTTAAGCGGCGACCCGCTTATTGCGTTGGGCTTTGCGATAGCAGCCGATGCGTTGGCGTTTGCTCCAACTTATATTAAGTCGTACCGCGAGCCGCAGAGCGAAACGCCCATCACATGGGTGCTGTTTGGCCTCTCGGGACTCGCCGCAATTGGTGCGGCGACCGTGCTCGATTTTGCCAGCATCGGCTTTGCTCTCTACTACGCTATCGCATGTCTTGGTGTAGCCGCTGTAGTTTGGCTACGTGGAGTCGTCAAAAAGGCTTAGTTTGCAACGGTTTTTACACCGTCGCGGGGGTTTGGCCCTTCATTTGACATACATCCCGATACGTATATACTGGCCTCTATGTCCGCTTAGGTAGGTATTAACTTGATTGAAGTTAACGGCCCGCCTTTTGGCGGGCTTGTTGTTTGAAAACAGAATAGATAGTGAGCACAAAAAACACAACTTGTTCAATAAACAAGAGAGCTTTTCTCTTGTTCCGTTCATTTCGAGTAACAGATCAATCCGAATAGGAGAAATCTTATATTAGAGTTTGATCCTAGCTCAGGATGAATGCTAGCGGCGTGGATAAGGCATGCAAGTCAAGGGGTCCGCAAGGACACCGGCAGACGAGGTAGTAATACGCAGGTACGCACCGAAGAGTCGGGCATAGCTCGCCGAAAGGCGGGGTAATTTCCGATGGTGAGGCAACTCTAAAGTAGCAATACGCTCTTTGAGCGGCCTGCGGGACATCAGGTAGTTGGTAGGGTAACGGCCTACCAAGCCTACGACGTCTAGGGGAGCTGAGAGGCTGACCCCCACCGATGGGACTGAGACACGGCCCATACATCTACGGATGGCTGCAGTCGAGAATATTTGGCAATGGGCGAAAGCCTGACCATGCGACGCCGC
>JAZKAA010000015.1:0-6167 GCA_040389385.1 Patescibacteria group bacterium | reverse complement strand
TGGATCTGTTATGCTTCTATTATACACCCGAAAGAGGATAATGTCAAGTACTCAAAAAGCCTTACGTCGTCTAGTATTGGTCCTATGAAGAAAGCCAAATCTAAGAAACAGCCTAAGAAAAAGGCTGCGGTTAAAAAAGTAAAAGCAGTTACAAAAAAGGGTATCGGAATGCCGTACGGCGACCGTGTGTTGGTTAAGCCGGAGCCTACCGAGGAGACGACATCGTTCGGTATCATTAGCCCCGACACCAGCAAAGAAAAGCCCGAGCAGGGCGTAGTGGTCGCGGTGGGCGAGGGACGCACGGCCACAGACGGCACACTTATACCGGTGCGCGTTAAAAAGGGCGACAAAATAATGTTTAGCAAGTATGGCTACGACGAGGTCAAGATAAACGGCGCCGACTATTACCTGATACGCGAAGACAGCATTACCTATATTTTCTAAATTCTGAAACTCTATGGCAAAACAGATTCTCTTTAATGAGCGGGCACGCCGGGCACTCAAAAGCGGTATCGACAAGGTAGCCAACACAGTCAAGATTACGCTCGGCCCTCGCGGCCGCAATGTAGCGCTGGACAAAGGCTACGGCGGCCCGACCATAACCAACGACGGTGTCTCTATCGCCAAAGAAATTACGCTGCGCGACAAGTTTGAAAATATGGGCGCGGAGATTGTTAAGGAGGTCGCAGGCAAGACCAACGACATTGCGGGCGACGGCACGACCACGTCGGTCGTTTTGCTCCAGGCATTGGTAGAGGAGGGGATGAAGCACACCGAGGCGGGCCTCAGTGCCATGGCGGTGCGCGCCGGCATCGAGGCCGCTGCTGCAGATGCTGCAACGGCGCTCAAATCTCTTGCTAAAAAAATCCAGAGCAATGACGAGATAAAACAGGTCGCGACTATTTCGGCCGAGTCGGCCGACATCGGCAACATTATTGCCGACACCATTGCCGAGGTAGGCAAAGACGGTGTAGTCACGGTAGAGGAGTCGCAGAGTTTAGGGATAGAAAAGGAGGTAGTCGAGGGCATGGAGTTTGACCGCGGGTACGTCTCGGCCTACATGATTACCGACGCCAGCCGCATGGAGGCCAGCTACAAAGACGCGCCGATACTCATTACCGACAAAAAGATATCAAGCGTGCAGGAGGTCCTTCCTATTTTGCAAAAGGTGGCCGAGAGCGGCCGCAAAGACCTCGTGATAATCGCCGACGATGTCGAGGGCGAGGCGCTGACCACCTTTGTACTCAACCGTCTCAAGGGCACGTTTAATATCCTGGCGGTTAAGGCGCCGGGCTATGGCGACCGCAAGACCGAGATGCTCGAGGATATTGCGATACTGACCGGCGGCGAGGTGATTACCGAAAAGACAGGGATGAAGTTTGAGGCTGCAACGCTGGCCCAGCTTGGACGCGCCAGCAAAGTTGTTGCGACCAAAGACAGCACGGTCGTGGTGGGCGGCAAGGGCGACAAAAAGGCAATCAACGCGCGTATTGCACAGTTGCGCAAGCAGATAGAAGAGACGACCAGCAAATTTGATAAAGAAAAGTTGCAGGAGCGCTTGGCAAAACTATCGGGCGGCGTCGCTGTGATAAAGGTTGGTGCCGCAACCGAGACGGAGATGAAGTATCTCAAATTGAAGATTGAGGATGCGGTTAATGCAACTAAAGCTGCGATTGAGGAGGGTATAGTCGCCGGCGGCGGTGTGGCGTTGGTTAAAGTGGGACAGAAGCTGGTAGAGCTTGTAGAAGAAAAAAAGAAGAAGCTGAGCCCTGCAGAAGTAGTAGGATACATGATTCTGTTGTCCGCGCTCGAAAAACCTTTAAGACAGATTGCTGAAAATGCCGGCGTAGATGCCGGGGTTGTTGTTGATAGGGTTAAAAATGCCAAAGGCAACGCCGGATATGATGCGGTTAAAGACGAGGTCGTTACGGATGTTTTTGCCGCCGGCATTATAGATCCAGTTAAAGTTACGCGCACCGCGCTGGAGCGCGCAGCCAGCGCCGCCGCAATCTTGCTTACGACCGAAGCGGCTGTTGCCGACGAGCCTAAGGAGGAAAAAGAATCTCCCGCAATGCCCGACATGGGCGGCATGGACTACTAGGACCTTAGCTTGCAATTTGGGTAGAAGTGCTACAATAGCGGCGATGGACTATCTTGACGGATTTTTGGTGCTTGTGGGCGTACTTGCTGCGGGTCTTGTACTGCAACGCCTCAATACATGGCTTAAACAAAAACGTATCGAAAACCTGCAGGCAGTTCAAAATTCTGACGCCAGTGACTTGACCAAAAGTGTCGCGAAGGCCCTATATGTTGGAACTGACATACGAGCCACTCTAAATGTTTGGTCATTTTGGACGGCTTTGGTAGTATTACTCCTCGTTATAGGCGGTCTCTTCTTTCGCACTATGTTTGTCTAAATTATATGATTACTTGGATAATACTCGCGATAGTGGTCATAGTCCTGGGGTGGGTATGGTTTGCCTACAACCGCTTTATCACACTGGTTAACCGCTCCAAAGAAGCGTGGGCGGATATCGACGTGCAACTTAAGCGTCGGTACGATCTCATCCCTAACTTAGTGGAGAGTGTAAAAGGCTACGCCACGCACGAAAAGGGAGTGCTCGAGGCCGTCACCGCCGCACGCACGGCAGCCATGGACGCGGGCAGCGTTGCCGACAAGGGCAAGGCGGAGAATATGCTCTCAGGTGCTTTGAAGAGCCTCTTTGCCGTTGCCGAGGCTTATCCGGACCTAAAAGCCAACACGAACTTTCTTGAGCTGCAACGCGAGTTGAGTGATACCGAAAACAAAATCCAGGCCTCGCGCCGCTTTTACAACACGATGGTGCGCGACCTCAACACCGCTATCGAGCGCTTTCCCAGCAATGTTATTGCAGGAGCCTTCCGCTTTGAGCCGAGAGAGTTTTTTGAACTAGGGGAGGGCGAGGATGCTGCCCGCCAGCCTGTCGCGGTTAAATTTTAGTCTAACAAAAATAGGCCTGCGGGAGTCGCATAATTTCCTGCTGGAAATTTGCTGATTCTCGGCCCGTCGGCCTGCGAAACACTCCCGCAAACCTGTTTTTGTTAAACTACTCGAATGCCTAATCTCTACACGCATCAGACAGAAAATATTGCCAAGACATGGGTCTTGATGGTCGTTTTTGCCGTCATTACCATCGGCGTTGGCTGGGCTATTTCGTTTTACTTTAATAGCTCGGCTATTTTGTATTTTGCCGTTGCGTTTGCGCTGCTGATGAACGTCGGCGCGTACTGGTTTTCCGACAAAATTGTGGTGAGTATGGCGGGCGCCAAACCGGCGTTGGATAGCGAGTACCCCGAGCTCCATAATATTGTGGAGAATTTGGCCATTACCGCAGGCCTGCCCAAGCCTAAAATTTATATCATCAACGACCCAGCGCCCAACGCCTTTGCCACCGGGCGCAATAAAGAGCACGCCGTAGTGGCGGTAACGACCGGCCTGCTCTCAATGCTCGACCGCACCGAGCTCGAGGGCGTCTTGGCGCACGAGCTCAGCCACATAGGCAACCGCGACATGCTGGTGAGCACGGTGGCAGTGGTGCTTGTTGGGTTTATCACGATCATCTCGCACATCTTTTTGCGTACGACGATGTTTGGCGGGCGGGGGAGCAACAACGACAAACAAAATCCTATACTCGTGATTATCGCGATCGCATTTATTATCTTGGCGCCGATTGCCGCGACGCTCATGCAGCTGGCGATATCGCGCAAGCGCGAGTTTTTGGCCGACGCGTCGGGCGCACTGCTTACGCGCTACCCGGAGGGCTTGGCCAACGCGCTGCGCAAAATCGGCAGCTACCAAGCGCCCATGCGCACCGCCAACAATGCCACGGCGCACCTCTATATATCCAACCCCTTTGGCCCACGAGCGGCCACGAGTGGCCTCGCCAAACTCTTTATGACCCATCCGCCGATAGCGGACCGGATAGAGGCGTTGGTAGGGCACGAATAATCATATAAATTTCAGCATGCGCCACTTACGCTTGGGGGATGGCAAAGTACGGCAAAAAGGCGGGGCAGAAAGTTGAGCGTGCCCTGCACGAGATGAAGCGCGGCAAACTGCGCAGCGGCCGCAGCGGCAAAAAGGTCACGAGCCGCAAGCAAGCAATAGCGATAGGTTTGTCCGAAGCCCGCAAAGCGGGCGGCAAAGTCCCTAAAAAACGCTAATTCGGTTTTTGAACTTTTTTGTAATAAATCTTCTTTGGGTAACGCCAAAATACAAAGAGAGTCACCGGGCAAAGCCACAAGTTATTTGCTTCTAGGATGGTGTGGTTTATTTTTACATTGTTTCCTTTGTAGATTGACCCTTTTGAAAGCCCGAGCTTTTTTACTCGGTCTAGCACGTCGATATACTCTGGGATCGGTCGGGTAGAGCCTTCCAGCCAAATTTCGCTCTTACCTTCGGCGAGCTGGCCGAGCAAAACATCAGCGCCTTTAACCATAGCCAAATGCGCCTGATTAAAAGGGTAGTTTGGAAGATCAATAAACCAACCCTTCTCGTTTTTATAAAATCTGTAAATCACGAACTCTTTCGATTGTAAAACCAGATCAGGTACGCGCTGCAAAGAATTTCCGATACCACAAAAATAACAATCCCTGTCCACAAGGGCGTTATATTCAAGTGAAGTATCTCGACCGGAGACCCTGTGTTGAGTTGTCGCCCCCAGAATGTTTCTTTAAAAAGCAGGAGTTCCAACGTCAATGTAATGAGTGCGGCCGGAATTAGGCATGTGACAATTATTTTCTTGTTAGAAAATCTTTTTGTAGGCATTGACTAAAGTTTACTATATAAATTTTACTGTCTCTGCGGAGGCGGTGAGATTCGAACTCACGGTGGGTTGCCCCACGCCGCCTTTCCAAGGCGGTGCACTAGACCGCTATGCGACGCCTCCAATGCTCAACGAATATAGCATAAAAACGGGTGTATGCTTAACCCATGCCCGAGCAGCTCCAAAATATAGAGAAGAAGATAGACGTCCTCGAGACTAAAATGGACGCCATGTACGTCAGCCAGGAAAAGACGCGCAAGTACTTTCTTTGGACGATGATTATCACTATTGCGGTTATTGTTATCCCGCTCTTTATATTGCCGCTCGTCTTGCCCTCCTTTTTGGACTCACTTGTACTCCCTCCGGGGGTTTAATACAATTGGGTTGGTCATTTTAGTAACTAATTTTTATAGGTATGGATTTGATGATTAATTATGTGGCGGTCGTCGTAGCGGCGGTCGTTGCGTTTGTTATAGGGTGGGTCTGGTACGGGCCGATATTCGGCAAGCGCTGGATGCACTTGCACGGCAAGAGCTACGAGAGCATGAGCGAGATGAAGATGCCCATGGGCAACATGGCGATAGAGTTTATCGCTACGCTTGTTACGGCATACGTACTCGCGCGTTTTGTGGTGCTCTTGGGCGTTGTCGATGTGATGGGTGCGATACACCTCACAGTGTGGGTGTGGCTCGGCTTTATCGCTGCAATTATGGTCGGCGGCGTACTGTGGGAGAACGAGAAGTGGGAGCTGTTTTGGATTAAAGTCGGGGGTCGCTTCCTGACTATCCTTGCAATGACGGTTATACTGGGCGTGTGGCACTAAATCGCACAAAACTTGTTTTACTCGCAACCGCTGCCGTTTTGGTGGCGGTTGTCTCGTTTTGGGTTTGGGGCAGTTGGCTGCATACTGCCGGTGTGAGTATCCAAAACGGCCTACCGACCAAGACAATCCACCTGGGAGATGCCGATGTGGTAGTAGAGGTTGCCTCGACCCCCGACGCCGAGCAGCGCGGGCTAAGCGGCCGCCCAAGCCTACCTGAGGGGCGGGGGATGTTGTTTGATATGGGCAGCGACAGCGAATGGGGCTTTTGGATGAAGGATATGGCCTTTGCTATAGACATAGTTTGGTTGGCCAAAGACGGCAGAGTGGTCTACATAGCGTCCAATGTATCGCCAAGCACCTATCCGGAAGTATTTAAACCCGACGCGCCCGCACGCTACGTGCTAGAACTCCCCGCCGGCTACACAGCAGCCGCAGGGGTTGGCGTAGGGGATAAAATCGTGCTATAATTTTAGTAGCGCGTTTGACAGTAGCTCCGCTCGCAAGAGTGGGGAGGAAAGTCCGGGCACTCTCCTGCAGCA
>JAZKAA010000014.1:34056-41555 GCA_040389385.1 Patescibacteria group bacterium | reverse complement strand
TTTTGTGCTGGTGGAAGTGTTGCCGGTATTAGACAAAGTTGCCCATATCGAACTGGATGAAAAAGATTTAGATATTACGGTGGCCCGCTCGAGCGGCCCCGGCGGACAAAACGTCAACAAGCGCGAGACAGCTGTACGCATTGTCCACAAGCCCACCGGCTTGAGTGCGCACGTAGATGGTGAGAGGACACAGGGCGCCAATAAAGAAAAGGCTTTTGCCATACTTACCGCCAAAATACTCCGCCGGATGGAGGAGGAGCGCAAAGAAACAATATCGGAGTTGAGCGAGGGACAAAAAATAGAGTGGGGCAATCAAATACGCTCCTATGTGCTGCATCCGTACCAATTGGTCAAAGACCACCGCACCGATGTCGAGGTCCGCGACGCGCAGGGCGTCTTAGACGGCAAGCTCGAGCCCTTTTTGGAAGGGGAGAAAGATTTGGTACAATAGGGCCTACCCTGTAATGATTTACTACGACCGAGTATCCAAAATATACGCAGACAACTCTACTGCGCTTGATGATGTGTCCTTCAGCGTCGAGCCGGGGGAGTTTATCTCTATAGTGGGCCACTCAGGCGCGGGCAAGACCACGCTGGTCAAGATGCTGCTTGCCGAGGAAAAGCCCTCGAGCGGTGCGGTGTTTTTTGAGTCTATAAACATCCACGAGCTCCCGCTCAAGAAGATGAACGACCTACGCCGGAAGATTGGCACGGTGTTTCAGGACTTTCGCCTCTTGCCCAACAAAACCGCGTACGAAAACATCGCCTTTGCGATGGAGGCCGCCGGCCGCACCGAGGAGGACATTGCCTCCGATGTGCCGCACGTGCTCGAGTTGGTCGACCTGGCCGACAAGACAAGAAATTTCCCCGACGAGCTCTCGGGCGGCGAGCAGCAGCGCGTGGCGATAGCCCGCGCCATAGTTAACCAGCCCGACGTTATTGTGGCCGACGAGCCGACCGGCAACCTCGACCCGGTCAACACGTTTGAAATTGTGCAGATTTTAAAAAAGATCAACGACTTGGGCACGACTATTATCCTCACCACCCACAACAAAGGTGTAATAGACTCATTGAAAAAGCGCGTAATAACCATGGATCGCGGCAAGGTAATCAGAGATGACAGGGAAGGGAAGTATATCCTCTAGCTATTGACACTTCCATATTATCGTGTAGATTCTCCGCATAAGAGTTCCGCGGCTAAGCCGCACAACAGGGAGACTATGCAGATGGCCAAATTGTTCGACCGGGATCTCCGGCAGGGTTCGACTGGCGCCGCAGTGAATGTGCTTGCGCTGCTCATGATTGCGGCCTGGTACGGCAACGACGAAAAGAAAATTGTCCTTGATGGTGAATACACGCCGGACGGCGCGATTGCCGCCGCCGTGAAGGGGTTTCAGGCGAGCGAAGATCTTCCCCAGACCGGCGACTTCGATGCCCAAACACGGGAGCGTTTCCGTCAGGAATTCCTGGATGACGAAGACATCGATATCGACACCTTCACCGTCGAGATGTTCTCCGCCCCGACCGTCTATGCGTCGGCGCCCAATGCGCATCCGGAAGATCGCACCGATCACACCACCGACGGTCGCAGCAACGAAGTCGGCTAGTCGCCCCACTCGCTCGTCCAGTTCCACCTCCGCCCACGGTTTGGGCGGAGTTTTATTGTGGGTACTTCATTTGGAGGGACATTTTTAGCGCGGTATAATCGGGAGTAATGAACACCGCCATGCTCAAGCGTGTTTTGCGCGCGGGATTGTTGGACTTTTGGCGCAATGCGTTTGTGTCGCTCGCGTCTATACTCGTGATGACGGTCACGCTCACCACCGTGGGCGCGGCGATATTTGCCGGCGTGATACTCAACTTTGCCATTACCGAGCTCCAAAACAAGGCCGATATCAATGTCTACTTCACCACCAACGCACCCGAGACACAGATAACTGCGCTCAAGACCCAGCTCGAGGCCCTACCCGAGGTAGCCAGCGTCGAGTATCTCTCCCGTGCCGATGCGCTGGCACAGTTTAGAGAGCGGCACAAAAATGACCAGCTGACACTCCAAGCGCTCGACGAGTTGGGCGACAACCCGCTCGGCGCTGTGCTTAACGTCAAGGCCAAAGACATTACGCAATACGAGGCGATAGCCAGCTTCCTCAACTCGCAAGCGACGCTCCAGGAGGGGAGTCCCTCTATCATCGACAAGATTAACTTTTACGACGAGCAGCAGCGCACGGCTATCGACCGCCTGCAGGCAATCACCGCGGCGGCGGGGCGCATCGGGTTTTTCGTGCTCTTACTCCTGATACTCATGACCGTGGCGATATCGTTTAACACGCTGCGGCTCGCGATATACACCAGCCGCGACGAAATCCACGTCATGCGGCTTGTGGGCGCAGGGCAGTTCTTTATCCGGGCGCCGTTTATGGTCGAGGGCGTACTCTACGGCCTTATTGCCGGCGTGGTGACGCTGCTCGTCTTTTACCCGCTCACATGGTGGTTGGGCAACGCTACAGAGAACTTTTTTGGCGGGGTAAACGTCTTTACCTACTATCTGTCCCACTTCGGGCTCTTTGTACTCGCTATTATCGGCACCGGTGTGGTGTTAGGCGCGGCAGCCTCGTGGCTGGCGGTACGCAGATACTTGAAAGTTTAGGGTGTGTGGTATACTAGTACAACATAATGACCGACCCGAAGTACATCTTTGTCGTAGGCGGAGTGATGTCCGGCATCGGCAAAGGGGTCGCCTCCTCCTCTATTGGGCTCATACTCAAGTCCAAGGACTTTAAGGTCACGGCAATCAAGATTGACCCGTACATCAACGTTGACGCCGGCACGATGAATCCGACCGAACACGGCGAAGTGTTTGTGCTCGACGACGGCTACGAGACAGACCAGGACATGGGCAACTATGAGCGCTTTTTGGGTGAGACACTACCCTCAATCAACTACATGACTACGGGCGTGGTCTACCAAGAGGTGATACGCCGCGAGCGCAACCTAGAGTACGGCGGCAAAAACGTCGAGGTGGTGCCCGACATACCGCTGGAGGTTATCCGCCGCATCAAAGAGGCTCAAAAGGCGGCGAGTGCCGACGTTACCATCATCGAGATAGGCGGCACGATAGGCGAGTACCAAAATATTATCTTTTTGGAGGCAGCGCGTATGCTCAAGCAAATGCATCCGCGCGACGTTGCTATTGTGATGGTGTCGTACCTGCCGATACCCGGCCACGTGGGGGAGATGAAGACCAAGCCTACGCAGTACGCCGCCCGCTCGCTCAACTCGGTCGGTCTCCAAGCCGACGTTATACTGGCGCGCGCCGAGGTGCCGCTAGACCAAAAGCGCAAAGAAAAAATAGCAATCTTTTGCAATACGTTACCGGAGCGGGTTATAAGCGCGCCCGACCTCGAGAGCATCTACGACGCGCCGCTCAATTACGAAAAGGACGGCATGGGCGACATCATTTGCGACGTGCTCTCTCTCCCGCGCCGCGGCAGCAATCTAGACAAGTGGGAGAGGTTTGTAACCAAAGTAAAAGGCGGCAAAAAGACGCTGCAGATAGCGGTCGTGGGCAAGTACTTTATGTCCGGCGAGTACGTACTTAGCGACGTATACCTTTCGGTTATAGAGGCGCTCAAGCACGCCGCCGCGCACGAGGACGTGCGCGTGGAGCTCGCATATCTAGACAGCGAGGTGTACGAAAAGGATCCGCTGGCACTCGAGGAGCTGCGCAAGTACGCGGGCGTTGTCGTGCCTGGTGGTTTCGGCTCGCGGGGTGTCGAGGGGATAGTGCTTGCTATTAAGTTTGCCCGCGAAAATAAAATACCTTACTTTGGCCTGTGCTACGGCATGCAGTGGCTGGTAGTTGAGTACGCGCGGCACGCGGCGGGCTTGCATGGCGCCAACACGGCCGAGGTCAACAAAGAGGCCGAGCATGCGGTCATCAACATAATGGAGGACCAGAAAGAAAAGATAATCAAAGCCGACTTTGGCGGCACCATGCGCCTGGGCACCTACCCGGCTGTACTCGGGGAGGGCACGGTCGCGCGCGCGGCATACGGCAAGGCCGAGGTAAGCGAGCGTCACCGCCATCGCTACGAGGTCAACCCTGCGTATATAGAAAAGTTAGAGAAGGCGGGCCTGGTGTTTAGCGGCAAGTCACCGTCGGGCATTTTGATGGAGATAGCCGAGCTACCAAAAGCGGAACATCCGTTTTTTGTCGGGACGCAGTTTCATCCGGAGTTTCTCTCCCGGCCACTCTCGCCACACCCGCTGTTTGTTGCGTTTGTGCAGGCTGCCAAAGAGCGCCACGTTTAAAGTTACCGGTGCCACCAGCGGCGCTTTTCTTCCTTCTCGACGCTCCGCTCCTCCTCGGCGTCTATCTCGGCAGGGTTAGTAAGCAGGGTAAACAGCCCCACCAAAAGTGCTATCAGCACCACTCCCACAATTATTAAGAGTCCGATACTCATATATACCCAAAGCCTAGCACATCTCCTGTATTAACCCTGTGATGCGGCTTTAAGCGCTGCGATATCGAGCTTGGTCATGCCAAGCATCGCCTGCATGCCGCCGGGAGTTTTTATAAGCTCCGGCAACATTGAGGGCACCACCTGCCACGTCATGCCAAATTTGTCGCGGTTTATCCAGCCGCATTGTCCGGGTTCGCCGCCCGCGGACAACTTTTCCCAGTAATAATCTATCTCCTCTTGTGTGTCGCAGCTGATGACAAACGACACACCGCCGCCCATGGTGAGCACCGGTCCGCCGTTGAGCGCGGTAAAGGGGAGACCCTCAAGCTCAAACTCTACCGTAAGTACCGAGCCCTCGGGGCGTCCGCTGGCTTTGGCCGATGCCGCATCGTACCGCATGACTTTGCCTATCTTAGAGTTTTTAAATACCGATGTGTAAAACGTGGCGGCCTCTTCCGCCTGACTATCAAACCACAAAAACGGGGTAATTTTGTTCATATATTTTTTAGTATAGCAAAACAGCCCCTGTAGGGGCTGTGATGCAAACGGACGGGCGTAAGAATTACGCGCGCTGTACGTTGGTTGCGCTCGGGCCTTTGTCACCCTGCTGAACCTCAAACGAGACGGTGTCGCCTTGCTTGAGCTCATCAAACGTAACGCCGACGAGATCCTTAGAGTGGAAGAAGAGATCCTTCACCTCGCCCTCGCGAGAGATGAATCCAAATCCACGGTCCGTCTTGGTCTTGATTGTTCCGGTCATGCTTTTTTGTTGCTTTGTAACTCTGTGAGAAATACGACCGCTTTTCTTTAGTCTCTTAGACCGGTCTATTGTGCCAAACTATGTCTATTTTGTAAAGCCCGCGTTAGCGGCATGCGTGCCCGCCACATACCCGGTCGACCAGCACAACTGGAGCGAGTAGCCGCCCGACGGTCTGTTGATATCAAGCAAGTCGCCGGTGATATATAGGTTGACGGCCTTTTTAGACCGCATAGTGCGCATATCAACCTCGCTAAGCGGCACGCCGCCGTCGGCAACCACCGCGCGGTCAAACCCCATCAGCCCGGTAACGGTAAGCGGGAGCGCCTTAAGAACGCGCGCTATTTTTCTGCGCTCCTCTTTGGTTACGGCGTTGACCTGCTTGGACATGTCGAGCCCGTTGTGCTCGAGCAGTACTGTGATGCCGCGTGTTGTTCCCTCGGGGATAAACTCTTTGAGGACATTTTTTAGTGTTCTGTTTTTGTTTGCGTCAAAAGCGGCGACTATGTTCTTCTCCACTGCACCCAGGTCGGTAGCAGGGTACACATCAATCGTTGCAGTTACCGAGCCGTCCTGCAGGAGATCGGCGACGCGCCCCGCGCTATTTAAAATCAGCGGGCCGGAAATACCAAAGTGGGTAAAGAGAAGCTTGCCTGTCTCTGTAAAAGCCTTTTTGCGCTCCATAAAAAACGTAATTTTCATACCCGAGATGGAGACACCTGCGAGTTTTTTGCTCCACTCCTCCTGCGTTGCGAGCGGCACGATGGTCGGGGTGGGTTGCCGCACGGTGTGGCCTATTGTCCGGAGCCACTTCCACCCGTCGCCGGTCGAGCCTGTCTCGGGATGCGAAACGCTGCCTGTAGCAAACACGTAGATAGCCGCTCGGTAGGTATCTTTGCCCACCGAGACACCGGTTATGTTTTCCTTATCGTGGTGCACTGCTGTGACGGGGGACGACGTTTTAACCACTACGTTGCCTTTGCGCATATACCCCTCCAGTACCTGCAGCACATCGGCGGCCTTTTCGCTCTTTGGGAACGCGCGGTTGCGCGCCTGTACCACAAGCGGGAGACCCCGCGACTCAAAAAAAGAAAATGTGTCTTTGACACCAAACTGCGCAAAGAGCGAGTACAGCGCCTGCTCGGCCTTGCCATAGGCGCGCAAGAGGACGCGCGGATCAAGCTCGGCGTTGGTAATGTTGCAGCGGCCGCCGCCCGATATTTTTATCTTTTCGCCCAGCTTTTTGTTTTTCTCCAACAAGAGTACGCGCGCCCCTAGCTCGGCCGCGCGCCCCGCCGCCATCAACCCTGATGCACCGCCGCCGACAACAATAAGGTCGTACATAGTATTACTTGCCAAGGTCGAGTACTTCGTCGATACGTATCTTTTCTACAAAGTCCGGCACGTGCGAGACAACAATCATAGCGCCCTCATAGGCGCTCAGTGCCTCGGCAATAACCGGCAGGTGGCGGAAGTTAATGTGGTTGGTCGGCTCGTCGAGTATCAAAAGCCCGGGCTTAAGCAAGACCAGGCGCGCAAATGCCACGAGACCCTTTTGTCCTTCGGATAGCGTGCCAATGGGGGAGTGGAACACTTCGCCGCTAATTAAAAAGCCGGCCGCAACGCGGCGCACCTCCTCCTCGATGGGGCGGCTTAGTACGGCAGAGAGTTCTTGGTACACGGTTTTATTAAAGTCCAAGTTGGAGAAGTCTTGTCGGTAGTAACCCACGCGTACATCTTTAATCAGCCTGACGCCCTTGGCGGTATTGTCGGCAATAGACTGCAAGAGCGTGCTTTTGCCAATACCGTTAGGCCCCGCCAATAGCAAGTGGTTGTTTTTGCGCAGTGCGACTTTAACTTTGCGCTCGGTCGCTTTGTGTTTTTGTATGACCATAAGCGACGAGATGGTAACTATCTCGCCGACCAAGCCCTCTTGGTTAGGGATGCGGAAGGAGCGTATGGGCTTGTCCTCTTTGCGGACGTCGACCTTCGACTCCTCGAGCTCTTCGGCTTTTTCCTTCATACGTTTGGCGACCATACGCATCTGGCCGCCCTTGTTGGCAAAAAAGTTTGCCTTGTCTTTGTTTGCCTGTATTTCTTTGGCCAAGAGCGCGTTCTTGCGGTTTTCCTTTTCGATACGGGCGGATATTTCTTTGACTACGTCCAGATAGTTGCCGTCGTACTGCTCGATATGTTTGGTATGGACGTCGAGATACAAGACGCCCGTGGTAAACGCGTTTAAAAACGCCGCATCGTGCGAGATGACCATGACCGTTTTT
>JAZKAA010000014.1:25789-34033 GCA_040389385.1 Patescibacteria group bacterium | reverse complement strand
GGTCAAGTGTGCGATGCCCGCTTTGTCCAGGTTGTTGGTGGGCTCGTCTAGCAAGAGCAGGTCCGGGTCTTGGATAAGCGCCGACGCCAGCAAAAGCCGCGCCTGCTGCCCGCCGGAAAAGGTACGGATTATCTTGTCATGATCGGCATGTAGGTTAACCACCTCAAGCACCTCGTCAATGCGCGGGTCGATGTCGTACACCACGGTAGCAAACATCTTTTGAAAAAACTCGCGCACCGTGAGGTCGAGCATCTCGCGTGGGATCACTTGCCGTCCGAGCGCGATAGAGAGACCGTGCTGCATCACTACCTGGCCGCTTTCGGGGGCATTCTCCTTAGTAATGAGACCAAAGAGTGTACTCTTGCCGGCGCCGTTTTGTCCCATGAGTGTAATCTTGGAGCCGCGGCGCACGGTAAAATTGACCGCGTCTAAGACAGGCTTCTTGACACCAAAGTCGTAAGACACCTTTTCAAATCGCACAATAACCTCTCCACGCGAATTAGCCATACCAAAATTACTCCGCGCGCAACGTCATAGATAAAAAAACAATAACACTATTTTACAACAAAATCAACTATGGGCCTGGCTTTACGGGTAGTCTCTGCCGTCGCCGGTGATAGGTATGGTGTCGCCAAGATATTTTGGCTTGGTGTGTGAGAGGATGTCCCAAAGCGCCTTCTCATCGGCTAAGACCTCGCGGAAGTAGTTGCGCAAAAGTATATGGCCCTTGTCGGCGTTAACACCATACGCCTCGAGCCCCAACGTGCGGCCGATAAACACGGCGCGGGGCAGGTGAAACGACTGGCTGGCAATAAGCACAGAGGACAGTCCAAAGATGGCGCGGGCGCGATACATGGTGCTGTAGGTATCAAAACCCGCGTGGTCTAAAAATATGTCCTCCTCGGGGATGCCGTGGGCCAACAAATATTTGCGGACCGGGTTGACCTCGTTGTGTATCACCGTGCTGTTGTCGCCCGAGACGAGTATTTTGGACACTTTGTGGGCGTCATAGAGCTGCATTGCTAGATCGGCACGGTCTCTAAAGATGGGGGAGAGTGTTCCATCGCGCAGTATTGCGGCGCCGGGTATGAGTGCCGCCTGTGCTACCGGCGAGCTTGCGGCGTCTTGATAGATGTAGCGGCTCGTATCTATATATAGTAGGGCCGGGATAGCCACCACCCACAGCGCCGCGAGTGCCAACCCGAGCGCGGTGTATAAAAAAATGCGCTTCACTATGCCAGTATAGCCTTATAGTCTATCGGCTCTTTTCCTTCCATGTCTTCTATGATATATCTGAACGCGGCTGAGTGCTACACATGGAGCGATAGGATGAGCAACTCACAAGGAAATGTTTCTCCTCGGGCTAACGGCTTCACCTTCTCTGGACACAACGACAAAGCCAAGCCCTGTCCTGAAGATGGATGTAGCGGCAAGGTTCAACCGACAGCCAATGCAAATGTCGGGGAGTGCGACGTATGCCACACGAGGCATTCGTGGAGCAGTTTTAAGAACGATTAATCTCGTCAGAGCCCTGTCTCGACGAGGTTATTTTTTTAACCTTCGAGGGCCTGTACATCCTGAATATCTACTGCGCGGCCGAGCTTTTTCTTATACGCAATAAGAGCAGCCTTGGGGATGACAGGGACGGTAAGACTGTATACTTCTTTCGTTTCGCTTTTTGTAAGGTCTTGATGAGCGGGCGCCCACGACTGTGTATCCGTGTCAAAAAATTTTATAGTAGTCCTCCCTGCAATGTCTATATCTTGGCCCTCGTAAGTAAGAGACACGAGTTTTAAATCCCATTGTTCGTCCACGTAATGGGCCGGCCCGTATGTTATGTATTGTTTTAGTTCGGGAAGAAGCTCTTCGAATCGATCGTCCGGTATTCCAATATCAATGTCGTGTAATTTTCTCTGTGACCCGTACAATCGAGCAGCAAATCCTCCTGAGATTTGAAAGGGGATAGAATGTTTCTGCAGCAAGTCTACAATCCATCGAAACGCCGCTTCTGTATTTTTTGTTATCATTTTTTGCTGAGGGACTTTATTAAATCAAGTTTCTTGCGGCGGGGCCACTTTTTTATTTCCGCTTCGCGCTTGAGGGCAGAGGAGCGGTTGGCATGTTTTTCCGTGTACACAACCTTTACTACGCTTCTGGAGGTCGTGTAGTGGCCGCCTTTTTTATTTTTATGCTCTGCAAACCGCCTCGTGATATCAGTTGTAATACCGGTATATGGAGAAGCATCGCTGCAGCGGAGAATATAGACTAGATACATCTATATAAGTCCGCTTATCACACAGATAAAACAAATTAATCCAAACACGGCGGCCCATACCACGGCTGCCGACGCCAAATCTTTGCTGCGGCCAATCGCTTCGTGATGTTCGGGATGAATTTGGTCGAGAGCTACTTCGATGGCCGAATTTTGAAGTTCGGCCACTATGATAAAAAACCAGCAAAAAACGAGCAGCAATAACTCGCGTGCCGAAAACGGCCCAAACACAAAGTACGAGAGAGGAAAGCCGATAATCCCCAAAACAACAACTTCAAACTGGATAGCAAAGTCGTGTCTAAGGGCCCACATTAGTCCACGTAGAGGATGCGAAAATCTCTTAATCCAAAATTTCACCATACTGTCAGTATATCAACTTACTGGTGGTCTCGAGACTGAATCATGTTCAGTCAGAGCCCGCATGACGGAATAGCTCAATTTTACAGGACTTAATCAACGCGGCTTGAGCACCTTACTTATTGGGATAATCCGAACCACGAAGCAATCGCAATTATGAGCACACCAATAATTATTTCCACAATGTGTTTAAAAATAAATTTAAGGAGAGTTCCAATCAGGTGTTTCCAGTAATTGGAGTGTAAGTTAGGCACATTATGAATTGTAACTTCCCCTGGAAGAATTCCAATAACGACTGAGCCTCCGGCACCACCTTGACCACCGCCAGGTCCTCCTCCACCTCCTCCACCTCCTCCGCCATAAGCAACTATGTGAGGTTTTGGTTTTTGCTCGTCACTCATATACTCACATTTTATCTCAAATATTTATAAAACAAAACGATGTGTCTCGAGCGCGAGAACCTAGCTCAAACTGGCTGGGTGTCTGGTACGAAGTTGGAACCATTTTGACACACGATTTAGAAAAAGAAAACGCCGCCATTTGGGGCGGCGAGCGGATTTAAGTCATGCCTTCAACTTCTTCCGGTGTCGGAAGATGTTCAGGCTTCGGTTGCTCTTCGCACTGATGCTTAAGCAGGCCCTTCTTCCAGTAGTCGAGGTACTCTTGCCGACTGGCACATGCCCCAACATAGCGGCCTGCGTTCTCGTGCCAGACCGCGACTCCCAGATCCCTCCAGCGACGCACCACTTTTGGTGGCTCTACCTCCTCGTCGTGGGTGTCCGGTTTGCGACGTAATTTATCGAACCGGGGGTGAAGAGAGCGGAGTTCCGGGTGCGCTTTCAAGAACCGCACTACGGCGGAGTGGTCAAGACCAAGGACAGCACCGATACGCCGAGAAGTTGGCCTTTGATTCGACGGAATGTTTACAATCGCGTCTGCATATTCGCCGAGGTCATGGTGTACGTTCACAATCTCAACACCAATCTCTGCTGCCAAATCTTGATCGCGGTACAGAAAACGTTGTACCGTCTTAAAGTTTGCCTTCATCTCTTGGGCAAGCGTCCGCACCGTTATCTTTGTGCCTTCCAATTCCAACTTTGCTTTGGCCGCCCGAAAGGCATACCGAAGCACGGGACTCTTTGGTCTCACGGTACACCTCTGTGTTGGTCATTGATCCTATTAAAAGCTACAACAAACTTATCTAAAAGTCATTTGCTGGGGGACTAGGGGTCGAACCTAGATTGCGCGGTTCAGAGCCGCGATGCCTACCATTAGCAGATCCCCCAATGTTGGTACAAGGACTCACGAACGATACCAAAAAATTGGATGATAGACTAGCTATAGCATGGCGCAAAAGCGCATAACTAAAGACCTGATTATTTTGGGCTTGAGCATCCTTTTTGCTCTTGTGTTGATGCAGTCCGGAGTGGTCGAGGCGATGGTTGCAGCCGGAGGCAATATATATATCACGAGCTTTGTCGCGGGGATATTTTTTACCTCGGTTATTACCACGGCGCCGGCTATTGCGGTGTTTGGAGGGCTCCAAGAGGGCGGCAATATTTTGCTTATATCGCTTGTTGGCGGCGCTGGCGCGGTAGTGGGGGACTATCTGCTTTTTGCCTTTATGCGCAACCGCATGGACAAAGACGTCGAGCATCTTATTAGCAAAAAGCGGAGCCGTCGCCTGCGGGCGCTCTTTTCGCGTCCCACATTTAAATGGTTTACCCCGTTTATCGCCGGTGTACTTATCGCTATTCCGCTCCCCACGGACGAGTTGGCGATGACGCTGTTGTCTATCGCAAAGTTGCCCAACCGTCTGTTTATACCGCTTGCTTTTGCTTTTAACACAATAGGCATCTATTGCATTTGTGTCGTGGGGCATGCATTCTTCTAATTCATGAGCAAGATCTATATATACGGCAAGCACGCAGTAAGCGAGGCACTCGACCACGCGCGCGGCTCGGTGCTCAAAATCTTGATGAGCGGTCGCGTAGACGACCCGGCCTTTTTTAAAAAAGTTAAGGCCTCCGGCGTACCACTGGGGGACATAGACCCTAGGGTGCTTAGCTCCCAAGTCGAGGGCCGTGGCACGCACCAAGGCGTGGTCGCACTTATTTCGCTCGCCACTATTGCGATACCGTTTGAGCACTTTGCAGAAAAGCTGGCCCCGATGCCGGATACGCTGTTGGTACTTTTGAGCGAGGTGCAGGACCCCCACAATGTCGGCGCCATCATCCGCTCGGCGGCGGCCTTTGGTGCGACGGCGGTCCTCATGCCTATCAACAAGCAATCGCCGATAACCGGCGCGGTGGTTAAGGCTTCGGTGGGGACGGCGTTTCGTATCCCGCTTGTTACTATGCCCAACATGCAGCAGGCTATAGCCACATTAAAAAAGAAGGGGTTCCGCGTGCACGGGCTCGCAGGAGACGGCACATGCGATGTCTCGGATGAGCCGTTTGACGCGCCGGCGCTGGTAATTCTCGGCAACGAGGCCGAGGGCATTGCGCCCTCCGCGCGCGCACTATGCGACCAGATACTTTCTATCCCGATTGATTCGCGCGCCGAGTCGCTCAACGTGGCCGCTGCAGGAGCGGTGGTGCTTTACGCCTGGAGTCAAAAACATACTGCAAAGCGGGCTGTGATAAAGTAGCGGCATGGCTCCAAACTATCTCTCAATAGAGGGCATTTCCCGGCATCAGGCGTCTCTTGTTGCCGGTGCAATTGCGCTCCTTTTTATTGGTGGTGCGGTCGGGTGGTACTTGCACGCTCCCTTGCCGACAACAAAAACAGTGCGCGAGAGCGGCTACACATACATAAGCCCTATCCTTTTTTGTAATCTCAATAACTTGCCGCAAAATGAAGACGCCGTACTTGTCTCGCTGATTAAAAAATACCTTGCCAAAACCCCCGACATAGACGCCGGCGTGTACTATCTCAACCCAACCATGGGTAAGTGGGCGGGAGTAAACGAAAACGAAAGCTTTTCCCCGGCGAGCATGCTCAAGGTGCCTATTATGACGGCGCTTTTGCGCAGTTCCGAGATACGCCCCGGCCTGCTCTCTCGGCAGGTCTATTACAATGGGGCACAAGACGACAACGCACAAGAGAGCATTAAGCCGGAGGTGCCTCTCCAGCCGGGTAGCTACACTGTCTCGGAACTTATTCACTCCATGATTGTGTACTCCGACAATAATGCGACGCGCCTGTTGACAAAGCAGCTTACGCCGACAGAGTTTGACAGCATCTACACCGACCTCGGCATCGCAGCACCGTCCCAGAACGGGCCGGTCGACTTTATGTCGCCCAAGACCTTTGCGCTTTTTTTGCGCGTGCTCTACAACGGCACCTATCTCTCGCGCGAGAACTCCGAGCGCGCGCTAAGCGAGATGGCGCAGTCGGCATTTTTGCCCGGATTGCGCGCGGGTGTGCCTGCAGGTACGACCGTCGCAGCAAAGTTTGGCGAGCGCCTTGCCGCGCACGCGCCCACCGAGCTGCATGACTGCGGCATCGTGTACCTCAAGGACAGCACCTACATGCTCTGCGTGATGACGCGCGGCACCGACGAGTCGGCCCTTGCGACCGAAATTTCCTCCATATCTAAGCTGGTCTACGACTACGTGACACGGTAGCTTTTGTGTGATACTGTATATCACGTAAGCGCGGCTCCGCCGCCTTTTTTGTATAGATTGAAACCGACGGGCTTCAATCAATAAAACAGCATGGATATCCGCAACATCGCCATTATCGCGCACGTCGACCACGGCAAGACCACCTTGACCGATGCTTTGCTGCGCCAATGCGGCGTGGGTCAGGAGGGCGACTCGATGGACTCCAACACGCTGGAGAAGGAGCGCGGCATCACAATTTATGCCAAAAATACCTCCGTGCCCTACAAAGGCACAAAAATAAACATCGTCGACACCCCGGGCCACGCCGACTTTGGTTCTGAGGTCGAGCGCGTGCTGCGCTCGATAGACTCCGTACTCTTGCTTGTCGACGCACAAGAGGGCCCGATGCCGCAGACGCGCTTTGTACTCAAAAAGTCGCTCGAGCTGGGGCTCAAGCCTATTGTGGTTATCAACAAGATTGACAAGCCTGCCGCAGACCCTGCCAAGTGCGAAGAGGCTGTGCTCGAGTTGTTTTTGGAGTTGGGCGCATCAGACGAGCAGAGCAACTTTCCGGTTGTCTACGCTATCGGCCGGCAGGGGATAGCCAAGCGCAAGCTCACTGACGAGTCATCTGATCTCTCGCCGCTCCTTGATGCCATTGTAGAGCTCGTACCGTTGGCCAACTCTCCGGAGAAAGAGGCTATGCCGCTCCGGTTGCAGCCGTTTAACTTGGCCTACGACAACTTTTTGGGCCGCATGGCGGTGGCGCGTGTGTACGAGGGCGTTGTTTCGGTAGGACAAAATGTTTTTGTTAAAAAGCCGACCGGGCAGACGCGCCCGGGCAAAATAATCAAGCTCTACACCTTTAACGGCATCCAAAAAATCGAGGTCCCGAGTGTATCTGCCGGCGATATTTGCATGCTGGCAGGATTGGCCGACATCGACATCGGCGAGACGGTCGCAGGCGAAGAGGGCGCGGCGCCGTTGCCCGCCATTGCCGTTGATGAGCCGACCATTACGCTCAACTTTTTGGTCAACAACTCGCCGTTTGCCGGCCGCGAGGGCAAGTATGTCACCAGCCGCCAGATACGCGAGCGGCTCGAGAAGGAGCTTGAGGTCAATGTGGGGTTGCGCGTTGACTTTAACTCTGCCGAGGCGTTTGTTGTCTCCGGCCGCGGCGAGTTGCACATTGCTATTTTGATAGAGAACATGCGCCGCGAGGGCTACGAGCTACAGGTATCGCAGCCGCAGGTCATTTTGCGCGAGGAAAATGGCGTCAAAACCGAGCCGTTTGAGGAAATTATCATCGACACGCCGCAAGAGTATCAGGGCGCTATCATCGAGCGCTTGGGCATGCGCAAAATTTTGCTTGCCAACGTTACGGTGCACGGCAACCAGGCGCGACTCTTTTTTGAGGGGCCGACGCGCGGGCTCTTGGGCTATCGCTCGCAGTTTGTGCTCGACACCAAGGGCGAGGGTATTTTGGCGAGCCGCTTTGTGGAGTTTCGGCCTTTTGCCGGCGAGATAACCAAGCGTGCCGCGGGCTCGATGATTGCAATGGCGGCAGGCAAGGCGCTCGGATTTTCGCTCTTTAACCTGCAAGACCGTGGACTTTTGTATATCAAACCTGCTGCCGAGGTGTACGAGGGCCAGGTCATCGGCAACACCAGTAAGGGCGACGAGATGTTTGTTAACCCGACCAAGGGCAAGCAGCTCACCAACATGCGGGCGTCCGGCACCGACGAGGCGCTCACACTCGTGCCCGCATACGAGCTGACTATCGAGCGCGGGCTCGAGGTTATGGCCGAGGACGAGTATCTGGAAGTGACGCCCGAGAGTGTGCGTTTGCGCAAAAAGGCCTACAACCATAAGAACAGGGAGTAGACGTTTGTAAATTTTTGGTATAAGGTTTTTGCGAACTGCACACCCACAGGACATAGGTGTTGTGATGAGCGACCACGATAAGAACTTTCTTGCCGTGCTACTCGAGGGCGGCAAGTCACACCC
>JAZKAA010000014.1:16999-25779 GCA_040389385.1 Patescibacteria group bacterium | reverse complement strand
ATCACGCTCCCAGAAGGGTGCTCGTCGCTCAAAGTTGAGCGGAAGTTCGTCGTCTTGTTTGGCGAAAATCCAAAATTGCCGCTCCAGCCTCCGCGGTTTGTCGTTGTTGCCGGTCCGGTTTACGTACGGAGAGGGCTCGACGAGCCATACCGACATAAAGACTTAGTCAGCAATCTCTACAAACTCCACGAACAGGAGATGATGGAGGGCGGATTTGAGCAGCATATGTACGCTCGCTCGGGAGGGATGCTCACTGCCAGTTATGATTTCGGCATGTGGTCAGTGTCATTCGGGGGCTCGAGTGGGGACTATGGTGTTTTTTCTCCTCACCTCATGCTTCGCAAGACGCAGTTGATGAAGGCTCTCGATATGGGCTTTTCCGTCGACTACAGAGAGACCTTCAAGTGTTATTAACATCCGCGGCAAAGCCCGCGGATTTTTATTTCTTGGTACACTCTATACATGCGTTTTGCTTTGGCGGGAGTGGCGGCCGGGTTTATTTTTTTAATTGCCCAACCCGCACACGCGGCTGGGTTTGAGTACTCCGGCTGGATACCGTACTGGCGTGTGGCCACGGGTACGCTCGATGTGGCGCCGCACCTTTCGCAGCTCACCACTATCAACCCGTTTAGCTATGAGGTAACCGCAGATGGGACCATTGTCGACCGCGCCAACATGGACAACATTAGTGCGCAGGCCTTTTTGGCGCAGGCCAAGGCGGCTAACGTGCGCGTTGTCCCGAGCATATTGTGGACCGACGGTGTCGCCATGCAAAAAATATTGAGCAATCAAACAACGCGCATCGCGCTTGAGGATGCCATTGCCAATTTAGTAAAAGAAAAAGGCTACGACGGTATAGACATCGACTTTGAGGCCAAGTTGGCCGAGACCAGAAATTACTTTTCCACCTTTTTGCGCGGGCTCTACAGCCGCATGGGGCCCAAGTGGGTGTACTGCGCTATCGAGCCGCGCACACCCATTAGCAGCCTCTACCTCGGCACGCCGCCCAAGGGCGCTGGCATTTATGCCAACGACTATGTGGAGATAAATAAGTATAGCGACCGTGTTGAGATAATGGCCTACGACCAGGGCGGGGCAGACGCCGTACTCAACAAAGCACGCACCGCGCCGTATATCCCGCTGTCCGACCCGGGATGGGTCGCCAAGGTCGTGCAAGAGACGCTCAAAACAATTCCGGCGCGCAAGATTGTGCTCGGCATTCCCACATACGGGTACGAGTATGCCGTAACACCGGCAGAGCAGGGGTACAAGTACGACCTGCAGTGGGCATTTAACCCGCGCTACGGGGTAGACCTTGCCGGGCAGCTCGGCATCCCACCGGCGCGCACCTCTTCCGGCGAGCTGTCTCTTATATACAAGCCCGCAAGCACCACTCCGGCTGCTGTCTCGACAAGCGTCGACACCAACACCGGCGGTGCCGCGTTTGCACCTGCGGTAACGCTCTACGCCCCCGCGACCATAGCGGCACAGGTTGCGCCGCCGTTTAACATATTGTGGTGGAGCGATGCGCAGGCCGTCAGCGACAAAGTAGCGCTGGCCAAGAAAATGGGTCTCAAAGGCGTGGCGATATTTAAGTTTGACGGCGGCGAGGACCAAAATATTTGGTCCGTGCTCAAGTAAAAATTAAAAACAAAACGGGCGCGAGATTTTTAGTCTCGCGCCCGTTGCATTCGTTGTCTGGAAGATCTAGCTTTGCTTCACCATCACTTTGGTGCCGACCCGCACCTGCTCGTACAGCATCTCGACGTCCTTCGGCATCATGCGGAAGCATCCGGATGATACGTTGGTGCCGATTGTCCACGGCTCGATAGTGCCGTGGATGCGGAAGAGCGAGTCCACGCCGTCGGGCTTGATCAGGTACATGGCCCTCGTGCCCAATGGATTGGTCGGGTCGCCGCTGGCCTTGTAGAGCCGGCCGTTGGCCGGATCCCGGTCAAGATGATGCGTCCGCGGGTCGCGGCCGATCATCTCGTTCGGCGGGTACCATGGCGGGTTTACCTGTTTGCGCCCGACCGTGTACTCGCCGAGCGTTGCCGCCCGGAAGCCGTCTTTGCCGACGCCGATCGAGTAGCGCGTACCTTTGCGCCAGACGACACCGTCAGACGCAGGCAACGAGCGCCCCCTGAGCTCGGTCACTTCCTCGCCGTAGAGAGTGAGGTAGCGACCGGCCAAGTTGACCACGATGGTGTTTGCACCCACCGTTGTAGGCTCGGCAATGTCGATCGGGTCAAAGTAGTTTGACGATTGCCGCTGCACAGGCAGTGCGGCCTGTTGTACCGGCACACCGTACTGCCGCGGTTGCGGCTGCACGATCGTCGGCTGTATTTGCCGCGGGATGTACCGCGGTGCAACTTGCGTCGGCGGCGCAGCCACACCGTCATCGTCGTCCTGCCCCGGGTTGGAGTAGGGGACAGTGGCGGGCGGTTGCACACCTTGCGGTTGCCGGCATTGCTCCCAAAACAGCGAGTCCAGCGGCAGCATGCACTGAGCAGCTGCCGGTAGAGCGCCCGCCAAAACAAAGGCAAGCGCGGCCATGATCTTAAGCATCGGTCTCTCCCTTGATGAATCTATGAAAACGAAAAGGGCTATAGCACCCTATCCCTATTATACACCCAAATAGGCTATTTGTCAAATACCCCTACAGCGACTGCCTGCTTGACAAAAAAGCCTTAATTTGCTATGGTAAATACACGAAATGCCTCAACATTTTGGTAAACATTCCGGAAGCCCCAAGCGGTTTTCGGACTCAAAGCACGCATCTCACAAGCCCTTCCATAAGGGTGGCTTTCATGGTGGTCGGCCGCCGTTTCGCGGCGGGGGACAGAAGCGCGGCGGCTACAATCCGCCGGTCTTTAGCGATGTTTCCAAATTTATAAACAAAGCGGTCATCACCGAAACGGTAGAGCAGTTTGTCCCCGAGCACGCCTTTGCCGACTTTGTCATCGATGCGCGCCTTAAGAAAAATATTACAGACAAAGGCTACACCCAGCCCACGCCCATCCAGGACCGCAGCATTCCGCACATTTTGCGCGGCGAGGACGTCGTGGGCATCGCCAACACGGGCACCGGCAAGACGGCTGCGTTTCTTGTGCCGTTGGTCAACAAAGTTATTACCGGCAAGGGCGAGCGCGTGCTCATCATGGTCCCGACGCGGGAGCTTGCGATACAGATCAACGACGAGCTTAAGGGTTTTGCCAAGGGTCTTGGCATTTACGGCGCTGTGTGCGTCGGGGGCGCCAGCATCGGTCCGCAAATGTCGGAGCTGCGCCGCAAACCTGCGTTTGTCATCGGTACGCCCGGCCGGCTCAAAGACCTGCTCGAGCGCCGCGCGCTCACACTGGGCGATTTCCGCACCGCGGTACTCGACGAGGCCGACCGCATGCTCGACATGGGCTTTGTCAACGATATGCGCACCATACTCGCGCTCTTGCCCAACCCGCGCCACACGCTGTTTTTTTCTGCCACGCTTGGCCAAGAGATAGAAAAGTTGATCGGCGCCTTTCTCCGTACGCCGGTGCGCATCTCGGTTAAGACCCGCGAGACGTCGTCCTCTATAGAGCAAGACGTTGTGCGTCTCGCACCCGGCCAGGACAAGCTCCAGGTGTTGCACGACCTGCTTATCAGCCCGGGATTTGAAAAGGTGTTGATATTCGGCCGCACCAAGCACGGCATCGAGCGCCTTAGCAAAAACCTGGTCGCGCGCGGCATCAAGTCGGAGTCTATCCACGGTAACAAGAGCCAGTCGCAGCGCGTCAAAGCACTCGACCGCTTTAAGGCCGGCCAGGTGCAGGTACTCTGCGCCACCGATGTCGCGGCGCGCGGGCTCGACATCGTCAACGTTAGCCACGTCATCAACTACGAGCTGCCGCAAAGCCAAGAGGACTACGTGCACCGCATCGGCCGCACCGGTCGCGCAGGCAAGCGCGGCAAAGCACTGACCTTCATCAGCTAGTTGACGGATAGCCTATAATTTGCTATAGTATATCCACGCCCAAATAGGGCCTTTTTTGTTACTTTCCTTTATGAAACCCGTCCCAACCCACATGGCAAAACCGACCCAAAACTCCAAAAAGATAACCGAGGCCCGCAAGACCTTTCAGCAGGACGGGCATTGGATTATTAAGCCGCGCAAAACGCCTATCGAGGTATGCGAGTGCGGTAACCGCTACATCAAAACCCGCGCTGCGCAAAAGCTCTGCCTGCGCTGCCTGTTTAAAAAGTAGGCCGCAATAAGGGTTGCTATACTAGTAGTGTGAACTCCGCAGAAGGGGAGAAGAAGTTTTTACTCCAAGTCGTACAGCCCGGGCTGGTGGGGCTCATGGACGGCTCTATCTCTACGCTCGCGCCCGTCTTTGTTGCAGCCTTTGCCACGCAGGAGCCCTACGTGGCTTTTTTAGTGGGTACGGCGGCTTCGGTCGGCGCGGGCATCTCGATGGCCTTTGCCGAAGCCCTGTCCGACACCGGCCACGAGACAGGACGCGGCCACCCGGTGTGGCGCGGCGTTATTGTGGGCGCGATGACCTTTGTCGGCGGTATTTTGCATGCGTTGCCGTTTTTGGTGCCGGCGTTGCCCACTGCGTTGGCCTTGGCGTATATGGTGGTCGGCGTCGAGTTGGTTGCCATCGCCTACATCCGCTACCACTACTTTCATCTCAACTTTTTCCTCTCTGTGGTACAGGTCGTTATCGCCGGCGCGCTCGTTTTGGGCGCGGGACTTGTCATAGGGCAGGCCTAGTTGGTAAGATACTGAAATGAAGAACTCAACACTTGCCGCAGTTGTCGTCATTATCATTGCAATTATCGGCCTAGGATGGTGGTGGTACGCCAAAGCGCCTGCTCCTACGTTTATCCCCGCAGACACTACACAGACAAGCGGCACGGACCAGGGCCAGCCCGATACCGGCGTTACAGCTAGCGTCGACGTCGGCACCGCGCCCACACAAGTCGCGGTTGCGTACGGTGCCAACGGCTTTAACCCGAGCACTATCACGGTCGCCAAGGGCAGCACAGTCACCTTTATCGCCGGGGCAGGCGCGGGCCAAATGTGGGTAGCATCAGACCCGCACCCCTCGCACACCGGCTACGACGGCACCGGCCGCACCACGCACTGCGCCGCGGGCTACACGGGCGCCAAGCCGTTTGACCAATGCTCCACGGGCACCACCTTTAGCTTTACCTTTGACAAGACGGGTACCTTTGGGTATCACAACCACTTTAACGACAGCGCCAAGGGTACTATTGTAGTCAAGTAACAATGACTACCCGCTATGCGCGCATGGCAGACATCATCCTGCGGCTTGCCGCGGCGTTTGCCTTTATCTACCCCGCGCTCGACGAGGTGGCCGATCCTACGTCATGGCTTGGGTATGTGCCGCACGCGGTGCTCAATGTCACACAGGCTGTCGGCATCCCCGACCTCGTGTTTCTGCACACGTTTGGTGCGCTCGAGATACTGATTGCGCTCTGGCTTATCAGTGGCTGGAAGGTAGTGTGGCCCGCGCTTGCTGCAACAGCGATACTTGTCGCAATAGTGATTCTCGACGGCGCCGACTTCCAAATTCTCTTCCGCGATCTCTCTATTGCGGGGATGACCCTGGCCGTGGCGCTCATGCACCTGCCTCGCGGCAAGGCGGGTTGGCCCATTAAGAGCTCACTTGCCACAGAGCCGCGGGCGGTCTAAGCTACCTGTATGACTAAGTGGATTGTTGGCGTCATTGTTGTAATTATCATAGCGGTCGGGGCTTTGTGGTTTATCCGTCCTACCTTTATTACTCACCTCTTTGGCGGCACCTCGACGCCTCCGCCGGACCAAACTCAAAACGACCCGCTCGCAGGGTGGGGGAGCTACGCCTCGAGCACTATGGGTATCAGCATGCGCTACGCGCCGGGCTACACGCCCAACGAGTCGTATGCCAACACTACGGTTAATCCTAAAAAGCCGATTGCGGGCGTCCAGTTTGTGGTGCCCACAAGTGTGGCCACCGGTACCAACCTCTCATCTGACACATACATGAGCGTCGAGCAGCTCCCGCGCGCCAATGCATGCACCGGCGATATCTTTGTCTCTGCCAGTGTGTCTGCGCACGAGGTTACCGACGGCGGGATTATCTACTCGGTCGCCACGACCAGCGACGCAGCCGCAGGCAATCGCTACGAGGAGACCATCTACGCAATCAAAGACAGCAAGCCGTGCACTGCAGTGCGCTACTTTGTCCATTACGGCGCGTTTGATAACTATCCTGCAGGCACCGTGCAGGAGTTTAACCGCGACGCATTGCTCGCGCAGTTTGACCAGATGCGTCGCACGCTGCAGCTGACAGGTGCTGCCGCAACCGATACCACCACCACTCCGTAATGTTGTTGCGTGTCCGCCGCAAAGCGCACTACGCTAAACACAAAGAAGCCGCGCGTGCACTTGTGCACGCGCGGCTTGCGTACTACAACACCTTTTACGGCCATACGCTCCGCAAAGTGTTTATAAAAAACACCAAAAGCCGCTGGGGCAGCTGCAGCGAGCGAGGCAACCTTAACTTCAATTACAAAATCCTCTTTATCCCTTCCGAGCTACAGGACTACATCATCGTGCACGAGCTGTGCCACTTGCGCGCCTTTAACCATGGGCCCGACTTTTGGGCCCTGGTCGCGCGCACGGTACCCAACTGGCGCGCCCATCGCCGCGCGCTGCGCAAAATATAAAAAACACCGCGCCTGAGCGGGTGTTTAGCGTTTTGGGCTCCACGGGAGCACTAGCAATTCTCCGCGCGGGACGGCGCGCATGGTGACCGACGGTGTAGGAGGTTTCCACACACTGCCGTCGGTGAGCTCAATCGGCTTTGCCGGACTTGCTTCGTGACAGGGCTGTTCCGATGACTCGCCGGGTTGTTCGTCCCAGATGCTGTGTCGGCCTAAATCAAGCGACATGGCTGTGTCCTCTCTGCTTCGACCGCCTCGATACCGGACTTCGAGGCCGGGTGGTCATCCTCCGCGATCTTGAAGATAACGAAGGTATTTTCCGGCAGGGGGTCGCCCAAAGCGGGGTTCTTTCTCACGTGCAGGCGGATGTCGCGGTTCGGGCGCACGCCGAGTTGAGACTTGCCGTCGACTCTGCTGACGGAGGCAATCGCCACGTACCCCAGAGCCCCGTTAAAGCGTGTACCCAAGAGCAGGCCGCAATAGAGCACGTCCTCTCCGGTCTTGGGGTCGGCCAGTTTAGAAACCTGTGCGTCACTCATCTAATTCCTCCCAAATGACGATGTCCTTACCTGCGCACCATAGCAAATACCGTGCCGTTTTGCCACCCAAGAAAAAACTCCGTCCCGAGTTTATCGAGGGGCGGAGCCTCAAACAAAGCTACTTCAATCGCATCGCGTACAACGGGCGGCCGGAGCTAGTGTCCCGCACCTTCCGGAACAAATCGGTCTGGAGTGTCGTGCCCCGGCATCGGCCCATGCCCATCAGTGCAAGGAAGTAGGCCGCAGCTTTTTCGTACCCGTTATGTTCGTATTTGGTTACGATGGTGTCCAAGTCGCTCTGGTAGTCGCACGCGATCCCGTTGAAGTTATCCTGCGCGCTCGCGGGCAGGGCGGTGGCAACCAGCAATACAGCAATAGCCGCGAGTCGCATGGGTATTCCTTCCGGTGTTGTCCCCGTGTCTCTGCGCCCACCCTAACAGGGTGCACCTGTAGATACAAGGAAGAGCACAGATGTATAAAAAACCACCCCAACGTGTGGGGCGGTGTAGGTCAGGCGGCGCAGTGGGTAAACCACCAGCCGGAAAAGGTGCGATTAGTTTTTTCGTCGAGCTTGATTGTCAGCAGCTGCGGGTGCGACACGGCAGCCTGCTCGTCGGCCTTGTTGACGCCAATAATAGGGAAGGGGCCGCGCCCGTACTTGCCTATCTCCTGACCCATCTGGACAAGATAGTCCTGCGTTAGGTCGGGGCGCCCTTCGTCCCACGTAACGTCCTCGCCCTTTACAAACACTTCGCCGTCTTTGGCCATCGGGTCGCGCTCCTTATTTGTTTGGCCCTGGTCCGCCCTGACCATACCAAAAATGCGTGGATTTGGTAGGGTAGTGGCAGTTGAGGCCTTTGAGGGAGATTGTCATGGCCCGTGCAATAGTAGTCGACGACGATAAAGTTGTGGCTGTGGGTGTTGCGACCCTGCTCCGGTCGCAGGGTCACCAATCGTTAACCGTCCCCAACGCAGAGTTTGCGCTCGAGATGATTGAGACCGGCAAGTTCGACCTTGTCATCATCGACCTCAATCTTGGTCGCGGTATGACGGGGCTCGAGATGTTGCGGAAGCTCCGGCAAAATACCAATCCCGTCATAGCAAAGATCCCGGCCATTCTCCACACCGCCAACAAGGACGCCGCTATCCTTCGGCAGTGTGCCGAGCTCGATGTGCTCTATTTCCAAAAGGGCTCACCAGGCTTTGAGGAGCTGATAGAGCTTGCCCTAAAGAATTACACGTAACCGCCCTCTCGGTATGAGGCGGTTTTTTTCTTTTGTATACTATGCTGATGCGATACAAACTCATTACCTACGTGCCGGTTGTCAATGCCGACACGATGCGACAGGCAATAGGCGCGGCCGGCGGTGGAGTCCTCGGCAACTACATGTTTTGCAGCTTCTAATGGATTTTTAAATTTAACAATTAAATCAACAACAGCTTGAGAAGTTAAAAATTCAAATACACCATCTGAAGCAATAATTGCTAATCTATCACTTGGTGATAATTTCCAAGTTAATATTTCAG
>JAZKAA010000014.1:1810-16989 GCA_040389385.1 Patescibacteria group bacterium | reverse complement strand
AGGGCACCGGGCGTTTTACTCCCGGCCCCGGTGCCAACCCGACACTAGGCATAGTAGGCAAACCCGAGCAGGTAGAAGAAGAGCGCATCGAGGTCACGGTTGATGCCGCGGCGCTCGACGATGTTGTCGCCGCGATTAAGAAAGCCCATCCATACGAGGAGGTACCGATAGATATTTACGAACTAAAATAAAAACCCGCTCCGTTTGTTTGGAGCGGTTTGCTTACAGGGGCCGGACAACGACAGAGTAGTGAGTGTCGGCCATCATGTCTGCAATGAATCCCAGCTCACTCTCATGCGAACATCGCATAATACGCGCCGCGGCTTGGGCCGTCATGGAAGAAGACACTATTTTTTGACATGCTTCATCGTGGTCTCCGTGGTTCCAAGCGCTACTGTACTAAATCCCATGCTCCTTTGCCAGCAAATAAAAAACCCGCACATCTGGTGCGGGATATCAGGGTTTGGTAGGGTGGCGCAAGGAGGACAGGCCAATGTCGGACAAGGTCATTTCAATCAAAGAGTTACAAAGCCGTCGCGGCGAGCGTGAGTTAAAAAAGCTGCTCAAAGGGCACAAACCCATCAAGCCGGCCATTGACCTGCGGCGTGTGGGCAAACTCCACTTTTCGCCCAGTGTTATTGGTCGCAAGCCAAACAGAAAGACCGAGTTGCATCTAATCGTGCATGATGTCACGGCGGGGTATGCCAACCCCATCGGCGTCCTGCGGCTTACCGCCACACAGTGGAAGTCGCTCAAAAAAGTGGGCGACAACATCCTAAAAGCCCACTTTGTCATGATGCGCAAGCATCAGGGCCGGTCCAAGTGACCGGCTTTTTTAATAAAGTACGTACTTAGGTACGTAATTAAGTACATACTATAATAGCCCTATGGCTAGACCTAAAAAGACCAGTGGCAAAAAGCAGGTTCGCAAGCTCACCAAGGTGGGCGGCAAGACGTACAGCCTTGCGCTGCCGGTGGAGATAATAAGGAAATTTAAGTGGAAAGAGCGCCAAAAACGTTGCAAAAGCGCTCATAATTTTTGAAAAACCAAAATTTAAAAAAGCTCAGATTGTTGCACGACGTTGGTCCCAGATTACAAAAGAGGAGAGAAAAAAACTCCAGATCCCGCTGACTCGGAAGTGTGATAATCGCAGCGCTTTCGTTTCGAATGAACCGGATATCGTAATTTATAAAGGTGGAGCTGCAAAAGCTATTTTGAGTTGCAAATCTTCTCTACGGGACCGCGTGAGTATTGATCTATCATGGGCTCGTTTTAATGCAGACCATAACAGGAGATTCCTAGTGGTTACAGGAGCTGGGGCTAAGGAGCTGGGTACTCACGAGAAGCCTAAAAAACCTAGGGAATTGGCTGAATGTATTTACGAACGTTTGTATGTTTTGGACAGTGACGTAGAAATATGCGATGTGGTACAACCTCTCGCGAGCCTAGAAGAGGATATACAACGCTGGTACTTATAAGTTTTTCTTGCCGGAGAAAATAACGGTTGAGGGCAAGAGGGCCCCGCGCGTGGGGGAGTAGTAGACGCCCATGCGTTTGCTTCTACTTTTGATATTTTCGCGCAGGTTGGCAGGCTCTGCTTCCACAAATCTAGTTACTTCAAATCCCGCCTTTTGCATCAGGGTAAACCACGTTGACGGCTTGAGGCGCGAGTATGACGCAGGTCCGGCGTTTTCGAAGTTTGCAAAACTTCTGGGACTTTCGTCAAAGTAGGACCTTTCGGCATGCATGCGGCCGCTCTCTCCTTTAATGTCGGAGAACATCTTATGGCCCCAACTCCAAGTAAATTGACCGCCAGGTTTGAGATATGAATGTGCATTTTTAAATACTTTCAAAGGGTCGGTTGCCCAGCCCATTGCATATATGGAAAATACAGTGTCAACCGCGGGAATTTTTATCTTCTTTTCCATCGGCGACTGGACAAAAATCGCGCGCCCTTCTTTGACGGCTTTGGCGTTCAGTTTGCGCGCGAGTTCAAGTTGAGTGTCAGATATATCAAGCGCGTATACCTTCTTTGCTCCGTGTTTAATTAAATATTTTACCGAGTGCCCACTTCCACATCCTATTTCAAGGAATGTTTTTCCTTTTATTGGTCCGACAAGAGACAGGTCATTTTTGCCCACCTCAAAGGGTCCCCAAGAGGGTAGAGCGCACCAGCCCGAAAAAACGGGGGCAGCCTTATCCCAGGCTTTTTTATTTGCCGCGAGCCTTTGCGCCGGACTTTTTACCATTGCCACACTTTAGCACAAGCGCAAAGTACGTAATTAGGTACGTACCTAATTACTACCCCAATTTGCTACAATAGGGAGATGACAAAGGCTAAATATGTGGACGGGTTTGTTTTGGCCGTTAAGCAGAAGGATGTTAAGGCCTACATCAAGCTCGCCAAGGAGGCGAGTAGGGTTTGGCGCAAGTTTGGCGCCATCGAGTACATGGAGTGCATGGGGCAGGACTTGATCCCCAAGGGCGGGATGGGGATGGGCATGGTCACGTACCCCAAACTCCTCAAGCTCAAAAAGGGAGAGGTGGTCTGGTACTCGTTTATTACATACAAGTCGCGCAAGCACCGCGACGAGGTTAACAAAAAAGTGATGACATATTTTCAAAAGAAGTACAAAGGCAAAATGGAAGCAGCCATGCCCTTCGATCCGCGTCGCATGTCCTACGGCGGCTTCACCGTCGAGGTCGGCGCGTAGTCCTTCTCCCGCCCCGCGTCCCATCCCCGCATTATCCGTCTCTTATCTATCCCCAGTCTTATGCTAGTGTTTTGCAAAACACTGCAATAGACTATTGGTATGGCTATGCAAACATCGGGCGATTTTCGCCGTCTTGAGCGGATTATGAAAGGCGTCGCGAGTCATCGCCGCCTGCAGATTCTTGACCTGCTTAACCGCCAGCCGGAGCTATCGGTGCTCGATATATCCGAGCGCCTCAAGATGGGATATGAAAATGCCTCCGACCATGTCCGCAAGATGGCAGCAGCAGGGTTGTTACTCAAGCGCAACGAGGGCCCCGCTGTCTGCCACAAACTCACGCCCCGCGCCGAGTCTATGCTAGTGTTTTGCAAAAGACTGCAATAGAGAATATATGCCAAAGAGAATCACTGTATATAGCGCCAAGGAGTTTGGGGCTTGGTTGCGCAAGCATCACAAAAAGGAGAGTAAGGTGGCCGTGGTCGTGCACAAAGCGCACACGGGCAAAAAGTTCCCCACCCACCGCGAGATGATAGAAGAGGCTATTTGTTGGGGCTGGATAGACACGACTATCAAGCGGCTCGACGAGGACACGTTTATGCGGCACTTTTCGCGCCGGTCGGAGATAGAGTAAGTGGAGCGACAATACGCTCTCCTACGCCGCGCGGCTCGCACAAGAGGGGAGGATGCGCCCGCAGGGCCTGCACTTTTACACGCTGGGCAAAGCGCGCCCCACGCACGACCACGGGATACCCAAAAATCCCGACATGCCGCCGGAGCTGCGTGCGGCATTAGCTAAAAATAAAAAGGCTGCTGCAGCGATTACAAAGTACCCGCCATCAACTACGCGCACGTTATACCGCTGGTTGCTACGTGCCAAAGGGGCCGACACTCGTGCCAAAAGGGTCAAACAAATACTTGCCTCGGTGCTAGCCAAGCACAAGCACCCCATGCGCCCCAACGCCGCAGCGCAGGGCTAAGCGGGGCAAAATGGTACAATAACTATATGGACGCCATAACAAATATTTTGAATATGTTTTTGGGCTTTCTGCTCTCGTTCCTCACGCTCATTATTAACTTTTTTATCTCTATCCTGCAGCTGATACTGCACTTTGCGCAGTCACTCGTCGGGGCGGTCTCTTAGGTCTACAATCACGCCTCGCTTGTTGTTGAAAGTAAAGATATGCTGAAAGCGTCTCCGCACGGGTATGAAGGAGACAAGCATGAAAGGGTTTACTATAGTCCCGCTGCTCTTAATAGGGCTGGCGCTCGCGCTTGTGGGTGCCGAGACGTGGTATCTGCGCACGGCCTCGCCGCAGCAGCGGGCGCCTTCGTTTTCTGATACTTCCGTAACTACCCCGCCCGCCGGAGGCGTGGCCACAGTGGCGCCGTATCACTCGGGCATCCGTGGCAGCGTCATGGCGGGACCGACCTGTCCCGTCGAGCGCACCCCGCCCGACCCTGCATGCGCCGACAAGCCGCTCTCCACTACGGTGGCGGTGTTTCGCGCCGGCAATCCGGTCAACCCATATGCAATTACCAAAAGTGCTGCTGACGGCACGTTTGAGTTCTCGCTGCCGCCGGGCAACTACGTAGTCGGCGCAGGCGAGGGCATGTTGCCGCGCTGCGCGCAGACGCCCGCCACGGTGCAGCCCTCCGGCTATACCGACATTGTCGTATCTTGCGACACCGGCATCCGCTAAACCCAATTTGCTATACTAGCCCGATGAGTACAGAAGAATTTAAGGTCAGTGGAGACGATGTTATAGGCGCGGTCAAAAAGATTATTGCCGAGGGCAATGCACGCAGAATTATTATCAAACGCGAGGACGGCAGCACGATGATGGAGTTTCCGCTTACTGTCGGGGCGGTGGGCGCGATAGTGGCACCGATGCTCGCGGCGGTGGGTGCTATTGCGGCACTTGTCACCAAGTGCACTATAGTAGTAGAGCGCCGCGATGCTGTGCCTGCGGTTCCGGACATTCAGGCGTAAATTATTTATTTTTATTTCAAGCATGAAAACATCTACAGTAGTTGCGGTGGTGGTAGCGGTCGTCGTAATCTTGGGCGGATTTTATTGGTACTACACGCAAAACCCGCCAGCCGCGCCGGCAGGCCAGGCGGGCCTGAACGGCTCGCCTAACCAGGGCAACACGGGCGGCGATCTTACGGGTACCGTACAACAGCCGGGCGCCGACGGCGCCGAGGGCTCTATTATCGGCGCCAACTTGGCGCTTGGTACCGACAGCAACGCTACGTTGGGCAAGTACCTCGTTGCCTACAATGGCATGACGCTCTACACCTACAGCAAAGACACTGCGGGCCACTCCAACTGCACCGGGCAATGTGCGGTCAACTGGCCTCCATACATTGCGGGCCCCGAGGACAACGTCAATCAGCTGCAAGCCGGCGTTACCGGCAAAGCAGATACGATAGTGCGCGCCGACGGCACCGCGCAAGTTACCTACAACGGCATGCCGCTCTACTTCTACGTCAACGATCACACATCGGGCGACACAACAGGGCAGGGCGTGGGTGGCGTCTGGTACGTCGTCAAACCGTAACAAATAATCGCGGTACACTGTAGCTATGCGCAGGGTGCGAGCTATGCAGATAAGTAAGATGGGTCCGCGCGAGTGGATTGCGCTCGGGTTTTTTATTGCGCTTGCCGAGTTTGCGGGCGTTGTAGGCTCGGCGTTTACCGTGCCGGCGGTCCAAGGATGGTACACGACGCTTGTCCTGCCGGTGCTCTCGCCGCCGTTCCAGATATTTGGCCCCGTGTGGACGGCGCTCTTTGCGCTGATGGGTGTGGCCGGCTTTTTGGTGTGGTGGCGGCAGTCGCATGCCAGCCGCAGGCTCGCGCTGTTGGTGTTTGGTCTCCAGTTGGCGCTCAATGCCCTGTGGGCGACGCTCTTTTTTGGCCTGCAGGACCCAAAGCTGGCGCTCATTGAGATAGCGGCACTCTTGTTGGCTATCGCGTGGACGATGGTGCGCTTTTATCACATCTCCAAAACAGCGGCGTACCTCTTGGTGCCGTACATACTGTGGGTGGCGTTTGCGACGTATCTCAACTACACCATCTGGATGCTCAACGCGGGCTAAGGTGTATACTCTACAGCGGGGTTACAACTAACTTTTAACTATATTTATGTACGGACAACAATGGAGCGGGGAGGGGGCATGGGGGCACGGGATGTTTGCTAGCGGGGCACCGGACTGGGCGATATTTGCGTTTGCATTTTTGGGGCCGCTGATTGTGCTTATTGTGCTCTGGAGCGTGGTGTGGAAGGGGCTTGCCCTCTGGCACAGCGCGCGCCGCGGCGAGCCGTGGTGGTTTGTCATTATGTTGGTGGTCAACACGCTCGGCATCCTCGAGATTATCTACCTCTTTGGGGTGGCTAAATTGCACTGGAAGCAGCTGTTTTCCTCCCACGACGGTCACCACTCTCACTAGTTATCCACAAGTTGTGTAAGTTGTGTATTTACAGCACGTAACTTGTGCTATACTGGTTGGATGCAATACACACTCACTGCCAAGCAAAAGAGGGTTTTGGACAACATTAGCCTTTATATCAAGGCCAAGGGCGAGCCGCCTACGCTCGAGGAGCTGCGGACCAACCTCGGCTTTAAGTCGCTGCGCACGGTTACCCAGTACCTCGAGATATTGGAGCGCAAAGGGTTTGTGATGCGCCGCCGCCACAGCCACCGCAACATCGAGTTGCGCGCGGTGGGGGCCAACGATGCCACGGCCACGCTTGTGAGCGTGCCGGTGGTGGCCAACGTGGGCTGCGACGACCTCTCTGTCTTTGCCTCAGAAAAGAGTGACGAGTTTTTGCAGGTGGACAAAAAAATCCAAGACGAGCACGGTGAGATAGTTGCGGTGCGCGCGGTGGGCGACAGCATGGTAGACGCCGGCATACAGAGCGGCGACTATATATTGGTGCAGTTTACCGACCGGGTTAAAAACGGCGATAGAGTTGCGGCAATTATCGGCGACATGGTTACGGTCAAACGGTACGAAAAGAAGGACGGCATGGTCGTGCTGTATCCCGAGAGCAAAGACCCTAAGTACAAGCCGATCATACTTAACGAGGACTTTAAAATAGCGGGGAGGGTGTTGTGCGTTATCCCAGCCAACGTCGCGGAGATGCAAGACGTGATTCCTGAGCAAGAGTGGAGATAACTTAGTAGCGATAACAAAATACAATGCCAAACAGCGAAGCAGAGTTTAAAGCAAAGTTGACGCCCGAGCAGTACGCGATTTTGAGACAGAAGGGGACCGAGGCCCCCTTTAGCGGCAAGTTGCTGCACGAAACGCGCGACGGCATGTACAAGTGCGCTGCGTGCGGCAACCCCTTGTTTGCGAGCGACGCCAAGTTTGACTCGGGCTCCGGCTGGCCGAGCTTTGACGAGGCGCTACCTGGCGCGGTCAAGTTTGTCGACGATGTAACCCACGGGATGAACAGGATCGAGGTGGTGTGTGCGCAGTGCGGCTCGCACTTAGGTCACATCTTTGAGGACGGTCCGACCAAGACGGGCAAGAGATACTGCCTGAATAGTGTGTGCCTCGATTTTGGGCCCGGAGAAAAATGACCCAAGAAGACGCACTTACTATTCTAAAAACCGGGGCCAACGTCTTTTTGACCGGCGAGCCGGGCGCGGGCAAGACATACACCGTCAACAGCTATGTGGCGTGGCTGCGCGAGCGCGGTATCGAGCCCGCTATCACGGCATCAACCGGTATTGCCGCCACGCACATCGGCGGGATGACCATACACGCATGGAGCGGGATAGGTATCCGCGGCAGCATGAGCGAGTACGAGCTCGAGGCCCTGCTCGAGCGCGAGCCCTTGGTGCGCCGCGTGCGCAACTGCAACGTACTTATCATCGATGAGATATCGATGCTGCATGCGCAGCTTTTAACGCTCGTTGACCAAGCCGTGCGCACTATCAAGCAGTCGGTGCGGCCGTTTGGCGGGATGCAGGTGGTGTTTGTCGGTGACTTTTTTCAGCTGCCGCCCATAAGCAAAGACTCTGTATCAACATTTGCCTTTAACAGCGAGAGTTGGGATAGGGCTAACCCGCTTGTATGCTACATCTCCGAGCAGCACCGGCAAGAGGACGACGTGTTTTTGCAGTTGTTAAGCGCGCTGCGCGCGGGCGAGATAGACGAGGCGCATATCGAGATTTTGCAGGCCCGCAAACAAGAACCCAAGGGATTGTCCACGCGCCTCTACCCGCATAACGAAAACGTCGACCGCATCAACACCGAGGAGCTTGGCCGCATTGGCGCAGAGGGCAAAACCTACCAGATGCAGACGAGCGGCGCCAAGGCCCTCGTGGAGGGCCTTGTGCGCGGCTGCTTATCGCCCGAGACACTGGTTATCAAGCGCGGCGCGGCGGTGATGTTTACCCGCAACAACTTTGATGCGGGGTATGTCAATGGCACGCTGGGCACGGTAGAAAAGTTCTCCGACGGCGGATATCCGGTAGTGCGCACCCGTGAGGGAGCGTTGATAGAGGCCGACCCCGTCGAGTGGCGCGTCGAGGACGGTAAGCGTGTGCTGGCCAAGCTGGTGCAAGTGCCGCTGCGGCTGGCGTGGGCTATCACCGTGCACAAAAGTCAGGGTATGAGCTTGGACAGCGCACATATGGACTTGAGTCAGGCATTTGAGTATGGACAAGGCTACGTCGCACTCTCGCGCGTGCGGACGCTTGCGGGCTTGTACTTGGCCGGGTTTAATCGCCGCGCGCTCGAGGTACACCCCGAGATACTCGAGAAGGACCGCGACTTCCGCAGTGCGTCTGACGCCGCAGCGGCGGCGTTTGCGCGCATGCCCGCAGAAGAGCGCGCCACTTTGCAAAATAATTTTATAAAAATGTCAGGCGGCCATGAGCCCAAAGTGGGGGAGAAGTTAGAAAAGAAAGCTGAGCCCGGCGATAGATTGGCAAAGATGCGTGAAAAGCACCCTAATGCCTACCGCCCGTGGAGCAAAGAGGACGACGCGCGCCTGACGGAGCTGTTTCGCGAGAGCAAAAAAGTCTCCGAGCTGGTAAAAGAATTTGGCCGCCAGCGCGGAGCCATTCACTCGCGCCTAGTGCGCTTAGGCCTTGTCGAGCCCGACGACCTCTAAATTTTTGTAAATAAAAAACCCGCACACAGTGTGCGGATTACTCGAACTCGGTCGTCGCCGGCGGCTTGTCCGTTGAGTACGGCGCCGCATGCACGACCAACGGATGCTTGGTGAGCTCGCGCTCGATCTCCTTCCACACATCCTTGGGGAAGTAGATGCCCTCGGCGGTCATGTAGTCGATAGTCTTGACCGCACGGACGCCGATAGAGCCGCGATACACACGGCCCTCGCCTTTTTGTCCCACCATCGGAGTGCCCAGGTAAGCTACCACTAGTTGCGATATCTCGTCCCATACCTCCGGCGTGCGCCGCAGGATGGCTTCGACGATATCGTTTGAGTCACGCACGCATTCCAGGAGTTCGTGAGTGACTGGTATTCCAACCACCCGCAGGAACAGACCCGGACCGGGAAAGGGCATCCTGTTCCAGATGCTCTCCGGCAAGCCTTCGGCTTTGGCAAGCGCTCTCACCTCGTACTTGAAGAGGTCTTTCAGGGGAGAGTATTCAGGGATGCCAAGGTTGATACCGGTGTTGTGATGAGATTTAATCACCGCGCCGCCAGTTTCGCCCGACTCGATGAGGTCGGGCGCAAGCGTCCCCTGTAGCCAGAAACGTGCATCCTTCTCATCTTTCAACCTGACGATAGGAGGTACGTAGATCTGGTTACGGAAGATCGCCTTGCGCTTGGTCTCGGCATCTGTAGTGCAGGCGAAGAGGCCGACCTTGTCATGAGCGTTGATTACCACATGTTGGAGACCTGTGATGTGTGCATGTTTTTTAGCATCCCCCAAGTCGTAGCGGCGGAGGTTATCGGCGTCGATGGTCATACCAAAGAGCCGAAGCCCGAGCACACCGGCCGCCAGATAGGCCACGAACGACGAGTCGACCCCGCCGCTAAACGGCATAATCGCGTTCCCGCTGGGAAAGCGCTCACGCAGTTCATCACGGATACTGGACACCATTGAGCCCGGGTTCCAGTCCTTGCTGTGGCCAAACTCGGCCGCAAAGTTAGCCAGCATCCGGCGCCCGTTCACACTGTGAGTGGATTCCGGGTGCCACTGTACGCCGATCTGCGTCCCCGTAGGATCGCAAAAGGCGGCAATGTTGCCGGTTGCCCGCGTACGGGCCAGTATGCGCCAACCCTCAGGCAGTTTCGTGACCGAGTCGCCGTGGTTCATCCACACTTGCTGCTCCGGCTCCGTACCCCGGAAAAGGGGAAAGTCCGGTTCAACAAGTTCGATGATAGTCTTGCCGTACTCCGCATTGCGGGCCTCCACACTGCCGCCGTGTTTCCACGCCAGCACATGGTGGCCATAGCAAATGCCAAGCTTGGGCAGGAGAGACCCGTCGGGCCGCTTTGCAGTCCAGACCTCTTTGGGCGGCTGTGGAGAGCCTTTTGCATAGACACTCCAATCGCCGCCCGAGAGAATGATTGCATCAGTCTTGTTGCTCGAGCGCAACCAGTCTTTGGTCTTTGAAGGATCCAGAATGGCGCTCCGGTACCCTTCCTCGCGGAACTCGCGCTCGATATTTTTTGTCAGTTGGGAGCGCAAGTCGGTGATGACGAATTTCGGAAGCTCCATCAGATTGCTCCGTATTGGAAACAACAAACCCGTCCGGAAGTGGACGAACTCTGGTAAGACAGTAACCAACTTATGGGGGGAGCGCAACAGTATGAAAGATACATCCACCTACCCCGTCATATACAGGGCACGGCTACGGGCCGTGTATCCGTAGAGGATATCTTATTCATTAAAACTTAACTTATGACTACGAACACACTGAAAAAACTGCTTGCAGGCTTCGGAGTAGCAACGCTGCTTTTGCCTGCGGCAGCCTCGGCCAACGGGCTGGGGTTGGACCTTAATCTCGGCGGGGCCTTTGGCGTCGGCCGTGATGGGGACAAGACTCAAGTAGAGGGCAACGGCACGGCTAACGTGAACGCTAATGCCCAAAATGCAATCGTTGCGGACAGAAACCGCGGCGATAACGACACTGACAACGACCGTGGCGAGCACAAGATAGCGGGTGCGGGCATCAACGCCTCCACCACTGTTGGTGCGACCACGTCTATCACTCGGATAGGAACGCGACTCCAAAAGACGGCCGACTTCTTTGCGTCGTTTGCGACCGACTTGCAGACGCGCATTGCCTCGGCAACTGCTGCGGGTAACGACACCGCGACTGTAACGGCCAAGCTTGCCGACTTCAACACCGCTGTTGCAAGCGGCAAGACTAGTGCCACTGCGGCGATAACTGCTGCTGGCACTATCAACGCCAGCACCAGTGCGACTACCAGCGCATCTATCATTGATGCGGCCCGTGCCGACCTCACCAGCGCACGCGACTTCCTCAAGCAGGCGCGCACGGACCTGGTAAGCATCTTCCGCACGCTGTTTAGCTTTGCGGTAGGTGCAAACGTGCATTAACCGGTAACCACATGGTTACGCAAAACTCCCCCGCTATAAGCGGGGGAGTTTTCGCGCGCTATACTAACATGTAATGAAGAGGTTTTTCTTTATTGTTGCCTCATTGTGTGCACCGCTCATTGCTTCGGCGCACGAGGTCTATGTGCTTGGGCGCAATGTTATTGCGATAGACACTATGGCACCCTCGCCCAACCCCTTTGGGGCAATCGCGGGGAACGAGATGCAGTTTTTGTTTTGGGGTTTTATTGCAGTGCTTACGGTAAGTACTGTCTTTGCCGCGTCCATCTTTCACACATTTGAGAAGCGGTTTGATCCTACACTACGCCGGCTTAAAAAATACGCGCCGCTCTCGGCGCGGCTGACGCTGGGCGTCTGCCTTATTGCCTGCGCATTTTATCAGGGGCTCTTTGGGCCCGAGCTGCCGTTTGCACAATTTGCCGGGGCATACGCGCCGGTACTCACCGGATTATTTTATGCACTCGGCACGCTGGTGTTGGTGGGGTATTACACCCGCGTTGCTGCGCTGGTGGCGGTCGCGGTGTTTGGGCTGGCTGTGGCGCATTACGGCATCTATATGCTGACCTATACCAACTACCTCGGCGAGATGTTGGTGCTTGCGATACTCGGCGGGTATAGCCATGGTCTACACACGCGGGCGCATGACATAGGCCGGCACTACTTTGCCCGGCTTTCCAGACGTATGGAGCCGTATGCATTCCTTATCGCACGTGTCGCGTTTGGCGTTGCAGTGATGTTTGCCGCGTTTTATGCCAAGTTTTTGCACAGCGACTTGGCGCTCGATACTATCCGCGACTATCATTTGACCAACTACTTCCACTTTGACCCGCTGTTTATTGTGCTCGGTGCGTTTATCATAGAGTCTTTGATTGGACTCTTCTTCATCCTTGGCATTGAGGTCCGCTGGACGGCGCTCTTTTTTCTCTTTTGGCTGTTTCTTTCCCTTATTTACTTTGGCGAGGCGGTGTGGCCGCACCTCGTATTGGTTGGGCTCAATATAACGATGTTCCTCCACGGCTACGACCGCTACACGCTCGAGGGGTACTTCTTTGGTAAGCGGGGCAGAGAGCCCGTGCTATAGTGGCTGCCATGAAAGTCCTCGGCTTTGTCGGCAGTTTGCGCAAGGGCTCATACAACCGCGCGCTGTACAACGAGTTTGTGGCGCGCTTGCCCAAAGACTGGACAATAGAGGAGGGACACTTTGGCGATTTTCCTCTCTTTAACGAGGACACCGAGGGCAGCGCCCCTGCGGCGGTGGCGGAGCTCAAGCAAAAGATAGCCGATGCCGACGCGCTCGTGATTGTTACACCCGAGTACAACCGCTCCGTCCCCGGCGGGCTCAAAAATATGCTCGACTGGACCAGCCGCAAGCCGTTTAACTGGCCGGGCAAAAAGGCCTACGTGTTCGGCAGCTCAAGCGGCGAGCGCGGTGCCAACTTGGCGCAGTTTGATATCAAGCGCACATTGCTATACTTTGGGTGCCGGGTGCTTGGGCAGCCGGAGTTTTATCTCTCTAACAATACACAAAAGTTTGATGCGCAGATGCGCTTAACAGACGAGCCCACCAAGCAGGCGCTTGATAGGGCCGTGGTCGCGTTTGTAGAGTTTTGCAAATGAAACTTCTTTTTGTCTCAATTTTTCTCTTTGCACCTTTTTTCGCTCAGGCACAGACACCCGTACCCGATACGGTCACTATTGTTAAGGCGCAGGTGACCAATGCCGGAAGCTCAACCATAACCACGCTCCCCGGCACCACCATACCGCAGACCTACCAAACTATTCGCGCGCAGATTTTAGAGGGTAGCGATGCGGGCAAAACAGTCGAGTTTGATAACGACTACCTCACACTAAAGGTGGGCGATGTGTTTTATGCTCGGCACCAGACCAGTGCGCTGGACGGCACCGACTTTTGGTCGGTAGGCGAGCCGTATCGTCTGCCGGTGGTGGAGTTTTTTGTCGGATTATTTTTACTGTCGCTACTGCTTGTTGGAGGAAAACAGGGCGTGCGCGGGTTATTGGCGCTTATAGCGGGGCTCTTTTTTATCATCTACTTGCTGTTGCCCGGCATTTTGGCAGGGTATCCACCGTTGTTAATTGCAGGCGGTGTCTCGGCGCTCATTGTTATTGCGGGCTCGTACCTTACACATGGTGTCAATCGTGCCACCAGCGCCGCGGTACTTGGTATGCTCCTCACTATCGCCGTGGTGGGCACGCTCGCATATCTGGCGGTCCACCTGGGGCGCTTTTCTGGCTACACGACCGAGGAGTCAACGTATCTCAACTTTGACACGCAGGGCTCGATAGATTTTGTCGGGCTGCTTTTGGGCAGCTTGATGATAGGTCTGCTTGGCGTACTCTACGACGCTGCGATAGGGCAGGCGGTGGCGGTAGATGAATTGGCACGCGCCGCCATACATTGGACTAGACGCGAGCTGTTTGTCCGTGGCATGCGCATAGGCCGCGAGCATATCGGTGCGCTGGTAAATATTTTGGCGATAGCGTATGTGGGCGCGTCGCTTCCGCTACTGCTTTTGTTTAAAGTCTCGTCAACACAGAGCATTTGGGTCACACTTAACTCGGAGCTATTTGCCACAGAAATAATCCGAATAACAATAGGTTCAATCGGCCTTATCTTGGCGGTGCCTATAACCACCGCTGTTGCGGTCTATCTGCTCCATGGCGGGGCGGGGGAGGGCACCTCAACGCACCATCACCGTTAAAGTACTTGCAAATTAGTTGCGTTTGTGTATACTGGGTCTATGGGTACAAAACACGACTGCAAAGCAGAGCTGCGCGCGGCTGGCTCGCGTGCCACGCCGGGGCGGCTTGCATTGTTAGAGGTGTTGGAGTCTGCACATCGACCTCTGACTGTCGACGAAATATCAAATAAGTTGCCAGAGCTTAATGTAGTGACGCTCTATCGTGCTCTCGATGCACTTGCTTTAGCGGGCCTGGTGCGCAGTGGGATAGGGGTTAAACGTACATCACACTACGAGTACGCTGGGCGCCCGCACCACCACCACTTAGTGTGCACGGATTGCGGATTTATCAGACAGTGTGCCGCCTGCTGACTATATGATTTTATTTTTTCTTGCAGCAGCAGCATTTACAGCCACTATGTTGGGCGGGTTGTTTGCGCTGCGGTTGCGCGACCGGTTGCACTTGATACTCGGGTTTAGTGCCGGCGCGGTAATAGGTGTAGCATTTTTTGACCTCTTGCCCGAGGCGCTGGAGTTGGGCGGGCAAACGCACGAACTCTCGACGGTTGTTGCCGTTGTGGCGCTCGGTTTTCTTATCTACCTGACGCTCGACAGGCTGTTCTTTATGCATGGACACTCTGACGAGGAGATACGTCACCCACAACGTGGCGCGGCCGGAGCAAGCACGCTTTCATTCCATAGTTTTCTGGATGGGGTGGGCATTGGGTTTGCGTTTCAGGTCTCTACCACAGTCGGCCTTGTCGTTGCGGCTGCGGTGCTAGCGCACGACTTTAGTGACGGGATCAACACGATCAATATGATTACCAAAAATGGCGGTACTCGCCGCAAGGCAATGCAGTGGCTGTTTGTCGATGCGCTTGCACCGGTAGTAGGCGTTGCAGTAACGCTGCTTATACATGTACAGGAGACAACACTCGGGCTTTTGCTTGCGCTGTTTGCTGGCTTTTTTCTCTACATCGGTGCGAGTGACCTTATTCCCGAGAGCCATCACAGCCATCCGACGTTTTTGACAACAGTTATGACCGTGCTTGGAGCATTGGTGCTCTACTTGGTTATCAGGGCTGCGGGCATCTAGGCCTCGACCATAATTGGCTCATCAAGTTTTTTGTCCGGCACCTTGAGCCAGAAGGAGGCAATAGCGCCCACAAACAAGATTAGCGCGCCGAC
>JAZKAA010000014.1:0-1792 GCA_040389385.1 Patescibacteria group bacterium | reverse complement strand
AATATAAAGTTGTACGAGGCCACCTGCGCCTTGAGCTCGATCAGTGCGATAAACTGCTGCATTGCCTGCGGTGTGTGTACGTTGAGTGTGCTGTTGTGTGCTATAGCGAGCACATTGTTTTTGGTCGACCAGGCTAAGAGGCTGCCAAACAGCGCAATACCAAATGCGCCCGATATGTTACGCACCAAGGCAAGGATAGATGATGCCACACCCATCTCGTTGGAGGGGACAATTGCCGCAATGGCGCCGGTGCGCTGTGCCATGCCAAAGCCAAGTCCAAAGGCCATGATAAACATCGGGATAATAATAGTGAGCGCCCCGCCGCGCGGGTCGAGCATGACAGAAAATAGATACACACCAAACGCCGCCACAAACGTGGATGCTGCAATAACATAGCGCGACTGTATGCGCCCGGTTAGTGCGCCGCCCAAGGGCGAGGCGAGCATGAGCGCAAATGCCATCGGCATAAATAGGTACCCGGTCTGCGTGGCGGTGTAGCCCAAAAAGGTCTGTGCAAATATCGGCACCAAAAACACGCTGCCCATCAGCCCCATAAACACGATAAAGTTATTGCCGAGCATACCGACAAACATTGAGTTAGAAAAGAATTTGAGGTCGACAATAGGCTCGGGGTGACGCTTTTCTATAAAGTAAAAAATCAGGCCAAACACGACTATGCTCGCATACGCGATAAGTGCCGCTGGCGACATCCATCCCCAGTCGGTGCCCTTGTCGAGCACCAGCACCAATGCCGACAGCGCGCCGCCGAGCGCAAACGCGCCCCACCAGTCAAACTTGGGCGGTTTGTCGTACTCGGTCTTAGACTCCGGTACATACGCGAGCGCCATCAAGAGCCCAATGATGCCGATAGGGATGTTGATGAGGAATACGGAGCGCCAACCAAAGAGGTCGATTAAGGGGCCGCCGATGAGCGGCCCCACCACCGCCGATGCGGCAAACACCGACGACCAGATGCCGAGTGCCTGCGCGCGCTCACGCCCGTCTTTAAACGTAAATGCAATGATGGCCATCGCGGTAGGGTAGTCGGCCGAGCCGGCGATGGCCTGTATAACGCGGAAGACGAGCATGGAGCTGAGGTTCCACGCAAAGCCGGCCAACGCCGAGCCCACGATAAAAATCAAGAAGCCCGTTATATAAACTTTTTTACGCCCGATAGTGTCGCCGAGCTTGCCCCATACGGGGACAAACACTGCGTTGGCCAAAATATAGGCCGTGGCTATCCATCCCGCCGCATCGACGGTGATAGAAAAGTCACTGATGATGGTCGGGAGCGCCAGGTTGACTATCGTTTGGTCGAGCCTGCCCAAAAACGTCCCCACCATCACCGTCGCCAATATAAGCCAACGGCTGGTTCCTTTCATTATTGTTTGTAGATCGAGAGCTTGGCGGACATGCCTTGGCGCAACTCCGGATGTGCAGCGGTGTCAAAACGCACTTTGATGTCAAAGTCTTGTAGCTGGCGCTTATCCGAGATTGAGAAGACCACGTCGCCCTGGTTGTAGGCCAAGCCGTCGAGGGCGATTGTTCCGGGCGTCTCGAAATAGCTGCTGATTCGGGCTTCGTTGACTACCAGAACCGTGCCGCTGCGCGATCCGTTGGTGGGATGCGCCGCGCTGCCGTCGTCGCTCCATGCCTTCATCTGAAGCGTTTCAGTTGCAATCGTGCGGACGAAGAAGCGATTCGGGCCGGTGTAGTGCAGCGGGTACCCGTTGCGCCAGTTGCTCGGGCTGGAAACGCCGAAGACGTTCTCTTCCATGAACACGTTTCCACC
>JAZKAA010000013.1:12824-26290 GCA_040389385.1 Patescibacteria group bacterium | reverse complement strand
CAAGTCCCATCAAGAGTATCTTCTCTTCGGTGGGGTGCCCATTTACCTGCACCTATTGCTATGCGCCGACATTCAACGACATGCACGGAGGGTTCAAGCTCACTATGCGGTCGGTGGATGACGTTATCGCCGAGGCACGAGCGGTGTGCGAGCGATGGCCGACCCGCATGTTTTACTTCCAGGACGATATCTGGGGATACGACAGGAAGTGGTTGGACGACTTTGCTAGTCGTTGGCCGCAGGAAGTTGATGTGCCGTTCCACGTCCAGATAAGGCTTGAGCTGACGCGACACAAGGTCGGCGACCAACGCCTCGATTTGTTTGCGGAGGCCGGATGCTCCGGCATATCGCTTGCTATCGAGTCGGGCAATGACTTTCTCCGAGACCACGTGCTCTTCCGGCATATGCCGGGGGACTTGATCGAGGAGGGTTGCAAAAAGATTATGGACCGCGGGATGACACTCCGTACGGAGCAAATTCTTGCGGTACCGTTTTCTGACCGGAGCACCGACCTCTCGACGCTTGGGCTCAACAACCGCATCAACCCGACCATGATGTGGACGTCTATCCTGGCGCCCTACAAGGGGACCGATATGGGCACCATCGCCCACAACTTCGGGCTCTACGAGGGCGAAAACGATGATCTAGCCGAGTCCTTCTTTGACCGAAGCGTGCTTAACCATGTGGCGCGCGGTCCGCGTGATATGGAGGCCGTGGTGGCAAAGTTGGGCAGCGGCCCGCGAGACCGGACTTTGCTCGCCATGAAGGCCGTTAAAAATGGCGACCCCGGCAGTGCCGAGATCGTCCATCGCGAACACGGCACGGTGGGGAAGATGGAGTACCTCGACCAGGCGGCAAATGCGCAGTATTGCCAAGACACCGTGCGTTTGCAGAGGCTGGCCAACTTTCTGGCTAAGGTGCCGTCGGCAGAGGCGCTGGGTACCGCACTTGTCTCCGTGCCGGAAGTTGACTGGTCATGGGAGCGAATTGGTAAAGAAACTACCTCCCATCTGGAAAAACACGTCGGCATGCCGCGGCTCGAGCAATGGCAACATGCTCTCGCCGAGGAAATGCAACTTCCGCTCGATGCTCTCCCGGGGCCGGTTGCCCAAAATCCCTTCTACTTCTGTTTCTTTTCAGAAGGAGGGAAGTTGGCCCGCAAGGCTCTCAACGAGGATGCATTTGTGTCCGGGGATGTGGGCAAGTCGCTTGATGCCTTGGGCACTATCGCGCGTCGGCATCTTTTTACCCACGAACTCTACAAAATTGAAGTGGGAAAAAGTCCGATTGCAGTTCAATAAATCGCACCAACTGGTGCGGTTTTTTTATTGCATAAGCGCATGGGGAGTAGTAGTATCGTCAACAGCGAAGGGAGCCCTCTATGGCAAGGAAACGTCGCGTCGTCAAACGTAAGCGGGCCAAACGACGTAAAAGGTTGACCGGTATCCCGCTCATAAAACAAGTGTTGAAGGAATGGTAGTCCCCGCGAGGTAACGTGGGGATTTTTTGTTATCGCGCGGGGTAGATAGTCCAGCGCCAAATAAGCATGCCCGAGACAATTGTTATAAGGCCAGCAAAGACAAACCAGATCCACCAGGGCATTTCAAACCCGCTTTGTGCTACCGCGGCGACATTTTCCTGTTCGTAAACTTGAGATACTACAATCGGCATTTTGTCCGCGACGGTCCTAGATATTTTTTGCACTGTATGTACCGCTGTGCCCGCGGCTGGTTTTACTGCCGCAGACTCCGGAGCGGGTGGAGGGGTCGGGATTACCGTTTTTTGTGCTTGGTCAATTGAGACAGCAGGAATTGCATCATTTTGGGTCTGGAAGCCGGGGGCCGTGGGAGAGGAGCCGACCGGCTGGCTACCGCCGCCGCTTGTGGCGGCAGTGGGTGCAGGAGGTATGGCAAGGGGGGGCAGCTCGACATAAAAAGTCACGCTCGAATTATCCGTAGTAGTAGAGGTAGTAAACCCAGCATTGCCGGCCAAGTCGCTGTATGCGATAGAAAATGCGATTGTTCCCTCGGTGTCCCCGACCTGCATAGTGGTCGACGCGGTAAAGCCGTTGCCTGTTGTCGTAGCGACTGATGCAGTGTGGCCGCCAATAGTGACTGCGGGAGTCTGGAGTGCCTCGTCGGCGTCAAAGTTGAGAGTTACACTATCGTCGACCTTAGCAAGCGTAGTCGAAGAGTTGTTAGAAAGTATAGAGACGTTCGATATTGACGGAGGAAGAGGGTCAAATGGATCTACTTCGTATAAATAAAGGAATTCCGTATCGGTGCCAGGGGGAGTGAAGTTGGAGCGGGTATCCCATGCAAAAGCTGTACCGGCATTCGCAGGGCGCTTTTTATACCAACGAGATGCTTGACTACTTGCTTGCGCACGGCGAGCCAAAAGATGCTCTTGCTGTATTTAACGTCGGCGGTCCGACGTACGAACTGCGCGATGGTAGCAACTATCTCAACTCCACAAGCGATACGCTGCTTGATTTTGTAGAGCAAAGGATCGGGATTCCACTTTTGCCGCGTAACGTTGATATTTCGGCCTCGGTGGACACCATCCACCAAGACTGGCCGGGGCATAGCTTGAGCGACGCATATCTTGCTGGTGCTCCGGCACGGGTGATTGGGGATATGGGGCATCTGATTGCTGGCCTCAAACCGTCTCTCGCGTCCGACACCGGCGACTGCTTTACGCCGCCACTGCAGGGGCTGGGATACATAACACAGCAATCATTTTTTGCCCTTGCAGACCCGGCCGCCGCCGGTATTAAAACTGCAGCGATCGTGGGCTATGCAGGAGCAGTCGCGGCGGCGGGCGCCGCCCTCGACGCGGGCAATAAAGTCCTCGCCGACATAAGTGTGACGCTGAATGGTATCAGTGGTTTGGCCCACTCCACCGAGCCGGGGTATCAACAAACCAACTACGATATCGTCAACCGGTTATATGCCGGTCCCAACCAAAAAGTTGATGGCGAGACTGTTCAACATTTATTGCAGGGCAGTGCGGTAGTGCTGGCACTTGCGCCCGATGCACCGCAACCACAACCACCTCAACCCGCGCCGCCCACACAGCCGACTGTACCTGTTGGACCAGCGCCCGGCTTTAGCCCCGGCGGGGGAGCGAGTTACGCGCCACCAGCTGCGGATGTTGTCGCACCTGTGGATGTCCCCGCTCCTGTTATAAATCCTCCGATAGACGACACATACATAACGACACACTGGCCCGTTACCGGGTTTTATTGCAATGGTGACACGACCATCCTTACCGATAGTGCCACTACGAGTTATCATCCGTCGAGCAACTTTTGCAATTATCTTGGTGGATTCTCCGATCCGTTTTGGATTCTGCGCGCCTACTTGCTTAAGGGTCCGCTCGGCAACTCGACCGTTGTAGCCGAGGTCGGTTCCAATGGCTCGGGCAAAATATACACCGACCATGGCTACGACTTTTCCGAGGCGGCCCCAGGAGATATCTATACCGTAGTGCTTACCGAGTACAACACAAATATCGGCGCACAATACAACGCCAATCTTTTGCCCGACTTCCGCTCCTATATAACCACCGGTCTGGACACCAACGGCGTGGCACAAAAGCCCGACCTTATCCTCTACACTATCCCTTTTACATACGCCCCCTAAGTGTGTGGCGAGATATTGAGACATATCAAAATGTTATAACGGTCGTGATATAGTTTTGATATGGGCAATTTGGAGAGAGAAAGCAGACGTGCGCGACAGATGGGTCAAGTACAAAAGGCGCTTCTCTCTGCTGTAATTGTGGGTGGCATTATGCTCATTGGCGGCACTCCTGCGCCTCGGGCGCTTGGGCTTTTAGGAGGTAAACGCAACAGTTACAAATTTAAATATCAGGCGAAAAATGCACTCGCGGGCCTAGTTAGGAAAGGGTATGTCACTTTTGTTAGCGAAAGAGGTGGCAGATACGCCCGCATAACCACTGCCGGACAAAAAGCTCTTGCATTGCTCGAACATACAACAGCATTAGATTTGCAAAAACGTAAAAAATGGGACAAACGCTGGAGGGTTGTAATTTTCGATATTCCGGAGCGGCGACGCGGAATCCGTGACCGTCTCCGGGCGGTCATGCGCTCGGCGGGGTTTTATCGGCTGCAAGACAGCGTGTGGCTTTATCCTTATGATTGCGAAGATTTTGTAGCACTGCTTAAAGCAGACCTACGCTTAGGCTTGTCGGTTTTATACATGATTGTGGAGAGGATTGAAAGTGACTCACAGTTGAAGGAACATTATTCGCTCTAGGGGATATCAAAACCTTGTAACGGTCGTTATACAGATTTGATACTTTTAGGAATAGGAGTAGAAATTGTTCCTTTAAAGCGGGGGTGGAATGCCCTAAGGTAGCTGTGGTAGTATTGTCGCGTATGTCATACACCACATGGTTGCGCTGGGCGATACTCGCCGGCATTTTTATAGTCCCATTTATCGCTTTTGTATCTCCCGCACCGGGCGTCGCTGTGCTCGGGAATATGTTCTTTCCGTACATCACGGGCAAGAACTTTGTCTTTCGCATCGTTGTTGAGATGATGCTTCTGTGCTGGGTTATTTTGGCCTGTGCCGACCCCAAGTACCGCCCGCGCAGCTCGTGGCTTATGTGGGCCGTGCTCGCGTTTGTGGCGTGGATGGCCATTGCGACTGTAACCAGTGTTGACCCTATCAAGAGCTTTTGGAGCAACTTTGAGCGCATGGAGGGCTACATTGGACTCTTTCACCTCTTTGTCTGGTTTGTCATAACCGGCACGATGCTTGCGGCCGAGCGGCTGTGGGAGCGCTTTTTTAACGTGTCTATCTTTGCCAGCGTGCTCATGAGCTTGTATGCGTTTTTGCAGGTGACGCACTTGTTTGGGTTTTCTCCCACCAGCCAGTCGGGCGCACGCGCTGACACGACCTTGGGCAACGCAACCTACTTAGCCGTGTACCTGTTGATGATGATATTTATCACGCTCTATATGCTGCTGCGCAAGCGCGACAGCATTATGTGGCAAGTGCTCTACGGCCTGGCGCTCGTTTTGCAGGCAATGGGGCTCTACTTTACCGAGACCCGCGGCGCAATATTGGGCACATTGTTGGGCCTGTTTGTGGCGGCGGCCTATGTAGCGCTGTTTAGCCGCGGCAAGGAGTGGCAGGGCTTGCGCCGTGTCTGCATCGGTGGGCTCGCGGCTATTGTGATTGTTGTCGGCGGCTTCTTTGCTATTAAAGATACGTCGTTTGTGCAGCACAGCTCGACCTTAAACCGCCTCTCGCATATATCGCTGACCGACCGCTCGACCATAGCGCGCTTTGAGATCTGGCAGATGGCATGGAAAGGGTTCCAGGAAAAACCGCTGACCGGCTGGGGGCAGGAAAACTTTAACTACGTCTTTAACAAGTACTACAACGCCGACATGTGGGACCAGGAGCAGTGGTTTGACCGCGCTCACAACCAGTTTATCGACTGGTTTATAAACGGCGGCTTGCCTGCAGGGTTGCTCTACGTTGTGCTCTATGCCCTGGCAGCGTGGGCTATTGTCCGCGCGGAGGGGCTGTCCGTACCGGAACGTGCGGTGTTGTTTGGGCTGTTGGCCGCTTTTGCGTTTAACAACCTGTTTGTCTTTGACAACCTTATTGCGGGCGTGTACTTCTTTGCGTTGCTGGCATTTGCGCACTCGCTCACACGACGTGAGCTGCCGGGCAAGATGTTTCTTACCAAGCCGATGGGCGCACACGGACTCGCTGTGGCGGCTCCTATTATTGCGGTAGTGATACTTGGCGGCGCGTGGGCACTCAATGCACCGGGGATTGCCCGCGCACAACAGTTGGTGGATGCGATACAAACGCAGACGCAGTCGGGCGCACGCAATCCGGCCGACAACATTGCCTCCTTTAAACGGGCCCTTGGTACCACTGCGTGGCCCGGAAACCCTACGGGGTATCAAGAGGCGACTGAGCAACTCGCGCAGTACGCAAGCAGCATAGGCCAGACGGGTGCGTCGCCGGATATCGCGCAGCAAGTGCGCCTGCTTGCCGACGGGGCACTTACGACGTTGCTGGCACAGCGCAGCGGTGACGCGCGCTTGGAGCTCTTTTATGGCAGCTTCCTCGCGAGCGCCGGCGACTTGCAAGACGCACTGGCGCACTTTAAAGCTGCTGCGACCGACTCGCCTAACAAACAGCAGATACTGATCCAGCTTGGGCTTGTCGAGATACAGGCGGGCGACCCCACGGCCGGGTTCGCGAGCCTTAAGAAGGCATTTGACCTGGCACCCGAGTACGACTACGCGCGCATTATGTACGCCGCGGGCGGGTACTACACTGGCCACAATGCCGAGTCCGACAAGCTCCTGATAGATAAATTTGGCTCGACTATTGTAGACAACGACCAACTCCTCTCGGTGTACATGGACACCAAGCAATATGCGCGCGCCGAGGCTATCTGGAAGCTCCGCATACAGGCACACCCGACCGACCCCAACCAGCTAATCGGGCTGGCGCAGGTGTACTTTGTCTCAGGCGACACCGCCAGCACCATCGCAACTCTCAAAGAGATAGAAAAGATATCGCCCAGCCAGGCGGCGCAGATAGAGCAGCTCATCAGCCAGATTAAGAGTGGTGCCTTGAAGCCCGGCCAGTAAGAGGTATATACTAACGGGGTGAGTGCTACGGATATGCGTAGCTCAACAAACACCGTCTTAACGAAGACCCCCGCCTCGGCGGGGTTCGTCGTATTTGGGCGTATACTTTAATGGTGCTCCTCGAGCGGGGAGCGACTGCACTCACATCTTAAGACAATGTTTGGAGCTCGCATCCGCTTCCCGCTCGGGGCGTAACATGCTAGACATAGAGCATGACAGTGGAAGAGAATGTACCGATCGCACCCATAACCACTTTTTGCATCGGCGGACCGGCGCGTTACTTTGTGCGGGTTACTACTGTGGATGAGTTGCGTGAGGCACTTGCCTTTGCCAAGGAAAAGGATCTCAAGCCCTTTGTGCTAGGTGGCGGCTCCAACGTGCTTATTGACGACGCAGGATTTAACGGACTCGTTATAAAAATAGAGCTGATGGGCGTCGAGCAAGAGGGCGAGGCATTGATAGCCGGCGCGGGTGAGAGTTGGGATGTATTGGTTGCGCGCGCCATTGAGGCGGGTTTGTGGGGGATAGAAAATCTCTCCGGCATCCCCGGCACGGTCGGCGCGGCGCCCGTGCAAAACATCGGCGCATACGGCACAGAGATTAAAGACACGCTCCTGTGGCTCGAGGCGCTTGATATGCAGACCGGCGAGGTGGTGCGCTTTGCCAACGCCGAGTGCGGGTTTGGGTATCGCACAAGCGTTTTTAAACGCGAGCCGAGGCGCTACGTGATAATGCGCGTTGCGCTGCAGCTCAAAAAAGACGGCCACGCGCAAGCTTCGTACAAAGACTTGGGCGGCATGGATAGTGCCACAATCGCGCAGATTCGGGCGAAAGTGCTTGATATACGGGCGGGCAAGTTCCCCGACCTCTCTGTAGAGGGCACAGCGGGGTCGTTTTTCCTCAATCCGGTTGTGTCTGTAGAGCAGGCAGGGCAGTTGGCCTCCAAGTACGCCGGCATGCCGCAATTTGCCGTAGCGGGGGGCGTCAAACTCTCGCTCGCGTGGCTTTTGGATAACGCGCTCGGGCTCAAAGGCACTGCCGTAGGCGGCGCCCGATTGTATGAGAAGCAGCCGCTGGTTATCGCTGCGGCGAGAAATACGCCCGCTCGTGATGTGCGCGCGCTCGCAGACTTGGTTGCACAAAAAATAAAAGACGAATGTAAGATTGATGTTGAGCAAGAAGTGCGCGTCATTGTTTGAGAAGTCCGACGCTTCGGTCGGACTCCGACCACTTCGTGCGTCGGAGTTATCCACAGTCTGCAATAAATTTTCATTGTATCTGCAGAGAAACGCGCGATACTTACTAGCAGAGCATCGTGATGCTCGGAGTATGACATCCTAGGGCGTTGTACACGAGAGGTCGAACGGTGCGCAACCAATTTAGGGACTCTGTCCCAAAAAAATGGCTAAGAAAAAAAAGGCTAAGAAGGCAACTAAAAAGCGCAAGGCCGCTAAGAAGCGCCGATAATGCGTTTGCATCCCGCAACAGTTTTTGCGGGATCCTCTCGAAAGAAAAATCGCCGACCTCGCGGTCGGCGATTTTTCTGTATATTGTGATAGTATGTTGCGGTGATGGTTACCCTCAAGGGTCTCTTTGGCGGCCCCGGACAAAAAATAATCAAACAAGCTGCAGCAGTCGTCAAGAGCATTAACGAGCGCGAGAGCGCCTTTACCGCCTTGTCCGACGCAGAGTTGCGCGACCTGACCCACAAGTACCGCAATCGCATCGCCGGGGGTGAGACGCTCCAGGAGATGCTGCCCGATGCCTTTGCGGCAGTGCGGGAGTCGGCCCGCCGCCACCTTGGTTTGCGGCACTTTGACGTACAACTTATCGGCGGCATGATACTCAACAACCGCGGCATCGCCGAAATGAAGACCGGTGAGGGCAAAACACTCGTGGCAACGTTGCCTGCGTACCTGCAAGGGCTCATGTCCAAAGGGGTGCATGTAGTGACCGTCAATGACTACTTGGCGCGCCGCGACGCGGTGTGGATGGGCCAGGTATATACCGGACTCGGCATGTCGGTGGGCATCATCAACCAGGACGGCTCGTACCGGTTTGACCCGGAGTTTGCCAAGGCAAAAGAGGGTAGCGAGCTCGATAAAGAGGTAGACCAGACGGGGAGCTTTCATGTGGTGCACGAGTTTTTGCGCCCCTGCACCCGTACCGAGGCCTATGCAGCCGACGTCACCTACGGGACCAACTCGGAGTTTGGTTTTGATTACCTGCGCGACAATATTACCTACACGCCGCAAGAGATACGCCAGCGCGGACATTACTTTGCGATAGTCGACGAAATAGACTCGATATTGATAGACGAGGCGCGCGTGCCGCTGATCATCTCTGCGCCCGCGCAAAATTCCGGCGACCTCTACACCTCGTTTGCAAAAATCGCCGGCCAGATGCAATCAGAGGCCGACTACACTGTAGACGAAAAACGCAAAGCTATCTCCATGACCGATGCGGGCATCACCAAGGCCGAGAAGTTGCTCGGTATAGACAATATATATACAGTCGGTGGTATCAAGTATGTGCATCACCTCGAGACCGCCGTGCGGGCCAAGGCGCTCTTTAACCGCGACAAAGAGTACGTGGTCCGCGGGGGCGAGGTGGTTATTGTGGATGAGTTTACCGGCCGCATGCAGCCCGGGCGCCGCTGGAGCGAGGGCCTGCACCAGGCAATCGAGGCCAAAGAGGACGTGGCGGTCCAAAAAGAGAGCCGCACATTTGCATCTATAACCTATCAAAACTACTTCCGCCTCTACGAGCGCCTTGCCGGCATGACCGGTACGGCTAAAACCTCGTCCGAAGAGTTCTTTACCGTATACCAGCTCGATGTAGTCGAGGTGCCTACCAACCGCGACGTGGTGCGTAAAGACCATCAGGACCTCATATTTCAGACCGAGCAGGGCAAGTTTAAGTCGCTTGCGCGTGAGGTCAAAAAGCTGCACCAAAAGGGCCAGCCGGTGCTTATTGGCACCGTCTCTATCGAAAAGAACGAGCTCCTGGCCGCGTTTTTAAAGACCGAGGGTGTGCCATTTGAGATACTTAACGCTAAAAACCACGAGCGCGAGGGCGAGATCGTCGCCATGGCGGGCAAAAAGGGCCGGGTAACAGTGGCCACTAACATGGCTGGCCGCGGCGTCGACATTAAACTGGGCGGCGCGCTTGCGACGAAAGAAGAGAGCGAGGAGGTCAAGGCGCTCGGCGGCCTGTTTGTGCTCGGCACCGAGCGGCATGAGGCCCGGCGCATCGACAACCAATTGCGCGGCCGCTCCGGCCGGCAGGGCGATGCGGGTGAGACGCAGTTTTTTGTCTCGCTCGAGGACACCCTTATGCGCATCTTTGCCCCCGACTCTATTAAAAATCTGATGGGCCGTTTTGGGATACCGGAGGACGAGCCAATACAAAACAGTTTGGTGTCGCGGGCGCTTGAGAGTGCACAAACTAAGATAGAAGGATTTAACTTTGATGCGCGCAAGCAAGTCTTGGAGTACGACAACATTTTGGACAAACAGCGTCGCGCCGTATACGAGCGCCGGCGCAAGATTGTGACGGGCTCGCTCGACCAGGTGGCCGATGTGCTTGCAGAGCTTGCTGCCGGGAGCGAGCCTGCGATGGAGCTCTTAAATAAAAAAGAGGGAGAGTTGGGGAGCGACGCGTTTTTGAGCAACGCGCGCAATCTTTGCCTTCAGACACTCGACCTATTGTGGGTCGAGCACCTGGAGAGCATGGAGTATCTGCGCGGCTCAGTGACGCTGCAGGCCTATGGCCAGCGCGACCCCTTAACCGAGTACCGCCGCGAGGGCACACGGATATACAAAGAGATGGAGGATATGTTTAAAATCCGCGTGTTTGAGTTGGTGGAGAAGATGGGCGCGGAGCCTATGGCACCGGTTGTTACACAAGGGCCGATATTTACCGTTGCTGCCCCAGGTGCCGACAAAATAGAACGCAACGACCCGTGTCCCTGCGGCAGCGGCAAAAAATGGAAAAACTGCGGCCTCAAAAACACCGAGGAGCACCAAAAACTGATGGCTGACAAACAGGCGGCACAGTAGTAGCATTAGGCTATTAACCCCATTAATAAATTTGTAGATTTAATTTTGCATGATTCCTTTTAACCGTGCGTATGAGGCTTGGGCTCCGGTTGTGGCTCGTTTGCTCTTGGCTATCCAGTTTGCTGCCGCAGCAGCGTTTAAAATAATGGGCTTTTCCGGCGAGGTCGCGCAGACTGCCGCCGCGGGCGTACCTATCGCCAATATAGCTGTTGCGGCCGCATTGCTATTGGAGATTGTCGGTGTCGTCGCGCTTGTGCTCGGGTGGCGCATACGCCTTGTCTCGATGCTCCTTGCAGGATACGTCGCGCTCTTGGCTGTTATCTTTTACCACGATTGGTCTACGCCGATGGGCATGGGCTTGTTTATCAGCCACCTCGGCCTTATCGCCGCGCTCTTGTATGTATCTGTCTACGGTGCACGCCACTTCGCAATCTCTAGGGATTAGAAGCACTCCTTATAATATGTTGCGCAGTTTACGCGTGCTACACTAACTACGTCCCATGGGAGAGAGATAATGTATGGTACTGGATAAAGTAAAGTCCAATCGAAACCAACGCTTGCAAGAAATAATATTAGGCACCGTTGCGGCAGCGGGCATCTTAGCTGTTGCTGTGGTTGCCCCGAATGTTGTAGGTGCCATGGCTCAGGCAGGCATACTCCCGCATCCGCGACAAAAAGAGATAATTAATAATGCCCGTACACGCCTGGTGCGTCGTGGGCTGCTCATCTTGATGGCGGGCAGAGTATATCTTACGGAAAAAGGCGAGAAAGCCCTCCGGAGCTGGAGATTGAAAGAGTATAAGATTCCAAGACCGAAAAGATGGGACAAAAAGTGGCGGGTACTCATTTTTGACATACCGGAACGCCGCCGAGCCTTACGGGCACGCCTGCGTCAGACACTCGTCTCTGTAGGGTTCGTGCGCTTGCAAGACAGTGTGTGGTTGTATCCCTATGAATGCGAGGAGTTTATGACGTTGCTGAAGGCCGAGTTTAAAATCGGCAAGGACTTACTATATTTGACAGTTGAAGGGTTAGAGTACGACTTCCCATGGAAAAGATTATTTGAAGTACGATAGGGGTCACACTAACTTACTCCTATAGATAAATGTTAGTGTGGTTGAGTGACAGATAAGGCCTCGGTATACTTGGTATGAAAGATATGAAGGAGCGCTACAAGCTCATACCGGAAGTGTTTTTTGTGCTGTTTAGGGACGAGAAAGTCCTGCTCGGAAGACGCACAAATACAGGTTACAACGACGGCAATTATGGTTTGCCGGGCGGCCACGGTGAGAATCGAGAGACAATCCGGCAAGGTATTGTGCGCGAGGCAAAAGAAGAATTGGGTCTCGATGTGATGCCTGATGACTTGGAGTTACTTTTGGTACAAAGTCGTTGGTGCGCTGACAAAGATAATCCTCATGCACGGGTCGGATTTTATTTTGCACCACGCGATTTTAGCGGCGAGCCAAAAAACATGGAGCCTGAGAAGTGTGACGATCTGCAGTTTTTTGCACTCGACGAGTTGCCCGAAAATATTGTTCCGCATATCAAGAGCGCTCTTACTGCCCTCGAGAAGGGGAGGGCGTATGATGAATTTGATTGGGAGACGTTAGTACCATGAGCGACGGGTACCAAATAATGACGGTTGTGTATGTGCGGGAGGGGAGCCGCATTTTGTTGGGGATGAAAAAGGTCCGCTTGGGCGCGGGGAGGTGGAATGGTTTTGGCGGCAAGGTGGAAATGGGCGAGAGTATAGAAGCGGCCGCCCGCCGCGAGGTGGCCGAGGAGGCGGGGCTTACGGTGGGCGCCATGCGAGAGGTGGGCGTGTGCGAATTTACCTCGCTGATACGCTCGCCGATACGCATGCATGTATTTGAGACATATGAGTTTGAGGGCACGCCGACCGAGAGCGACGAGATGCGTCCGCAGTGGTTTGAGTTGGACAACGTTCCTGTCGGCGATATGTGGAAGAGCGACCTCTTGTGGTGGCCGGAGTATATAGCGGGGAGGAAATTTGACGCGCGGTTTGTGTTTGATAAAGACGATAATGTGCTCGAGCACGAAATAAAGCATGTCGAGGCTTGAGGCGCTAGAGGACGCCGCACATGCAAGCGATATCGCGATGGCAGCGGTAGTGGGCTACTTGCGTACCGCGAGCAATCCTACCGCAGAGGCCGCCCGCGCACTCATACAGAAAATGCTCGATGGCCTGGGCTATGACATACCCGAGGGCCTGATAGTGGCTGGCGGGCTACACACCGCCGAGCCGCATCACCGCGGCGAGGGTACTCTTGGCTCGGGGCAACCGATTGTGATTGATATATTTCCTCGTTCGCGCGAGAGCGGCTACTTTGGAGACCTTTCGCGCACGGTGTGTATTGGCACGCCACCCTTGGAGTTAGTGCATATGTACGACACGGTACTAGAGGCACAGGAATTGGCGGTATCGATGCTGCTGCCCGGCGTACGCGGCGCAGATGTACAAGAAGCAATCGAACGTCACTTTGACTCGGCCGGATTTAAAACAGAACGCACGGGGCCGCTCCAGGGCGAAGGATTTATCCACGGCGTGGGTCACGGTGTCGGTCAGGTGATACACGAGCCGCCGCGCATTGGGGTCGGGAGTGAAGATATTCTGAAAGAGGGTGATGTTGTCACTGTCGAGCCCGGCTTATATTACAAACATATCGGAGGCGTACGGATAGAGGATATGGCTCTTATAACGGCGGACGGCTGCCGCATGCTCACGCACGCAC
>JAZKAA010000013.1:793-12814 GCA_040389385.1 Patescibacteria group bacterium | reverse complement strand
GAATAATGTTGAGTTTGCCGCTTATGGTCGGTGCGTTTGTCGCAGGGCTGGCCATGTTTTTGGCGCCATGCACACTGCCTATTGTGCCGGGGTATTTGGCATTTATTGCAGGTGGGAGGGGCAAGGTCATGCGCAATGCCATTGCATTTGTACTCGGGTTTTCCGCCGTGTTTATAGTGTTAGGGCTGTTTGCGGGAGAGGCCGGCGCGCTCTTAGGCGGCTGGAAGACGTATATAGCGCAGGGTGCGGGGCTGCTGCTTATTGTTTTTGGACTTACGATGCTCGGGGTGCGGATACCATTACTTTCGCACGAACGGCATGCCGGTTTGCCGCGGTTGGCCGTAGGGCACATGTGGGGCTCGGTACTTATAGGAGCCCTCTTTGCGCTTGGATGGAGCCCGTGCATCGGCCCCATACTTGGGACCGTCTTGTTGTTGGCGTCGCAGTCGGCGACCGCACTACAAGGCGCATTACTGTTGGCGCTCTTTAGCGCAGGGCTAGGATTGCCTTTTTTACTGACGGCGTATTTTATCGATGCGGCCGGCGGGCTATTTGCCCGGCTCGGCTCCTTTACTGTGGCGTTTAACTACGTAGGAGCGGTGCTGCTTATCGGCACGGGTGCGCTTATGCTCACCAACCAAATGGGCGTTTTCGTAGCGTGGGGGCTGTCGCACTTCGGTACCTTTTATAATGCATTACTGCCGTATATGTAGTAGCATGGCCGTATGAGTTGGCTTTGGATTATAGGAGTGGTTGTGGTGGGATTTTTGATCCTGAAATTTCTTGTCAAACCGCTGTTTAAGATTGTCGCGATAGCGGCGCTCCTCGGTATCGCGTGGTGGCTCTTCCACGGCAGTTTTTAGTATGGCTTTTGTTGATGAACTGACAATAACCGCGCGCGCGGGCAGTGGCGGCGACGGCGTGGTGCGGTGGCTCCATCTTAAGGGCAAAGAGTACTCCGGCGCGGCCGGAGGCAACGGCGGCGACGGTGGCGATGTGTATGCGCACGCGGTCCGCGATATTGCACTTTTGGCTCGCTATCGCGGCTCTAAAGTGTTTACCGCAGATGATGGCGCCGATGGCGAAAACCAGATGCGTGCCGGCAAAGACGGCGAGGATTTGGTTATCGATGTGCCGGTCGGCAGCATTATACGCAACCACGAGACAGGCGAGACATTTGATCTGGCACATGAGGGCCAGACGCAGTTGCTCTTAAAAGGGGGGCGGGGCGGGGCCGGCAATGCAGTGTTTCGCTCATCGGTTAATACTTCGCCGATAGAATGCACACCGGGGGCAGAGGGCGAGTCGGCCCAGTTTTTGATAGAGCTGCGGCTCATAGCCGACGCGGGCCTTATTGGTTTGCCCAACGCAGGCAAGACCTCGCTCCTTAATGCGCTTACTCATGCACACGGCAAGATCGGCTCGTATGCGTTTACCACGCTCGACCCTAACTTGGGCGCATTACACGGCTTGGTACTGGCCGACATCCCGGGGCTGATAGAGGGAGCCTCGGAGGGCAAGGGCTTGGGCTCCAAGTTTCTTCGGCACATCGCGCGGACAAAGGTCCTACTCCACTGTGTGTCTTTGGAGTCTGACGACCCGATGGCAGACTATACTACTGTCCGTGCCGAGATGGAGGCATTTGAGGACGGCTCGCTTGCCGATAAGCCGGAAATAATCGTCCTGACCAAATCGGATACCCGAGACCACGCGGTCGTACAAAAAATACAGGCCTTGTTTGGCAACAAGGAGACTATCACCGTCTCGGTGCTGGAGGATGAGTCGGTTAAAAAACTGGGAGAGAAGATTACCCAGGTGTTGGCCAAATAGTCCTTATAAAAACTGCCAACTCTGCAGTGTGTCTATGAGCCACGCGCTTAGTCCGAGCGGCGCCGTCACCTCATACAAAAAGCCCCGGTTGATAAACCACACCTCGCGCACGTCGCCGAGCGTGGTGTTGGAGCTTTCAAAACTGCTCGCAGTTGCACCGCCCACGGATATGTCCGTGGCGTTGTTCATTACACCTGAGGGCACGTCGCGCTTAAACCGCTCCGGCGTGACTGTCGCGCCCCCGTAGGGGAGGATAAATATTTGAAACTGCTTGCTGCGGTCTGCGATAGCAAAGGTGACTGTAGCGGCACTGCCTTTTTCCGCAATGAGTTTTGCCGTGAAGGTGCTCGGATAAAAAAGTTGAAATTTATAAAACTCGTTTCTAAACTCGGCATAGCCCTTGGGAGGCGTGCGCGGAGATGCAAGCGGCGGTGCGACAGGCACCGGTGGTGACTCGTATGCCAAGCGGGGGAGCGCCGCAGCGGTAGCCGCTGGCTGTACCCCTTGTGGTGCGCTGTTGCCAAACCAATACAAGGTCGCAACACTTGCCACCAACACCAACACACCCGCGATAAGATAAAATCGGCGCATAATTACTGCAAGCGCACACCGCCCAAAAGCCGCGTACCGCCCAAGAGTCTGATAATACGCGTGGCAGCGCCTCCGCCCGCCGCCGCGTTGGTTGCCTGCTCGGCGGGAGTAGAGTACAAGCCGTCGCCGGTGGTGTTGGTCCCGCGCACGCGGTAGCGGTAGGTCGTGGCGGAGGAGAGTGATGAGTCGTCATAAAAGGCAGTGGCGACGCCGGAAGCGATTTCGACAAAGCCGGTACATCCCGATCCCGTGCAGCGCTCCACCTTATAGGTCGCGGCATCACCGGTCGGGGCTGCCCAGTTAACGCGCATGGTTGTTTCGGTTACGCTCGAGAACGTGGGTGTACCGGGGATATCGGGGAGAGTCAGCTGCGTTGTGCTTGCGGAAAAAGCGCCATCACCCGTTGCATTAGTGCCTTGCACCGCGGCGCTATACGTTGTGTTGCCGGTGAGTGACGGGTTGGTTGTTGTAGAGAGTCCGGCGAGGCCGGTCGAGAGTGTGCAGGTTGTTGTGTTGTTGACGCAGTACTGCAGCTTGTAGGTACTAGCACCGCCGGTGGGTGCCGACCACGTAATAGTGCTGGAGGTTGCTGCGACGAGCGAAAAGGTGGGTGCCGCGGGCGTGTCGGGGAGAGTGAGGAAGTTGAGGATACTCCCAAACGAAGTACCGCCCGTGTTAGTGGCAAAGGCCCTAAAGTAGTACGTGGTATTGCCGACGAGGTTGCTGTTACTAAATATTGATGAGAAGGCTCCCGTCCCGAAACTGCCGCTTGAGGTAGAGGTTGATACGCTTGAGGAGAGGTCCGATGCGGTGCTTGTCGCAAATCCGCGCGCGGTAGCATTTGCACTGCCTATACTCGTAATATTGCCGTTGATATTGGCAGACGTTGTAGTAACAGTATCGGCGGCGTTGGATGTAACCGTGGGTGGGTTGTTTGCCGGGGTGTAGGTGATCACGGCGATGCCTTGTTTGCCCGCCCCGCCCGCCCCGCTCGCGCTTCTGCCGCCTCCGCCGCCTGCGCCGTAGGTGCCGCCGTCGCTCCCTGTTGTGACAGCACCGCCTGCGCCACCGCCGCCGGAGCCATACGCCGGCGATACACTCCACTCGGTACCGTTTGCTCCCGCAGCCGTCGTGCCGCCGTCACCCGTGCCGCCCGTAGCGCCGGAGCCGTTGCCTCCAACGCCTGTACCACCTGCAGCACCTCCGCCGCCGCCGCCGGGTGCAGCGTTGCCTCCACCGTTTGCTCCGGTGCCGCCGTTGTTTCCGGTGGCAGGGATACCCGAGGCGGCAGCCCCGCCACTGCCGCCGGTGTTAGCAACTCCCGCACTTCCGGCTTTTGTCAGTGCGGAGTAGAGCGCTGCTGTCGTCGTCTGGGTATATGCCTTAGTTACGCTCCCAAAATAAACACTTGCCCCATATGCATATATTGAGTACTGGTTATTCGTTGCAGTGAAGTTGTTTTCTCCACCGGTAGTCCAGGCGTTGCCGCTTGACTGGGGCATCGGGCCAAAGCAGATGTAGTTGCCTGCAGCGCTCACCGTTACCGTGCCGGTCATCGCGACCCAATAACCTCCGGAGTCTGCGGTCACTGTGGTCGAGACGATACTCCCGCTGCTTCCGCCACCGGTGGGGACTTTGGTCTCTGTAACGGTCCCGTTAGTTAGGTCGACTACTACGGAAAAGTAGTTGTTTACAGCGGTTTGAAAGTTAATAAACGCGTAATTTGTTGTATTTGCCTTAAACCATACTTGCGCAGTTATTGTCCGCGATCCCGTATAATTCTGAAACACAGTGAACTGCTGAAAGATATCGTGCGTACCTCCTGTTGCGTTATTTGCAATTGAGGCGGCGTCGGTAGAACCGGATGGGGAAAGGCTTGCATTAAGGGTGACGTTTACCAAACTGTTCGACCAAGGTGCGGTAGTCATTGCGTTTGATTGCAGTGCCCAATTTATATCGTCAAACCACGTGTCAGTGCCGTTGGCACCTGTGCCGCCCCCTGCGCCCACTTGCAGGTAGGCGGTCGTAGAGGGCGTGAGCGACACGTTGCTCTTGAGTACGTAGGCACCCCCACCGCCTCCGGCCTTGCCGGCGCCGCCCGCGCCGCCGGTGGTGCCGGTAGCACCACCACCTCCACCACCAATTATTTCTATTGAGTTGCTGCTGTTGTTCCAGTCTGATGGTACCGAAAATGTATTTAACCCTGTCGTGGTAATAACCCCGCGACACTGCCCGCCGCCGATGTCGGAACCAAAGCCGCAGGTGACGGCCAGTGCCGGCAAGGGGAAGAATGCAAAGATAGTTGCAAAGAAAAGAAGTGCAGAAGCGACCGGCCGGCTCATATATGTAGTATAGCAAGTTGCAGCCGGAGTCTTAACCCTCTATAGTTCTCTTTATATGGCTGAGTACCGCCCGACGATAGGTCTTGAGATTCATGCCGAGCTGGCTACGCGCACCAAGATGTTTTGCTCATGCCGCAATGACCCGGACGAGAAACAGCCCAATACCAATGTCTGCGCGGTATGTTTGGCGCACCCAGGGGCGCTGCCGGTTATAAACAAAGAGGCGGTGCGCAAAGTGTTGTTGGTAGGGACGGCGCTCGGCGGCACGCTGGCCGACTTCAGCGAGTTTGACCGCAAAAACTATTTTTATCCCGACATCCCCAAGGGCTACCAGATAAGCCAGTATAAGTACCCGCTTGTCTCCGGAGGAGAGCTTGCCGGCGTACAGCTCACCCGCATACATTTAGAGGAGGATACGGCCCGCTCGCAACATGAGGGTGCCGAGAGTCTTATTGATTACAATCGCGCAGGGGTGCCCCTGATGGAGCTCGTTACCGAGCCGGTTATCCACGATGCCAAGACGGCGAGCGCATTTGCCCGCGAGCTGCAGTTGCTACTCCGGACACTCGGGGCAGGGGAGGCAAATATGGAAAAAGGCGAGATGCGTGTAGAGGCCAATATCTCGGTTAGTACGGGGGACACCTTGGGCACCAAGGTTGAGGTAAAAAATCTCAACTCGTTTCGCTCGGTCGAGGGCGCCGTAGAGTACGAGATACAGCGCCAGACTGAGATTTTGGAGGCAGGGGGCACAGTAGACCAGGAGACTCGCGGGTGGGACGAGATAAAACAGGTAACTTTTAGCCAGCGCAAAAAGGAGTCCAGTCATGACTACCGCTATTTCCCCGACCCGGACCTGCCCAAACTCACATTGAGCGACATTGCCGAGTTTACACATATGCCGCTGCCCGAGCTGCCTGCACAAAAGCGCACGCGTTTGGCTGCGCTCGGGTTGCAAGCTCAGGACGTGGAGCAATTGGTGGGGGATGAGGAACTCTCGGTATTTTTTGATACGGCTGCAGAACGGCTTGGTAGTTCTGAGTTGACTAAGACTGCCGCTAATTTGATATTGAATTTTGTAGCAGGTATACGGAAAGATAAGTCCACATGGCTCCCTGATTTGAACGTGTTTGTCCAAGTGATTAAAAATAACCTGCCTGCACCGCAAGCAAAGAGTTCTATCTTGAGCGGCGTTATGGTGGCTGTAACAGACGCAGGCGAGTTGCCGTCTATCGCACAAAAGGTAGTAGACGCTAACCCAAGCGTTGTAGCCGACTACAAAGCCGGTAAGCAAGCGGTACTACAGTATCTCGTCGGGCAGGGGATGAAGGAGAGCCGAGGCTCGGCCAACCCCGAAGCGCTGCGCAAGGCGCTGCTTGATATTCTCGGTTAGACCTTGTGTCAAAAATTAGCAAGGGTGTACAATAGGCTCATCTATGGATGAGCTAGAACTATCGGGCAGGCGACATATCTCCACCAAGCGAGCAGGGAAGGAGCACGGCTATCATAGCGATTATATAGGTCAGCTTATACGCGGCGAAAAGGTTGCTGGCCAAAAAGTCGGCCGCTCCTGGTATGTGGACGAAGAGTCGCTCCGAGTTTACTTAGGTAAGAATCCTGTGCCGGAAGTTCCATCACAAAAGTCCTCGGGTCTCCTGTCCGAGCTTCCGTCTCCTGCGGAAGACTCGGCAGGCCAGACTTTTGCTCCAGAACTTCCGACTACGGCTGAGTCCGTTCTAGAAATAGAAGAAGAAATTGAAATCAAAAAGCCGGAAGTTGTTGCAGAAGTTGTCATTGCAGAAATAAAAGAGGAACCCGTGGAGATAAAAAAAGTTGTTCCCGCTCCAAAAATAGAAGAGAACAAGGAAGAGAACAAGATTGAGATACACATTCCTCGTGCCAAAAATCCTATAGTGCCGAGCGGAGGATTGACCTATTTGCCTGACGACGAACCGCTCTTGCCGACAGTGAGGACACGTGCAACTGACGAAGAAACTGCGTCGGTAGTAGAGAGCGAAGACAGCGAAACTATTTCTGCACCGCGACGCAGTTTGCACGTGGGGCGTACAACGCTGGTTGTATTACTGGCGCTCGTTGTCGTTGGATTATCTGCAACAGCGTCGGCTTTTATCAGCGCAACTACTACTGTTGCAGAAGGGCAAACTGCCTCGGTCCACTACTCTCTGTGGTCGCAATGATGCAAATTTTAGATTCGGCGTCATTTAGATAATCTGTCAAATCGAACTAAAAAGACACAACTGCCGCCGCAAGGCGGCGTTTTTGTTTAGATTGCAAAAAATGTGAGGGCTCATATGGCCTGTGTTTACAACACTTTTAGCCGAGATATCGGATATCCAATACCGAAACAACTTTGCACTATAACCCTATCTCGGTTGTGCGAAATCTCGTTTTAAAAATGACAAGATTTTTATTTGGTAAATCGCAGAAATTTTTCATTGAAAAATTTAAATGTTTCAAATTTGTGTTGATACACAAGCTCAAAAAAGTTTTTACAAAATACTTTATCCCCATATATAGACGTAAAAAACAACGTCTTTTTAAACTATTTTCTTTATAATTTCTAGTAACAGGGCAAACGAACTTTCTTTGCAAACAAAAGACATTTCGGTCGAATGACTCCCAACAACAAAATATTTTCTGAAACGGGAAAACCCATGCTGACGGCACGCAAAGCCGGACAGATCCTTTCGTGTACGCCGGACTACATCGGCAAGCTGTGCCGCGAAGGAAAACTGCAAGGGACCCGCGTTAAGGGAGCCTGGTACGTAGATGGATCTTCGTTGGTGCTATATCAGCAAGACCGCGAGGCAGCGCGCACGTTGCGCTCCGAGGAGTTGTCTTCGCAGCGTAAAAACGAAAGTCTTGCATACTCATATGCGCAGCGTGGTCCTGTAGGCAAATTGTTTATGCACGTACGGACATTGCCGTTTGTTGCGGCGCTGCCAGCCGTAGTGGTGTCGCTCTTGGTTGGTGCTGTGCTTACATCGGCAGCGACAATACTCCCGCATATATCCGGTCGTCAGCAAACCGCAACAATTGCTCAGGTAGAGTCGCCGTTTTTTATTGCGCTGCCGTCGCTCGACGCATTGAGCGCACAAAATATTTTTGCCGGACTAGTTAATACTTTTGCGTCGCTATTTGGATCCCACACATCGCAGCCCGCACCAATTGCGGCTGCGCCGGTGCAACTGGCATCAAGCACTACCGCCACGTCTGTGGCAGCGCCTGTGCAACCCGTGGTGCAAAATGTCTATCCGATACAGGAGCACACTATCGAGCGCGTTATCACAACAACAGTGAGTGGCATATCGGAAGAGGTCCTAACACAAAGGCTGCAGGAACTGGGCAATGCGTTGCGCAGCCAGATTGCGGGGATATCATCGGGCTCCGACGGCGCGGTTATCCCATATGCGCCGGCGTTCCGCATCGACAAGCTCTCCAACACGACTATCTCCGGCGGCAGTATTACAGGCGCTGCGATAAGCGGCGGCAGCATCTCCGGGGTGTCGCTCTCTACTGGCGACCTCTCCGGCGTCATCGCTATCGCCAACGGCGGCACGGGCACCAGCAGTGCGCCGGTATATGGCCAGCTGCTCTTGGGTAACTCTTCGGGTACGTACGACCTAGTCTCAACGTCATCGCTTGGTATAGGTGCAACGGCAAACGCCGGCGGTGCCGATGGCCAGGTCCAGTACAATGTCAGCGGCGCGTTGGGCGGCAGCGGCAATTTTACGTTTGACTCGGGTCTGGGCAAACTAACCGTCCTCAACACGGCAATCACTAACGCAACTACCACCAACCTTTCCACAACAAACGCCTCGACCACCAATCTCACTGTTTCCGGACTTGGTGGCTCACCAGGGCAATGCCTCACTGTCGACTCCTCCGGCACGGTGAGCATGACAACCTGCGGTACAGGCGGGTCAAGCTTCGGATATCCGTTTGTAGGAAATGCAACCACAACACCGCTGGCGTTTAATGGCGGCCTTAGCTCCGCCTCAACCACACTCACCGGCAAATTTGTCTTTGCTAATGCAACGGGGACCAACGCGACGACAACTAACTTTGCAGTAACGGGCACCGCATCCACCAGCAATTTGGTTATTTCCTCGGCCGCAGGCGCCGGCACCCGCTGTCTGCAGGTGGATGCATCAGGCACGGTGTCAGCCAGTGGCTCGGCCTGCGGCACGGGCACGGGGAGCGGGGCGAGCGAGTTTACCTTTGCAACAAACTACGGCGTGATTACCGCCGCAACCTCCTCGGCCATCTGGGCCCAGTCCGGTATCTTTGCCTCATCTACCTCGCACTTTGTCAGTGCTGACTTTACAACAGCCACCACCACCAACCTTGCAGTGACCAGCATTATCTCGAGCCTGCTCAAAACCAACTCCCTTGGCCAGGTGGTTGCGGCCGCACTCGGTACCGATTATCAAAACTTTTCGTACCTCTTCCCGGGTAATGCCACTACCACGTCGATTGTCTTTAACGGCGGGTTGACCTCCGCCTCGACCACATTTACAGGCCCATTCGTTTTCCAAAATGCGACTGGGACGAATGCGACGACCACTAACTTGAACGTTTCTGGCACCCTGAGCTTGAACGACGCGCTTTCTGTAGCAAACGGCGGTACGGGCTCTACCACGCTCGGCGGCATACTCCGCGGCAATGGTACGGGCCAAGTAAGCTCGGTCTCTATCGGTTCCGGTCTCACTTTTGACGGCACCACACTCACTGCTCTTGCAGGCACAGCCGCATCCTCTACGTTGCTGACCGACGCTAACACCTTCTCGGGCGCTAACACCTTTAGCCAAACCATCACGGGCAATATCTCCGGCAACGCAGGCACCGTCACCAACGGTGTGTACACCACCACCTTTAACTCCCTGTTTGACCCGCGCTTTGTCACCGACTTGGCCGCTACCACCTCGGTGGCGAGCATCAACACGCTTTCTAGTCTTTCTTTGCCGTACTCGCAACTCACCGGTACGCCGAGTATTGCGGGGTATTCGTTTGCACTCACTGGCAACGCGACTTCCACGCTTACGCAATTTAACGGCGGGCTGACAGCCTATGCATCTTCAACCATTGGCAACGGGATGCAGGCGGGAGGTCTCACTATCTCGGGCGGGGCAACGACGACAGGCAACTTGGTGGTGCAAGGCACCGGCACGTCAACGCTCGCAGGAAACCTCGCAATCAGCGGCCTTACGGCAGTAAGTGGCAGCATTGTGCCGACGGTTACCAACACCTACTCGCTTGGCCAACCAGGGCTCACATTTAAGGACCTCTACTTGGGTCCGGGCTCGCTCTTTGTCAACGGTCAGGAGGTTATCCATACGTCCGGCAGTAATGACGTCGTCGTCTCCTCGGACCCTAACCAAAACCTTGTTTTGCAAACGAGCGGTGTCGCCAATATCGAGCTCAACCCGTCCGGCGGTCAGATACTACTTAAAAACACCATCAACGTCAGCGCAGGCAAAAGCATCACTACTAGCGACCTCTCGGCACTCTCAATACCAAACGGTGTGGCGGCGGGCAACATAACCGTCTCCGGCAACACCATTACGGCGACCAACACCAATGGCGGCATTTCGTTTACTCCGGTCGGTGCCGGCGGCGTGTATGTAACCACAGGCAACTTTGGTATCGGCAACACGAACCCGACCCAAAAATTGAATGTCCAGGGCGAGGCTGCGGCACAGTTCTTTACCGCAACCTCTACCACGGCAACAAACACCTTTCCCCTTATTTCTGCAACGGCGGCCACTACCACCAATCTGGCAATCACCGCAGTCACCTCATCTCTTCTAAAAACTCTGAGCAACGGCGCGGTTGTCGCGGCCACGCCGGGCGCCGACTACCAGGCAGTGGGCAATTATGCGACTTTTGGGTACCCATTTGTAGGCAATGCAACGACAACACTTCTGGCGTTTAACGGGGGACTGACGGCAACTAACGCCACCACGACCTCCTTCTTTTCCACCACCGCAAGCTCGACCAACTTCTACGGAGCCAATCTTGCCACGTGCCAAGCCGGTAATGTGTTGACCTGGAACAACGGGCTCTTTGGCTGTGCGGCAGACCAAACCTCTACAGGTGCAGCCAACGCCTTTACCTTTGCCACCAACTACAACGTCCTGACAGCCGCAACATCGTCGGCCATTTGGGCCCAGTCCGGTATCTTTGCCTCATCTACCTCGCACTTTGTCAGTGCGGACTTTACAACGGCCTCTACCACCAACCTTGCAGTAACCGGCGTTACCTCAAGCCTGCTCAAAACTAACTCGCTCGGCCAGGTGGTGGCTGCGGCAGCCGGTACTGATTATCAAAACTTTGCGTACCTCTTCCCAGGTAACGCCACTACTACGTCGATCGCCTTTAATGGCGGGCTGACAGCAACCGGTGCCACGCTTGCCTCCACCACCCTCACCGGACCGTTTGTCTTTGCCAACGCCACAGGCACCAACGCCACCACCACCAATCTCAATGTATCGGGTACGCTGAGTCTCAACAACGCCCTCTCCATCTCCAACGGCGGCACAGGCCTCTCCTCACTCTCCGGTAACCAAATCATCTACACCAATTCTGTAGGTACGGCCTTTGCACAAACATCAACCTCTACACTCTCTATCGGCGGCAACGCAGGCACCGTCACCAACGGTGTGTACACCACCACCTTTAACTCCCTGTTTGACCCGCGCTTTGTCACCGACTTGGCCGCTACCACCTCGGTGGCGAGCATCAACACGCTTTCTAGTCTTTCTTTGCCGTACTCGCAGCTGACGGGCACACCGAGCATTGCTGGGTATCCGTTTGTCGGCAATGCCACTAGCACGTTGCTCGCCTTCAATGGTGGGTTGACATCATATGCGTCTACCACTATCGGCGATGGTACCGCTGCAGGAGGGCTCACAGTCAGCGGCGGGGCCACCACCACGGGGGTAGCCAACTTTTTGAGCAACGTGATACTTAACGGCTCATCGGCACTATTCGACTCCTCTCTTACGGTGTACCAAAACGGATCCAACCGAGCCTTTGCACTCCGGTCCAACGCGGGCAAGTCTGTAGCAGGCGATCAGGCGCTACTCTTTTCGCTCGCATCCAACGACTCGAGCAATCCTCTTGAGTTGGATGTCAACCAAGTGGGCGCCAGTACACAGGTCAACCGGGCGTTTAACTTTCAGACCACAGAGAGTGGTATTGCTAACGGAGGAAATATTCTTTTTCAGCGCGACGGTGG
>JAZKAA010000013.1:0-783 GCA_040389385.1 Patescibacteria group bacterium | reverse complement strand
TCGATGTGTTGGGCACCGCAAGTTCGAGTGATCTGTTTGTTACGGGAGGCGCCACCACCACCTCCTTTGCTGTCAGCAACGTCAACAGCGGTTCCCTTCTTAAGACCGCCACGGGCGGGTCGGTGGTTGCCGCTCTCGCCAACGCGGACTACACCAACCCGGCGGGGCTCGCATCTGCTGTCGCTGCGGCGTACCCGTTCCCCAACAATGCGACGACAACGCAACTCTCGTTTAACGGGGGCGCCTCCACCACCCTCCTCTCTGTCTTCACCAAGTCCTACTTTGGCGCTACCGCCACCACGACCATCAACGATGTGGGCGACGTGGTGGTGGGAGGTATGTTTACTGGCGCGGGACTTTCCGGCGCCTGCAATGGGAGCACCCAAAAATTGTTATGGGCGAGCGGGACATTTAGCTGCGGCATAGACCAGACCACCGGCGGTGGCGGGGCAGGCTCCGACGGCAACTGGACCTACTTTAACGGTTCGGGTATCCAACTTGCGACTACATCCAATCAGGTGCTGATTGGTGCGGGAGCTACCACGACGCTCGCGGCACTCGAGGTGCACGGTGGAGCAATCTTTGATAATGCGACAACCACCAACCTCAAAGTCTCCGGCACCGCCACCATCGGATTACTCTCTGGTTTGCTCAAGGCCAGCAACGGGGTAGTCTCGACCGCCGTCCTGGGTACTGACTACCAAAACTTTGCGTACCTCTTCCCGAGCAATGCCACCAACACACTCATTGCCTTTAACGGGGGGCTCTCCAGTGCTTCCACCA
>JAZKAA010000012.1:0-6752 GCA_040389385.1 Patescibacteria group bacterium | reverse complement strand
ACCATGATCATGGGCAGCTATGGTTGGAAAAGCCCTAAGGCCAAGGCGCAGCGCCGGTCAGATGGGTCTAACCCACCGATCCCTCCCGGAGCCGTCATCCACACGCCGGATGATCCCGACCTCACGTTTGTGACGGCGGAGACCATTGAGGATGCCGCCCGCATAGCGATGGCGAACGGCGATTGCCGTTAAGACCTAAGCCCCAAGCAATTGGGTGCTTTTTTATCGTATATGGGAGAGGCTTGCATTTATTCTTCATCTATGCTATACTGTGCAAGTAGGCCAATTTTGGCCGTTCTTAAGAGGGGGAAATCGATGGCTCACATCGATACTACAGGCTACGATAAGATTGTGATTACGGAGCCGGCCCGTCACGCGGTTGCGTTGATGGCCAGCATTCCGATGGTGGACGGAAAACTGATCGGCGAGACCAAACCGGTTTCGGGTAAGTCCATCGCCGAGATCGCGAAAGAACTTCGCGGCTGGAATTAGCGTCAGTTCATTTGCCGATTGAGTAACGAGCCCCGGGATTAAAAACCCCGGGGTTCAACATTTTTAAAACAAAAAAGCAGGCGGAGGTGCCTGCTTAAAACGTCCGTCGGATAATCGCGCCAGAGCGGTTGTCCTGAAGAGGCTTAATATTATTTCTGTTGCCCCAAAAATGTTCAGCCTCGCAGTAGGGACACCAAACTCTCCCGTTGGTTACAAAAGACGCCCATTTTGCGTCATATCCTGTAAAGATATAGTGGCCGGTGACTTCGCACCGGATGACGATGCGTACCATGGGCGCCTCCACTGAAGACCTTCCTCCTAATCATACATTTTGGTATACTCCGTGTACACAGCTAACCCCCCGGAGCAATCCGGGGGTCAAACCACGTATGGAAGACCATATCCACATCAAAGGGGCCAAGACCCACAACCTCAAAAATATCGACCTCAAGATCCCCAGAAATAAGATGGTGGTTTTTACCGGCTTGTCCGGCTCGGGTAAGTCGAGCCTTGCTTTTGACACTATCTTTGCCGAGGGTCAGCGCCGCTATATCGAAAGTCTCTCCGCCTACGCGCGGCAGTTTTTGCGCCAGATGCAAAAGCCCGATGTCGAGGAGATAACGGGTCTAAGCCCAGCCATTTCTAACGCCCAAAAGTCGCGCAGCAACAACCCGCGCTCTACCGTGGCGACTATCACCGAGATTTATGACTACTTGCGTGTGTTGTACGCGCGCGTGGGCAAACCGCACTGCCTGGAGTGCGGCCGCGAGATACATAAGCACAGCAACGAGGAGATTATTCAGTCGGTGCTCGAAACAGTATCGAGTCACATTCCAAAGAAAACAAAGAAAGTAATGGGCGTCGAAATGAGCGAGGATGTTGTGCGCATATTTGCGCCGGTGGTGGTGGGCCGCAAGGGCGAGTACTACCAACTCTTATACGACCTACTCGGCAAGGGGTATGAGCGCGCGATGGTAGACGGCAAGCTGGTCAAGCTGCGCGAGCGTGTAGAGCTTGCGCGCCACAAAAAACACGACATTGATGTCTTGGTGGACGAAATTTTGATAAGCGAGTTCCAACGCGAGAAGAAGGCATCATTGGAGCGCTTGAGCGAGTCTGTTGAGCGCGCGCTGTCCGAGGCCGACGGCCTTGTTAAGCTCGAGGAGGCAGGCAAAACGCGCGTTATCTCGACCAAGTTTATGTGCGCGTATGACGGATTTTCCTTCCCCGAGGTGGAGCCTCGGTTGTTTAGCTTTAACTCCCCGTATGGCGCGTGTCCGGAGTGCAACGGCTTGGGCACGGAGAGCTTTTTTGCCATAGACCCGTGCAAAGTCTGCAAAGGCGCGCGTCTGCGCCCCGAGGCGCTGCACGTGTACTTGGGCAACAAGATAAACATTGTCCAAGTTACGGACATGTCTATAAAAGACTCGTATGACTTTTTTGAAAATCTAAATCTATCCAAAAAAGACCAAGAGATTTCCAAAACAGTCATCAAAGAGATAACCTCACGGCTCAAGTTTATGCTCGACGTCGGCTTGGACTACCTGACGCTCGACCGCCGTGCCAACACGCTTAGCGGTGGCGAGGCGCAACGTATAAGGCTTGCAAGCCAGCTGGGCTCGGGCTTGGTGGGTGCACTCTATGTACTGGACGAGCCGACCATAGGCTTGCACCAGCGCGACAACGAGCGGCTTATCAAAACGCTGATAAACCTGCGCGACTTGGGCAACACTATCATCGTCGTCGAGCACGACGAGGACACTATATATAGTGCCGACTACTTGGTGGACATTGGCCCCGGCGCCGGCGTACACGGCGGCAAGATAGTGGCGGAGGGGTGGCTGGACAAGTTACTTACTGCAAAAAAGAACGACACAAACTCAATAACGCTCGCGTATCTGCGCGGCGAGAAGGAAGTGCCTTTGCCCGCGGAGCGGAGAGAAAAGGATAAAGGCAGTATAAAAATAAAAGGCGGCAACGCGTTTAATATCAAAAACCTCGACGTCGAGGTACCGCTGGGGCGTATGGTTGCAGTTACGGGAGTCTCGGGCTCGGGCAAGTCGACATTCTTGTACGAGCTGTTGTACGAAAACTTGCGTGCCCGCTACGACAAACGCTACCGTACCAACAAGGTCTACAACGCGGCCAAGGTCGACGGCCTGGAGCACCTAAGCCGCGCGATACTTATAGACCAGTCGGCGATAGGCCGCACACCGCGCAGCAACCCCGCCACGTACACAGGAGCATTTGCCTATATACGCGAGATGTTTGCCGAAACAGGCGAGGCCCGCGCGAGGGGATGGAAGGCATCGCGGTTTAGCTTTAACGTGCCGCAGGCGCGCGGCGGTGGGCGTTGCGAGGCCTGCGAGGGCAACGGCGTCATTGCGGTGGAGATGTCCTTTTTGCCCACGGTGTATGTGGGCTGCGACATATGCAACGGCAAGCGCTTTATGAAGGAGACACTCGAGGTCAAGTACAAACACAAAAATATTTACGAGGTACTTAAGATGACCGTCGAGGAGGCTATCAAATTTTTTGAGGATATCCCGGCGATATACGACCGCCTGCGCACGCTCGATGAGGTGGGCCTGGGCTACCTCGAGTTGGGCCAGAGCGCCACGACGCTCTCCGGTGGCGAGGCGCAGCGCGTCAAAATATCGGCCGAGTTGTACCGCCCGCATTTGCAGAAAACGATTTATCTTTTGGACGAGCCGACGGTGGGCTTGCACTACGAGGATGTGCGCAAACTTATCGACATACTCAACAAACTGGTTGCCGCGGGCAACTCGGTGATACTTATCGAGCACAACATGGACATCATCAAGAGTGCCGACTGGATACTCGACTTTGGCCCCGATGGCGGGGTAGGGGGCGGCAAGTTGGTGGCCAAGGGCACGCCCGAGGACGTGGCAAACAACAAAAACAGCTCAACAGGGCGGTATCTCAAGAAAGTGCTGAAGGGCAAGTAGGCCCGCCAATCTGGCGGCTTCATGTAATCAACAGGTAGGCCCTTGCGCCTACATGAAATGTTCTTAAACTTGTGTATTGGGGGGAGATCACCCCGTTGGAGATCTCTCAAATGAACAGTATCAGTAAGACTTCGCCGGAAGCGGTGCTTCCGCCGGAGATTCAGCACAACTTCGGCAAGCAGTTGCGCGAAATGTACAGTGAAGTGATGAGCTCACCGTCGCAAGAGTTGCGCGCTGTGCTTGCAGTTTTAGCGGTGGTTGATAAGGATGCTCTCCGAGCTCCTCTTCAGCCTACACAACTAGAACTGCCGCCGTGTTGGGATATTCGAGACCTGCTCGAAAACAACCCGGCTGCCAAGCGGGCGTTTTTCTGGGAAATCTTCGCTCAATTCCCCGAGCTCTATCGGTGGTTTGATTCCGAGGACGGGCAGTTTTACCCGATGATGGAAATCTTGTCGAACCCGCGCGGAGGTCATATTTCGCCGAACTATCTGGAAAAGATGGGCGGCATGTATCTTGTCGGCATCTCCAAAAGCTACGGCTTGAAGGAGGTACAGGATCGCTTAAAGGTGATCTTGGACGAGGTCCGCAAACGGCATGGTCAACTGACTGCCGGTATGGTGTCCGAAATCATGGCCACCGACATGTCTGGTGTTGCGGAGGAGACAAATCAGCACGTGGGTGACCGACTCCGGAGACTGGTCTCAGAAGGCCGCAAGCCAACCCACGCGGCCATGACTATTCTCCGCAAGCATGCGCCGGCATTAGCGGTTGAACTGGGATGCGAATGCTGTTCTGCTTAGCGTCGTCTGAATAAGACGGCGTTTTTTATTTTCTAGCGAAGCGAGCTAACAAAAGCTTGCTTTTGATTAGTCGCGAGCGACGAAAATATGCCGTAGGCAAATATTTTTGATAGAGTGCAGGAGTGACTCTCGAGCAATTTAAAAAATTGGCCAAAAAGATCCCGGACACACCGGGGGTGTATTTCTTTTTATCACGAACTAAGAAGGTGCTCTATATCGGCAAAGCCACCAGCCTGCGCGACCGCGTGCGCAGCTACTTTGCCGCCGACCTGCCCCAGGCACGGAGCCAGCTCATTGTCCGGATGATAGAGCAAGCACGCAGCATAGACTGGCGGCAGACGGACTCTGTTTTGGAAGCGCTGATACTGGAGGCCAACTTGATAAAGACCTACAAGCCAAAGGCCAACACCGACGCCAAAGACGACAAGAGTTGGAACTACGTCGTTATAACGCAGGAGAAGTTTCCTCAAATTATTCTTGTCCGCGGTAAAAATTTGCACGCGGCTCCAAAAGCTAAATATACTTTCGGGCCATTTCCTCACGGATTGCAACTCCAAGCTGCACTCAAACTAATCAGAAAAATTTTTCCTTACCGCGACAGCAAGTGCAAGCCCGGCCAAGGCCGGCCGTGCTTTAACCGCCAAATAGGCCTGTGCCCTGGTGTATGCACAGGGGAGATCACTAAAGCCGAGTATGCGCGCACTATTTTGCACATCAAGTTGTTGTTTGAGGGCAAAAAGGGCCAGCTGATAAAAACACTCGAGCGTGAAATGAAGGCGGCCGCCAAGGCCGAGGAGTTTGAGCGTGCGGCGGAGCTGCGCCGTCAGCTGTTTGCGCTGCAACACATACAAGATGTGTCGTTGATAAAAGATGAACTGCGTGAAGCTAAACATCACGCAGGAGGCAGAATCGAGGCATATGATGTGGCACACCTGCGCGGTAGTGCCGCCGTGGGTGTGATGACAGTGGTACAGGACGGCGAGGCTAACAAAAATGAGTATCGCAAATTTAGGCTCAAAGCGACAAAGGCAGGCGACGACGCCGGCGGCTTGCGCGAGATTTTGTCGCGCCGCTTGGGCCACGACGAGTGGCCTTTGCCGAGGCTCATAGTAGTAGACGGCTCGACGACACAGCTTAATGCCGCCGGTGGTGTGCTCAAGCAGTATGGCGTGCAAATACCGGTTGTGGGTGTCACCAAGGACGAAAAGCACCGCCCCCGCGCAATAAAAGGCGATCGCTCTCTGATAAAAGACCGCGAGCGCGAGATATTGTTGGCCAATAGCGAAGCCCACCGGTTTGCGATCGGCTACCATCGGAAACGAAGCCGCACAAACTTCCGTTATACTTAGGACATGAGACCAGTGGTCGGAGTGCTGCGCGGGGGCCCGAGCAGCGAGTATGAGATATCGCTTTTGAGCGGAGCAAGTGTGCTGGCCGAGTTGCCCAAAGACAAATACGAGGCCCGCGACCTGTTTGTCGACCGCGAGGGCACTTGGCACAGTCGCGGCGTGCCCGTCTCGCCCGAAAAGGCTTTGGCCGGTGTCGACGCCGTGTTTAATGTCATCCATGGCGAGTACGGCGAGGATGGCACCCTGCACCGCGTGTTCGACCCGCTTGGCGTGCCGTACACAGGTCCCTCGCAGTTTGACTCTACCCGCGCATTTAATAAACAGCACACCAAAGATGCCTTGCGCGAGCACGGAGTCAGGAGCCCTTACAGCGTAGTGGTCGAGCCAGGCAGTGCGTACGAGGCCGTAGCTCAAGACGTGTTCCGCTTGGTGACGTTGCCGATGATAATCAAGCCCGTTATTGGCGGCTCGTCGGTCGGAATGAGTATTGTGAGGAGCTTCCACGAGTTGGAAAATGCCCTGCGCCATGCCGCGCAGGTGTCGCCCAAAATTTTGGTAGAAGAGTTTATCACGGGCCGCGAGGCTACGGTAGGTGTCGTGGACAACTTTCGCGGGGCGGAGCACTACGCACTTATGCCGGTCGAGATTATTCCGCCGCCTGGCCGGTTTTTTGATTACGAAGTTAAGTACAACGGACAGACTAAAGAGCTGGTGCCCTCGACCTTTAGCGACAAAATAAAAAAAGAGCTCGAGCGCGTAGCCACGTTGGTGCACGACAAGCTCGGCATGCGGCACTACTCGCGCAGCGACTTTATTGTCTCGCCGCGCGGCGTCTACTTTTTGGAGATCAACAACGCGCCGGCGGTGGGGATGACGAGTGAGTCGCTGATGCCCAAAGCTCTCGCCGCCGGAGGCACATCGTTGGGCGAATTTCTAGACCACGTTGTGCAGCTGATGATTCGCAAATAAAAAAGCCGTTGTGATTAAATCACAGCGGCTTGCGGATGTGTTGAGGTGCTGATGTTGCCCGTCTGCATGACAGCACGGTGGACGAGCGGGTAGTAGCCGCTCATGCCGAGCTTGCTTGTCTGCACCGGGTGGTTGCCCTTGTCGATGGCGAGACACCCTTCGTAGTGCTG
>JAZKAA010000011.1:89958-92871 GCA_040389385.1 Patescibacteria group bacterium | reverse complement strand
TGTGACCCTACGGGGATTCGAACCCCGATTTGTTCCGTGAGAGGGAACTGTCCTAACCATTAGACGATAGGGCCTCCAATCAGGAGTACAAAAACAATTTACAACACTTTTATCTCTTTTTCCACTCCGCGTCTTGGCGCACCAAGAGGTCGGGGGCGTTTTGGGGCTCGAGCATTAGCTCCTCTACCACGCGCTCCATGCGCATGCTTTGGGATCCTTTTACCAGGATGCAGTCCCCTGCCTGGATTATATTTTTTAACTCCTCGCCCGCTTTGCGCGAGTCTTCGTATTGCAAAATCTGCTCGTCTTTAAGCCCGTTATCTAATGCGGCTTCCGCTATGTCGCGCGCCCTAAAGCCGACGGTGACAAGCAGGTCGGCGACCTTGGACGCCCGCTCCCCTATCTTGCGGTGCTCGGCCACGCTTGTGCGCCCCAACTCCAGCATATCTGCGAACACGGCTATTTTGCGGCCCGGCATTTTGACTTCTGCCAGCGTCTCCAACGCAGCCTCCACCGCCGCGGGGCTCGAGTTGTATGTATCATCTATCACCACCGTATCTTTAAGCCCCGGCAAGACCCGCATGCGGCCCGGCGCAGGCTGGTAGTGCGCGACGCCCTCGGCTATCTCTTGCGTGGTGAGCCCAAGCGCATGCCCCACGCCCACTGCGGCAACTGCAGGCAAAAATGCATGTGCCCCGAGCGCGCCGATAATCTCGACAGGCACCATGCCGCCCGCGTAGACAATTGTCCCTCGCATACCCACGGGCTTGTCGCTAGAGTCTGTAATCATCTCAAACTGCTCGCCACGCACCTCGGCATGTGCACCAAAGCCAAACATGGTGATGGTTGCGTCCGGCGCCGGCAAGCGACGCGCAAGTGCGGCTGTGCGCGGGTCATCTGCATATAGTAGTAGCGTGCCGCCGGGCTGCAGTGTGTCTATGAGCGCGGCTTTTTCCTCTACTACCTCCTCGACAGAGCTAAAAAACTCTACATGTACCGGCACCTCGGGCAAGCGTGTAATCACCACGACATTTGTTTTGAGCCACGGCACCAAGGACGATATGTCGCCGGGCCTGTCGGCACCCACCTCGAGCACCAGCCACTCCGGATACTTAACCTGCGTAAACATGAGCGACAGGCCATCTATCAAATTGGCGGCCCATGCCAGTGGGTTGCGCCACGCGTTTTCTACGCCCAAAATAGTCAGCGGCAGACCAATCTCACTGTTATAACTTTTGAGCGACGCGCGCATGCTATAGCGCGCACCCACCACCGCCGCGATAGCATCTTTGGTCGAGGTCTTGCCCACGCTGCCGGTAATAGCCACCACCTTGGGCTTATATTTTTGTAAAACCGACTTGGCCTCCTGCCGCAGCAGCCATGTGAGTATGTTTTTAAAAAATATCATCGGTCAGGGGCGATGTCGTAATAGTTTATCAAAAATTGCGTCATTGATTTAAACGGTGGGGCCCAGGTTTGGCTGGCAAACGGCGCGCCCTTGGGGTCGAGCGCAAAAAAGAAGACGATAAACTTGGGCGCAAAACTGGGGAAGTAGCCAAAAAAGCTGTGCAGGTACTCGCTTGCATAGTAGCCGCCATTGACCGGGTCGGCAACCTGCGCGGTCCCCGTCTTGGCCGCAATGCTGTAGTGCTCCATCTTGAGCGTGCCGTTGGCGAGCGTCGTGTCGACCACTGTCGTGAGCATACGGCTTATGGTGGTACTGGTCTGGGGCTTAAGCACCGGCACCGGCTCGCCCCACCCCAGCGTGCGCACGTGGCCGCTCTCCTCTTTAACCGCTTTGACCAGGTGAGGGGTCACCAAAAAGCCGCCGTTGCCAAGAGTGGCGAGCGCACGCACGGTCTCGATAGGCGAAATAGCGATGCCCTGCCCAAACGATGCTGTATCAAACTCAACCGCCCTATCGCTCTCCAAGTTGCGGACAAGACCGTGCTGCTCGCCCGGCAGGTCAATCCCCGTCTCCTCGCCAAGCTTATAGTGCTGCAAAAAATACTCGCGCATGGTCGTGGGCCCCATCTGAGTCGCGACAAAGCTGGCCCCAAGGTTGAGCGATTGGCTGAGTATCTGCTGCATCGGTATCACGCCGCGCGCCACGCCGTCAAAGTTACATATTTTTTTAGTATCAACTGTAATACAGCCGGTGTCGTTGTAGGTTGTTGCCTCGGTTATCGCGCCCGAGTCGAGCCCGGCCGCCACCGTGAGCGGTTTAAGTATCGAGCCCATCTCAAACACCTTTTCCACCATCGGGTTGGTAAAGATACCCGGGTCGCCTGCGGTATTAAACGAGTTGGGGTCAAAGGTCGGGTCCGCCGCCATGGCCACTATCTCGCCGGTTGTGGGGTCCATCACAATACCGCCGGAGATTGTCGGGTGCCAGTCTTTGTCGTACTGCAGGAGCGTGCGCTGGAGCTCGGCCTGCACCGTAGGCTCGATGGTGGTGATAAGGTCGCCCTGCTGAGGGCTGCCCTCAAGCGCACCCTGCAGCCCGCCAAACAGTTGTACAAAAAAGTTGGCGTACAGGTCGCCGCCGGAGCGCGCGAGCGTCGAGTCGTAGTAGCGCTCAAGCCCGTAGCGGCCCTTTTGCTCGTTATCGTTGTTGTATGCAACAAAGCCGAGCGCGTGCGCCGCCAAGGTGCCACCGGGGTAGTAGCGCTGGTTGCCGGTAGAGCTGGCCTGCGTGCCGGAGGGAGGCCGGAGCGTCGCGGCCACAATCGAGCCGCCGTCCTTATCGCTAAAGTAGATACTGCCGCGGTTTAAGAGCGGGTTTTGCTGTACTGAGAGTTGTGCGTCAGCGCGGCGCTGGTACTCGCTGCCGTGGACAATTTGGAGTATCCACAAACGGCCAACAAACAGCACGGCGACAAGGCACAAGATTCCCGCGGTAAACCGCACTCT
>JAZKAA010000011.1:80696-89948 GCA_040389385.1 Patescibacteria group bacterium | reverse complement strand
ACATTGAAGGGACATTAGCGGTTGACGGTGAGCACGGACGGCGCAGTGTAGACAACCGACGACTCGGTGGGAGCAACAAACCCCTGCTCATGCGCAACCGCCAGCGTAAGCCCGGCGCTCTCGGTCAGGTACCGACTCTCAAGCGCGCTGACGCTTGCGTCTACTTTGCGGGCCTGCGACTCGGCTGCGCTGAGGCGTGCCGTGTGCGAGACCGCCATGAGCAAAAACGTCCCGTACAAAAAGGCGGCAATTGCGCACGCAATACCAAGCACCGCTATAATGCGCATCGTATAGAGTCTATAGAGGTACAAGTACTTCATACTTTTTTTATGACCCGCAACTTGGCACTGCGGCTTGCAGGGTTACGCACGACCTCCTCGCGCGTGGGCACGATGGGTTTCTTGGAGATACGCTCGCCGCCAAACTCCTTAAACAAATTTTTAACCACACGGTCCTCGATGCTGTGGAATGTGATAACCGCGATGCGCCCGCCCGGCGCAAGCACCTCCCAGGCCTGCTCCAAGCCCTGGCGCAAAACACCAAGCTCGTCGTTGACCGCAATGCGTAGCGCCTGAAAGCTCTTGGTCGCTGGGTTGGTGCGGCCGTGGCGATACCCGGCCGGCACCGCGTCGCGGATAAGCTCTACCAGCTCGGTTGTGGTGGCAAAGGGAGCCGTGGCGCGGCGCTCTACTATCTGTGCGGCGATGCGACGCGCGTAGCGCTCCTCGCCGTAGCCGTACAAAACATCGGACAGTGCTTGTTCGGAAAAAGTGTTGAGCATCTCGGCAGCGGTAAAGCCCGAGCGCGGTGCGGCACCGTAACTCATGTTGAGCGGCTCCTCGTACATAAAAGAGAATCCCCGCCCGCTCGCGAGCTGGCCGCGGTTCCACCCCAAGTCAAAAAGGATTTTTGTAGGTGTTACATCAACCAGTTTTCCGATATCTCCAAAGTTGCCTACAATGTCGGGCTTGGTGGCAGAGTCGGCGTCCATGGTGACCAGCTTTTTAACTCCTGCCTTTTTGATAGCCGCGCTGTGACCGCCCGCGCCGTAGGTGGCGTCCACTACAATATCGCTCTTTTGCAGGTCGAGCGCTGCAAGGACCTCGTGCGGCATCACCGACACGTGTACCAAAGGCTGTTCGCGGAGCTTACCGCCCTCCTCTCGAGAGAGGCGATGTGTCCCACGAACAGACTTTGATGTGCGTGCCATAATTTGCATGTTTTAAAGAACTCCCAAGTCGCCCAACGTTTGTGCCATTGCATCGGCTCCCTTCTCGATCCGGCGCTTGTAGTCCTCCCACGCCTTGTCGTTCCAGATCTCGACGCGCTCGGACACACCGGCCAAAACCACGCGGTTTTTAAGATTGGCAAACTCCTTAAGAAAGTCCGGTACCAAGATGCGTCCGGCAGAGTCCACCTCGACCTCGACCGCGCCCGCCAAGAGGAACCGGCTCATACCGCGGGTGTCGGCGCCGCCGACAGGCAACGCGCTGATTTTCTCGGCCATCTTTTGCCAGGCTTTCTGCGGGAACATAAACAAACACGAGTCGAGTCCGCGCGTCACCACCACTGTGCGTCCGACCTCCTTGCGGAACTTGGCCGGAAGCGAGAGCCGCTTCTTGTCGTCCAGAGTGTGTAGATATTCGCCGATTAGCATGTCAACTTTTCAATCTCCCACTTAATCCCACTACAAGACATTATACGGTACTTTATCCCACCGTATTACATAGTTTTCCACAAAATCCCCTGAAGTTTGTATGAGGCAGGCAATTTGTGTAGAGCCTCCAAATGGGCCTTATGCAGCAACGTATTCTGCAGCTTGACAAAAGCCGTAGTTAGGTGTATACTGGTTGGAGGGAATGGGGTTGAATGGGGTGGTGGAGTCTCAAACAAAACGGAGACCTACCATGGCTACAGAAATCGACGACATCCGGAATCTTGCAGAAGTTCGTCGCAAGGAAAGCCGGACCATGCTTATTCTGAGCCTCTCGCTCGGCGCAGCAGTGCTTATCGGATCCTATGTCTACGGCGTCTTCATCCTTCATCAGATGTGACGCAAAAAACGCCCAGCTCTCCAGAGCTGGGCGTTAATACTTTCCTTGACTGCGCGAAATGAGGGTGTATAAGGAAGAAGCAGCACCTCAAAATAAGAAGGGTACACGCGATGGCAACAAAAGTGCATCAACCAAGCTTATGGAGCGATCTCGTTTACACTTTCAGACACTTTTTCAAAAGCTACTTTGCCAAACGTAAGGCAAAGTAGCATTTTTTTATATACTCGCCTCGTGTAGGCGCTTGAGGACAAAGGCCCTATCCAAGCTCGCCAAAAACCACCCCGCCTTGGGGCCGCTCTCTTTGCCCAAAAAGGCCAAGTAGATTGCTTTAAATATCTTTAGCTCATGGAGCTTTGCATGGAGTGTCTCGGCGTCAGGGTTTGATTGCTCCATAAACTCGGCCAGTACTTTAAGCGACTGCTTTTGCTCGCTATCAAGCACGACAGCAGGCATCACCTCTTGGAGCTTAAATACAAATTTTTCCGGCGCGTACTCATCCAGCCACTTTTTGGCATAGGTAGCGCGCTCGGCCAATTCTGTTTTGTTGGCGTGAGGAAACTCTTTGTACACATCCATGTGCGGCATCTGCACAACAAACGCCACTTGGCTAAATCGCGGGAGTGTTTGTTTTGACGGAATATCCCTCTTTTTGCCAAAGAGAGATTTTTTAATCGGGTGAATGTAGGTAAACAACCGCGCGTAATCGTCCTGCTTCCCTTCCCAATAATTTTCCGCCAGTTTGTCGTACTGGTCGTATAACACAGGGATTGTGTCCCCCTCCGGGTCAAACGTTATCTGCTGATTGATATCTTTGCCGTACAAAGCGAGGCGGAATATTTTATTTGGTACGAGCTCGACAATCTTTTTAGCCGAGACGCCCTCGCCTTTGCTGCTGGACATTTTTTTACCTGCAATTAAAAAGAACTCGTTGGCCACACCAAACGGCTCGGGATAGCCAAATACTTCTGTTGCAATATGCCGCGCGACATCGCGCGCGCCGCCCTTGGAGTAGTGGTCCTTGCCGCCGCCCTCGACATCAACACCAAGCACAAACCACTTGGCAGCCCACTCCACCTTCCATGGTAGCTTGGCTTTGCCGTCAAACGGGCTTACCTTGCCCTCGTGCCCGCAGCCCACGGCCCATGTAACCGCTGTGGGGTAACAAGTGTATGTAACCTCTTTGCCGTCCCACGCGCTGACTTTGGTTGTGCCTATTTTGCCGCAGTTTTCGCATATCACCGACAATGCAAACCAGTCGCTGGGGCGGTCTGCACCGGACACCTCTTTATATACGCGACGCACCGCGTCGGCTTTGTCGAGTACCAACCGTATGGCTTCGTTCATCTTGCCGCTAAAATACAGTTCGGTAGCGCGGTACAGCTCGGGAGTAAAACCGGCCAGTGCAATAGCCTCGATGTACTCGGCGCCAAAGTACTCGGCAAAGTTTTTGGCCTTGCCATCCGGCGACGGGATAGCGTAGAGCGGCTTGCCCATCTCCTTTTCGTACACGGCCTTATCCAAATAAACAGGCAGACCGTCCATCGGGTCCATGTCGTTTATCTCAAATTTAAATGTATTTTTGACCTTGGCCTCGTCCAACCGCTCGGCAATAGCGGCGTGCAGCACCAGTGCCCGCATACTCCCAATGTGCACGCGGCCACTGGCCGTCTTTTCGTCCCTAACAAGCAAAGTCTTGCCCGAGGCAATCTTGCCCTTTAACTCCCCCTCTATTTGCCCGTAAATCCTGTCGAGCCAAAACATTTCCCTATCTTAGCGTTAATTACTCATTTCCCTTAGTCTTGACTTGTACAGATATAAGTAGCATTCTAAATAGTGAATGCACCACAGGAGGCTCGTATGGAGCGATTAGAAAAAGCGACCAGCTACGCACTCAAGGCAGTTGCAGGGACCGTGCTTCTCACGTTCATCGTCGTCGGACGCGTCCTGTTTGAGATGTACGTGGTCCCGAACAATTTCCTTATTGCTCTGGCTACGCCAATATGTGCTCTTATCGTCCTTGCGGTGATTTTCGTCTACATGGCACTATCCGCGTGGCACTTGCGCGCATGGCTGCTTGTTTGGAGACAAGCCAAGATCACACGTTAAACGGAGGATGCAGATGAACAACGTGCGCAATTTTACGCTTGTAGCGATAGGCGCAGCGCTCGCAGTACCAGTACTGCTTGCGATCGACTACGCAGCCGTAGCCGCAAGCAGACTCCCGTCCCCGTCATTATGGACGATGCTTACCGGACTATAAACCCCCGCCGCGCTGGCGAGGGTTTTTTATTTGTCGGTGGTACTTGACTTTTTAATTTATTTGGGTTAATCTTCTTCCGAACGGACGTTAACACAGGAGGGCAGAAATGCTCCTTAAATTCAGACCGAGTTGGGACGACACCGTCTTCCTAATTACGGTCGGGGGCAATCTGCCGCTGGCCGTAGGAGGATGGAGTCATCCCTCAGAAATTAATACGGCGTCGTACAGCATATGGCTCATCATCGCGAGCATGTTGGTGTACTCGTCGCGTGCCCAAGGCGCCAGCGTACGTTTGCCGCTCGGCTTTGTCGTCGGCAATGTATCGATGCTGGTTCTAGCCTACATCAGAGGCGGCTCCACCTTTAATCTTGGTGCGGCCGAGTCGTTGGCGCTGTACGGTGTCATCGGCACGTTGTGCATATGGTTGGGGCACGGGGCATCTACCGGCAGGTGGAGTCCCAAGCTGATGTTCTACGGGGCTGTGTTTGCGGATGTGCTTTCTTTCTATCCGCAGGCCAAGCAGTACATCGAGCCGCACGAGCCTATGACGTGGTTGGGTATCTCCTGCTTTGCTATGTGGCTTATCGCCTCGAGCATCGTAGTGATAAAGATCGACCGGATGCCTCAGCAGCTCCGCGAGATCTTGCAGCGACCACTCTCACTGCAGCAACTCAAACTCGGCTGCGTAGTGATGGAGAAGTCACTGTTCCCACTCGAGCAAATCGTATTCATCGGGCTCTTGCTCCCGCTCATGATGCGATAACAAAACGACCCCCGGCATCCGCGCCGGGGGTCATTTATTTTTTTACTCAACTTTCAGGATTTTATATTTTTGGACCCCACGAGGAGTGTGGAAGGAAAACTCATCTCCTTTCTTTTTACCAAGCAATGCGGCGCCGAGCGGCGAGTGATACGAGACTTTGCCCTCCAAAATGTTTGCCTCCTCGGCCCCCACTATCGTGTAAGTGTGCTGGTCTGCGCCCTTGGCCAGCGGCTGCACCGTAACTACCGCGCCCATCGACACATTGTCGCTCTTGGCACCCTTAACTATCTTGGCGTTTTTTAGTATGGCCTCGAGCTTGGAGATACGCTCCTCTACTGCGGCCTGCATTTCGCGCGCCTCTTGGTACTCGGCATTTTCCGACAAATCGCCCAAGCTGCGTGCGTACTCAAGCTGCTCGGCCACCTCGCGGCGGCGGGTCGTGCGCAACTCGTCGAGCTCTTTAGTAAGCTCCTCAAACTTCTCTTTTGAAATAAGTTCTTCTGTCATGCTGCAGTAGTCTAGCCTGCTCCCTACTTTACTGCAAGTACTGGGGCTGGTTGGTATGGAGCCAGTTAAAGAAGTCACTCATGATGATACTCCCGCCGGTGGTCGATCCTGCGGGCAAATGCTCCAGCACTACCGCGTAGGCGTAGTGCGGATTTTCGTACGGCCAAAAGCCCACCATCCAGGCGTTTTGCTTTTCGTTGTGTAGTCCCACCTGAGCGGTGCCGGTCTTGGCCGCGGGGTGCACAAAGCCAAAGTTGATAGCCGTCGCGATGCCCTTGGTGACACCCTGCCGCATGCCCTCGCGCACAATCTCGAGGTCCGCCTGGTCGACACCCGCCACCGGCGAACCCTGCGGCGTTGAGCTGGCAATAAGTGTGGGCGTCAGCAGGTTGCCGCTTGCAACGGCGGCTATCATACGCACGGCCTGGAGCGGTGTCACCTGCACGCCGTACTGGCCGATTGCGGTGTGATACGTGTCGCCCAGGCGCCATGTGGGGTCCTCGGGGAATGTGGTCGCCTTCCACGCGGGGCTGGGTATGGTGCCGGTTTTAGACGAGTATCCCGCAAGCCCTGCATCGCTCCCCAGGCCAAACGCGCGCAGGTACTGCCCTATTTTGTTAATCCCGATGCCTTTTTGATTTTGGAATCCGCCGCCGACCTCATAAAAAAATACGTCCGACGAGACGGCGATAGCGTCGCGCACAGTCATGAGCCCGTTGACGCGCCAGTCTTTAAATATGCTCGGGTGCTCGGGGTCGTATGGGTTGGGCACCGATATCTGGCCCGTCGAGATTATTTGTGTGTTGGGTGTAATAACGCCCTCGGTCAGCCCGGCAGCAGCCATCACCGGTTTGACTATCGAGCCCGGCGCGTACAATCCGTCTGTCGCCCTATCCAAAAACGGCAAATTTGTGTCTGCGTTGTATGCAGCGAGCGCGGCCTTGTCGCCCTGCTCTATTTTAGCCGGCTCGTACTCCGGATAACTCACCATCGCCAAGATCTCGCCGGTGCGCACATCCATCACAACGCCTGCCGCACCTGTGGCGCGCGCACTCGAGGCGTATCCGGCCAAAATATCGTACAAGCCCTGGCTTACTGCCGCATCAACCGACAGCGTGAGCTCCTTGCCGGATTGGGGCGGCCGCACAGTAGACTCCGACACCACTTTGCCGCGCGCGTCTGTCTCGGTCAGGCGGTCGCCGTTAACTCCCGCCAGCTCAGTGTTAAAAGCCTCTTCTGCACCCGCGACGCCACTGTAAGAGTCGCGATAGTAAAATCCGTTTTGATCTTTGGCGGGCGACTTTGCATACCCCACCACATGGGCAACCCCACGGTACGCAGCGTAGACGCGCGCCGCAAAGTCCGCCTCGGCTCCGCCCTTGCGAGACGGGTCATCTGTGGCACTCTGCCGCTCGTTGTATGCAAGCGGACGGCCTGTGCGGTCGAGTATCTCGCCGCGGTCGGCAAACAACGTGTCCTCGGCAAGCTGATTGTCCTGCGCCTGCTTGGCATATGCGACTCCTTGCCACAATTGCAGGTTGCCGGCGCGAGCCAATAAGCCGACGCTTAGTAACGCAACCACTGCCCCCGCAACCATAAGCGAGCGGCGCGAGAGCGCACGCTCCATCCGGCCCTCAAACTGGTCGCGATTAAACCCGCCCTGATTAGACGAATCGAGCAAAATTTCATCCGGCGCAATCTCGTCGGTAAATTTCCTCCTCTTCCGGGGCCACAACATGGCCTACAGTGTATCAGTCGGCGACCTATCAAGAAAGTAATCGGCAAAAAAGTAGCGCAGGAGTGCTACCACAACCGCCAGTGCGGTAAACGGCAAGTAGATTGTGTCCCATACGCCGGTGGGGATGCTCCACGCCACATCGAGCAAAAGCCCCATGAAGACCGCAAAAATCCATCTGCCGGTAAGCGCCGAAAGGATAATCCCGAGCACCGAGAGCGGCCAAAATGGCCAGAGGAACCCTCCTGCCGCAAGCAAAAACGAAACAGCGTACGTAATGCGCGATGACATAGTTAGTGTGTGTGCTCAACGACCTCGACGTATCGCAGGTCAAAGAGGTTGACCGGCAAATGTAAGTATACTTTTACAAACGACTCGCCCTCTTTGGCAACGACCGCACTCACAGTGCCTGGTATACCACCCGCTACACCTGTGAGCACCACGCTGTCCCCTACCGCAACCTGCGTGCCACTTGGAAGCTCGGCCACAAACGAGCCCGCGCCTTGCCCTGACAATGTAAGAGGCACCGATATAGCACCGTGTGTAAGGACAGCCGCGAGCTCGCGACCCGGTGCAGAGTACAGCGTTATCACAGAGGTTGCGTCGTTGACCGTCGTCACATCGCCTAGCATGACGCTGCCGCCGGCGCTTACTTGTTGGCCCACCACCACCCCGTGTCGCGCTCCCACGTCGACAAGCAGTGTGTCGTACGGCGTGCCCGGCGGGCGCTGCAGCACACTGGCAAGTACACGGGTCTCGCCTGCCGGAGCACGGCCAAGCAATTGCCGCAGCTGTGTATTTTCTGCAGCCAAGATGTCGCGGTCGGCGGCCAGGGCCTTGGCACGGGCAAGCTCGTCGGTGAGCGCTGCCACCTTAGTGACACTAAAGCTGTCGCGCAACGCCACCACCGGCGATGCCAATTGCCAAAACACTCCGCCAAGCGCGCCACGCCAAATCAAAACTGCGCCGACCGCAAGTGCCGCCGCGGCAAGTGCAAGCGCCACACGCCACGGCGAGCGCGGCTTGCGGCGTGGGGCAAGGCTAGTGTAGTTCGTCCTCATGTTCGGTGAGCATGTCGCGGTGCAGCTCCAAATTTTCCAAAATCACGCCGGTGCCGCGCACCACCGCTGTGAGCGGGTCGTCGGCGACAATCACCGGGACCTTAAGCCACTGGCTCAAAAGTTGGTCGAGCCCACGCAAAAGCGAGCCTCCGCCCACCAGCACAATGCCCGAGCGCATAATGTCGGCCAAAATCTCCGGCGGTGTGGTCTCCAAGACCTCGCGTACGCTCTCGATAAGTGTGTCGACCGACTGCGATATGGCCTCGCGTATGTCGCTGTCTGTCAGCACCACCTCGCGCGGCAGGCCGGTAATAAGGTCGCGCCCGCGCACCATGGCCTCGAGGTGCCCCGCGCCCTCGCTCACACTGCCGATGGCCATCTTGACCTCTTCGGCCGTCTTTTCTCCTATCAAAATTTTAAACTCGCTGCGGACGTACGAAACAATGTCGCTGTTGAGCTTGTCGCCCGCGATGCGCAAGTTTTTAGAGCGGACAATGCCGCCAAGCGACAAGACCGCGATATCGGTCGTGCCGCCGCCAATGTCGACAATCATACTGCCGACCGCCTCGCGTATCGGCAGACGCACGCCCAAGGCGGCGGCTATTGGCTCCTCTATTATATGTACCTCGCGCGCGCCTGCGTTGCCGGCCGCATCTTTGACCGCGCGTATCTCCACGTTGGTGATGCCCGAGGGCACGCCTATCACGACGCGGGGGCCGAGCAACTTTTTGGAGACACCCTGCGCGCGGTTGATAAGGTAGCTCAACATCTCCTCGGTCGCTTCAAAGTCGCTCACCACACCGTCTACAAGCGGGCGTACGGCCGCCAAGTGGCCGGGCGTGCGCCCCAACATGGCCTTGGCCGCAGTGCCC
>JAZKAA010000011.1:77677-80686 GCA_040389385.1 Patescibacteria group bacterium | reverse complement strand
TGGTCTTGGTGTTGACCGCAACCACGCTGGGCTCGGTAACGACGATGCCTTTGCCGCGCAAGTACAAAAGAGTGTTGGCCGTGCCCAAGTCGATGCCGATGTCGTTGGAGATCATCGGCAATACCCTACTGTCAAACCATTTACGCATGGGAGAGTTTTTCTATCAGCTCCGACAGCGAGAGATGTATAGTGGTGCCACTTGCGCGCTCGACGCACTCAAACTTACCGGCGCTCAATGCCTTTTCGCTCACGACCACACGCATGGGGATGCCTATCAAATCGCTGTCGGCAAACTTTTCCCCCGCACGGGCATCGCGGTCGTCGTACAGCACCTCGACCTTGGCCTCCTCCAGCTCGCGATAAATTTCGTCGGCCTCTTTTTTAACGTCGGCATTTTCTCCCAGCATAACCAAATGCACACGGTACGGCGCGACCGCCTCGGGCCACACGAGCCCCTTGTCGTCGCTCAACGCCTCGGCAATAGAGCCCATCAGGCGGCCAAGCCCAATGCCGTAGCAACCCATAATTACCAATTGCTCCGCGCCGGCCTCGTCTTTAAACTTCAATCCGAGCGGCTCGCTAAAGCGAGTGCCGAGGTTAAATATGTTGCCAACCTCAATTGCCTTGTGCTCCTCGAGCCCGCTGATATCAGACTCGCTCGCTATTTCTTTGTTGATCGCCTCACCCTTTGCACGATCGAGATAAATTATGTCCTCGCCTGCATCGCACAACATCTGGAACTCATCAGAGAATTTGGAGAACGAACCACCCGCTGCTTTGGTGCGGAAGGTGCGCTCGCCGATGCCAACGCGGTCAAATATCTTTTTGTACGACGCCGCTACGGCCTCGTAATAATGTTCGTGCTCCTCTTGTGTCCGGCAAAACGAGTACAGGTCCTTCATTATAAACTCGCGGCCGCGCAGTATCCCCGACTTGGCGCGCAACTCGTTGCGGAACTTGTTTTGGATCTGGAAGACGGCGCGCGGCAGGTCGCGGTACGACGACACCTGTCCCGTCATAATCCGCACCAAGGGCTCCTCATGGCTGTGGCCGAGCCCCAGCTCGCCGCCGTCTTGCAGCTTGGTCTTAAACCAGTTGTCTACGACGTCGTCGCTCCAGCGGCCGGACTCCTTCCATATGCTCGGGTCTTGGAGCGCGGTCATCAACACTTCCTGTCCGCCTACAGCCACCATCTCTTCGCGGATTATAGTTTCTATCTTTTTAAGCACGCGCAGCCCGAGCGGCAAATAGCTGTATGCGCCCGCCATTTCTTTGGCGACAAACCCCGCGCGCACCAGGAGTTGCGCGTTTTTAGAAACCTCGTCCTTGGGCGCCTCGCGACGCGTTTTTGTAAATAGTTGTGACTGACGCATGAGAGCTATTGTACGGCTAAATAGAGCCGTATCCAAAGGCCTTGACATTTGGTCTGTACTATGCTATAGTGGCTCTACAGCAAACCAGGAGGGTGTCATGCTGAGGATTTCTTTGATTGCTCTTGCAACTCTTTCAGTCGCAGCCTGCTCGACCGGACCGCGCCCGATGTATGGCATGCCGACCAGCACAGTTGTGGTCGACATGGACGATGTCGAGTATGTGTCGCCACCGGTCGTATACGGCAACCAATATGGCCAGTACAACGGTCAGTCCGTCGGCCCGCCAGTGCGGGACCGATATACCGGCAACTGCACCCGTTCGGTTGCCGGCGGTTACGGCTACATCGGTTGCTAACCTTTCCTGCAGCGCGCTCCCCTCGTGCTGCAGCACTACCCCGGCGCTCTCTACCCAGAGGCGCCGGGTTTCCATTTGCCTTGACAAAAGACACATAGCGGGGTTATTATGGCCTCAGCCAGTTGCGCTCGTTGTGTGGTCCGCGTTTTCACCCCCCTTTCGGAACAGCCGTGGCGGTGACTGCGGATGCTATCAACTGAGTGCGGGGAGGGTGCGTTGCCATGACTCCGACAGAGGTATGGAAACTGACAGTCGTAGGAAATGACGTACTGTCTTGTCGGTAAAAAGCATCGTACTCTCCCCTCCGATTTTGGCCTTGCTACGCAAGGCTTTTTTCATACCCCAAAGGGCTTGACTTTTAGAGTCAAGCATGATACAATGGGGACAGCCAAAGTACAGGGCTCAATCACCACAAACTTCATCATCTGCAACCAGCACCCGAGGAGGGGCTCATGCAATCGACAGCACGGAAGAACGAGAACGAGACGGCACTCGCGGCGGCACTCAAGAGAGCGCTCGCCGAAAAGAAGCCGACCGCTCAGACCAAGGCGCTCAAAAAGGCTGTGATCGCCGCCGGCACCAAGTCGGACGACGTTCAAAAGCCTTCGAGGGAAAAGCGTCACTACCGGCGTCGGAAGTTCGACAAGAAGGTCAGCTGGGGGCGCACCGACTTCGGCACGCTCACCATTGACATGAGTCAGTTCGACATCGGCGTCGAGAGCGAACTGGGCGGTTACATGTGGACCCAGATCAAGCGGGCCCGACATACGCCCAACCAGATGCAACTCGACTTCACCACCGAGTTGCCGGGCGGCATCGTCCTTCTGCACGCGCAGGGCGGCAATGTTACCGACGTCACGGGCAGCGCTGTTCCGTCACTGCCGGTTGTCATCAACTGGAGCGCCGGCAACAGCGAGGATGCTGACTTTGTCCCGCACACGCGCAAAAAAGACGCCGACAATATCGACTTCGTCTTTATGCGCAGGAGTGATGGCAAGTTCATCCAGGTCCAGGTGTCGATCGTGACCCGCAGGGGCCTGTTCTACATCGCCGTGCAGGAGATCTGGGCGGGCCAAGTCGTGCGCACCACGATGGACAACGCCAAGACACTTGAGACGACCGTCCACACCGTCAGAGGTGCGGACGGCCGCGAGTACGGTGCGATCGTGGCGCCGTTGTTTGACGACGTCGCTTACCCAGGCGCCGACTACCTGAAGACCTTCAAGAACATGGGTCCCAAAGTGGTCGAATACGCCAACGTCAACGGGATGACCGCGCCGC
>JAZKAA010000011.1:67680-77667 GCA_040389385.1 Patescibacteria group bacterium | reverse complement strand
CTCTCCAGCGCCGTGGTCGCCGAATGGACGCCGGACAAGGTCGAGGGTCTGCCGGAGGAGATGATCGCAGCCGGTTGGAAGACCGGCGTGCCCGTCTTCTTCAACGTCGTCGTCAACTACGGCTTCATCAAGGCCGACGACGGCAACACCTACTTCATCTACGGCAACAATATCGTCGAAGATGACTTCGAGACCCCGATCGTCAAGAACTTCGGGTTCCCGGTGATCGAGCCAATGAAGGGCGTGGTGTTCAAGGTCGGCAAGGGCCAGAAGGCGGGGACCGTGCAAGCGGTCAACGTCTATCAGCCCAGGGCGATCGTGGACTGACGTTCACAACAAACGTGTGCGACAACGGGCGGTATCCAATGGATACCGCCCGTTTTGTTTTATTTATCCTATGCTAGGCTGTTTTTATGCACAGCCCCTACAACCCTACCCGGTGGGCACACCTTATACCCAATATCCACTCCATACTCAACGAGATGGAGCAGGTGCCGATACTCTCGGTCGGCATCACGCCGTACACCCGCATTATCCCGTCGTTTTTCCTAAAAAATTACTCCATCTACACCATCAAGCGCTCCGCCGATGTCGACGTGATGGAAAAGGCGCTCAAGATGTATGTGCTCGAGGACAAGCACCCCGACATCGCCAAGCGCGTCCACGGCACCGGCTATCTTATCGGCAACCACGTATTCCAGTCATTTATTAAGTCGCGCGTACCTGCGGTCAAGCTGATGTTTTACACTATGACGGAAAAGATTATGCAGGACCTCGACCGGCTCGGCATTCCGTGGATAGGCAACAACCCGGTCACCTTCGAGGACGTGATGCTCAAGGGCTCGTTCCGCGAGCTGGTCAAAGAGCTTGGGCTCCCCTCTTTGCCCGCGGCCACATACGCGCGCGACGACTTTTTTGAGCTGACCTTTGATATCGTGTCCAACACCCTAGGCGGCTCGTTTGTGGTGCAACGCGCCGACAAAGAGGTCGGTGGCAACGAGGGCACCTTTTTTATTCATGACGCAGCGGACTTTCGCCGGTGCCTCAAAGCCCTTTCGGCCGACAAAACATTTGCCCGCGTTATCGCGACGCGCTTTATCGAGGGGTGGTCAACATCTATGCTCGGCTGTGTGATGCCCGAGGGTGTGCTCACCGGGCCGCTGCAGCTGCAGCTCATCGATGTGCCGCAGGCACTGCATGGCGTGGCACCGAACGGAATATTTTTTGGTAACGACATCGGCTTCCACCCCTGGAGCGACGAGACAGAGGCCATGGCACAAAAAATAGTCGAGGGGCTGGGCGAGCACCTGCGCGCCAACGGATACAAAGGCATCTTTGGCATCGACATGCTCTACGACACCAAGACGGGCGAGATATATCCCAACGAGTGCAACCCGCGCTTTACGGGCTCACTGGTGCTGTACTCGCTGATGTGCCTCCAAAACGAAGTACCGCCGATGGAGTTCTTTCATCTTATGGCGCATCTCGGCATATCATCGGCCGGCCTAGATTTCGAAAAGATAAACTCAGCCCTCAAGCAGCGCACTGCCTGCTCGCATATAGCATTTTCGCCCAAGGGCATCACGACGCTCCAGTTGCCGCTACCGGCAGGTGTGTACCGTTACGATAAAAATAACAGCGAAGAGCCACTCAGCTACATCGGCCCGGGAATCTCGCTGGCGGATTTAAAAAATGAGAACGACTTTATGCTGATAGACACCGTGCCCTCCCTCGGCGGGAGCATCGAGCAAAACGTGCCGCGATTGTTTAAATTCATCTTCCCCCGCTCGATAGCCAAGTCGTCGTACGAAATAGACGAAACTGCCGGTTACTTGGTGGAGCGCTTTGCCCACACATTGCTCGAGGCTGTAGAAAACAAAAAACCCGACCAGTCGACTGCTTAGTCGAGGTCGGGATAGTTTTTTTGGAACCACTTTTCTAAAGTGGTGATGTACTCGCGCTCGGTGCCGGCGGTGAGCGAGTGCCTCGCGTCTTTGATGATGTGGTGGGTGATATCATCGTTCATATACGCTGTGTGCACATAGCTATCGCTCACTGCTGGCGGCATCTGCTCGTCTTTGCCGCTTGAGATGACGAGGAGCTTGCCCCGGAATTGCCGCATACCCACCAGGGCGTGCGACTCGTCAGAGGTGTGCTCCACTGCACGCCACGCGGCAAGATTTGGGTCGCCGATTGCCTTGGTCGTTGGCTCCTCCCACCCTTCGTTGGGGTAGAGTGCCGGCGCACGCAGGGCAACCAACTCCATGCCGAGGATCGGCATGCACGAGGCAAGCATGTAAGCGCCGTAGCTCACACCGACGCCAGCCAGGTGGTCTTTGTGCACACCCGACTGTGCCCGTAGGTACTCCACCGCGGCTTCGATATCCGCAGCGTGGTCCTTGCGGCTGACAGTGCTGATGTCTCCATCGGCGTCCGCGTGACCGCGCAACGCCAATGAAAGACAGTGATACCCGCCTGCCGTAAGCAGCTCGGACACTTCCTCATAGCTCCCCTGAAAGGGCGAGCTACCCCAGCCATGTACAAGCAGTACCGCCGGCCAGTTTCCTTTACCGGTGGTGGGTGCAAACTGCACCAAAGCACCGGTCGAAAGCTTGATTTTTTCCGTCATGGGCTTGTCGCTCCGTTTTGAGGCCGAAAATAGCAGCTGAAATAACCTTATCATACAATAAGACAAATGTCAAATATTGGCCAGTATAAAATCCACACGGTCGTCGGGGGTTAGCGCGGGGACTACTGTTGGGTAGTAGCCGTACTCGCGGTACGCCGCCTCGATAAACGGGTGCACGTCCTTGTCCTTTTCTGCGCCGGAAAACCGCACACCGTCGGCCTCGTACTTGCCAACCGGGTCGAGGATAAATACTTTGTCATACCTATTGGTCTTTGCCGCGGCATCCAAGCCCTCGGGCAGCGGCAGCCCGTAGCACTTGCAGTAGCCGATGCCGTCGACAATCCCCCTGTCAAAAAATACTACATCCCCGCTCGCACCAGCCTCGAGCTCGAGTTGTCTTTTAAATACCAGCTCCTGAAATTTGGCAAACTCTCCCGTAGGCAAGACGCCGGAGACCTTTAGTTTTTCCTCCTCAATAATAATGCGGGCCGCCTCGGGCACCACTGCGTATCCGCGCGAGGCAAGAATCTCAACAAGTGTGGTCTTTCCGATGCTTGGGCCTCCGGTGATAACAATTTTTTGCATAGTTAGCCTATCAACCTTGCAATGTCGTGGAAGGAAACAACAATCATGAGTGTTACAAGGAGTACAAAGCCGGCGATGGTAAGGCCCGTGGCAAGTTTGGGCGAGATGGGCCGACGCAGTATGCCCTCTATTGCAATAAACAGTAATCGGCCGCCGTCGAGCCCGGGGATAGGGATAATGTTGATGAGTGCCAAGTTGAGCGAGATTATCGCCGTGATGTTGATGACACCCGCCCACCCCTGCGCCACAAACTGGCTGCCCACCGCGACAATACCGATGGGCCCACTAAGCTCGCCTACATTGGCACTGCCCCTAAATGCGCGGGTGACAAAGTCGCCGAGCCCTTGCGCCTCGGCGCCAAATATCTGCCAGCCCACGTATGCACCCTGCAGGAGGGCAAGCTGGAGCGGCAACTTAAGAACGCCAATGTCGTTAAGCTGTACGCCCACCGCCTTGCGTCCGTCTACAACACCCTCGGCTGCGCGAACGACAAAATCTTTTGGCTGGCCATTGCGGTCCAAATGCAGGACAACGCTCTCGTCTGCGTGCGCGGTCAAAAAGTCGTGCACTGCCTGGGCCTGTCTGTCGGTATTAAATGTGCGAAAATCTATCTCCTCGTGGGCTGTCGCGACGCCGGTGACAATGTCTCCGGCGAGTACGCCCGACTTTTCTGCGGGGCTACCGGGCACCACTGCCTCGATAGTCGGCCGCGCGTTGGTAACGACGCCGTAGCCATCATGCTCAACCGCGCTCGGCAATCCGTGCAGGTATCCAGCGCTCAGTAGTAACCATGCAAACAATAAGTTGGCCGCGATGCCCGCGAGTACCACCGCTGCCTGCACCGGGCGCGACCTCTGCGCCAAGCTAGCCTCATCAAGACTCACGTAGCCGCCCAAAATGAGCGGCTTGATGCCATAGCGCGTCTGCCCGTCGGTAAAGCTGGCTATGCTCGGGCCAAACCCGATATTAAACTCGTCTACGCGGATGCGAAAAAGTTTGGCCGCGGCAAAGTGACCAAGCTCGTGCACCCAGATAAGCACGACCAGCAGCGCAATAAAATATAGTATGGTCATCCGGCAATCTCCTTTTCTTTGCGCTCCAGCGCAGCGTCCATAGATTTGTTGGCGGCGTCGACGCGCTTTTGCATGTCGTCTTTGGCGCGGAACTTGTCGTCCTCGCTCATCTTTTTATCCTTTTCTTGTGCTTGGATATCGCCCCAGACCTCGTCGCGCGCCTTGCGCAGTGCCGTGCGCGACTCCTCTACCCGCTCTTTGGCAACCTTAAGCAAGCCCGCACGGCGCTCGGCCGTGAGCTCGGGGAAGAAGACCCTCACACCCCTCTCGTCCGCGCCGACAGATAGCCCAAGGTTAGCGACCGTAATTGCCTTCTCTATCTCCTTAGCCATGCTCGAGTCAAACGGTACAATCTGGAGGGAGCGCGCGTCAGACACGGTAACGTTGGCCACCTGTGCTATCTGCATCCGCGTGCCGTAGCTCTCTACCTGGATACCGTCGAGTATGGCCGGCGTAGCGCGGCCGGTACGCACCCCGCCAAGCTCCTTAGTAAGCCGCTCCTCTATCTCCTTAATCTTGCGTTCGAAAGGTTTAAAATCGTATGCCATATATGAAGTATACCAAATACTCTTTCGTTAATCTCTGTTTGGCATAGGTTCCAATAAAAACCGCCACCAACCCATAATATGTGGTACTACAGTTTCTAAAAATTTTTGTAACCATATTGTCATTAGCTGAATAGCATATCCTACAACAATAAAACCGATCCCTAAAAAGAACTTACTCTCTTCCACTCCGGCAAGAGGTAATATTTTTCCACTTTTGTCCGAAGCTGCTACACCAGTCAAACTTACAACGGAATAAGCAAGGAGTAATGCTCCAATTGTCACAAGAGTGATTCCTAGCGAATCCAACAAAACTTTTCGATTATTTCTTATCCATGGGAATACACATCTCTGGCAATTGTTCCAAATTATTTCTCTACGAAAGTAGACGAGCGAAATTCCAAATATGAGAACCAAAAAAATATACAACCCTACTTCTCTATAATAAAAAAAGCACATCGAACCCAGAAAAGCGCCTGAAAAAAATAACGCCAACCAAAGTATTCTGATGCGCTTTCCTATCACGCCACAACTATACTGCTAAGGCTGAAGCGTAAACACTTGACATTATTTTTTATAGAGGGTAGAGTGTTTGGGTCGTTCTTCAGCACAGGAGGTACCGGTTCGGGCAGGCCTAACCAAGCCAGACTTACGTTGCCCGTAATACAGACACCCAACGGGAATTTTTTCCCGCCCGCAGACCGGAGAGAACCGGACTTATCACTCATTTGAGGGTGCACCCTCATCTTACGACCCACGCACAGGCGTGGGTTTCTGCTTTCTAAAATTGACTTATGCGTGGTGGGCTCATAGAGTGGGGGCAGAACACGAGGCCCACATGGCTACATGCAGCCACTGTCGCAAACCGCACACTGCCAAGTCGATGAAGCGAAATGTGTTTCTTATCCCAAAACGGAGTCGCCCCCTTAGCAGGAAGAAGTTCTGCTCCATTAAGTGCCTTACAGACCACCTTGCAAAAGTCGACCCCGATTGGAAGGTTGTCGGCGAAAGTTGGTCCGAGGGAAACGGGTCGCTTACCGTCCACAGTATCAGCGTCGCAGGGACAGAACTTGTGCAGGCGCGCATCCGTTACCGAGGCTAGTCCGGCACACCGTGCCGGATTTTTTTATACTCTAAATTTCTTGGCTGCAGCAGGGTAAATCTTGATTAGGGGGTCTTTGGAGACATCATATTTGCGGGCCGGGGCCAAGTAGCGGCCGTAGTGGATGACGCGGTGGGTAAAGTGCCCCCACTCTTTTTTGGGTAGCAGTTCCATAAGGTCGCGCTCGATACGCACTGCATCTTTAAAATCAGACAGGTCGTATCTTTGGACAAAGCGGATAACATGCGTGTCGACGGTAATGCCGGCAACCACGCCATACGCCTCTTTGAGCACCACGGTGGCCGTCTTGCGCGCCACACCGGGCAAGCGCAGTATCTCCCCTATGGTCATGGGCACCTTGCCGCCAAACTCTTCTTTTATCATCTTGGCTGCAGCCAAAATATTCTTGGCCTTGTTGCGATAAAAACCCGAGGCAAAGATGTCCTTTTCAAACTCGCTCTTGTCGGCACGCACATAGTCATCGAGCGTCTTGTACTTTTTAAACAGCTTTTCTGTAATCTTGTTGACGCCCTTGTCGGTCGACTGGGCACTCAACTGCACTGCCACCATCAGCTCCCACGGTGTCGTGTAGCTCAGCTCAATCTCCGCTTTAGGAAACAGTTTTTTGAGAGCACGGTTGAGCTTGGCAATGCGTTCTTTGCGCGCCTTTAATTTTGCGGGAGACACTTTAGTTTGGAAGGGCCATCGCCAAGTGTTCTAATAGCATTTTTAAGCTGGGGCTGCGGTCGCGCAGGTAGTCGCGCACTATCGCAATATCCTCTAAGCCCTTGCGCGCGGCCGGGTCCTTAACTTTTTTGTGTAACTCCAGCTCGAGCGCATCAACAAATGCGCGCACACGCTCCTTGGTGTCATCGTCATCCTTGAGCATCTTGGCAATTAAATCGCTGCGCGCTTTGCCTGTTGATTTTAAAAACGCCCCGGCTCCGGCTGTTTTTTGGGCCTCGAGCTGCCCCGGATACGCCATCATGCGCGAGCGGACAGTGGGCAGCAGCATGCCGTGCGGCAACAACATAACAAACGTAGTCCCCTCCTGCGGCTCCTCGAGCAACTTAAGCAGCGCCTGCTGCGCCTCGGTGGTGATAGAAACAATCGCAAGAAAATACGTTGTCTCTTGTAAGTTTTTGAGCGACGCCAAGGTGATAAGTGCACGCGCATCATCAACGCCAAAGCGCTCAAACTTTTTAGCCCAAAAGGGCTTCAACGCCGCCTTGTACTCCTCGTACTGCGCCGGTGCTCCCTCTATGTAATAGGCATGGTGCATCAAATGTAGTATATATGGTATCGGATATGGAAAACACGGGTGAGAAAATGACCAAGGTCCAGTATTTTCGAGCTGTGGCATCTGCGACGCTCGTCGACGACTGCCTGGGCATACTTATAGCGACAGGGGCCATCCACGTAGACAAAGCAGGCTGGACGTTCTGGTGGCTTGTCTTGGGCGGTCTTTGGGGCGTGTTTTGGGCCCTGTCGCCCGATATGGACCTCGTGCCGCAAGTGCTGGTACGTATATTCCCGCCCCTGCGACACGTTATACCCGCGGCGTGGATCTTGCCCGATGGCTACAACCATCGCCGCACGCCCTTCCACCAGCCGTGGCTTACTTTGCCGACCCTTGTGATTGTCGGATGGGCTACTGATTGGGGCCCCTTTGCTCTCATCGCATTTCTTGGAGCACTCTGCCACTACATCCACGACACGCCGACAGGCATCGCGTGGTTGCCATGGCAACGTAAGCACTTGGCAACAGGTAACTTTGAGGGCGACACGTGGCTATGGCAATGGCTCCGGCCGAGCCGGTTGCGCACACGTGAGTTTACACTCGCACTATGGGCACTGATTATCGCAGCCGTTGTCGCTATCGTTTAGCGATGACGGCTTTTTTGTATGTGTCGAGGTGGTTGAGCGCTATGCCCGTGCCTTTGGCCACGCAGTAGTACGCATCGTCGGCGAGCTGTGCTTTGACACCGGTGCGGCGCAAAATAAGCTCGGGGAAATGGCGCAATTGTGAGGTACCGCCGGTCATCGTGATGCCGCTGTCGATAATATCGCTCGCCAACTCCGGCGGCGTCTCTTGGAGCACGTCGCGCACGGCTTTTATTATCTCGCGGAGCTCGCGCGAAATTGCTTTTACAATGTCATTGGTCTTGAGGTCGGCCGAGCGCGGAAGCCCCGTGATAAAGTCACGCCCGCGGACAGCCATGACCATCTCCTCCTCCACCGGCACGGCGGCGCCGATGCGGATCTTGACCTCCTCGGCCATACCCTCGCCTATGGCAAGGTTGTACGTCTTTTTAATATAGTCGGCTATCGCATGGTCAAGCTTGTCGCCGGCACACTTAACCGAGATAGACGACACTATGCCGCCGAGACTGATGACCGCCACGTCGGTCGTACCGCCGCCGATATCTACCACCATGTGTCCGCGCGCCTCATGGATTGGGATGCCCGCGCCAATGGCAGCAAGTACACTCTCTTTAACCACGTACGCGCTGCGCGCGCCGGCGCGGATGGCGGCCTCGACAACCGCGCGGCGCTCGGTACTGGTGACACCAGTGGGTACCGATATCATCACCTCGGGTTTAAAAATCTGATACTTCCCCACCGCCTTGCCTATAAAATACTTGAGCATCGCTTGCGTCACGCGATAGTCGGCAATGACGCCGTCGCGCATCGGGCGGTACGCGATAATCTCGCCGGGTGTGCGGCCGATCATCTCTTTGGCCTCGGCACCGACGGCCAAAATCCTCTTATCAATTTCCGATATCGCGACCACCGACGGCTCATTTAAAACAACTCCCCTGCCCGGCACAAACACGAGCGTGTTTGCAGTCCCCAAATCTATCCCGAGTTTAGGTGTAAAGAAGGCCATTGCGTATGCATTGTACTCTCCCCTCCTATAACTTCCAAACAATTTGACAAAAAGTGATATTTTATGTTTACTACGGATGGCTTTACTGAGAGGAGTTCCTATGAATTACGGCAATCTGTTCCTGATGGCGTGGGTGGCGTTTGGAATAACGTCATTCATTATAGGCGTCCGTTCCGTCAGAGAGGACTCACGCCCATGGGGGGCTTGGCCGCTCGGCGAAAGGATGGCGGTCTCGTTCATGCTTTTCGCAACCTTGCTCTGTCCGCCATTATTTTGGCTTTTGATTCTGATTTGGAACAAAAGCGAAAACAAACGCTGGAGCTTCAGTCTTACCCCGCCGCGCTAACCGCGCGGTTTTTTTATTTGTTGACAACTGGTTTGATATATCAAACCATTCACATACAATAGTTTTATGAAAGTGCGTGCGAAAGAGCTGCCGGATAAAGTGCGCATCGAGGTATTAGATACTTTATATACAGCTGCGGGTACCATTCGTGGCCGAGATGCAATGAAGTTATTCTTACGCGATTTACTTACCCCGAGCGAACGCATCATGCTCGGGCGACGGATTATGATCGCTCGCAAACTGTTAGCAGGCCGGTCATATAGCGAGATAGAGGAGGAAATGCGAGTCGGCAGAGATACGGTGTGGCGTGTGCAAAAATGGCTAGACGACCAAACAAAAGGATACGAGCATGCTGTTAAAAATTTGGAGTACGAAATGGAAAAACGTCACTTCAAACATCTAAAACGCAGCGGCTCCTTTCTTGATTTTATAGCCGGCAAATACTAGCTGGTTTGATATATCAAACCACCACCCCTTTACTCGGTTTCCTATTCGCGGCGGATGTTAAGGCCGAGCGCCGCAAGTCGTTGCTCTATATGTTCGTAGCCGCGGTCTATGTGGTACACATTGTCGATTGTCGAGGTGCCCTCGGCTATGGCTGCCGCCATAAGGAATGCGAGTCCCGCGCGGATGTCGGGGCTCTTAAGTTCCGTCGCGTGCAAAGGCGTCGGGCCGACAATATGCGCGTGCTGAGGGTCTATCAAGTTGATATTGGCGCCCATGCGCACCAGGTCGGCTGTGTAGGCCAAACGGTTTTTAAATACTGTTTCTTTAACATTACTCTCTCCATGTGCTTGGGTTAGGTACACGACCAGGG
>JAZKAA010000011.1:45242-67670 GCA_040389385.1 Patescibacteria group bacterium | reverse complement strand
GACCAGGGGCGACTGCAGGTCGGTGGCAAGCCCCGGGTACTCCGCGGTCGTTACGTCGAGCGCACGCGGAGCATCGCACCCCATCACCTCTATATAGTCGGCGCCGACGCGCAGGTCGACACCCGAGCTGACCAACAACGTGGTAAGCGCCTCGATGTGCGCGGGATTGCAATTCGTTATTTTTATTTCTTTGCCCGCGAGCGCGCCCAGCAAAACAAATGTGCCCGCCTCTATCCTATCGGGCGGTGTGATGTACGGGATGCCGTTCGTTTTGAGCAGTGCGCCGCCGGTAATGGTGATGGTCTCTGTCCCCGCCCCGACTATCTGCGCGCCGCACTCGTTTAAATAAAGAGCGAGGTCGGCTATCTCGGGCTCGCGTGCGGCGTTGCGCAAAGTAGTGATGCCCTCGGCCAAGGTGGCGGCCATCATCAGCGTCTCGGTCGCCATAACGCTGATGGGATTAAACGTAATCTCGGCCCCCTTGAGCTTACCCGACACATGGTACATATCGCCCTCGAGCACCACCATGGCGCCCATCTTGGCAAATCCATCCAAAAAAAGGTTGATGGGCCGCGGACCAATGAGGTCGCCGCCGGGATGCGGAAATGTCACGCTGCCGTAGCGCGCCAACACCGGACCGGCAAGCCCAATAGACGCGCGCAGCCGCTCGGCGATATCTTTTTTAAGTACCGGACCGTCTTTGAGTGCCTCCAGCAACTCGCGCATGCGTTCGACGTCCTCTATCTCCGGAACATTTTGCATCGTCACGGTGTCATCAAACAGGACCGTGGCGGCAAACGCCTTGAGCACGGCGTTTTTGGCGCCGGCTACTTTAATCTCGCCGGACAACTTTTTTTGTCCGGCCAATCCCTCAACTACAAATCGTTCAGCCATTATCTTTATCTTGGTGCTTTTTAGGGTTTATCTCCCACCAAAATTTTTTGGAAAAGTCTTTAGAGTCCTCGCACACGCGCTTGAGGTAGTAGAGGTCCTTGGTCGGGATTGCCTGCAGTATGCGCCCCATGCGACCCATGGTGAGCGCCGGATAGCCGTCTTTGACGCGGCCGGGGTTGAGCCGCTCCATAAAAAACTTCATCAACTCGCCGCGCTCGGTGGCGTTATCTCTGTCCTTTTTTGCTTTGCCGGAAAGGCCGGAACTGATATGCTCCATAGCAATAGTGTATATGAAAGACCCCGTTGTACAAATCGGAGCCAAGGTGTTGAGCGAGCGCGCTTTGCCCGTGGGCAAAATGGACATCGGCTCCCCCAAGCTCAAGGCTCTTATAAAAAAGATGAAGGACACGCTCACAAAAGAGGAGTTTGGCGTTGCGCTTGCAGCGCCGCAAATAGGCAGCGCGCTTAGGATGTTTGTCATAGCTGGCAAAGCCTTCAAGGGGGAGAAGGATGATGAGCCGGAAGACGCGCCGGCGCCGGAGGACAAAGTATTTATCAACCCCGAGCTGGTCAAGCTCTCGCGCGCCAAGCGCGAGATGTCGGAGGGATGTCTGTCTGTGCGCGGCAAGTACGGCACCGTGATGCGCCACGAAAAGGCCTCGGTACGTGCGCTCGACGAGGACGGCAAAGCGTTTACCTACAACGGCAACGGTCTTGTGGCACATATCTTCCAACATGAGGTCGACCATCTCAACGGCATTTTGTACGTAGACAAAGCCATCAAACTCGAGGACGACTCCGAGCGCGACGCATTGCGCGAAAAGCACCCGGCTTAATATGAAGGAGCCTCTTTTTGCATTTTTTGGCAGCTCGGTAGACTCGCAGTATGCGCTCGAGGCGCTGGAGCGCCGCGGCTTGGTGCCCGCGCTTGTTATAGATGGCAAGGAGTTGCCCGACGAGCTGTTTAATACCGAGTGGGACTTTTTTGTCGTCGCATCTTATGGCCGAATTTTAAAAAAGAATGTTCTTGATCTTCCAAAACACGGCTGCATCAATATCCACCCGTCGCTCCTGCCCCGCTTTCGTGGGCCGTCGCCATATGTCTCGGCGATACTCGCCGACGAGCGCGCCACGGGGGTGTCGGTGATGCTGATGGAGGCAGCGATGGACACCGGCCCGGTGTTAGGACAGGCACGCATAGAGATAGACGAGGCCGACTGGCCGCCCAAGGGGCTAGTACTCTCGCAGATGCTCTTTACCGAGGGGGTTAACCTGCTCTGCGACCTGTTGCCGGCCTACTTAGACAGTACACTCAAGCCCGAGCCGCAGGACGACTCGTTGGCCACCTATACCAAAAAGTTTAACGACGAGGATGCCCTCCTTAACTTGGATAAGCCCCGCGAAGCATTCCTAAAAATCCAAGCATTTGATAAATCCCCGCGCGCCCACTTTATCAACCCCAAAGGCAAGCGCGTAATAGTAACCGAAGCCGCATGGCTGGGCGGCGAGCTAAAAATCCTAAAAGTCCTCCCCGAAGGCAAAAAAGAAATGCCCTACGAGGAGTACCTCCGCGGCCAGAAATAAAAAAACCCGCGTCTAATCGCGGGGCTTTTTGGTGCCGCGGTAGATAAACCGCGGGCCGGTATATTCAGCTCTACTGATTGCCGTAAGAAAACCTTCTTTGCCCAGCAGCTCGCGAGCGCCCTTACGACCCCGCATCCGTCCATAGAGCGACACGTACCGGACAAAATACGCGGCCCAGTAATTCTTTTCTATTGCTGTCACTAGTTGTTCGGTGTCATAAACTCGATAATACCTGCGATCACCGGGCGAGCTCTTGAAATGCTCATAGTATCCAGGCCTAACAAGGGCGCGGATACGATCGTCAAGCTTAAGTGCTTCTTTTGAGCCGAACGGTGCCTGCAGATAGCGAATGACAAGTGTCGCTGCTGCGGTCGCTCTGCGACCCGCCGCGAAGAATTTTTTTTCACTATTTTTGAGCATGACTCACCTCCGCCACAACCGTAGCAAACTAGACCTTATTGCGCCACCCCCGCAGATACTCTTTGACCCTCAGTGCGCTGTGGCGGAACATCCTCATCTTTTTGCTCTTAACTTTACGCAGCTCGGCCACCAACTCGGCTCCGGCCAGGTCTATAGCCTCGTGCAAGGTGCCACCCCATGCCTCGGCGCGGTGCACTTTGCCACCCACCGAGACGGTAAACTCTGCCCGATACTTGCCGCTGCGGCCCTCGGGCAAGTGTGCAAGCTCGATATCGGCGTGTGCCGTAGTGTCGTCTACTAATTTGTCCGCATGGGCTAGTTGGCGCTCTGTATAACTCCGCAATTCGTCCGTTATGTCAAGACTTGTGCCCTTGATGTTGTAGTTCATAGATAGTGCTATACTGGTAGCTGTAGCATTTTAGCATTAATTAAACGCGTTTAGATATCTAGTATGGCAAAAGCTAACTCAGCATTTATGAAGCCGATGACTCTCTCGAGCGACCTCGAGGCAGTTATAGGCAAGGGCCCCATGCCCCGCTCCGAGGTTGTTAAGGCTCTCTGGGTCTACATCAAGAAGCATGACCTCCAGGACAAGCAGAACAAGCGCAACATCAACGCCGACGCCCATCTTAAAAAGGTGTTCAACGGCAAGGCTCAGGTCTCGATGTTTGAGATGACCTCGCTCGTCTCTAAGCACCTCTCCTAATCCCTCTCCAGTTTAGGAAAGAAAAAACCGCCCTCAAGTGAGGGCGGTTTGCCGTATACGGCCAAGGATTGTGCCGATGTCGTCGGCCGGGTCATCACCCTTATTGAGGTAATAGACATGCACGGCCGGCAACATGTTGGCCATCTCCCACAGCTCCTGCGCATCGCCCGGGTAAGCTTCCGAGAGGGGTTTTGGACCTCCGGGGCAATCAACCCAAAAGTGAGCACCGGTCTTAACCGCGTGGAGATGATCCTCAACAAGAGAGAACGGGTTTCCCTCCTGCTCAAGCTCACGCTTAAACGCAGAGGCCTGCTCTCTAGTCTGGAAGGACCGCACCTGCGACTTGAGTGAAAGCGCACGGACCACGTTCCATTCGCCATACTCTTCTTGCAGAAGTTGGAGAAGCCGTCCGTCACTCATCCCTAGCAATTGGTCGCGTGTGAGCTTGCCCTGGTCGTACATGTGCTTGACCAACACCCGCGATATCAAGTACTCGCCAAAGCGGGCCCGTGGGTGAAAGTACAACTCGCGGAAGAGCACAATGCGCGCCTTAAGAAACGCAATGAGCCTGCCGGCGTCGATAAAGACCATTTGGTCTCCCTGACGTCGCACAGAGTCCCAGATACCGCAAATAGTCCGTTGCTCCTTTAACAACTCGTCGAGTGCCTTCATGCCGACATAGACATCTTCGTCCTTCTCGGCAACGAAAACGTTCATACAGCTCTCGATGTCGCGTGCTACGTAGGACAGCTTATCCGCGATGTCCAGTATCTGCCCCAAGAAGCCACGGTTGTGGATTGTCTCAACCAACAGTAACTCATCGATATCGTACTTTTCCTTAAGGTCGTTCCACCTACGCCTATTAGTCTTTGTCCTTAAGAGCCTTTTGTAGTGCCTGTCCTCATCAAAGGCTTTTGGGTCGATAAGCTTGACGGAGTCTCCTCCGGCCGGCGTCCCGCGATCATGCGAGAGAAGTGCAGTGCGTAGCGTGCTAAACGCACCTCTCTCCTCAAGACCAATGTTGCGCCCTATGGCCGAGCCGACACACATAACGTCGAGCGAGTGTAGCCAGCGAGTGGAGTTGCTAAGAGGCGTGACAAAGTGTTGGTTGGTCATCGCAACCCATGGTGCTTGCAAGAAACCAAGCTGATTGACCTCTTGCAGACGGAACAGGTCGAGCACCTGTGCCGCCCGATGGCAAAGGCCGTCCGCCAATACCATGTAATACAACCCGGTATTGGGCAGCATCACCATATTGGCGATTGGGTCTAACTCCCTGGTCGCGTACGACCACCGCAGCCATTTTTGCCGGTGGAGCGGCAATTGTGCCACCCATGCGGGTTCCGGGTTGCCGTACGCCCGCTCGTGGTAGTAACGGTTTTCCTCGTCAATTTGCTGCAGGGACAGCCGATTTCGAGCCGTCATAGACGTCTCGATGTCAATGATCCCCGCCTTTTGAAGAGCGAACGATTCGCTCAAGTTTGGTAATCGCACCTGCGGCAAGAGCAGTAGGTCGCCGCCGATTGTGACGTAGTCCTGGAGCGCCAGGACATCGGCCAGGGATAATGTCCGTTGCATGTCCTGTCTCCATTAATGTTCGGGTTCCGCAGGCAAAATACAACAAAAATCGCTAAGTAGCAAAGCCTCGGATGTTACTTCGCCGGATTCCAATAGGCGGCCTCTATATTGTTGCCGTCCATGTCGTGGAAGAAGGCCGCATAATAGCCCGCACCGTAGTCGGTTCGGTAGCCGGGGCCACCATTATCTTTTGCTCCTGCGGCGAGCGCGGCTTTGTGCACCTCTTGGGTCTGCTCTTCGCTGCTGGCGGTAAAGGCCAAGTGCGACGGTTTGAGCCCCTCTACCTGCTGGAGCCAAAAGTCATGGTTGCCCTCGCCGGATTTAAATCCGGCCACCTTATACTCGGGCATATCCTTGGACAGCGCATAGCCCAAAGGCGCGAGCGCTTTGCTGTAAAACTCCTTTGCTTTTTGTATGTCGCTGACATGCAGTGTTGTATGTGCAATCATAAAAATTAAAATTAAGGGTTAAGTAAGTAATAAGTAGAATAAGCGCCCAGTGTAGCACACCCGCACATGAAGTATGCATAAAACCCGCCGCGGCTATGCCGGGCGGGCTGTATGGATGCACCCTGTAGCAGAACTACTTGGTTGCCGCGGCGAAGTTGCTGTTGATCTTGGAGATATCACTTGCGATAACGTCAAAAGCTGCTGCAAGCGATGCCGCGTTGGAGCCATTGAGCGGCGCACTGGTGAGTACCGACATACGGACTTGGTAGTCCTTGAGTGCCGCCTGTGCCACGCCCATGTCGTTGCCACGAATCGATGCCGCTTGGATAGCTGCTGCAAGCTGCGTATAGAGCGTGCCAAGCGCGCCTATAGCTGCACGGACGCTCTGTTGCGAAGCTTGCACCTTGGCGTCGTCTTTGCCCGCAGCCTTGAGTGACACACTCGCGTTTTGTGCAGCAGTGTATGCAGGGCCGCTCGAGGGGCGTGCGTTGGCAACAGCCGCGCTCTGGTCGCCGCCTATACCGGGGATGAGGTTGAAGTACCATAGACCAGCCACCACCACGACAACTGCTACTATTATCCAAATAACTTTTTGAGACATTATGTAAATTGTTTGTTAATTATTAATTGTCCAAGCCTCAGTATACGCCCCGCTCCCTGCCCCCTCTCCACGACTGGGGACAAGCCCTACCGCCCAAAAAGGTGCCGGAGTACGCTCCACGCCACTTCCCATGAGGCTGCTACCCCGGCCAGCATAGCCTGCGGACTGTAGGCTGTCTTAGGGCTAACCGTGACGGTAATGCTTTGCACCAAGGGCGGGGTTGATGTGGCAAACGTGCCTGCATAGAGCCGTGCCGTGTAAGTGCCGGCCGCGTTGTAGCGGTGACTGAGGCTAAACGTCTGCGCCTTGCATGCATTTTTTGCAACGTTGATGGTCGTGGTGCTGGAATCCCCATAGCCGAGAGTGTAGGTGATGGCGCCGCAACTCTTGGTGGCGTTGACCGTGCCCGCCGCAGTGACGTTGAGAGGTACCGTGCCGGTGGAGGGGGTGATGGCAAACGAGCCGTAAGGGCTGGGCGGAGGTGTGCCACCGCCCGATGGCGGCGGAGCGACATATGGTGTCTGATAGTAGAGCGTGGCGGTGCACTGTGCTGTGCCTGCGGCTCCCCACATGTTGAGCCCATAGGTGGTCGTGGACGACGCGATGTACGTGACACTGCCGCTTAGCGGTGCTGTACCGCCTCCAAGCCACGTGGCGTGCTCTACCCCGTTGCTGTTCCACGTTAGGGTCACGGGCCCCGGCATGTTGATGCTAGTGGTGCTCAACCGCAGGTCGCACGTGACAGAGGGGAGCGCGTACCGCTCCGTACTAAAGGGCCTATACAGGTCCGGTATCGCAGCGCCGTTAAGCCAGTCGTCATCGGTTGGGCTTGATGTGCCAAATGTATTAGGCGACCAGACAAAGCCGCTCGCAAGCGCCTGCGCCAAAGGTAGAGGAGTGACGGGAGTGTCATCGCCGCGCAGCGTTGTCTCGACCGAGTACGCAGTGTCCGATGCCGCAACATCGCCATCCAGCTCAAAGTAGTAGGTAGTATAGGACGGCACCTCGAGCGGGCTATCGGGGGTAATCACAACCGAGGGCGACAACGGGTCGTACTCTGCAGAACCCACGGAAGCATCAGTACCCGTTGCTATAGCTTGGCTATATCCCGCGTCGGTAAATCCGTAGAGTGTGAGCGTGTTGAGACTGGCTGCGGTAGGTGTTATATAAAAAGCAAATTGCGCGAGCGCCGTGCCATGCGGACCGCCCCGTATGCTAAAGCGCATGAGCTTTCCGTCCGAAACATCAAACATGCCGAGTGTTGCGTCGCGCTCGACACGCGGTGGCATAACGCCCACGGCCAACTGTCCGTGCGCGAGCGTGGTCGTGCCGGTGGTCAACGCCATGTTGTAGTAGCCCGCAACAGCTGGCGGGTACACCACCGCCCGCCACGCGCCGCTGGTTGTTGCCACTTGTGCGCTAAACACCTGCGCCCCCTCCTGCGACACGATGACAAGACGCATGGGCGCGTGCAGGTTAGTCGATGTGCCCGTAATGAGCGGCATTGAGGTCAGCGTTGTCATCTGCGGGTAGCTAAATGCTGCGGTAACGGTGGGCGCAGGCGCGATTGATGTCGGTTTAATCGCCGCAAAGGTGTACAACGGAGCCAACAACAAAACTCCCGCCAATATCGTGCGCTTCATCTCCGTAATAATACCGCGCAATTACAAAACGCTACCGGTGATAGAGACCCGCATCCCTTGGTCCGAGCTCTCGGTGCGGATGACAGCGTGGAGCTGGTTAGCGAGTGCGTGGATGATGCTGGTGCCTAAGCCGCTCGTGCCCTGCTTGTTTTCGGCCGATTTTCCGACACCGTCGTCCTCGACACTTAAGGTCCAGCCGCTGTCAGTAACATCGTAGCGCACAAGTACATTGCCCTCTCTGCCGTTGGGGAAGGCGTGCTTAAGCGAGTTGATAACAAGCTCGGTTGTCATGAGCCCCAGACTCACCGCAGTGTTGGAGATGACCGCCCCCGGACCGCTTTTAACTTTGAGAGTAATGGGTTTACGCCCGCCTATCATCGATCGCGCCAGACTCTGGCACAGCGAGCTAAGATACGGCGAGACTTCGATATCCTCATCAATGCCGGTTGGGTGTAGTTGGCGCTGGACTGTCGCTATAGACATAATCCGCTCGTGAGCATCCTCCAAATGTGCGCGGCTTTCGGCCGAGTCTACGGTCTTTGCTTTGAGCATCAAAATGCTCGCAATAAGCTGCAAACTGTTGGCAATACGATGGCTCATCTCTTTGAGCAAAAGATCTTTTTGACCCATCAGCTTTTCCTTCTCCGACTCGAGCTTGCGCTGCTCAGTAATGTCTATAATGGAGAGTAACAGCCGCTTCTCCCCTGTCTCATAGCGTATCTGGCGCGCATTGACCAACATGAGCCGCTCGCCGATAGATGGAAAGTTGTGCGACACCTGGTAGCCCTCGACGGTTGTCTTTTCGGGTATCACCTTCTCCAACAAGTCGCGGAGCGCGGGGATATTCCACTCGCCGCCGCGCAGGTCATAAAACATCTTTCCCTCTGTCGTCTCGGCAGAGAGATTAAACTTGGCATAAAAAGAGCGGCTCGCGGCGAGTATCCGCAGGTTGCCGTCGAGGACTATCAGTGGTTCGCGGATGGTGTCGATGATCGCACGCGTGAGTATATGACCATCCTTTGAGTCACCGAGCGGGTCAATGCCCCCTCGTGTATTCACTCCCTCATCATATACTCATCTACTGTATATAGATAGCAAAACGCCCTCCGGACATGGAGGCCTCACTAACGGGGCTGTGTAACAACTGCAGTGCCATACGCCAGTACCTCGGTGACGCCCGGCATAACCTCGGTCGCATCGTAGCGAAATCCGATAACCGCGTTGGCACCCATCGCGGCGGCATGCTCCAACATCAACTGGTACGCGTGCTCGCGCGCCTGCTCACACAACTGTGTATACAGGGTGATGTTTCCTCCAAACAAGGTTTGGATCCCCGCCCCAATGGTCCCGATAATCGAGCGCGAACGCACAATGATGCCCTTCGTAACTCCCAAATTTTTTGTAATAGCAAACTGGTCGAGCTCAAACGCGGTCGTAACCATGGTTGGGTTTATTGTGTTATCCATGCCCCGATTGTATCAAACTCTGCTCCGCGGCCAGGACTCGAACCTGGAACCAACTCCTTACACGACTTCCTCTTATTACTAAAAGGCGTGGACTATATCATCACCCGCATGGGGTGCTTTGGTATCTAGTCTCTACGGCGCCCCCAGCACTATGCCGGGGTTCCCTCGGTGTTGCCCTCCGTTGTCGGGTGGGGGTTCACCGATATCCCAAAGTTTTCAATCCCGATTGCTCGAGAAGGCTGCCTAAGCTGACAGGGAGCTGCTCTACCATTGAGCTACCGCGGAATGTTTCGAACCCCTAGATTATACACAGTTTTTATGGCCCAACAAACCTAACACTCGGTGTTATACTGTTGATATGATGCGAGTTTGTAAGGTACATGGAGAGACAAAACATTTCCCCCGGCCGGACGGCGCATATCGATGCGGAAAGTGCGCGTCAGCGTGGGTGATTAAAAATCGCCGCAACAAAAAAGAAAAGCTGGTGGCCCAGTTTGGCGGCAAATGCGCTGTGTGTGGGTACAAGAGATATGCGGGGGCTTTGGACTTTCATCATAGCGACCCAAAAAACAAATCCTTTGCACTAAGTGTCAAAGGCCTCTCCTACTCCTGGGAGAGTCTGGTGACCGAAGCTCAAAAATGTATTTTAGTGTGTAAAAATTGTCATACAGAAATTGAAGCCGGCATTGCTCCCCTTTCGCTCTAAGTTCGAGTCCTGGCCGCGGAGCAAAAGTTTTAGCTATATTTTCAACACCAAATTCCCTACCTCGAGTAAGACATCGGAACTCGTGCGTTTTTGATTCGCTTGTGGTATAGTGCGTGGCAGAGGAAACAATCTTGCCGGAGGCAAAGATGACATCTGCGACTCGCAAAGAGATCCCTCACCTTGAGGTAACAAAGCGCGTTGGGTTCATGACCTCTCACGCGTTCAGGACCTTTTACAATCCCTCACTTTCATGGACTGACGCGATGAGTCAAATTGGTCCATACGTGATAACTGATCAGGAGAAATGGCCCCGGACCCTGATAAAAGAAGCGGGCCAATTCTTCCCCACGGAAGATACGGGGGAACGTGAACTGGAGGTGACCTTCGCTCGTTTTACGGAAGGGACACACGACGAACGCACGCGCATCTCTCAAATTGACTGGTGGGCGCAGAGCGGCGGATACCGCCCCCTCCTGCCTCGTGAGCTTTTTGCAGCTGCTCGCTATAACGCTTTCGCCCACCAAGTCTTGGGTGGGACGGCGATGCCTGCGATGCGAGTTGCTTCGTCATACCGTTTTGCCATCGGCGAGAATCCCGGACGTCCCCCGCTAACCATGGGGTGCTACCCTCCGGTAGACGGTGGCTACTTCGCGGTCTATTGGGGAGACGGCAAAGACGCCCGAAAGTTGCCCAAATTGGCAATTTGTCTTGACCCCATTGGGCCAAACGATTCTTGTGCTGCGGGCCCGTTTTGGTGGGCCTTCACCAAAGATACTTAAGCTGCCCCACCATAGGGTGGCTTTTTTATTTCTGTCTGCTTAGCACAAACTTTTGCGAGCGGCTGAGTGGCTTATCCTTGCGATGCATACATCCGGCCCAGCAACACGGGCGGCGCATGCCGCCCGAAAGTTTGGAGAGGCCTTTTTTGATACGGATACCACGCGTCTCGGCCTTTTTGCCCGAGATAATCCAGCATATCCACTCGCTGCGCGCGAGCGGTGTGGTGGCGTTCCACGTTGCGAGTGCCTTAGGGGTCTTGGCGAGAGCCGCCTTCAAATCAGCCGGCAGCGTATGTACTTCCGTGGTTGAAACTACTTTTATTGCCATGCCTTATTTTACCAAATTATGCAGCTAAAATCCCAAATAAAAAACCGAAGGAAAATCCTTCGGTTTGTGCTCAGGCCGCGGAGACGATGTGCGGCTTGTTTGCCTCCATCTCATGGAGATCTTCGAGGTACTTATAGATGCTGACGGCCACAGTGTGGCCCTCGCCGACAGCGATCGACATGCGATTGGGTGTATTGGCGCGGCAATCGCCGCACGCAAACACACCCGGCATCGAGGTCTCGTAGGAGAAGGGCTTGCGCTCCAGCTTCCAGACACCTTCGTCGAGATCGCGGCTGGTGAGGATGTAGCCGCCCTTGTTGAGAGCCAACTGCCCTTCCAGCCAGCCGGTCGGCGCGACAGCACCGATCTGCACCAGCAAATAGTCGAGCGGTACCGACGTTTCCTCGTTGGTTTGCTTGTTGCGAAAGACTGCGCACTCGAGGAGTTTCTTGCCCTCCACCCGCACAAGCTCGCTGTACGGATGGACAACGATTGATGAGGCCTTGAAGCGGTCAACGAGATACCGCGACATGTCTCCTTCAAGGCCTAAGCCCCGAACAAATACATGCGTCTCGCAGTCCTTGCATCCCGTGAGAAACAACCCCGCCTGTCCGGCGGAATTTCCGCCGCCAATGATTCCCACGCGCTTACCCACCCACTGCGCCGGCACATGGTACTGCGGCGGGCCGTAGGAGACGCCGCGGTTGTTGAAGTCCGCAACGCCCGGCGCTTCCAGTTGCCGCGGTGATACACCGAGTGCCAACAGCACCGCTCGAGCGGTGATGCGATCGCGGTTGTTGGAGACGAGCGTAATGATGCCGCTCTTCTCGTCTTTCAGCAGGCGGATCGAGTGGAACCACGACACAAAATTCGTCCCGAACTTGCGGGCCTGGTCAATTCCGGCGCCCATCAGTTCGGAACCCGTCTTTCCGTTGTAGCCCACGCCGAACACGTTTTCGATGAGCGAACTGGAGGCAATTTGGCCGCCCGGTCCGCTCCTCTCATCAAGCACGACAACTCGTAGTCCTTCGGTGACGGTGCCAATCGCCGCCGCAATTCCGGCGGGGCCGCCGCCAACAATAGCGACATCGTAGTCCGGTTGCACCGTTGCATTTCCAGTCATGGCAATCTCCTCTGCTTTGCCTGTCGTCTATAGGGAAGTTTGATTGAACGTAGCCTTTGTATTTCTAACACTTGAAATTTGTAAAGTCAACTGGTATGATGCCCTGTGGAGAAATAGGAGCACCTAACCATGCTGCGAGAAATTTGGAAGCTCAATCCCAACCGCGACTGGGCCAGCCGCTTAGCTACGTTGTGGCATAACGTGTGGCTCATGCTGGAAACCGCCATCTTTGCCACAGTGATTACTGGCATATGGATGACCTGCTATACATTCAAATGGCCGTTCCATACACACCACGAAGCGGACCTCATTATGATTAACACGGTCATTTTGTTGTGTGCGGCCATCTTTGCCTTTGTTGCCGGGACCCTTTTTGGCCAAGTGCGCTCGCGTAATGCCGAGCTGGCCCAAGCAGCACTCTTTGGCGAAGAGGCCAAGTTTATGGCCAAGCGCGACGAAAAGATCCAGATAATGATGCACGCCGTCACCGGCTTTTTCGGAGCCTCAATGCTGTTTCTGTCGGGTATCGTCGAATACTCCAGTATCTGGGTCGGTGGGACGGTCATCTTCTTTGAGAGCGCCGTCATCATGGTCTACTTCATCTCGATGTTCGAGATGCAGGATGTCTCCAAAAATGTCTGGATCTGCTGCACTGTTCCCAAGCACTGGATCAAACAGCCATCGGCCGAGTACTTCAAAAAGCACCGCGCAGAGTTGGCCAAAACGCGCGAATCGGCACCACAACCAGAAGTTCGTACAGCCGCCTAACTGTGGGCGGTTTTTTTATTTTGTAGGACCAAAAAAAGTGCTAGAGTGCGCAGGTGAAAAAGAAAAAGCGGAAATCTAAATACACCCCCGGTAAGTTTGATTTGCAGGTAAAGCGCTCCAAAACGGGGCGCGGACTTTTTACTATCGGGGAGATACCCAAAGGCGCGTGCATTGTGCGCTACAAAGGCCGCAAAGTAAGCGAGGCCGAGGAGTACAACAGCCGCGGCGGCAAATACTTTTTTGATACGGGCGAAGGTACGATAGACGGCAACATAGCGGGCAATATAGCCCGCTACATCAACCACTCATGCAAGCCCAACTGCGAGGCCGACGGCCCCAAGGGCCGCGTGTTTATCTGGGCTATGCGGCGCATCAAACCCGGCGAGGAACTCACCTACGACTACGGCAAAGAGTACTTTGCCGACTATCTGTCCAAAGACCGCTGCCGTTGTGGCAAGTGCAGGGTTACGTCCGCACGGCCCTCACGATCGCGATAAGGATGCAGGCCCCAATGAGTGCAACTATAAAGCTGTAGAGGTTAAAGCCCCCTACCCCGCCCTGGCCGAGCATATTCATGAGAAAGCCGCCGATGACCGCGCCCACAATGCCCACGCCGATGTCCCACAGCAAGCCGCCGCCCGTACCCATAACCATCGACGCCACCCATCCTACCAACCCGCCAAATACGATCCAAATAATGAGGTCCATAGTTATAGTTATTGATTAGTCTGATCAGTTGTCACCGGCGCAGGGACCGTTACGTTAATGTTGGTTGTGCCTGCGGATGCCCGGTAGTAGCGGTACCAAATAACGCCGGCCACTATCACCACCACGAGTATAATCACTGCCACCGCCCATCCCTCGCTATTGTCCTGTGAACTCTGCGGAGGAGTATTGATAATGGTATCTGCCATAAAAAGAATATTTTTGTTAATTATTAAACATTCCTTACTCATCATATGAGGGCGTGGCTGAATACCACATGAAGTGGTCAGAAAATGCACCCCTGTATAGTCGCAACATGTGACTTCATGATAGCTACATGCAGATACATGTAGTGTTAATGCTTACTCATTTTCATACTTAATCCTTATGAATACAAGAAACACCGTTATAGGTATCATCGTTGTGCTCGTGCTTATAGGTATTGGCTATCTGTTCTGGAGCAGCGCTCCCCAGGCTCCTACAGGAGACCAAACCGCAACTACCACCCCGAGTGGCAGCAATGCGATAACGATCGTGCCCGCATCACAAGCCGGCCTGCCCGGCGTGCAGACAGGCTCGCTCGCGGTGCCGTCTAACACAAGCGCGGTCATCACCGGCTACGTAGCTCCCAACGGCGCAGTAACCTCGTACTGGTTTGATTACGGAGTATCCGGCTCGCTCAGCAATCGCACAGCGGTCAAGTCGGCCGGCGCCGGCTTTGTGACGCTGGCGACGCCCGCGTTTATCAACGGGCTTGCGTCCAACACCACCTACTCGTACCGCCTGAGTGCACAAAACAGCTTCGGCACGGTACAGGGCAGCACGTACACCTTTACCACCACGGCCAACCCGCCGCCGGCTGGCAGTGCACCTGCGGCCACAACCAATGCCGCAAGCAACGTAGGCCGCACGGCGGCAGTGCTCAACGGTACTGTCGACCCAAACAACTCTCAAACCACCTACTGGTTTGAGTACGGGCCGACGCAGAGCTTTGGCAACACGAGCGCCTTCGGCTCGGCCGGAGCGGGCACAGACCCTCTGGCCGTCTCCATCCCGGTAGACTCGCTCAATGCGCAGACCACCTACTACTACCGCCTCAACGTGCAAAACAACTACGGTATGGTAAGCGGCGCGACACAGAGCTTTACCACAGGGGGCCCGGCAGCAACAGGCTTGCCGACGGTCAATACCAGACCGGCAACCAATGTAGCCACCTCGAGCGTTACGCTCAATGGCACCGTCAACCCGCACAACGTTGCGAGCACATACTGGTTTGAGTACGGCACAACGCCGCTCCTGACCGATATACTCGGCACGGTGTCGGCCACTCAAACGCTCACGGGCGAGGCCACTACCAACGTTTCGGTAAATGTTGAGGGGCTCTCGACCAACACCAAGTACTACTACCGCGTTGCGGCACGCAACCCGCAGGGTACCGTGGCCGGCGACATAGTCTCCTTCACCACGAAGCGATAGTCTCACCGTCTCGCAGAAAAACACCCCCATACGGGGGTGTTTTTGCGTTATATACTTATAGAGTCCGTTTTTTATTTATAGTAATACGTATCGTTATATGCATATGCAAGAAGGCGGAGTGTGCCGGTGCCATCATCACAAAATTATCCCGCTCCTCATCGCGCTGTTTGGTCTAACGTTTCTCTTGGGCAACCTGGATGTACTTTCGGCGCAGACGGTCAACATTATCTGGCCGTCGCTCATCATACTGGCCGGTCTTTCAAAAATAGCGGGCCGTATGTGCGGTTGCTGCAGTCATCGCATGGGTGGTACGCAGTAGATGCAGCCCAAGACACTAGTTACAATAGGGGCGTTTGTGGGCTCCACCGTTGGTGGCTATCTACCGGCACTGTGGGGCGGGAGTGTGTTTACCTTTTCTTCCCTGCTACTGGGCGCTGTTGGCGCGTTTGTAGGCATCTGGCTCGGCTGGCAAATCAGCCAGCGGTACTTTTAATACCCCTACCCGCAGGGAAGAATCGGGAGTATACTCCTTTTGTATATGACTGCGGACAAAAAAAATCTGATATCAAAACTGGAGAGTCTGCGTGGCTCTAAAGTCATCACCTATATCACCAACGACCGTCCTGGACCGGTAAATGCGCGCGTTGCGCCGGACATTATTCCATTTTTTGCCAAACAACTCCAGGAAATTGCACCTAATGGCAAAATTCCTAAAATAGATCTTTTTATATACAGCCTCGGTGGCGACACTATGGTCCCTTGGCGATTGGTCTCCATGATACGCGAGCACTGCGACTCGTTTGGCGTATTGGTACCCTACAAAGCACACAGCGCAGCAACGATGATAAGTCTAGGTGCCGACGAGGTTGTTATGAGCAACCTTTCCGAAATCTCCCCCATCGACCCATCAACTGCCAACGTATTTAATCCCGAAGATCCAAACAACAAGCAGAATCGCGTGCCTATCTCCGTCGAGGACGTGATGGCGTACTTTGATCTCATCAAAAATAAATTTGGCATCAAGAGCGAGGAGCATCTTGCCAAAGCATTTGAGCAATTTACCAACGCCGACCCAGAGGTACACCCGCTGGCGCTCGGCAATGTCAACCGTATCCACAATCTTATCCGCGTCTTGGCGCGCCGCCTGCTCCAAAGTCATGCAAAGCCGATGTCCGAAGAAGAAGTTTCTTCCCTTGTCGACTATTTTACTGAAAAGCTCTATAGCCATCAGTATTTTATCGGCCGCAAGGAGGCTAAAGAAGCTCTAGGCCTTAAGTCTGTGGTGTACGCCGAGGCAAGCATGGCCGCTGCTATGGGCGACCTATATGAGGCATACAAAGAGGAGATGGGGCTTGGTAAGAATACGTGGAATCCGGAACTTGAGCTGGGTAATGTGGGTCAGGCCAAAAAGGATTACAAAATCGCCTATATAGAGAGTGCTCAATCGGCTAACTACTTTGAGATTTCGCTCGACTTCCGCCGCCAGCAGGTCATGATGACTCAGCAAACCCCCGCAGGCCCCATACAAGTCCCGCAAGAGCAAGTCGGCTTCCGCGCCGTCGAACAGGGCTGGAAATAGATTTTAACGAAGAGTTGCGTAACACCATCTAAGTTCGCGTAGACTGTCACGTATATATTTTGCGGCTTCCTCCGGCGAAGTAGATAAATTGACAACATAGGAAGATGAACTATTCACTACTAGTGGCGCGGGGAATATTGTGCGAGTGCGCAAAAGCTCAAGTTGAACCCTCTGGGTAACAGATTCGGACACCCCGTAAGACGCAGCGACCGTAAAGGTTATAGCGCACGATTGGTAACCCCAAGTGGAGGATGGAGTCCCCTGAATTTCGGAAGATGTGGTGGTGGCCTGAACAAGTACCACGACCCCAGTATATTTTTGGGCTGCGGAATGGGCGTCCTCTCCAGAGTCACTAGCTATAAACACATTCGGCATTTCTGTTTCCGTCATGTTCGTAGTATAAGGCACGTTGTTGAGATTGACTATGTGGTATAGTTAAATGCATGATACGCGGCCTCACTGAACACGACAACCACTCGCTCTACATCATGAGCGAGGACACGCGTGACCTTGTATTTGCCGCCGCACCCCAGCCCGTCTTTTTGCGCGGGGATACCAAAATTACAGCCATAAGGACAGCGAGCGTTTCCGACTCTGAGGACGGGGTGCTCCATTTTTATCCTGAGGCAGCAACGCAAGTAATTGATTCGGCTTGGGGGGCAGAGCCTACAGTTGCAGTGTTCTCCGTATGGGACGAAATCTTTAAACAAACATTTTCTACTCAAGAAACTTTCAGTACCGCAGCAGCCGTAAATATGTTCTGGAGCATGACATACGACGAGCAGCAGATATTTATGGCCTTGCACCAAACCCGCAGCGCGGGCGTGGACTCCTGTGCAGTTATCACCTCAAGCCAGTCCACATTGCGCGACCTTTTAATTGTTTTTGATTATCCTCACATTGTGTTTGACCAAGGCTCTACCTCCTCTTTCCGTAACTAAGTTTTGCTTACTTGAGGATGTTCCACATTGCCTGGTCCTCGGCGCCGCCGAGGGAGAAGACTGCTACGCCGCGCAGGCCTAAGCGGTGTGCGAGTGCGACTTTGTCCGCTATAGCCTGCGCGTCGCTCCATGTCATGTAGTTAAATGTCTGCATAGCACTCGCCGTGCCGCCGAGGTTTTGCGCGACGCTGGTAGTGGGGGTGGACTGTTGTGTCTCGGTTATGTTATTGCCGGTGGGCGCTGCTGCCGCTAGCCGGGCGGGATCATAGACAAACCCTATCTCGTTGGCGCTCGTCCGCGCGGGCGTTATCCCAAGTTGCGCTGCTATTTTGAGCCCGTAGGTGGGGTTAAACGCCCACAACCGTTGGTAGATATACCCGCCCGGGCTTGGTGTAACTTGGTACTCATAGCCGTACGTGGCAAGACCTAGTACAAGTTTGTTGCGCGAGATAGTTTGCGCGGCAACACGGACAATATTCTCTACCCACCCCGGGTCGGCCACGGGTGCATACGGAGCCACTCTGGCGGCATTAAGCCGCAGGTCTACCGTACCTTGGTCGTACGCCATTATCTCGATGCGGTCGCAGTACGTATTCATGGCCGTATAGTCGTTGGCATACTGCGTCGCGTCGGGCGGAATAGTTTGCCCGGGCAAGTAACGGTCCTCAAGCGGCATGCGCGCCTCGACCGTGCAGTAGACCCACTTCTGCCCCATGCGCTGATACAGGCCTTTCAAAAATGTCGAAAAGTAGTTGATTGTCCCCGCCTGTTTTGCCTCAAAGTCGATGTCGATGCCGTCGTACCCGCGCGCTTTAACCAGCGCCACTATCTCATCTTCGAGCGCCACACGCTTCGTCGAGTCGCTCAAGACAGCCTGTATCTCTGTACCGCTCCCCCACATGATTGTCGGGATGACGCGCGTACCTTGCGCCTTGGCGGCGGCAATAAGGCTCGTCCACGGCTCTTGGTCGAGATGCGCCTTGTCGAGCACGTGCCCCGACGCCGACATCGTAAAGCCAAACGGCATCACGCTGGTCATACTCCCTAGGTGCGGCGTAACATCGATGGTACCGGAGGCCGCGCGCCAGTCTGGCACCCAACCCGACACCTCAAACTTGCCCGTAGCTACAGCCGTAAGTGCTGCAGTACTAACATTGGCGGTCGTGGGCTGCTTAGGCGCGAGTGCCAGTTGGAGCGCGGCTTGAGTTTTGGGCCCGATAAGTCCGTAGCCTTGCGTGGCACTATCGCAAGCAATAGCCTTGGCGCACTGCAACTTTTGTACCGCAGCAAGTGTGAGCTGGCCAAAATAGCCTGTCGCACTCCCCGAGAGATACCCGCCCTTGATAAGCGCCTGCTGCGCCGCCGTAACATCGCTGCCCGACATGCCCAGCTCGAGCGTACGCACAGCCGCCGCCGCGGGCGAAACAAAAGCCGCCCACATCAGCAACGGCAGAAAAGGTAAAAATATGCGCTTCATTCTTACAGTATACAGACGTCTGTGTATATTTGTACCTTACGGGGGTAGAATGTGTACTCTATGAACGATGCCGAGCTGATAGCCGCGTATCTCGCCGGCGACGAGGGCGCCTTTGCAACGCTGACCGGTCGGCACTTGGCCGCCGCGTACTCTTTTGCTCTCCGGTTTGTCGGGGAGCAACACGAGGCCGAGGATATCGTGCAAGAGAGTTTTGTCAAAGTATGGCAAAATCTCAAGCGGTATAACAAAGACAGTGCAAGTTTTAAAACCTGGCTGATGCGCATCGTGCGCAATACGTGCGTGGACCATCTGCGCAAACGTAAGCATGTCCCCTTCTCAGCGTTTGAAGACACAGAGGGAGAAGGGGCGTTTGCAAATGTCCCGACAGACTCGCCTCTCGCCGACGAACTCTTTTCTAAAATAGAAGACGTGGCTGAACTGCAGCGGGCACTCGGGCAACTCCCCGCTCCTTACCGCGAGGTACTACTGCTTTACTACGGCGAGGATATGACCTTTGAGGAGGTGGCGGATGCGCTCGGAGCCTCGGTCAATACAGTCAAAAGCCGTCATCGCAGGGCCATGCACCGCTTGCGGCAGCATGTACGTATATAAGTAGTATGAAGATACACAGGGCACAGCTGCCGGAGGGCTTGTACGAGCGGGTGCTCGCGCGCGTAGCGCACGCCCGGCAGCGCGCAGCGCGGGTGCAGTTTTCCCTATTGGCCGCAGTATCCTGTCTGCTTACTCTCTTGTTTGTGCCCGCACTCCAATACGCCGCGCAGGAACTGTACGCATCGGGCTTTTATGAGTACATCTCGCTCGCCTTCTCCGATGGCTCGCTGGTGCTGGGCTCGCGCGAATTTGTGCTCTCGCTTGTAGAGTCGTTGCCGTCGTTGGCGGTCCTTTTGGTGGTTGCCATCGCCGTGCCACTTGGCTGGTCGCTGTGGCGCGCAGCGCGCGCGGGCAAGAGCGCATTTTTGACCTATGCCTAAAAACTTTTTTAATACTCCGCAGTCACGATGGATGGGCGGCGGCCTTGCGACGTTCGTAATTGCATTACTTATATTCCACGCAGGGTTTGTGGCAGGCTCACGCCGCTTTGAGCCGGCAGGGCGAGGACCGCACGAGTTTGGCCTGCAATTCCCGCACGGGTTTGTGGCGGGCGGCCATGGTGCTGTCGGCACCATAGACAACTGGGTGCCGCCCACACTCACACTCACCACTCGCGGCGGCGATAAAGAGACAGTACTCGTCGGCACCACCACCCGCATCGAGCCCCCCGGCGCTACCTCGACCCTGCTTGTGCCGGGAGCGCGCGTGATAATTATCGGCACCCCAGACACCGATGGCCTACAAGCAAACGTTATCCGCATGCTCCCCTAACCTTTGTATATGCCTACTTTTTTGTTTAATTTTTTTCCTATGCTCCGTCATGCGTACAAAACCACCAAACGCTATGCATTTGCACATAAAGTAATAAGCACCGTCATTGTAGTGATAGTGCTCGGCGGAGGATGGTACGCATGGGGCAAGGCAACAACGGCAAGTGCACAAACACGCTACATACTGGGCACCGCCTCGACAAGCACCATAATCTCGACCGTATCGGCGAGCGGGCAAATAGCGGCTGAAAATCAGATAGACGTCAAAGCCAAGGCAACGGGTGACATCACATGGGTTGGGGTCAAGGCCGGCAGCAAAGTGCGCGCGGGCCAGGCCCTTGCGGGCATCGACAGCGGCGACGCACAGCAGGCGTACCAGGATGCCAAAAAGTCGCTGGCCGCCGCGGAGCTGCAATATCAAAAAGACTCCGCACAGGCGCCTATTAGCTACCAAAAAGATCAAGACGCGCTGACCCAGGCGCAAAACGACCTTGCCGACGACTACAACAGCCTCTACAGCGACCTCTCCAATGTATATCTCGACCTGCCCAACTCCACCACCGTTGCCAACAACACGCTATACGGCTATGACCTCGACCCGCAAAAGTCCACTTGGAACATGGACTATATGATCAATATTTTTTCGACCCAAAACACCACCTCGGTAAAAAGCTCGCAGACACGCGCGGTAAACGACTACACCACCGCGCGCGCTGCGTATGACACCGCGGCGGCGGCGTTTAAGACCATCGGCCGCTCCTCCGACCCCGCGACCCTCGAGACCATCATGCAGCAGTCGATAGACACGGCCACCGCGGTAGCGCAGGCACTGCAGAGTGAGCTCAACTTCCTTGGGGCCGTCTCCGATTTGGCACAGTCGTACAATATCAAGCTGCCTAGCGCCTTTGCAACGCTCCAGAGCAGTGCGCGCTCGCAGCTATCGAGCGCCAATGGCGACCTCTCTACCCTCCTTGCCGATAAAAAAACAATTACCAACGCCAAAATAACCATCACGACTGATAAACAAAACGTACAGCTCGACCAGGTGGGCAACGACAGCGGTGATAACCCTATCAGCCTGCAGATAGAACTCAACAATTTGGAAAAACAGCGGCAAGACCTTGCCACACAGGCCGCCGACCTGGCCGACTACACCGTGGTGGCGCCGTTTGCCGGTACGGTAGCGTCGGTCGCAGCCCAAGTGGGCAACCCCGCGGGAGATATTGCCACGCTGATTACCAACCAGCAGCTTGCCACGCTTTCGCTCAACGAAGTCGACGCCGCCAAAGTGACACTGGGCAACAAAGCCACACTTACCTACGATGCAATAGACGGATTGACACAGACAGGCACGGTGGCTGAGATAGACCCGGCAGGCACGGTGAGTCAGGGCGTCGTCTCGTACATGATAAAAATATCGCTCGATACGCAGGACAGCCGCGTTAAGACCGGCATGACGGTCAACGCGAGCATCCAAACCGCCGTGCATCAGGACGTGATTGCCGTGCCGCAAACAGCTATCAAGACCTCGGGCAGCCAGAGCTACGTGCTGGTGTTTAGCCCACCCATAAGCCAAGAGGAGATACAGGCCGCCGGAGCGCAAGGCGTATTGCCCGTGCAAGCGCCCATGCAGATGCCCGTAACAACAGGCATCAGCGACGACACCAGTACCGAGATACTCTCCGGACTTGATGCCGGACATCAGATAGTGGTGCGCACCACCACCTCTGCCGCTACGGCAACCACTAAAGCGACGCCGTCAACAACCGGTGCGCGCGGCGGGTTTGGCGGCGGAGGCAACGCAACGTTTATCCAGCGCGGTC
>JAZKAA010000011.1:14539-45232 GCA_040389385.1 Patescibacteria group bacterium | reverse complement strand
GGCAGGAGCCGGACGATAATACATGATCGAAATAAAAGATATTACAAAAACATACGGCACCGGGGAAAACGCTTTTCAAGCACTGAAAGGCGTGTCTTTCAAAATAGAGGACGGCGAGTTTGTCGCGATCATGGGCCCCAGCGGCTCGGGCAAATCTACACTCATGCATATACTGGGTTGTCTTGATACCCCTACCTCGGGCACCTATCACCTCGACGGCAAAGACGTCTCCAAATTATCCGACGAGGAGCTGGCTGACATCCGCAAAGACAAAATAGGCTTTGTTTTCCAATCCTTTAACTTGCTCCCCCGCACGACCGTGCTGCGCAACGTGATGCTGCCGTTGGTGTACGCCGGTGTTGGCGAGGTAGAGCGCGAAGAGCGCGCCAAAGGGGCGCTCGCCTCTGCGGGCCTGCAGGAGACGCACTTTTTGCACAAAAGCAACGAACTGTCCGGTGGGCAGATACAGCGTGTGGCTATTGCGCGGGCGCTCGTCAACGAGCCGTCTCTTATTTTGGCCGACGAGCCGACCGGTAACCTCGATACTAAGACCGGCGAGATAGTACTGGGGACGTTTAAAGAGCTCAACCAAAAGCACAAGCGCACTATCATTTTGATCACGCACGAGGCTGACGTGGCTAAACATGCGGACAGAATTATTACATTGCGCGACGGAAAAATAATTCATGACAATTAAGGACACCTTACACGAAACATACACCGCGCTCTCCGCCAACAAAGCGCGCTCGGGGCTTACCGTGCTCGGCATCGTCATCGGCATCGGCTCGGTGATTGCGCTTGTTTCTGTGGGGCAAGGTGCGGCCAGCGGTATACAAAACTCTATCCAGTCGCTCGGGAGCAACCTGCTCCTGGTGACACCCGGCGCCGCGCGCGGGGTAGGCGGCTTTAGCGCATCGGCCGGGCGCGGCTCGGCCTCTACCCTGCTTGCCGACGATGCAACTGCCATAGCCGCGCAAGTACAAAACATCAGCGCGGTCGCGGTCGAGGTACAAAGCCGCCAGCAAGTAACCGCCAAAGGCACCAATACCAACACAACCATACTCGGAACCGATGCTGCCTACCCTGCTGTGCGCAACGTTTCGCTCGACCAGGGTGCATTTATCACCGACCAGCAAAACCAATCGCTCGCCAAAGTGGCCGTACTAGGCCCCACCGCTGTGGCAGACCTTTTTGGCACCGACCAAAGCACGGCAGATGGTCTGCCGGACGGCATCGTTGGCCAGATCATACGGATCAAGGGCATGGAGTTTAAGATTGTCGGTATAACTGCAGCTAAGGGCTCCAGCGGCTTTAGTAACCAGGACGACACTATATATATCCCGGCCACGGGCGCACAGCGATTTCTCACCGGAGGCAAGTCGGTCACCAGCATAGACATCCAGGCGGCTACTGGCGGCGCCATGACCCAAGTGCAAGACGACGTAACTAACCTTTTACTTGCACGACATAACATAGCCGACCCGACCAAGGCCGACTTTAGTGTGCTCAACCAAAACGACCTCCTAAGCGCGGTCGGGAGCGTTACGCAGACACTCACGCTCTTGTTGGCGGCCATTGCAGGCATATCGCTCGTGGTCGGTGGCATCGGGATTATGAACATGATGCTCACCACCGTTACCGAACGCACGCGCGAAATCGGTCTGCGCAAGGCAATCGGCGCAAAAAAGAGCGACATCAGCCGGCAGTTTTTGGCCGAGGCGGTGGCACTTACGTTGGTGGGCGGTACTATCGGCGTCGCGCTCGGCGTGGGCATTGCGCTTGCGGTCAACCTGACAGGGCTCCTGACCACTACCATCTCTCTGTACTCAATAGCACTCGCGTTTGGCGTCTCGGGACTTATCGGAATTGTGTTTGGCTACTACCCCGCCCGCCGCGCAGCCAACCTTAACCCCATCGAGGCCCTGCGATATGAATAGGTGCACCCATTACAAACTGAAGAACGTATAAAGAGGTATATGAAAAGAAATCAACTTATAGGCGCGATTGTGGCAGTGGTTGTGGTCGGGGGCGGCGCGTTTTATGGCGGGACAATATACGCCAAGGGCCAGGCGCCTATGCGCGGTGGGCAATTTTTTACTTCAGGAACAGGTGGTCAGTTTGCAGGCCGCGTCGACGCCCGCATGGGCAGCGGATTTACGGCCGGACAGATACTATCGGTCTCAAACGGCAGCATCACCATTCAAAACCCCATGAGCAGCAGTACAGAAATTGTTTTGATTGGCGCAGCCACCCAGATATCCAAAATGGCTGCGGGCTCTATAAGCGACCTCCAGCCCGGTACGAGCGTTGTCGTTACGGGTCAAACCAACTCCGACGGCTCTATAACAGCGCAATCAATCCAGCTGCGCCCCACGGTTGACAGAAGCACAACTAATCCGTCGCGATAGTTGTCCACACGTGTACCGTAGCAACATAACCCCCAATAGAACGAAAAGGGCGTTTTTGCCGAAAATGGAGTTATCAACAGCTCCTTATGGGAAATACACAAGTTTGCCTGAAGTTGTAGAAGGTGAGCGGTTGACAAGGCGGCCACAACGCCCCCGAATTTAAGAAAACCTAGCGCTGGGTATCAAAACAAGGGTAGGATAAAGAAAACAAAAGCACCCCGGCGTATGCAACGAGAGGGTGCAGTTGTTGGAATGACAGGCCCTAGACCGGAATCGGTGCTGGGGCTTTGTCGTCTACGAAGATGTAGCTGTAACGGCGGAACTTATAGCGCTTGCCACCAGGGCAACAAACGAAGCTCTTACCTTTACGGATACAAAGTGGGTAGATGTAATCCCCGAAGACTTTAATCTTTTTCACGATAGAAAAAATAAAGCTCGTAAATAGTTTTTGCAACAACCGCCTAACTGCGTGATGTTTAGCTTCACGCAGTGTCTTTAAGTGTCAGCCACGCATCTATGTGTTCGTTGATTTCTTCTTTATTACGTAAAGAATGCGGGAAAGGAGATAGATTCGTAATGTAGTGTTCCCCAGAACTATATTCTTTGTAACTCGAGTATGGGTACTCCTCAACATATTGTTTCAGTTTCTTCCAGTCTTTGGGCCCCCGGGTCTTCCAATCTTTATCTATTAGTTTTGCTGGATTGAGATGAATATAAGAAAAGAGATATTTGGCATGCTTGTCTGTCGCCGCATGTTCCGCTTTGAAAGTTGAACTTAGCAAAGACCCGCTGCGAGCGTGTTTCTCATTAAAGTATTTTGTATAAGCCGTCTGCAGGCGTTGCATGAATTTTGATATCCCTCCTTTAACTAATGGAGTTGCGTATATATGAAAATGATTCGGCATCAAACAAAAAGCTCCGATAGCAATCAATGGGTCCCCTCTATCTACTTGATATACCTCGTCAGCTCTGTGAGTGCGGAAGAAATCAGTAGGTCTGATTTCTTTTGGCGAGTTGAGCAGATACATATACGCTAAAAAGCGCTCGTATTCTTGCTTTTTTGTAAAAATTACCCGCTTGTCAACCCCGCGATTATAGAGGTGAAAGAACTCCCCTTGCACCAAGGGTACTTTGCGCATGCCTCTAGTGTAGCACCGCTGCGTGATGTTTAGCTTCACGCAGTACTAGTTTTGTACCAAGACTGCGTAGACGACCAGGCGTTGGTCGTAGGTATGTAGTGACGGGGTAAAGGTGCCGGCGCAGGTTATTAAATTCAGGCGCGGTTGGTCAGCGCGGTTAAAGAGTATGGTGTCGGGTACGTCGGCTAGTTGGTACACCGCAACTGCGTCAACCCTAAAGTGGAGGCGACTCCCTGTAGCGGTGTCTATATATATGTCGTCGCCTGCCCCCACCATGTGCAGGTTCTTTAGCGCGGCAAATACGTGCGCATCAAGGACCGCACTCCCAACGTTGCCCGGCTCGGTCCCCGGACTGTACCAGCCGACATTGTTGGTGTCTCCACTCGGCACGTCCATCTCACCCTTGTCATTGAGCCCTACCTTTACTACCGGCGACTCGATGTGAGCCATAGGAACGGAGAGATGCACCGGCACACCGGAAATTGTTTTGGGTTGAAGTTGGGGTTGGGGTTCCGGCGCAGGTACCGCGGCCAAAAGATTTGGACTACCAAACCCGCCGGTGTCGTAGGGTTCGAGCGCAGGCTGCTCTCTAGGCAGCGACTCTGCTTTGGTTGTGGTGACTTGATAAACTCCAATTATAAATACAGCTAGTGCGACTACAACCGAGAGTTTGACGGTAAATTTCATTCAAACATCATGGTACCCGCGTCGCCTGCGCAGGTCCAATTTCTTCATGATTGCAGCATATGTGTGGCTCAAATAGGTGGTTTACGTGAAGAAAAATGAATTGCTTCATCTTTGCTACAGCTTACCCCTGCTAGCATTTCCTTTTGATGCCACCCATCAAGAAACCGACGCCCACACTGAAGGGCCTTTTTGTTAATAGCCATATAAACCGTCTGCGGGAGAAAAAGGGAGAGGAGGCGGTAAAGGAGCTGGAGCGCCGATACGGCAGCCGCGTCGTTTTTAAAAACCTCGAGGAGATCCCCGTGCGCGAGGAGGTGCGCATTATTGAGCTATGCTTAGCACTCTCCAACCCCGCTGCGGCAGCGGCCCCCGACGCCACAGAGCTGGCAGGCCGTCTGCATTACGAGAACTTTTCCCAAACAGGGCTGGGGCAAGTACTGCTGTCGTCTATGCCACATACGCCACAAGGGTTTAAAACACTGGTTTTAAACTCCGGCTCGATAGGCCGGAGCGTTTTTAAGCACACCAACTTCTCCACTACAGAGAACAACGGCACCCTTGTAGTGACAATGGAAAACACCGACTACCCTCTCAAACACTTTGAGGGATTTTTTAGCGCGTGGGCAGAGCAGTACGGATTACAGCCCGGGTCTGTGTCCTCCAAAGCTGAGGGCACTACGCATCGCTACACAATTTCAGGATTCTAAGCGTATACTCCAAATATATGGAGGGTATGCAGCCGTGGTGGATGAGCGCAAAGATATACGAACTGTATATAGACAAGTTTGCCGGCGACTTGCGCGGGCTTACTCTGCGTCTGGATTACTTTACTGCCCTTGGCATCAACACGCTCCACTTGCTGCCCCACTATCCATCGCCCATGGTTGACGACGGCTATGACATTACCGACTACCGCAGCGTCCGGCCGCAACTAGGCACTCTTGATGACTTTAAAATACTGCTTGTCGAGGCCCATGCGCGAGGCATAAAAATAATCATCGACTTTGTGCTCAACCACACCTCGCGCGAACACCCATGGTTTTTGGAAGCACGGCAGGACAGTACCTCCGCCAAGCGCGGCTATTACTTATGGAGTACCACTGCAACAGAGTTTGCCAAAGCGGACAATCCCTTCCCCGACATGAAGCCGCATAACTGGATATACAACTCCGACACCGATGACTACTACTTTGCAACGTATTACCCCGGCCAGCCGGACCTGAATTGGGACAACGCGGAGGTGTTTGATGCGATGCTCGGACACATGGAGTTTTGGGCCGCCCTCGGGGTGGATGGCTTTAGGCTTGATGCGGTGCCTCACTTGGTTAAGCGCGAGGGTACCACGTGTGTCGGGCTACCCGAGACACACCGGGTGATAAAGCGCATCCGCGCCCGGCTCGAAAAGAATTACCCCACTGTCGTCCTCTTGGCCGAAGCACACCAAACGCCGGCACTAACCAAAACCTATTTTGGCAAAGGCGACGAGTGCCATCTTGCATACCACTTTCCCCTTATGGAGCAACTCTGGCTCAATATACTGCTCCGCAAGGGCGACATCGCGCAGATGATACAAGACACATACAATATCCCAAAAAACTGCCAGTGGGTGACCTTTTTGCGCAACCACGACGAGATATCGTTGCGGACGCTGCCTGCTGTGGAGAGTGATCAACTTGTCAGAGCACTCGATCCCGAAAAACGCTACCTATTTCGCAAAGGACAGACAACCTGCGTACGCGTGGCAACCGCGCTCGGCGGCGATGAGTCAAAAATACTCGCAGCGTTGCGACTCTTGTACGAGCAACCGGGCGTGCCGGTGATGTACTACGGCGACGAGTTGGGGATGCCGAACAGCTCCCTCACCGGCGACCGCTTTGACACGCGCCGCTACGTGCGCGGTACGTTTGACTGGGCACACACCGACAAGCAGATGGCCGACCCGGACTCTTTGTGGCACCGCGTATCGCTCGTAATCAAATCTTCACACCCCATAGCGCATACTGCGGCGCATGAAGGACCAGGCGGAAAAAACAATACTACTCACCTGCCGGCAGTGCGGACACCGCGAGCGGGACGACGCCGCGCACCTCTTGATGGCAAAGGTGCGCATGTACAACCACGTGTCAAAAGAGCACCCCGCTCTCGCCGACCGCTTTAAAGAGATTGCTGCAGAATCACGACCCTCTGCCGCTGCGCAGGAAGAGTCGCAACCTGAGCGACGTCGCTCTCTACAACGCTAAATCTCCCGTTACTCCCGATCACTGACGGGGCCGCCAGCGTGGTGCCTCCCCATCCAACCATCCGCAGAGGTTGTGCGCCCGCATCACCCAGGGATACCGCTTTGCCGTCGGCCACGGTATACGCGCCGCTAAATGCGACTGCGCCAAAATGTGTCAGCGGTATCAGCGGACGGTGGCCCCGATTGGTGGCAAGGGACGGCGCCTCCTCAACCCACTCGGCGGAAGAAAAGGATGAGTTGTACGCTATCGTAACGTGCGCCCGCTTGCCGGTAGTGTTGTTGATGAGGGTGATGCTCCACTGACCCTGCTCTATATACGTTATCGCCGCAGTAACGGAGTCGCCGGGCGAGACGCGTAGCGCGAGCGGCTGCGACACGCCGGGCAGCGCCTCCCACCAGGCCTGATACACTACACTGCCGTTTTGCACCAAGGCCTGCGTGCCCGTCTGAATAAGGTCGTGTGTGTCTACGCCGCCGATGCCCACCCATGTGGCGTCGGCCGACAAATCGCTGCCCTCTTGACCCGAGACGCTCGGCACAATCCAGCTGGCCGATACGGCCGAGTACTGCGAGGCCGTATCGGCCACGTAGCCGGCCCAGTTGTACGAAGCCTGCTCGGTGTCGGCAAGCACTACCGGCTCGTCTCGGGAGGCAGCGGGTGTCTGTGCGTGTGCATTGAGGAATATCCCCGCTATACCTATCGATAGGGCAAAAAATGCCAGTTTCCTCATGGGGACACCCTACTCCCCCAGTACTGAAGCACAGGTTAAGAAATACTTTACAAAAAAGCGCAAGTTGCGCTCGGGAGCGATGTTGCTATTATGTTGTCTTAATAGCTAACGGGTCTATTGCTCCATGCCGGACCTGCTCTCGTCTCCAACAAAAAGTTATTGGTTCAAACTGCTGGCGCTCGCGGCAGTGTACTTGGGCGTAAGCTATCTAAGTTTTTCTTTGGTGCCCGCGGGAGGCTCGGGAGCGTCGCTCATCTGGCCGCCCGCGGCGGTCGGGCTTGCCGGACTGTATTTATTTGGCCTCGACTTGTGGCCGGCGCTTTTGGTGCCGTTTTTCCTTTTGCTTGTATTCCGTGGTACCGCTGTGCCGAGCGCGGCAGGATTTTCGTTTGCTAACACCGCCGAGTCTTTGGTCGGCGCGTATCTGCTCCTGCGGATTGGCTTTAAACCGCTGTTTAGCCGTCTGAGTGATACATTTTATTTTATTGTTGCGGCCGCCGTCGCCGTGGTGCTGTCGGCCACCATCGTCACCAGCGTGTTGGTCGTGTTTGGCAGTAACCCGGGTACTCTCAATGTCCCGCTATGGCTGGGAGTGTGGATTGGGCACCTCGTGAGCATTGTGTCGTTTGCGCCGTTTTTACTGCGGTGGCTCGCAGAGCCGCGCTTTACGTCTAGCCGGCGCGAGCTTATAGAGGGCTCCATAGCGGTGGTGATTATTGTTGTCTTTACCTACCTCACCGCCTGGACGACCTTTACCAGCATTGGGAGCATCGCCTTCTTTTACGTCATAATGATCGGCTTGATATTTGCGGCGCTCCGCACCGGCACACGGGGGACAACGCTCTCGCTGATGCTCTTTGCGCTCATTTTAGTGACGGGCATTTTGTTTGGCTCGGGGCCAAGCTCCCACACCGCCAACGCCGCTCAGACGCTCTTTAGTACACAGGTGTTTATCGGCGTCTTTTCGCTCATTTTCCTTTTGTTTGCGACCGTGACCGAGGAGCGTCGCGAGGCGGTGAAAAAGCTCGAGCAGCATGTGGGCCAGCTGGAAACATCGCTGGAAAGAGTCAGTTACGAAGACCAGGCCAAAACCGACTTTATTGCAATACTGGCGCACGAGCTGCGTAACCCCCTCTCGCCGATACTCTCCTCGGTCGAGCTAATGAAACAAAACGGGATAAAACCGGACAACGAGCGACATGTCAACTCGATAGCCACCAACCTGCATATTATGGCGCGGCTCTTGGACGACCTGCTGGACATTTCGCGCATCACGCAAAAAAAGTTTAAGGTCCAGCTCGAGCCAGTTGAGCTAAAGACGATAATAAACCAAACACTCGAGATAGTGTCGCCCTACTTGGAGAGCCGCAAGCACATGGTCAGCGCTAAACTTCCTGACGAGCCTGTATGGCTCTCGGCCGATTCGGTCCGGCTCACGCAAGTGTTTGTCAACATACTCAATAACGCGGGCAAATACACCGAGCCTGGCGGCCGCATCGATATCCGCGCCTATGCACAAGGGAGTAACGTTATTGTGCATATTACCGACACCGGCATGGGTATAGAGAAGGACCGGATGCACAAGATATTTGACTCCTTTGGCGGGACAGACGGGCCGGCGCGCCGTCCCGGAGGTCTCCACGTCGGGCTCTCGCTAGCCAAACGTATGGTCGAGCTGCATCACGGCACAATAGAGCCGCGCAGCGCGGGTGTAGGCCACGGCAGCGAGTTTATCGTCTCTTTGCCCATGCTCCCCGGAGGTCCTTTACCGCTCGAGGTCCCGCGCCGCCCTCTGCGTAGCCGGTTTTCTAAAGACACGCTCTCGCAGTTGGGAGAGGGTGCCGCCAATGTCCAAATACTTATTGTTGATGATAACGAGGCCGCCGCCAAGAGTTTGTGCGAGCTGCTGCAAAAAAAGGGCCGCAACATCACGGTCGCCTTTAACGGCTTTGACGGCATTGCGCAGGCAACGACCGTGCGCCCCGACGTGGCACTGCTTGACATTGGGTTGCCCGACATGGACGGCTATGAGGTTGCCAAGCGGCTGCGCGCGCAGTTTGGCGACGACATACGGCTTATTGCGCTTACCGGGTATGGTCAGCCCGAGGATCGTCAAAAGGCCCGCGACGCCGGCTTTGACGAACATGTGGTCAAGCCGGTTGCGATAGTTGACCTCGAGCGCACACTCTCGGAGCTCCGCGTGGGCGCTTAACCGGCCAGCACAGCGTAAACCACCACGCGGTGGTCATACGTTTTTTGGTCCGCGAGCCACTCGCCCTCGCAGGTAATAAGGTTGAGCCGCGGTACGCCGTCGCCGTGGAACAGTTGTTGGAGAGGTACCTCCTTGCGCGGATATACCGCGACACTTTGCACGACAAACCGCAGTGTGCCGCTGGCGTTGTCTATTAAAATTTCGTCGCCGGGGTTGAGGTTTTGGACATTTTTAAATACCGCAGGGACGCCGAGCCCGTTGTCGACGTGGCCATCCACGACCGCGCTCCCCGCCTCGCCGGGTTTGGGGCCGGCACGATACCATCCGACGTCGGTAAAATTGGTGGGTACAGCGAGATTGCCGCTTTTGGCGACACCTACCTGCTGCACATGCGCATCAACGCCAAGCGCGGGTATCCGCAGACGCGTCGGGACTGCAGCACCCAAAATAGCTTGTGCCGCGCCAACAGTAACCTCGTCCGGCGCGGAGTAGAGTGTCGCGCCGGAGAATGTAGTTGCGAAAACGACCACAGCAACTGCTGTGATCGCTATCGCCGCAATAGTGCGTACTCGCATACTAAGCAACCTTACGCGTGCGTGCGAGGAATGCAAGACCCCCTGCCGCAACCAGCGTCGAGAGCGTCAGCACAACGGCATTGGTCGCTGCGTCGCCGCCTGCGCCGGTGTTAGGCGTGCCCGGCGTCGTAGAGCCGCTAGAGGCAGATGTACCGGTCGTGCCCGGGTCGGTTGTCTGTGTAGACGCGCTGGTCTGCGAACCGGATGAACCTGACGAGTCCGTTGTCGGACTGCCATACGTCTGCGCGAAAGCAAAGGGCGCTGCGGCAATAAGCGCGGCCGTTATGCCTATTTTGGCAATGCGTGTTTTCATACGAGAGATATGTTTAACCTTTAATTTAAACGAACCACTCAAGTATTGCGTATAGCGCTGAATCAGAAATGAAGGTTAGTGTCGCAAATGTCGCGGCATAAAACGATACACCAGCGCAACTGCGGCGGCAGCAATAAGTGCTGCTCCAACAATGTCTGCAGTATGATGCACTCCAGCCAATATGCGAGCAATGCCTACTGTAAGCGCCAGCACCCAAAGCACAATACCCAATGGGCGATTGTAAACAAATACGATAGAAGCGATGGTCGCGCCAAAGAGCATATGGTCGGAGGGAAATCCGTTGTTGGCCGCGTGCGCGATCAGCGGTGTTATGCCGTCAGAAACAAACGGCCGCGGATCGTACCAAAACCAGCCGATAACCTTGGCCACAACGTAGGAGGCCGCGAGGGCCGCTGCGGCAAAGAGGACCATTTTTTTGCGCAGAGGCGACTGCACCAGGTACACAAAACCCGCGATGACTATGGCCCAAATAAGATACTGTGCGCACAAAATAATAAGAGTGTTCATATAGAAAGTATCGTATCATGTGTATATGGCCCCCAAGCTCTCTATTATTATCCCGACCTACCAGGAGGAGCACTATATCGAGCGCACGCTCAAAAATCTTGCGACATTGGATATACCACACGAGGTGGTTATAACTGACGGCGGCTCGACCGACGCGACGCTCGGCATTGTGCGGCAGTACACCGACAAGGTAGTCGTGTGGGACCGCCCAAAGATGGGCCGGCGGCAGCTTATCGGCGAGGCGCGCAACCTGGGCGCCACGGTAGCCACCGGCGAGTACTTTTGTTTTATCGACGCCGACGTCATAATCCCCGAGCCGACGGAATTTTTTACCGAGCTTTTAACTGCGTTTGAGAAAAATCCTAAATTGGTGGGCGTTACTGCGCCCCTGGTGCCCCTGTCCGAGAATCACTCGCTCCTAGACCACATCGCTTCGGCACCGCTCAACTTCTTTTACATAGTGGTCAACAACATTTTCCACTCCGGCAACGCGAGCGGCGAGTTCCAACTCATGCGCGCGAGCGCGTTCCGCCATCTCGGCGGATACAACCCCAAGCTCGTTACCGGCGAGGACAACGACATGTTCCAGCGCTTGGGCCGCATGGGCCGCACGCTCTCCTACCGCAAACTCTCCGTGCAACATTCGCTGCGCCGCCCGCACACGCTGGGATGGCCTAAGCTCTACTGGATGTGGATGCGTGCAGGTTTTATGGTCATGATCCTCAACAAACAAGCGTACGAGGAATGGGAGGTGGTCCGTTAAAAAACCCTTTTTTAAGGCCCTTTTCTGCTATTGACTTTTAGGCCCAAATATGATACAATAGAGCCTGGCTAGGTTTTCGACATCCACCGCGGGACATCCGCAAACCAGGAGAGCGCTATGAACTTCAACCTCAAACAGCTCCGCACTCCGACGCTGTACGGACTCGCAGCCTTTGCTTTCGTGATGGCAATCTTGTTCGGTCTGCCATTGGCTGCTCACAGGGCAATTCCTGCCATGCAGGAGACTGTGATTCTTGCGATTGTCGGCGGATTAATTGTCTTCATCAGATCGTTCCTCGCCGTGCTGGGCGAAAGCATCGGCATGGACTGTCTCGAGCTCGACACGAATGGGCCGGCGTTCGCTGGATCAGTCATCCCTCTCATATTGATCGGGATGCTGTCCTTGTCGGTCGGAGCGGACCTGATGTCTCCGCGCGCGCTCCTGGTTTGTGCAATGATCGGCGGCTTCGTGTCGATGATTGTGCTCGCCTTCCGCGTGCAGGCGGGGTTCAGAAAGAAAACCTGTTCCTGACTTTGTTCAAGAGGCTCGATGTCGAAAGACGTTGGGCCTCTTTTAATTTTTATAAAAACAAAACAGGCACCGTGGTAGAAACCACAGCGCCCGTTCGCACATAGCCCTAGTGCCAGAACGTCCATGCAATGATGCCGAGGACCAGCGCACCGATGGCCAACTGCAGCAGAACGAACAGATTGCGCGAAGCAACGAAGATACTGTCGCCCGGCTTCGACACGGCGTCGAGACCGGCTTGCACAACCCGGTCGGCCTTCCGCTTGATGTCTCTCAGGACACCGCGGAACCCGCGGTTCCACGCATAGCTGCATGCATCGGCCATCGCCCGGCCGAACATCATCAACACGAAGACGAACGTCCAGATAGCAGCCATGGGGGCGAGGTGAGGCCCAAACACCATCACAGACGTAACGAACGCCACAAAAGCGCTCAGTCCCGCAGAGAACCGGACATACTCCGGCCACGTTGGGTTGAATGGATCTCCACTCATTTTCTCGCTCCTCTGGTTGAACCGATACGGTACCTTAAACTTCCTGTTAATTGTACTCCTATTTATATATAAAGTCAAGTAAATCGGCATAAAAGCCTTATTTTGCAAGGGTTTTTAGACTTGACTTATCAGTTTGAGCATGATACAGTGGGCCTTAAGTAGGTTCTTCGAAATTCGTGCAACTCAAAGCTGTATCCGCGGCGCAATCAAGGGGCAAACATATGGACATGTTAAATATGGCCGTCGCCGCGTTGGCTAACGGCGTGGCACACGGAACCGTGATTACCATCAAAGGCGCTATCACCCATTGGCCTATGGTCGTGGGCGGTTTCTACGCTCTGATGGTCGCAGATTACTTTTCGCCCGCAACGGCGAAGAGCTCATCCTAATCAACTATCCGCAACTTTGCGGCGCAAACTCGGGAGTCTAAAGTGACTGACATGACCAAGGTGGGAATTGAGGCGGGAGCGCTGGTTATTATCGGTGTTGCCGTGATGGTCTGGCTTGCCAACAATGCCGGCATGCTCTGGCCATCGCAAATGCTGGCGCGACCGGACTTATGGGGCAAGCAGTGGTTCTCCATGACGATGAAGGGCGATACCTACGGCAACGCGGCGTTGCTGCCTTGGGTGTTCCTGCTCGTCATCTCCTTCTGCGGCGACCAGTGGCGCTTCTCCGACGTCCTCGTCGCACTGGTGGTCGGCGTGGTCACTGCCCTCTGGATGATGAAGAACATCTACATCCCGGGCAAACTTCACGACGCCGCGGCCGGCGCCGGCCAGATCCACTCCGCGGGCTTCATCATGACGATGATACTTGCGGCCACTATTGCGCTGCTGCTGCTCTATCTCCTGAGCGGCGTGCCGTGGTACGTGGTGCTTGCGGTCGGCGCGCTGCTCGCTATCTACATCCCGCTGGCAAACCATCTGCCACTCGTCTGGCTCAAGGATATCTATCATTGGAGTTACTGTCCGGACGTCTTCCGGGAGGAGAGCAAGCCGATGATCACAATCATCATCTCGGAATTCGCAATTCTGATGATCGTGGTCACTAAGCTCATCTTCCCCGGCAGTGCACTCGAGCTTATCCACCGGCTGTTCACGCTCATTCCACGGTGACACTTCGCGCCCGCTCGGCCTTTGGCCAGGCGGGTGCTTTTTTATTTAATGAGGGCGAGTTGGTTGGCGAACTCTTTGGCGGAGTTGGCCCACGAGTACTGCAGGGCTTTTGCTCGGCAATCCATACGATTTAAATCAAGACATTTCAGTGCAGCTTCCGCCAAATCTTCAGACAGGTGGCCGTCTTTGCCCTCTGTCACTACATCGCGCGGGCCCAGGACGTCGTGCGCGGCCACGGGCATGCCACAGGCCATCGCCTCGAGCTGGACCAGGCCAAATGTCTCGGTGCGCGAGGGAAAGACAAATACATCACATATAGAAAGGTAATCCACGAGCCCCTGTCCCGTTTTAAATCCGACAAAGGTTGCTTTGGGGTATTTCTTTTGCAAAGGTTTGCGCAGCGGCCCGTCCCCTATCACCATCTTGCTGCCCGGCAAATCCAATTTTAAAAACTCTTCCGGACTCTTTTCGGGCGCCATGCGGCCAAAGTACACAAACACTGGCCCCGGCAACTTTGGTACCGATGTATTTGGGTTGCGGGTAAAGCGCTCTGTATCAACCCCAAGTGGCACCACAACAACGTTTGCATAGCCATCGCTATCAAGCATGGCCTTAAGTGTCTTGTTAGAGACCATCACACGCAGTGACTTGCCATGGAACCAGCTCAGGTAGCGCGCAAAGGGTGCAATAAGTACTTTTGTTACATATGCGCCGACATAAATATCGTAGCGGGTGTGATACCACGTAGTAAATGGCACCCCCTGCTGCAAACACGCGCGCCGCGCGGCAAGCCCCAATGGTCCCTCGGCAAGTATATGGACAGCGTCAAACCCGCCTGCCCTAATGCGCCGTGCTACACGATGCGACGCAAAAAGCGCCAGGTACACATCGGGCGTAAACATGAGCCTGACATTGAAAAATTGGCCCGGCTCTATAACCTCTACACTCCACCCCGTACGCTCCAGCTCGCGTACATGCGCTGCGGCCACACGGGCCACACCGTTTATCTGCGGAGCCCATGCATCAGCTATTAATAAAAGTTTAGCCATTACTTACTCGCCTCTTCGTCGGCCTTAAGAAACTTGCCGCGCATGTAGTAGCTAAAGAAGTAGTACCCGCCGACAACCACCGCGACCGCCAAGAGCACATACTCGATATTGTTGAGCCATACTTCTATATGCGAGCCGAAGGCCGCTCCAAAAAAGTATCCCACAAACAGCAGTCCGCCGTACTGCACTATCGCCACCAAGGAGCCCCATCCGACAAACTTTTTTAGCGGCATGCCCACCATGCCTGCCACGACAATAAATGCCGATGCAATGCCGTACGATATTTTGCCGATAAACATGGTCTTGCCCGGGTGGTGCTCCCACAACCGACGCACGTCCTCAAGGTGCTCGGGCGTCACGCGGATTTTCTTGAGCATTTTTTGCACAAAGCGGGTTTGCTGCCCGTAGTGCCCGATGGCGTAGTACACCAGGTCGAGCCCCACATCGCGCACAAAAAAGAGCGCGGCCAATATCCATATGTCAAAGTAGCCCACACTCGCAAGTGTGCCCGCAATAAAGGCGACAATGGGGCCCTCTAAAAAGGTCAGCGGCACGAGTATCCAGTAGCGATACTCCAAAATAAGCTGTGCGGTATGGCTGTCGAGGGGCATTTGTATAGTATAGACTATACCGTATGTGGGCTTTAAAACAGAGGTATATCGACGCATGGCTCGACAGGCACGTACGGTTTTCTATCCCGTTGTCGTTTATTGTCTTTTTACTGGCAATATTTGGCGTCCAACCGCTCGCCATTGAGTACGCCAACGATGTCGCCACTTCGCCGGTGGGCGACATCATACTCTCCAATATTCCGGTCTTTAATGTCGGATGGTTTTTTGTCTACGGGATGTTTTTGCTGGTCGCGTTTATCACCGCACTGTGCCTGTGGCACCCGCGTCGCATCGCCTTTACCCTCCACAGTCTTACGCTGTTTGTTTTAATCCGCTCACTCTTTGTTTCGCTCACACACGTGGGGTCATTTACCACCGAGGCGGTGAGCACCTTTGGTCCGGGGATTACTCAAATGTTTTTTGGTGCGGACCACTTTTTTAGCGGCCATGCCGGAGCGCCGTTCCTTATGGCACTCGTGTACTGGCACAAACCCACTCTGCGCTACATATTTTTGACATGGTCGGTGTTCTTTGCGGTCATTGTGTTACTGGGCCACCTGCATTACTCGATAGACGTGCTGGCGGCGTACTTTATAACGTACGGAATATACCAGATTGCCTTGTGGCTTTTCCCCAAAGAGCGGCTCCAGTTTGTATCTGAATAGGGCTTCATTAACACTTCAGGTTTGTCCTGATATGATGTGTTCATGCACCTATTAATTGTCGAAGACGAAGAGCGTTTGGCAAAGGCCCTCAAGAAAGGCCTCGAGCTTAAGGGCTACGCGGTTGACTGGCTCCCCGACCCCGACAAAGCGCTCAATCGCATCCTCCTCTATCGTAACGAGTACGACCTTATTATCCTCGACCTCATGCTCCCCGGCACCATGGATGGTGCCGCAATAACCGAAAAGGCTCGTCAGGAGGGCGTCACAACGCCGATTATTATTTTGACCGCACGCAACGAGACCGAGCACAAGGTCGACCTGCTTAACAAAGGCGCCGACGATTATGTGGTCAAACCGTTTTCGTTTGAGGAGCTTATATCGCGTATCGGCGCAGTGATGCGCCGCCCCGCACAGAGCAAACCGGTCACGCTTAAGGTGGGTCCCTTGGAAATGGACATGGCCACGCGCGTGGTGCGCAAAGAGGGTGAGGAAGTGCCGCTGACACTCAAAGAATTTTCGCTTTTGGAGTGCTTTATGCGCCAGCCCGGCGAGGTCTTGAGCCGCGAGAAGCTGTTTGACCATGTGTGGGACTTTAACTCGCTCTCCTGGAGCAACGTCTTGGACGTCCATATGAAAAACCTCCGCAAAAAGCTCGGCAGTAACATGCACGGCGACCCATTGTTTGAGACGGTGCGCGGCGTAGGCTACCGGCTGGTCGGCGAACCTGCCTAGTTCATTTACCGAGTACCAAAATTCAGCCCCCATTCAGGTACCGAGAGTATCATTTGCCGTGTATGTGACAGCGCACATGAGCCGCATAGCGGCCGCTGTTACTTCGGACACGGTTGATCGGTTAAAAAGAGTGTACAAGTAGGTCCAAACCAAGGTATGAAGAAACCGATGGTCTAGCCGGAGGGCCCCGCCTCAAGAGGTGGAGGCCCTCCGGCGCACCCAAGTTGTATTCTGGGGAAGTCGGACTTCCCCAACTACTCGAGGGCTAGCGCCTTCAACTCTTCAGGCACACCGACACGGCTCAGAATGATTTCTTTTGCGTGTTTCTTAAAGGAAACCGGATCAGGAAATATTTCTCCTACAAATCCTTTTTCAATACTCGGCCACTTACGGAGTCCTCCATACTCGGGCAGACTCGAAAACTGAAACTCCTCGACCCCCCACTGCCATGCGGAATCAAATTCGCGCAAGGCTTTTGTATAACCACCAGGATAAAGTTCAAACACGTTCTTTACTAGAATGTAAGGTATTACTTGTCGCAAGTAAGAATCACTTTTTATTGTTCTCCCTTTGTACCCGCCTTGAAATACACTTCCTTTTTCGTGATATTTTGCATTGTGGTGAGCGCTCATACTCCCACACAAACGTTGCATGAATTTTGAAATGCCTCCCTCATTGATTTCCTCCAGCAACAGATGGAAGTGGTTTGGCATGAGCACCCAAGCCACAATCCGCGTGAGCGGCTCTCTGTCGCGCCAAATTTCCGGTCTCTGAAACATACCTAATTCCTTTGTGGTGCGTTCCCAGTACTCATCACCATGGCTTTCATTGCAAAAATAAAGTAAGCGCGAAAAGCGGAGCTTATCGGACATATCTTTCGTTATGGGGAGGCCGCGCGCCCCGCGCTTCATCGCGTGTACGAAGGATCCTACTCCAAAAGGTTCGACCCTCATACTCCTAATATAAACCATGTTTGGGGAAGTTGGACTTCCCCATATCCAGACTCAATTTTTTAATATAGAATAAGGGTGTGGACTATATAGAAAAACGGCCGTGGGGCCAGTTTGAGGAATTTACTCAGGACGAAAAGACCACCGTTAAAGTTATCACCATTTTGCCCGAGCAGGAACTAAGTTTGCAAAAGCACGAGCATCGCGACGAGGAGTGGCATATACTCTCCGGCTCGGGCACGGTTACCATAGACGACTCTGCCTCCCCCGCTACGCCGGGGATGCAATTTACCGTTGTGCGCGAGCACACCCACCGCGCCAAAGCGGGCCCGGAGGGGCTCAAGTTTTTGGAGATAGCGCGCGGCGAGTTTGACGAGGCTGATATCGTCCGGCTTGCCGATAAGTACGGACGCGCCTAATATACATACATGAAATATAGCGAATTTTTAAAAACAGAACTGGAAGAAAAGCGCCCGTGCCCGTTTGATACCCCAAAGCCCGAGGACATCATCTCGCAAAACAAAACCGCCTATCTGACCTACGCGCTGGCGCCGTACGCCCCTGACCACTTGCTGGTCATACCCAAGCGCCACGTGTTTAAAATTTTGGAGCTGAGCCACGAGGAGCGCGACGACGTCGACAACTTGCTCAACGAAGGGTGGCATCTCTTGCAAAGGCTCGGCCACCGCTCTGTCTCGTACCTGGTGCGCGAGGGCACCGAGTCGGGCCGCTCGGTCGACCACATCCACTATCACGCCATACCCGACATCCGCATCGGCGACCTCGACCACGACGGCAACACCCGCGAGATTATGACCCCGGAAGCCGTCGAGCAGCAGCTGATACGGCTCAATACCGCGCTGCATGCGCGCCCCTAACCCGTGATGCGGCACCCACGCGTAGTAGTATTTGACCTCGACGGCACACTAGCCGAGAGTAAACAGCCGATGACGGCCTCGATGGGCGACGCGCTCGGCCGCCTGATTAAAAAGATGCCTGTCGCTATTATGTCGGGCGGCGGCTGGAAGCAATTTGAAAAGCAGTTTTTGCCCGCGCTCCCCGCCGGCACACCCGAGGATCGTCTGTACATATTCCCCGCCTCGGCATCGTCGTGCTTTGTGCACCGCAACGGCGAATGGCACCCCCAGTACGACCATTCGTTTACCCCGCAGCAAAAGGAGGAGGTCATGGAGGCGCTCGACGAGTCAATGAAAGAGAGTGGCTTTGCACAACCCCCACAAATTTGGGGTGAGCAGATAGAGGACCGCGGCGGCGAGATTACCTTCTCCGCACTCGGCATGGAGGCACCCCTAAGCAAGAAGGAAAAGTGGGACCCGGACGGCATTAAGCGCAAACCGCTCTACGAGGCGCTCAAGCGCAAGCTCCCCGAGCTTGCAATAGGACTCAATGCCACCACGTCTATAGATATTACGCCCCATGGCATCGACAAGGCGTACGGTATTAACCGCTTGGTAGAGCTTACCGGCATACCCGTAGGCGAGATGCTCTATGTGGGCGACGCGCTGGACGAGGGTGGCAACGACTCGGTCGTTATAGCGACCGGCATCCCCACCCACGCGGTGTTTGGTCCGGAGGAAACGGAGGCATTAATAGAAAATTTGCTAAAATAAAAATATGAAATGGATTTTAGGTATCGTAAGCGTATTGATTATTGTCGCAGCGGTAGCGCTGTTTGTTGTACCCGCCAAGGCTCCGCCCCTGACCGATACCACCCCTACGGCAACAACCACCGCTAAAGCAGAGTTTGCCGACCAACTGACGCTTGATACGCCACTCCCGGGCGAGAGCATCTCATCACCTCTCACTATTTCCGGACAGGCCCGTGGCACATGGTTTTTTGAAGCGAGTGCGCCGTTTGAGCTTAAAGACGCAACTGGCAAGGTTATAGCGCAAGGGACGCTCCGCGCCGATAACTGGATGACGGAGGACTTTACGCCCTTTAGCGCGACAATCGCCTTCCCCGCGCAACCGGCCGGGAGTAAAGGCACACTTATACTTAAAAACGACAACCCCTCCGGCGACCCCGCTCGCGACAAAGTGCTCGAGGTGCCTGTAACGTTCAAATAATCTTTAGTTAAAACTTCATTCGCGCTTAAGGGCGACTGCGGGAGACTGTGCCCATGAACGACGCACTCGAAATCCCGACCACCAGCACGCTCGCCGCCGCAGCCGCCCAGTCCGGCATTGGCGTCCCCGGATGGATATGGCTTGTTTTGGCCGGTCTCATCCTGATAAGCGTGGGCGTATGGGCGCTGCGCCAACCTATCGAGGAATAAAATCCGGTCTAAAGCTGCTCTGTGGTCTTTTTTAGCTGCTCGGCGCGCCAGCCGATGCCGTTGGCAATCACTTGGAGGAGCGACCCCATGCCCGCCAGCGCCAAGAAAAAGATAATCGACCACGCCCAGGGGAAGATAAAGTAGCACACCGTGACAATAAGCCCGGCCCAAACACCGATACACCATGGGCAATCCAACAAATTTTGCACTGTTTCAAAAAATCCGCCCGGTCGTGCAAACAATGCGCGGAACCAGTCCGCAATGCGATCGTACACAACCAAGCGCGTGATACGAAAGGTCGCAAACGCCATCAACAACGTGTCAAAAGGCGACACCGACACAAGATATCCGCCGCGCATGTACTGCATGAGCCACAACGAGCCCGCCAACACGAGTACAAAAAACACGCTAAAAATAAAATTCCAAATATAGTGATTTTTCGGCGTTTCCATACCGCCAACTATACACCATATATACACTGCCTGCGCAATACCCAAAATAGTGTTGCCAGGTCGCTCAAAAAGTTCTCCCGTCGGTTATGCACAGTGCAATCTCGGCTGGACGAGGCATAATTATTTTCTGTCTTTAAAATTACTTTATTAGATAAACCCACCCTGTATGGCCCTCACTCCCAAAGTTAAAAAGCGCAACGGAGAGATTGTTGATTTTCAACCCGCAAAAATAACTATCGCCGTACAAAAAGCGTTTGCGGCAGTGACCGGCGACAGCCACGACCAAGATGCGCGCATAATTACGCGCACCGTAATAAGTTCGCTTGAAGAAAAGTTTGAGGGCACCGCATTTATTCCCGACGTCGAGTTGGTGCAGGACATGGTGGAGAATGCGATCGCCCGCCACGGCCACTTTGAGGTCGCGCGCGCGTACATTATTTACCGCTATGAGCACGAAAAGGTCCGTTTGGAAAAAAAGCAGGAAATCGCGGAAAAAATAGAGGAAAACACCCTCCTTATAGAGAAGCGCGACGGCCGCAAAGAGCATTTTAGCGAGGACAAGCTCTCCAAAACGCTCCGGTTTGCCGCTGTGGGCCACGAGGACATACTCGATATCCCGTCTATCATCGGTCGCGTGCGCGCAGAGATGTACGAGGGCATGAAGTCCAAAGAAATACACGACGTGCTTATTATGGTCGTGCGCTCCCTCATAGAGCGCGACCCGGCATACAGCGTGGTTGCATCGCGCTTGTTGTTGCAGGCCCTGTACCGCGAGGTCATGGGCCCCATCAACTACGCTAACCTCGAGCCGTTGTACAAGCAGGCGTTTGTAAACTCCATCAACGAGGGCGTGCGTTTGGGCCAATACGACCCGCGCATGGCCGAGTTTGACCTCAACGCGCTCTCGGAGGTGCTGGTGAGCGACCGCGACCGCGACTTTAAGTACCTGGGCCTCCAAACCCTGGAAAAGAACTACTTTAGCCGCGAGCATGGCACCCGCAAGCTCCTGGAGGTGCCGCAGATATTCTGGATGCGCATCGCTATGGGCATCGCACTGGCCGAAAAGACTCCGGAAATGCGCCACAAGCACGCCATCGAGTTTTATGAGGTGATGTCGGAGATGTTTTACACGCCATCATCCCCCACGCTCTATCACGCCGGGCTCAAAAAGGCTCAGCTCTCGTCTTGCTTCCTCTCTACGGTGCCCGACGACCTGCACGCAATATTTGACGAGTATAAAGACGGCGCACAGTTGCTTAAGTACGCCGGCGGCTTGGGTGTCGACTGGACCCCTATCCGCTCCACCGGATCGGTTATTAAGTCGACAGGCGTCGAGAGCCAGGGCGTGATCCCCTTCCTTAAGATACAAAACGACGTCACCATCTCTATCAACCGCTCGGGGCGCCGCCGCGGCGCAACGGCCGTATACCTTGAGTACTGGCACCAGGACATAGAGGACTTTATGGAGCTGCGCAAAAACACCGGCGACGAGCGCCGTCGCGCACACGACCTCAATACCGCTGTCTGGATCCCCGACCTGTTTATGAAGCGCCTGCAAGAAGACGGTGCATGGACCCTGTTTAGCCCCTCTGATACGCCCGACCTGCACGACCTCTACGGACGCAAATTTGAGCAGGCCTACACCGCATACGAGGCAAAGGTACAGGCGGGCACCATGCCCGGCCGCATTATCCGCGCCTCCGACCTGTGGAAGAAGCATCTCACCATGCTCTTTGAGACAGGCCACCCGTGGATAACATGGAAGGACCCTAGCAACATCCGCAGTCCTCAAGACCACGTGGGCGTCGTGCACTCCAGCAACCTCTGCACCGAGATTACCCTCAACACTAGCGCTACAGAAACGGCCGTGTGCAACCTCGGGAGTATCAACATGTCGAGCTTTGTTACCGACAGCAAGTTTAACCGCGACCTCGTGGCGCGCGTGGTGCCAGTTGCGATGCGTATGCTCGACAATACTATCGACATCAACTTTTACGCCACAGAAAAGACAAAGCGCAGCAACATGCGCCACCGCCCGGTGGGGCTTGGCTTGCGCGGGTTGATGGACGCACTGTACAAGCTCAATATTAACTTTGACACCGACGACGCGGTACGCTTTAGCGACGAGTCGATGGAGACAATCAGCTACCACGCCATCCTTAGCTCGGCCCTGTTGGCCAAGGAGCGCGGCACCTACGAGACCTACAAGGGCAGCAAGTGGGACCGCGGCATCTTGCCGCAGGACACCATCGCGCTACTTGAGCAAGAGCGCGGCACCAAGATAGATATCCCGAGGCACGAGACACTCAATTGGCAGCTGGTGCGCGAGGCTGTGCGCCAATGGGGTATGCGCAACTCCAACACGATGGCCAATGCGCCTACGGCCTCGACCGCAAACATTGCCGGCTGCTACCCCACCATCGAGCCTATCTACAAAAACATCTACGTTAAGTCCAACATGGCGGGCGACTTTATGATGGTCAACGAGTTTTTGGTAGCCGACCTCAAAAAGTTGGGCCTGTGGAACGAGGCCATGCTCGAGAAGATCAAGTTCTATGACGGCTCGGTCCAGGAGATACACGAGATCCCGCCGCAGGTGCGCGAAAAGTACAAAGAGGTGTTTGAGATGGAGCCGCAGTGGCTTATCAAGGCGGCCGCGTACCGCGGACGCTGGATAGACCAGTCGCAGAGCCTCAACATCTTTTACGGCGGCACGTCCGGCAAGGTGCTCTCGCAAATATATGAGTACGCGTGGGGCTTGGGGCTCAAGACCACCTACTACCTGCGCACGCTTGGTGCCAGTCGTATCGAAAAGAGCACCGTTGACCTCAACAAGTACGCAGTGGGCCAAGGCGGCGACGCTCCGGCCAACAACTCAGTAGCATCTACAGTGATAGTAGAAGAAATGGTGGCCGTTATATCCCCTGCGCAGCAGCCCTTGATAGAAAATATGTCCGCCAAGGAGGGCATGAGCATGATGAACGTCGGCCAGGTGGTGGCCGAGGTGGAGCACCGCCAGATGGCTGCCGGGCAGATGGCGATGGCCGAAATGGCCCGCAAGGCCCCTATAATCGTCCAGGAGGCCCCTGTGTATCAGTCCTCGGGCGTGCCAGCCTTTGGAGCCGCCCCTGCCGTAGCAGCCCCTGCCTCCACTAGGCCCAAAGTAGAAATAATAGGCGAAGCGTGCGAGTCCTGTTCCGCCTAGGGTAATAAAATATTGAAATAAAAAAGCCCCGGCGATTGCTCGGGGCTTGGTCGTTAACGCTGCATGCTTTCGTTGTCGACGTAAGCCTTCGGCTGAGGCTCCTCTTTCTCGGCGTCAATGATCATGCCCGGCATGGGGACTTCGATTCGCATTTTTAATGCCTGAAGTCGCTCCAGCAGATCGTTCGCGTCGGCGGACCCCTCCGCGGTTGTCTGCTCGAGATACACGCGCAGGAACGGGACGTGATTACCGTTCAGATCCTCGGCTGGCCCCCCGGCATGTTCCACGACAACTTTATCGCGGTAACTCGCTCCCTCGAGCGCCGTGTCAATTTTTTTCCGGAGCTCCTCCACTTGGCGGAGCGCCGGCGGCATTGTGTGCGAATATCCGTGGATTCCGATGGTGACAAGCATGGCCGCCCTCCGTTTGTGCAGTTCGGGCAAACCATACCACTTTTATTAAAAATCTCAATCCCCTTGCTTGCGCCAAGGAGGTGCGTACAATGAGTGAACTTATGGGAATCATCAATGGTAATAGCAGCACCGACCCGAACAAGATTTTACCGATGAAGTATCCGTGGGCCCGCGTCCACTACAAAAAAGGCGTCGCCAACAACTGGGTGCCGGAAGAGGTCTCGATGCAGCAAGATGTTGAGCTGTGGAAGAAACCGGGCGGCTTGAGCGAGGACGAGCGCCGCATGATCCTCTGGAACTTGGGCTTTTTCTCCACCGCAGAGTCGTTGACCGCCAACAACCTGGTGCTCGCAATCTACCGCCACATCACCAATCCAGAAGCGCGCCAGTATATTTTGCGCCAATCGTACGAAGAGGCGGTCCACACCGACACCTTTATCTACTGCTGCGACACGCTCGGGCTTAACCCAGACGAGATATACAACATGTACGAGACTATCCCGTCCATCAAGGACAAGGACCAGTTTGTCGTCGAGATGACCAAGAGCGTGTTTGACCCGGCGTTTAATACCCAAGGGACAGAAAACACCCAGCGCTTTGTGCACGACCTGGTGGGCTATTACGTCATCATGGAGGGGATCTTTTTTTACGCAGGATTTGTCATGATGCTAAGCATGCTGCGCAAAAACCGCATGGTCGGCATTGGCGAGCAATTTCAGTTCATCTTGCGCGATGAGTCGGTACACCTGGCCTTTGGCGCGGACCTCATCAACACCATCAAGCAGGAAAACCCGGAGATCTGGACACCAGAGTTCCGCGAGACGTTGACCAAAAATATTATGCGTGGTGTCGAGCTCGAGCAACGCTACGTCGACGACTGCCTGCCGCGCGGCATTGTGGGCTTGGTGCCGGCAACAGTTAAGCAGTACATCGAGCACATCGCCGACCGCCGCTTGGAGCGCATCGGGTTGGAGCGCAAGTACCACAAAGACAACCCCTTCCCCTGGATGTCGGAAATCATCGACATGCCTAAAGAAAAAAACTTCTTCGAAACGCGCGTCACCGAGTACAAAACCGGCGAACTAAATTGGTAGGGACAAAAAGAAAAACCGCTTCATCAAGAGGCGGTTTTTTGATTCGAACAGGTGGTCAGGCAAAGTTACTGCCGACTATAACGAGCACCCCTCCGATTGCCGAAACCACAAGGGCCCACGGGCCCACGAAACAGGATAGCGTGCCTCCCGCCGCAATGAGAAAGACAGCGAGCAGAAGAAGCGCAATTGCAATGGCCGAAGTATCGCGGCGCGGCTCAATCGGTAACGACTGTGATGGTGACATTTTGTCCTCCGTCCTTTCCCCCGCTTTATACCACTACTTTAGTGATTTTTCAACCGAGTAGTCCCCTACTTTGCTACGCAAGATATGGAGTGCCAGGGCCGGGACGCCCAGCTCCTGGCCCAGCCCGTGCGCTATAGAGCGCATATAGGTGCCGCTGGAGCACTCTACCTTGACCGTGACGCAAGGGAACTCCCTTTTGCCCGTAGGCTTAAGGTGCCGCTTCCAGTCCAGCATGATCTCCTCTTGTCTAAAGTCGCCCTGCACCTTTTCTACACTGTCGGTGATATAGGCCAAAAAGTCTGCCTCTTTTATTTTATAGAGCCCCTCGATGTCGAGGTGGTGGATAGTGACGGTGCGGCTGGGCAGTACCAGCGATGAGAGCGCACCGCCGCGTGCCCACTCAAACAACGACTTGCCCTCAACCACTTTGCTCGAGTACGGCGGATACTCTTGTGCGATGCGTCCGCGAAACTCATTCAATCCTTGTTGCACACGAACCCGCGTAATAGTATCCGCATCGCCGGTCTCCATCACGCGGCCCAAAATATCGTACGTGTCGGTATCAAACCCAAAGAGGATATCGAGCACATACTCTTTGCCCAAGTCGAGATAGGTCTCGCGGCGTTTGTTGGCCGAGCCCACGAGCGTTATGAGCACCCCCTCGGCCATCGGGTCCAGGCGGCCGGCGTACGACAAGACCTCGTGCGCGTAGTGCGGCTGATCTTGGCGCAACCTCTCCAGCCGCTCGCGCGGCGTCTCCCCCAACTTTTTGTACAAGTTTAACACCTGCCCTGCCGAGTTGCGCTTAATCATATCCGTAGTGTTTAGCGCAGGCTCCATATACTGTAGAATATCAGTAAGCCTCAATATGTCCAAAAATAAAGACGAAAAATTATCCACAGAGCCCTACAAAGGCGTCCGCGACTTTTACCCCGCAGAGTCGGCGCAGTTGCGCTACATACTAAATGTGTGGCGCACAGTTGCCGAGCGCTGGGGCTACGCCGAGTACAAAGCATCTATCCTGGAGCCTTCAGACTTGTACAAGGCCAAGGGCGCCGACAATGAGGAGCTGGTTAAGGAGCAGACGTACACGTTTACTGACCGCGGCGGGCGCGAGGTAACGCTCCGGCCCGAGATGACACCCACGGTGGCGCGCATGGTCGCCGGGCGTCGCCGCGAGCTGGGCTACCCTTTGCGCTGGTACTCGATACCCAACTGCTTTAGGTATGAGCGGCCGCAACGCGGCCGTGGCAGAGAGTTTTGGCAGCTTAACGTGGATATCTTTGGTAGCACATCGCTCGCGGCGGACGCCGAGATTATCCAGATTGCGTACGATGTGATGAAGGCGTTTGGCGCGACCGACGGCGACTTTGTAATAAAAATAGGCAGCCGCAAAGAAATCAATCGTGTCGCTGCAGAGATGGGTCTTGATGAGGCGCGGACAAAACAATTTATGGCGCTGCTTGACCGCAAGGCCAAGATGGACCCGGAGGAGTTTGCGCAGCAGTTTGCCGCATTTGGCGCCAACGAGAGCGTACTCTATAGTGCCGCACCGCAGGAGGTGCAAGCCCTTTTAGAGCAGCTGCGGGCCATGGGTGTGGCCAATGCTGAGTACGACCCGTCGGTGGTGCGCGGCTTTGCCTATTACACCGACATAATGTTTGAGGTATTTGACACCGCGCCGGAAAATAACCGCGCCATGTTTGGCGGCGGACGCTATGACAACCTGACCGAGCTCTTTGACGACGAGCCCTTGCCCGGCGTCGGCTTTGGCATGGGTGATATGACTATTGCCGACTTTTTGGAGGTGCGGGGGCTCTTGCCGGCCTATATGCCGCCTACCGTGGCCTATATTGCGGTAGCGGGCGCCGAGCTTGGTCCCGAGGCCCAACAGCTAGCACAGGAGCTGCGCGCCGCGGGAGTCAATGTGGCGGTGGATTTTGGCGAGAAAAAGCTCGGCGACCAGATAAAGGCCGCCAGCAAAGGCGGCGTGCCATGGCTTATTGTGGTCGGACAAGACGAGCTTGCGTCGGGCACGTTTAATATAAAAAATCTCAATACAGGAGCGGAAGAAAAGATGGCGCGCTCGCAATTGGCGCAATTCTTCCTCAACCTGTAAAATGCTGCGATGCGCGTCGTAACGTTTGACATTGAGACCAAGGGCAAGTTTTTGGGCAACGGAGACTTTTCCAATCTTGAAATAACCGTCGTTGGCGCGCACGACAGCGAGACCGGCCAGTTGACCTCTTACTATTTTGACGAGCTTCCTAAACTTTGGCCGCTCTTAGAGCATGCCGACATTATAGTGGGCTACAACTCCGAGCATTTTGATATCCCGATACTCAACCGGTTTTATCCTGGAGACCTCACTAAGCTGCGCAGCGTTGACCTGCTCAAAGAAATTAAAAATGTGTTGGGCCGCCGGCTCAAGCTCGACAATATTGCCGAGGCTACCCTTGGCAAGAAAAAGAGCGGCGACGGCTTAGTAGCGCAGACCTGGTGGGAGCAAGGACTGAGGGAAAAGGTCCGCGACTACTGCTTGGACGATGTCAAAATCACCGCCGAGCTCTACGAGTTTGCCAAAAAGCACAAAAAATTAAAATACCGCGACTTTGATGGCCTGCGCGAAATAAAACTGGACACATCCAACTGGGAGTCCCCTGCAGAAACTGCAGCCCTCACCCACACCCTTCCTTTTTAGCAAGGACTACCCTTGCTAAGTTATTCAAAAGTTTAGGGCCGATGCATTTACGCATCGGCCCCAGTTTGTGTCATCTGTTCTGTTCGGCTATGTACCGATTTCTGATATCCTATCCAACTTACTTTTTGTAACCGCTTCGGTTGCATGCCTGAGGGGAGCCGAAACTCCCCTCAGGGTTGGAACTTTAGCTAGTCCTAGAGCACACTGATTTCCATACGATCCAGTGCAGTCGCTAAACGTTCCTTGGAAGGAGCGCTAAAGCTACTGTACATTTCATCGTAACGGACATCGCCCATGATAAACCCATGGGAGTCGTTGCACTCATCGCAGTGCAACCACCGAACCTTGCTTTTATCTCGAGGCCGGATGTAGAACGATACGTCTTCCGGTACCTTCAAAACAAGTTTGAAGATCCCTCGTGGGTATTCCACGAGCTCCAGGTCAACTTGGACCTGTACGCCGTATGCCACATGGCGACGGGTAGTAAAGTAGCGATGAAGCCACTTAAACATCGGATTACTCCGTTGGTTGGATTGGATTTTTAGAGAACAGTGACGTTTACAAGTATACACCCTATTGGGTGTTTTGTCAAGTAGGTTGGCGCAAGGCTAAAAACTACAGTAAAATAACCTCTATATGAAAAGCCAATACATTCTCCCGCTCACTATTGTGGTAGCCGGAGCACTTATAGCGGGCGCCGTGTTTTGGGCAGGTAAGGCGGGCACCACTAACCCTAACGGTGGTGACACGAGCAACCTCACTATCCGCCCGTACGACGCCACAGTAGACCACGTGCTTGGCAACCCCAAGGCGCCTGTCAAAATAGTCGAGTACATGGACCTGGAGTGCCCTCACTGCAAGGTGTTTAGCACTACCATGCAGCAGGTAATGGACTACTATAACAAAAACAATCCAGGCCAAGTGGCGTGGATTGAGCGCCCGTTCCCCCTCGCGCAGATACACTCCAAAGCGCCGGAAGAGGCTCAGGCAGCCGAGTGTGCTGCGGCACAGGGCGGCGACACCGCGTACTACAAATTTGTTAACCAGGTATTTGCTATAACCCCAAGCGACAACGGGCTCGACTTGGCGCAGCTTCCCGTTATCGCACAGCAACAGGGGCTTGATGTAACCAAATTCAATCAATGTCTCTCCAGCGGCCAGTATGCCAAGTTTGTCTCCGACAGCTACGCCGAGGCTATCAAAGAGGGAGGCCAGGGCACGCCGTATATCCTAGTGATGGTCAACGACCAGCTTGTCCCGGGCGGCAACCTCTCCGGCGACCAGCCATACGAGAGCATGCGTGCCATCATCGACGCTGTCGTCGCCACCCTCCCTCCCGCCGTCCCCGCCGCCACTCAATAACTATTCGTCCGGTCTAAAGTGGGCGTCGTAGTCCTCGCTCGCTAAGTTGATTCTATAAATGTCAAAGGAGTTTTCGCCCTCAAACATGTCACTCGGGTTGGGGAGGAATACTTTCATATTTGCCAGCGCCGTTGTGGCGTCGCGCACCAGCCGGTTAAAGACGATAAACTCGCGCTTAAACTCGCGAAAGTCGATGATATGCCGCCGCATCTGCGGCGAGCCGTCGGCATTGCGCGATATCTTGCACTCGTGGACGATAAAGCGCCGCACCGGTTTGTTAAAAGTCTTTTTGACCGTGTAGTAGTTAAAAATCGCCTGCAGAACAAACAGCGACTTGTCTCCCCTGTGCGGGCTAAACGACGCCACAAACTTGTGGTCCACCACGTCGAGCCCGCGCGGGTCGACCTTGCTCTGCACTACCAGGTCGGACACGGCTTTAATAGGCAGCGGCAGGCCCTCTACACTCACGGTGGCCTTAACCTCAACCCCGAGCACACGGTACTTGGGCGGGCGTTTTAGATAAAACTCCACTGCTTGTAGATATTCGCGCTCCATCGCAGCACGCTTAGTCTTTTGGGCGGTCTTAGTTTTGTTTTTGCCGAAGTTAATCTCAAAATCGGCCACATTGCGCAGGTACTCAAGTCCAAGTGCGACGGCCCCTGCCTTGTCTATCCCCTCGTAGTAATGCTGCAGCGCCGTGTGCGCGGCGCGCCCCACCACCGCAGCCGGGCCACTCGGCATGTCGTATATCAGCTCGACATAGCGCTTGTGCCACGCCAAAGGATTACGCAAAAACGCCATCAAGCTCGAGTGGCTCCAGTGCGTGATTGGGTACTTGGGCCGGCGAGATTTTCCTTGCATTCTCACAGTATATTGTGTACAAGAAAAAGAGCGAGGTCTGTCAGTGAGGTGCGTTATGTGGGATATACCGACTGTGTTCGGCCTTGTGGCCGCTGTCGTTGTCCTAGGCGTGCCTCTTGCGGGGTTCGTCTACGTGATGCTAAAACCGCCCCAGTACTGAGGGGCGGTTCGCTTTTTAGTAACTCCTAAGTCGTTTGGCTTTGTCGTGGGTGCGAATGCGCTCCAATGCTTTAGCTTCGATCTGGCGGATGCGCTCGCGTGTGACGCCAAACTTCTTCCCCACCTCCTCGAGCGTGTGGTAGATGCCGTCCTCGAGCCCGTGG
>JAZKAA010000011.1:0-14529 GCA_040389385.1 Patescibacteria group bacterium | reverse complement strand
GGGCTAAGCTCGTCCAAAATCTCGCGAAGCTGGTCGGCCAAAATGCGGCGCGCCACCTCCTGGTCAGGCGAGAGTATCTTGTCGTCTTTTATAAAATCACCGAGTACCGACTTGCCGTCATCATCATCCGAGCCGACAGGGCTCTCCAAGGACACCGTGTCTTGGTCAATCTTCTCAATCTGGTAGATCTTCTCTACATCGACACCCATCTCGAGTGCTATCTCCTCGGCCAGCGGGTCGCGACCTAGGTCCTGCGACAGCCGGCGTGAGACCTGCTTGTACTTGGCGATAGTCTCGACCATGTGCACGGGGATGCGGATAGTGCGCGACTGGTCGGCCAAGGCGCGCGTAATAGCCTGGCGTATCCACCACGTGGCGTAGGTGCTAAATTTGTACCCCTTGGTGTAGTCAAACTTGTCTACCGCCTTAAAGAGGCCCAGGTTACCCTCCTGAATCAAATCCAAAAGCGTAAGGTCAGGGCTGCGGCCCACGTACTTTTTGGCGATAGAGACGACCAAACGCAGGTTGGCGCGGGCAAGCAGGTTGCGGGCCTCGGCATCGCCGTCGACAATACGCTTGGCGAGCGTGCGCTCCTCGAGCGCGTTAAGGAGCGGGTACTTGCCTATCTCGCGCAAGTACATCTGGATAGAGTCGTATTGGCTGTCGGAACGGCTGTAGCCCTTTTGCTCCGGCTCTTCCGTAACCTCGAGCATGCCGCCGCCCTCCAAGACGTCGATGTGTGCGGTCTGAAAGCGGTCGTACAGGTCCTCCAAAAGAGGCACATCGGTCTCGATGGTAGGAAAGCTCTTGAGGATCTCGTCATAGGTGATAAACCCGCGCTGGCGGCCGCCGGCCATCAGGGCCTCCACCTTGCGGGCGAGGTCCTCTGTCTTTTTGGTCGACTTGGGAGTGGGGGCGGTGGCTTTGGGGGCAACTTTCTTGGCGACTACCTTCTTTTTGGGCGCGAGCTTAGCCCGGCGCTTGGCGGCGGCGAGTTTAAATTTTTTAGCCTTAGCGGCGCCCTTTGCAGGGCGCCGCGCCGGCTTCTTTTTGGCCTTTTTGGTAGCCATGAATTAAAGATAATATATCACACAAATTTCATTTTGACACGCTCGCGCTCCACGACCCGTGCGATATCCCCGAGCATATCGGCCGCCACGGCGGCCTCAGTGGTCTCGCTATGGACCTGTGCGTCAAACATAAACCGCAAGTCCTCTGCCCGCGGCTCGAGGTCTGCCCGGAGTTTTTGTATATGCTCGCGGCCCAACAGCTCACTCAACTTTTGCGCCTCGGGCGACTCGGCTCCGAGACCAAACAGCACCATGGCGGCTTTTTTGTCCACCGCGCTCAATTCCAATTCTCCGCTTTTTTCATGAACTTCCGGTGAGGGCGCGGCCTCTGCTTTGGGCGCACGTTTGCGGGCCTCTGTCAGCACGGCCTCCGGTGACACGCCGAGCTTGCGTGCGACAACCGCGGCAAAATGGTCGCGGTCTATACTGCTCTCAAACGCGCCTACGAGCGGCACAACCTGCGCCTCCACCAGCTTTTTGTACGCGTGCTCGTCGCGTGCCTGCGGGCGCAGCACATCTAAGAAGAACTCCACCGCGGTTTTGCTGGTACGCACCGCCGCCTTTAATAACTCGGCATTTTCTTTGGCGACATCGGCGGGGTCTTTGCCGTGCGGCAGGACCGGCACTTTGACGTCAAATCCCGCCACAAGTGCCATCAGGGCCGACTTTAACCCCGCACGTATGCCCGCGTCGTCGGCATCCAAGGCCAATACCAGCCGCTTACTTAGACGCGAGAGTATCGTTAGGTGCTCGGGTGTGAGCGCGGTGCCGGAGAGTGCCACCGCAAACGGCAACCCGGACTGATGCGCCATAATCAGGTCAAACTGGCCCTCCACCAGCAAAATGCAGTCGGCTTTGCGTATCGCCGCGCGCGCAACATTAAGCCCGTAGAGCGTACGCGATTTTTTAAATATCGGGGTCTCGGGCGAGTTGACATACTTGGCGGGCTCTTGGCCGTCGTCCTTTTGACCCGCGACCTTTTCATAAAACCGGCCGGACACACCTATCACCGCTCCCGCTACATCAAAGATGGGGAAGATTATCCGCCCGCGAAAGCGGTCAAAAATCTCTCCCGGCCGTTTGTCCGACTTGATAGCAAAGCCTGCGTCAAAAATCTCATCTTTGCTAAACCCCACCTGCCCCAAGTGCCGGCACAGGCTGTCCCAGGTGGCGGGCGCGTAGCCCAGCCTCCAGTGCGTCATGGTTACCTCGTGCACGCCGCGCGCGGCAATGTAGTCGCGCACGTCTTTGCGGCGGCGCAACTCAAGCTCAAAGTACGCTATCGCGGCGTCGCACACCTCGCGCAAACGCTCCTCTTTACCTTTTTCCTCCGGACTCTTGCCCTTAAAATTCCCCTTCTCCAATGTCACGCCGGCCTTCTCCGCCAGTTGCCGCAGTGCCGTGGGGAAATCAATTCCATCCATCTTTTGGACAAAGCTAAAGACATCGCCCCCCTCGCCGCAGCCAAAGCATTTGTACGTGCCCCTTTCCGGACTTACATGAAAAGACGGCGTCCGTTCTTTATGAAAAGGGCACCGGGCAGTGTACGTCCGCCCCGACTTTTTGAGCGTCACATATTGCCCAATAACATCAGCGATGTTTATCCGTGCCTTTACCTTCTCCACATCCGACTCCATGTCTATCCAGTGTAGCTGTTGCGGGCCGCTTGACCCAAGGGCAACCTATGTGTTGAATAAGCATGGAAGGAGAGCCTTATGATCAACCTTACTGCCTGTTATGAAGGTATGGGTGAAGTCCGCGCCCCAAGGACCGAGGAAGAGCGACGCCGTCATGCCGAATTCGTAAAAAGCGACCGTCGCATCACACGCGAGATGCTTCGCGAGGCCGGGCTGCTCAAACCAAGAAAACGTCGCAACCGCCGCTCTCGTTAAGGGGCGGCGTTTTTTTATGCCCAATCCAATTGTGGATAATTTCGCACATGCGAAAAAATCGGTAACATAATTATCGCATGTCTGCGATGTCATCTAAAGGCGCATCCATGGCGGGAGGAAAAGAAGTCCTGCTGGATGTTCTCCAACTTGTTCTAACCAACGCTCCTATTGACCGCCGGTATGCCAAAAAACTTTATTATTTGCGACAAGAAAAATATTTGATACGGAACGGTGATAGAGACCGGCTTACACCTAAGGGTACTCGCCTATTGGCCGAGAGCCGGCTATGGGAGCTGTCTATCCCCACACCCAAGCGCTGGGATGGCAAATGGAGGTTGGTGATGTTTGATATCCCGAACGATAGGCGCAAACGTCGGGACATTTTCCGCACGCACCTTAGAGAACTAGGACTTACGTTGTACCAGAACTCCGTATGGATATATCCGTATCCGCTTGAAAAAGAGATCACTCAAATCGCCGAGTTCCACAAGCTCAGAGGGTGTGTATCGTTTGTGACCGCAGAAAAAATCAGCGGCGAAAAATACCTACTGCAAAAACATAACTTGTTGTAAGTGTAATTTAGGATAATTTAGCATATGCGAAATTATCGGTAATTCTATTTATCCGGGCCTTTACCTTCTCCACATCCGACTCCATAGGTATATATACTATACCACTTGACAATACTTTGCTTTGGGTGTATAATAGAGCGGAATGAAACTGAACCTCGGGAGACCACAATGTCTGCAATAATTATGCTCGTCTTGGCCGTAATCATGGCCTCTATCAGTTTCGGTGTTTACACCCAATCTGTGTCATTCGGCCTCGGGGTGTTATTCACCCTCGCAGCTGTCGGCATCTGCATTGTCGAGGTCGCAGACAGCGTTACCAAAGCGCTGAAAGAAAAAGGCTAACCCACTGACACAACCTAGAATACAAAAGGGCGCGGATTCCTCAGACGGAATCCGCGCCCTAATGCTTTTAAATATTTAACTTACTTACTCTCCCCTGCTCATTGCCGGGCGGACGCGCTCGTCTACTGCCTCGCCTGCTTGGGGTGCGTACTTCATCACCAGGTCGTTCTTGGGCGAGCCCTTAAACCCTGTTCCTGCCGGGATAAGCCGGCCGATGATGACGTTCTCCTTCAGCCCCTCCAGCTTGTCTACGCTGCCGTAGATAGAGGCCTTGATGAGCATGCGTGTCGTGTTTTGGAAGGATGCGGCCGAGAGGAACGAGGCGCGAGAGAGCGACACATCCAAGATGCCCATGACCAAGCCTGTGCCTTTGGCTTGCTCGCCGCCGGCGTCGTGGGTAGTGACGTTGATAGCATCGAGGTCGGCCTCGGCTATAACATCGCCCAGCGACAGCTCGGTCGCGCCGATGTGGGTAACCTTGCTGCGGCTAAACATTTGGCGGATGATGACCTCGAGGTGCTTGGCCGATATATTGGCGCCCTGCAACTCGTAGATCTTAACCACCTCGGAGATGATGTAGGCCTGCGTCTTTTCTTTGCCCGCGTTTTCGTACAGCTCCTGGAGGTCGGCCGAGCCGTCGGTCATGAGCTGGCCTTTGGTAACGCGCTCGCCCACCTTAACGAGCGGTACGCGGCGCATGGATACCTCGTACTCGATAGTCTCTTTGGCTTTTTTGCCTGTTTTGATGAATTCGATATCCGGAGCGATGACGATCACCTTTTCTTTGCCGTCGTCGCGCACCTCGACAACCTCGCCGGATACGCTGGCTACAGCGGCCGGGTTGCGGGGCATGCGGCGCTCAAAGATCTCCTCAACGCGCGGGAGACCCTGCGTGATGTCGCCGCCCACGGATGCCGCACCGCCGGCGTGGAAGGTACGCATAGTCAGCTGGGTGCCCGGCTCGCCGATGGCCTGTGCGGCCACGGTGCCTACAGCCTCGCCGAGGGCGACCGGCTTTTGTGTCCCGAGGTCTGCGCCGTAGCACTTGCCGCAGATGCCGCGGCCGGATTTGCAGGATACGGGTGAGCGTACAAACACGCTCTCAACGCCCAACTCCTCTATCTGCTTAGCGTCGGCGCTGGTGACAAAGTGGCCCTTTTTGTAGTGGACGGTGCCATTGTGCTCGACATCGCCGGCCAGGTAGCGACCGTCGATATTTTGTGCGAGGAATGTGCCGATACCGGATGCGGAGGCGCGGCTGATGTACAGACCCTCTTTGGTGCCGCAGTCCTCCGACGAGACGACGACGTCTTGTGCGACGTCAAACAAACGGCGCGTGAGGTAGCCGGCCTTGGCGGTGTTAAGTGCGGTGTCCGAGAGACCCTTGCGCGAGCCGTGCGTGGTAATAAAGTACTCTATCGGCGAGAGACCCTCCTTCATCGACTTGGTGATCGGGAACTCGATCGCCTCTCCTGTCGGCGATGCGATGAGGCCCTTCATACCGGCCATTTGTGTAACCTGTGCGAGCGAGCCGCGGGCGCCGGAGCGGAGCATGTCCGTAACCGGACCGTTTTCCGGCAGAGAGCCGGCCATCAGTTTTTCAACATCAGACTTAGCGGTGTGCCAGAGCTCCAAGTTCATACGGTAGCGCTCCTCCTCAGACAGCAAGCCCTGCTGCCAGTGGCCGACAACCTCGTCGGACTTCTTTTGTGCGTTGGCGATGATGATGTTTTTTTCCTCCGGGATGCGGATGTCGTCGAGCGACCATGTGATACCCGACTGTGTTACGTAGCGGAAGCCGAACGTCTTGATGCGGTCCATGATCTCGGGGACCTTGGCAAGGCCGTAGCGCAATATGAGGTCGTCAACGAGTTTGGCGAGCGACTTCTTGTCGATTGCATGGTTGATGTAGGGGTAGTCGCTGGGGAATACGGTGTTGAAGAGCAAGCGTCCGACGGTCGTCTCAAAGAGTTGTCCGCCGAACTGCGCGTACTTCTCTTTTTCCGACGGCATAACCTTGATCTTGGCCTGGAAGCCCACGTGACCGTAGTCGTACGCCAAGATTGCGGAGTTGGGCGTCGCAAATGCGGAGCCCTCCCCCTTCATCCCGACAACCTCTTTGGTCATCCAGTAGCTGCCGAGCAAGATGTCGAGGAGTTTAGATGCAACCACCGGCTCGCCGTTACCCGGCTTGAGGATGTTGCGGTGCGCGGCCATTATCTCGCGCGCCTCGGCCTGCGCCTCGGCGCTCAAGGGCACGTGTACGGCCATCTGATCGCCGTCAAAGTCGGCGTTAAACGCCGGGCAGACAAGCGGGTGCAGCTGGATAGCGTTGCCCTCGATAAGAATAGGCTGGAACGCCTGTATACCGAGGCGGTGCAAGGTCGGCGCGCGGTTAAGCAGCACGTACTTGTCCTTAATGACATCCTCGAGTATGGCCCACACCTCCGGTACGCCCTCGTCTATAAGACGGCCGGCGCCGCGGATGTTGTATGCCAATTCTTTTTCGAGCAGCTTGCCGATGACAAACGGGCGGAACAATTCCAGCGCCATGTGCTTGGGCAGACCGCATTGGTTGAGCTTGAGCTCCGGACCCACGACGATAACCGAGCGGCCGGAGTAGTCGACGCGCTTGCCGAGCAGGTTCTGGCGGAAGAGTCCGTGCTTGCCCTTGAGGTTGTCGGAGAGCGACTTGAGCGGGCGGGTGCGTGCCTGCGTCGTGGCGGAAAACGCCGCGCCGCCGTGGCGGATAGAGTTGTCGATAAGCGCGTCAACGGCCTCCTGCAAAATGCGCTTCTCGTTGCGCAAAATGACGTCGGGGGCGTGGATGTCGAGCAGCTTTTTAAGACGGTTGTTGCGGTTGATGACGCGGCGGTAGAGGTCGTTGACGTCGGAGGTAGCGTGACGGCCGCCGTCGAGCGCGACCATGGGGCGCAACCCCGGCGGTATAACCGGTATGCGGGTGAGGAACATCCACTCAGGACGTACGCTCGCCTTGACCATACCGCGCAGCGCGGAGAGGCGTTTAGACAGCTTCTCGCGCTCGGCGCTGCCCGCATCCTCGTACGCGGCCTCGCACTGCTTGACCAGCTCTTTAAGATTGAGTTGCTTGCAGAGGTTGTAGATAGCTTCGGCACCGATACCGGCCTCAAACATCGCGCCGTACTTGATAGCAAAGCGGTGATACTTGGGCTCGTCGAGCACCTTGCCCACGTCGATAGAATTGATGTCGCTCTTGGCCTCCAAAAAGAGCTCCTTCATTTTTTCCTTGCTCTTGTCGTCTTGGAGATTCTTGAGCTTGGCCTTGTACTCGGCCTCGAGCTCGCCCATGATGCGGTCTTTTTCCTTTTGGTGGACTTGGTTGACTATGTAGCCTGCAAAGTAGACCACCTTTTCCAGCTCGCCGCCGGAGAGCCCGAGCACCATAGACAGGCGGCTGGGTATCGCACGGAGGAACCAGACATGGGCTACCGGCACGGCCAAGTCGACATGGCCCATGCGCTCGCGGCGCACGATGGCGCGGGTGATTTCCACACCGCACTTCTCGCAGATAATGCCCTTGTAGCGGATGCCGCGGTATTTGCCGCAGTAACACTCGTAGTCTTTTTCCGGACCGAAGATCTTTTCGTCAAAAAGGGAGTTCTTTTCCGGGCGCTGGGTGCGGTAGTTGATTGTTTCGGGCTTGGTGACCTCGCCGTGCGACCACTCCATAATGCGCTCCGGTGATGCCGGGCGGATGCGTACCGCATCGAAGTCGCTGGCATCGGCGCCGGGGGTCTTGCGGGCGCTCGTGGCCGGTGAGCCGTTGCGCATCAGCTCGACATCGAGCGCCAAGCCGCGCAGCGTGTGCAAGAGCACGTTAAACGATGCGGGCGCGTAGTGGTGGGAGATGCGCTCGCCGCGGACGATAGCGTCAAACGCGGCAGAGCGGCCCATGATGTCGTCGGACTTAATAGTGAGCATCTCCCGCAGCGTGTATGCCGCGCCGTACCCCAAGAGTGCCCACACTTCCATCTCACCGAAGCGCTGGCCGCCGCCCTGCGCCTTGCCGCCGAGCGGCTGCTGGGTAATAAGCGAGTACGGCCCAATGCTGCGCATGTGGATTTTGTCCTCCACCATGTGGTGCAGCTTGAGTATGTACATGTAGCCGACCGCGATGTCCTGCTCAAACGCCTCGCCGGTGCGGCCGTCAAACAATTTCATCTTTCCTGATTCAGCGAAACCCGCCTTGCTTAGTTCTTGCCGTATCTCACCCTCGGTTGCACCTGCAAACGGCGGGCAGATTGCCTGATAGTTAAGAGTGTTAGCGGCCAATCCCAAGTGGAGCTCCAAAATTTGACCCAGGTTCATACGGCTCGGCACGCCGAGCGGGGTCAGGAGCACGTCTACCGGACGGCCGTCCGCCGTGTACGGCATATCCTCCTCCGGCAGGATGCGCGAGATTACTCCCTTGTTGCCGTGGCGGCCTGCCAGCTTGTCGCCCACCGATACGGGGCGCAGCTGCGCTATCTCTATATGTATGCGCTTGATGATGCCGCTCTCGAGGTGATGGCCCTGCTCGCGGGAAAATACTTTGACGCCGATGATGCGGCCGCGCTTGCCGTTTTCCATGCGGAGCGAACTGTCTTTAACATCGCGGGCCTTGTCGCCGAAGATGCTGCGGAGCAGGCGCTCCTCAGGCGTAAGCTGCGTCTCGCCCTTGGGCGTAATCTTGCCTACCAAAATGTCGCCGGGGCGCACCTCCGAGCCGGTGCGTACTACGCCGTCCTCGTCGAGGTTGCGGAGCTTGGCCTCGGATACGTTGGGGATGTCGTGGGTTGTCTCCTCCGGCCCGAGCTTGGTGTCGCGTACGTTGCAGACAAACTCCTCGATGTGGATAGAGGAAAACTTGCTGGCCTTGACCATGCGCTCGGAAATGATGATGGCGTCCTCGTAGTTGGCGCCGCTCCAGGTCATAAAGGCAACGAGTGCGTTTTGACCAAGTGCCAGCTGGCCACCGTCGGTGGTAGAGGTGTCGGCCAAGAGTCCGCCCTTTTTAACCTTGTCGCCGACAGAAACCACCGGGCGCTGATGGAGCGCGGTAAAACCGTTGGTGCGGACAAAGTTGACCAGCTTGTACTCGGCCTCTTTGCCCTTTTCGTTTTTGACTTTGATGACGCGGCCGTCTGCATGCGAAACAACTCCCGCTTCTTTGGCCACAATCAGGCGGCCGGTATCCTTGGCGGCGCGCTCCTCCATGCCGGTGGCAACGAGCGGAGCCTCGGGCAGTACGCAGGGCGTCGCCTGCTTTTGCATGTTCGAGCCCATCAATGCGCGGTTGGCGTCGTCGTGCTCAAGGAACGGGATCATGCTCGTTGCGATAGAAAACGGCTGCTCGGCGGATACATCTATATATGAGAGTTCTTTGCGCGCCGTGCGGGTCGGGGAGCCTTTAACGCGGGCCTCGACTACCTCCTCGAGTATCGTGCCGTCCTCGCCTACCTTGGTTGCGCCGTGCGCGATAGCGACGCCCTCCTCCTCGGCGGCGTTGAGATAGACAATTTCTTTGGTGACTTTGCCGCCGACAACCTTGGCGTACGGTGTCTCGATCATGCCAAACTCGTTGAGCCGGGCAAATGTCGAGAGACGCAAAATAAGGCCGATGTTGGGGCCTTCTGGGGTGTGTATGGGGCAGAGGCGACCGTAGTGGCTGGGGTGCACGTCGCGCACCTCAAAGCCGGCGCGCTCGCGGGTAAGACCGCCCGGGCCCAACGCCGAGAGCGTGCGTAGGTGCTCAAGCTCGGTGAGAGCATTTTCCTGCTGCATAAACTGCGAGAGCTGGTTGGTCGTAAAGAACTCCTTAATACGAGCCTGCAGCGGACGCGGATTAACAAATTGCTGTGGCATCGTGGCCTCGGCGTCGATAGTCGACATGCGGTCCTGGATGTTGCGCTTCATGTGCGTCAAACCGACACGCAAGCGCTGGCTGAGCATCTCGCCCACGTAGCGCACGCGGCGCGACCCAAGGTGGTCGATGTTGTCCTCCATTGCGTCCGGAGTATTCTCGAGCGTAAGCAGCTGATTGATGACAGTGACAAGGTCATCCAGCGAGAGAGTTTTGCGGGCAAGCTCCTTCTCGTCGAGCGAACGGCCAAAGCGCTGGTTAAAGCGGTAGCGGCCGACACGCGAGAGGTCGTAGCGCTCCTCGTTAAATATTGACTTGATGTACTCCTCGGCGTTTTTGGCCGTTGCCAAATCGCCGTCGCGCAGGCGCTTGTGGATTTCGATAAATGCCTCTTCGGTCGTCTTGGCAGGGTCCTTCTCGAGCGCTCCTGCAATCCACTGCTTGGCGTACTGATTGCCGGCAAACAGCTGCTTAAAGTCCTTATCGGCTAGCGTCGGGCCCATGATGCGGAGCAAGGAGGTAGCCGGGAACTTGCGCTTGCGGTCGATGCGCACCGCAATGTCGCCAAGGGCGTCGCATTCCATTTCTATCCACGCGCCGCGCGCGGGGATAAGCTTGGCACCAAAGTGGCGCTTGCCCTTGACCTCACTTGCGGTAAAAAAGACGCCGTAAGAGCGTGCCAACTGCGGGACTATAACGCGCTCGACACCGTTGATAACAAAGGTGCCGTGCTCGGTCATGATAGGCAGGTCGGCCAAAAAGATTTCCTGCTCCTTTTCCTCGCCCTTGACCTTGTTTTTGAGCCGCACCGTGGCGCGCACGGGGATGTCCAGGGTCAGCTTTTGCGCCTTGGCGTAGTGCTCATCTACTTTGGGCTCGCCGAGCTCAATCTTTACAAACTCGAGGTCAAACTTTTTGCCGGAGTAGTCGCGTATGGGGGTAAACTCTTTAAAAATTTCGCGAAAACCCTTCTCCAACAGGAGCTTGTAGGAGTCGGTCTGCGCTGCAACGAGGCTCGGAGTGGGGACGCGGGGCTCCTGGTAGCGGGAGAAGTATTTTTGCGTGCGCATAATTTTTTTAATTTAGGAGGTTAATAGAACGCTAAATAAAGCAAGACACTTATGCACAGTCCTAATACACGAAAAATCGGAGACGCGTATAAAGCGCCCCTTGCTTCCTTTGTGAAGCTTTAGGACTTTCCTGACACTATGTTGTATCGAAACCCCCACTCGATACTCATCCGATTGCCCTGTTGGTTTCGCTATCTAGTATACGCGTATACCTGAAGCTGTCAAATCTCTTGCCCACAGCCCCGTTTGGGGGTATTGTCCCAGCGGGTCAGTCAAATGAGGTCCTACTATGGACGCGATAGAAAGAGCTGTTTTGCTTCGAGAGGCCGCGGTCTTCTTTTGCAAGGCGATGGCGACCGATAGCTACGCCAGCAGTGCCGAAGCTCATCCCATTCCGGAAATGCCTGGGTGGAAGGGTTATGAGTATCGCGAGGGCGACTTCCGCCTTTTGGACGCCTACTTTGTCCACCCCGACACCAAGAAGTCTGTTGGGTTTACCAAAATCTGGTACAAACGTGTACTGATTTGGTGGATGTCCTACGGTGGATACTACGTTAAAGAGGCGATTCCGTGCCTCAAGGCCGCACTTTTGGAAAACTACCGGAACGGTATCTTTAATGCCGGCCGGGCAAGAAACGGTTTCCGTCTGGGCGAATACGCCTACCACATCGACACCGTCGGACGCAGTTCGTTTGAACGGTTCATCGCTCACGAGGCGATACACCCCATAAAAGCCGTCGGTTTTTATCCTACGGAGGGCGGCCATGATATCTGGGGCATGGCACTTATTTGAGCAAGGTTTAACCTTGCTCATTTTTATTTGCAAAGAAAAAAGCCGCCTTGACGGGGCGGGCTTAAACGGCGATGTGGTTGTCGAGGTTGTCCGGAGCTTTGGCCGCGGTAAATATGCGGCCGTGGTCGAGGCGGAACTCGACGCTCCCGTCTGGCTTTTTGACGCCCGTGCGACCGGGCGAAATGCCGATTTTGATGGGGCCGGTCTCACCATTGAAGCGCGGCGTCGCGACACCGGTCACATCAAATGCGAAACGAACCGTAAAGTGGCTCATGCAATAACCTCCTGTGGCAAGAGCGCCACTACTGACCTTACCGCACTAAGCGCGGCAGTCAATTACCCTTATCCACTGCGTTTTTTATTGCGATGGGAGTCTATATTGGCGTGATGGCCGGTCAAAAGGACCTTGGGGACGCGATACGACTTCCCTTTTACTTTCAAAACTTCCGGCCTGGTGTACACATCATGGCTGGCAACCCTGCCCTCCTCTAAACTCTCAAATTTGCCCAGCACTCCCTTTATCTGTCGCGCGGTGGCATCAATAATAGCCATTGCCGGCACCTCACCACCGGTCAATATATAGTCACCGACAGAGACTTCCTCGGTCTTGAGGGCCGCCTTGGCCCGCGCATCAATGCCCTCGTAGCGCCCGCACACAATCACTACATCTTTATATGTAGCGAGCTTTTTTGCGTAAGCGTTAGTAAAAGGCTTACCCCCGGCCGAAGTAATCAAAACTTTTACCTTCTTGCTTCCTGCGTGATGTTTAGCTTCACGCAGCACTTTTTGGACTGCTTTTATCACAGGTTCAGCTCGCAGTACCATCCCCGGGCCGCCGCCATATGGGCGCTCATCTACCTTGCCCCACTTATTGCCCGCCGTGTCGCGCAGCTGATAGGTCTTAACCTTAAAAAGCTTGGCCTTCTGAGCACGCCCTAATATAGAGGCATTCGTATAAGCCTCCACCGTCTCGGGGAAAAGAGTAATTACATGGAAATTCATATAAGTTTGTCGCCAAACTTTTCCAGAAAGGCGGGGAATTGGGAGTGGAGGTTTTCCATACCCGCTAGCTCCGGTATAGTCACCCACTTTTGTTCGTCGCACTTATGCGGCTCCATTATCTGTACCTGCCCGCGGTCCACCAACACCCTAAACCCCATCGCAAGCCAATGTGTTGGCTTGCCGTCGATAGTGCGGAAGACGTCTCGGTAGCCCAAAAACTCCATCTCTTTAACATCCGCGCCGGTCTCCTCTTTGACCTCGCGCCGGATACCATCCTCTACCGTCTCGCCAAACTTGAGTCCGCCGCCCGCGCCCGGGTCCCACTTGCCCTGCTCGTCACGGCAGTTTTGTGAGCGTTTGCCCAAAAGATAATTGCCCTTGCCGTCGTGGACAAGAGCAATTACAGACACTCGAATCAAACCCTCCATAGTTTTACAAACTGCCCAGGTCGTTCATTGCGTCGTCAATACTCTTCATTGCGGGAGTTGCGGGGGCCTCGTGACTGCCGTCCCAGCCGGTATCTTTGCTGCCGCGGATGCCGCCCTCGGGCTCGTTGATCTTGAGGTTAACGCGGGCGTTATGCTTCATCCCGACTACGCGCAGGAGCGTGCGGATAGCCTTGGCGGTGTTGCCCGAGCGGCCTATGACCTTGCCCATGTCCTCGGCATTGAGGTCGAGCGTAAGCAAAACGCCCATCTCGTCGACAACGCGCTTGAGCTTGACGTCCTCGGGATGGTCAACCAAACCTTTGATAACAAATTCCAAAAACTCCTGATCCTTCTCTACTGCCATAACGGTGTATTAAATTGAGTGAGTAAACTACTCTGCTATTTTATCAGCAGGCGCTTCTGTTGCAACCTCGGTCTGCACAGGCTCCTCCGCAGGAGTCGCCTCGGCAGGTGCGGCTTCTACAACCGGGGCGGCTACAGGCTCTTCTTTTTTGGCGACGGTTTTCTTCGGCAACACGTTTATCTTTTTGCCCTCGATTATTTTGTGCGTAATAAGCAGGTTGTGCAGCGTGTCGCTCACTGTGGCGCCCATGCTTATCCAATGCTTGATGCGGTCTTCATTAAGGACGCGCTCCTTGCTCTTCGGATTGTAGGAACCAAGGACTTCCACCGCGCGGCCTGACTTAGGACCATTCTGGTGCTCAGTGACCACCACTCGGTATGAGGGGTTGTTGATACGGCCCGTGCGCTGTAATCGGATCTTTAACATGTCGGGGCACTATACCAGCGCTCATTCCTTAGGTCAAATGAGGGCAAACGCCCAGACACCATAGATAAGAATAACGACTGGTACGAACAAAAACAGCAGATTCACTGCTCGCATCTTCGTATTCTGCTGCCGGAGCATTCTTAGCTTGGCAGCAGCACTGATCCCTATCGCAATCACGACTATGGGCAGCCAAAGAAGGAATCCGCCAAAAGAGAACAGGAGGAGGATATCCATGAGACCCGTATACACACCGTCGAGCACCGAAAATGCGCATGATCCCGCCATAGTTCCCTCATTCCATCCGTCACACAAACGTGAGGTGATGAATAGGAGAATGGCCGGAAGCGTTACAAGAATGAAAAGCATTGCGTCGGAAAATCCTTCAAAAGTGCTTCTCATAACTTATTTCGCCACGCGTTCCGCCTCCTCGAGCTTTACGGAGAGGATCTTTGAGACGCCGTCCTGGCTCATGGTGACACCGTAAAGTTCCCCTGCCGCACTCATGGTAGCGCGGTTGTGCGTGATGACGATGAGCTGCGATTTCTTCCCTAATTCCATGATCATGTCCGCAGAGCGGCGGGAGTTGGCTTCATCGAGCGCGGCATCCGTCTCGTCGAGGATGAGAAACGGCGGCGGATTCACCTGTGACATAGAGAATATGAGCGCGATGGAGGTGAGCGCTCGCT
>JAZKAA010000010.1:0-10374 GCA_040389385.1 Patescibacteria group bacterium | reverse complement strand
TAGAGCTGGGGGAGACCTCGTCTACTACACCGTCAAACTTTTTTGAGCCAAAGGCGTCAACGGTAAACGTGGCTACATCGCCCACATTAATATCGGCGAGGCCCTTGTCCTCTTGCACCTGGCCGACCACGCGCAGGAGCGACGGGTCAATCATCGTAACAACCGCATCTTGCGGTGTGAGCGCGCTGCCCAAGTCGGTGCGCGCGCTCAGTACCAAGCCGCCCTGCGTGGCTTTGATAAGCTCGACACCCACCTGTGCCACCACCGTGCCGGCGGGGATTCTCTGACCCACTGTTACGTACGTGTGCCGCAAGAGCCCCGGTTGTGTAGACGAGAGGGTTATCACCGGCGCTTCTATCTGCGCTTTATCTATAGACACCGTCTTGGAGCCGGCGGCAATGTACGCTGTGCCGGCTATACCGCCACCCAAGACCACAACCAGTATCCCCGCGACTATGAGTACGTTTTTATTCATATGTTAGTTTGTTATTGCGACGTTGGCGCTCATGCCGATAGTGATTGCCGGGTCGGCCGTGGCAAATTGCAGCACGACTTTGTACGCAGGCGTGTTGCCCTGCATAGTCGGCGCACGGTCTATCGATACAACCTTGGCGGGGAAGACACGTCCGCTACCGTATGCGTCGAGTGTGACGTCGGCGTGCTCGCCGACAGTAATATGTGCCACGTCTATTTCGGAGTAGTACGCCGATATCTGCAAGGCTGCGGCGGGGGTGATAGAGACAGCGAGTGTGCCGGGCGGGACTACATCGCCTGTCTTTACATGCACGCTGGCGACTGAGCCGCTAAAGGGCGCGATAACAAGCGAGTTGCGCAGCGCGGCGCTTGCGGCATCCACGCTAGCCTGCGCGCTGTCTACCATGGCCTGCTGTGCAGCGATGGCTTGCGTCGTGGCGCCGGCCTGTTTGAGTGCGAGCGAGCTCTGGTCAGTGGCGAGCTTGGCGGAAGCTGCGTCAATAGCCGAGAGTGCGCTATTAAGAGCGGTGCGCGCCGTTGCGACTGCCGTAGTGTAGGCGGTAATTTTGGTTTGGGTTGCTGCAGAGTCTATAGTCGCACGGTTGAGCGCGTTGCTGGCGTCTGTCAGCAGTGTTGCAACCGCAGCGATGCCGGTGCGTGCCGCGGCAAGGTCGCCTGAAGAGCTTTGCCAAGAACTGAGTGAGGTCTCCGCGATAAGGCGCTGGAACTCCAACGCATTTTCTATAGACCCGTCGGTTTGGAAGGTGATTTTAGGATCGACGCGCGGGTTAGTCATAAACTGGTCGACGGTGTTATGCACTGCGCTGTCGGCAGTGGTATATGCCTGTGCTATAGCGTCGCTCAAAGCCACCTGGTCTTGCGATACCTGTGCCTGGCTTACGGCGACGTCCTCGGGGCGGCTACCGGCCATAATATCGGCAAGATGGGCCTCGGCAGACTTGAGTGTTGCAGCGGCTTGCGCCTGCGCGGCGGCAAGCGACGAGGTGTCGAGTGATGCAAGCACCTGGCCGGCGCTTACATGTGCACCCACTGTAGTGGGGACGCGCACAACGCGCCCGCCGCTTACAAACGACAGCTCGCCGCTTTGCGCTGTCTCGACGACACCGGTCGCCAGCAGAGTGCTGGTGCTTGTGTTATCTGCCGCAAGAGTGGCGGGCGCGCGGGTTGCGCTCATGTAGTACGCGCCGCTGCCTATCGCAATAAGCACAACGGCGCCAAATGCGCTCAGGACTATCGGATGGGCCAGCACCTCTTTTGTAAAAAAGTCTTTCATATTAGTTGTTGGGATTTATCATGATAGTAAAAATGCGCTGCAGGTCGCGGTGGTCGCGTGCCGAGAGCCCCTTGAGCACGCGGCGCAACACCCGCGTGCGCTTGGTGGTGCACAGTGCCGCTGCGCGCTTGCCGGAGGATGTAACCGCGAGCAGTACCTGGCGGCGGTCGGCCGTGTTGCCCGTGCGCTTGAGGTATCCGCTCTCTACCAGCTCCGAAACAAGTCCCGTGGCTGACGGCGCGGTAATGCGGAGCGTATGGGCTAGCCCCTGCATGGACAACTGCTCGTGTGTGGCGACATGCCGCAGCACCTCGTATTGGGCAGGCGTCAACGGCAACCGGGCCGCGTCAATGTTGCGGCGCATCATCTGACCGGCCTGCAAAAATAGTGCGACGGTTGTGTCCATTTCGTTAGCCATACAAATAGTTAGGTATCCTAAGTATATACCCGGTTGATGAAGCCGTCAAGGTTGACGGCTCTTGCATTGTGCATAAAGCAGTGGTAAGGTGCTTGCAGCTACGCTCTCCGGTGCCCAATTTATCATCCTTATTACCTAGCGAAGCGAGGGTCAAAAAGCTTGCTTTTTGGTCCCGAGCGAGCGACGGTAATATGAATTTATTCATATTTTAAGCCATATTTCATGACTCGCTTTATTGTATCGTTCGCAGTTGTCCTTGGTGTGTTGGTGCCGTCTTTTGCATTTGCTCAAAGCACCAGCAACGCGCTGTTGTCTGTATACGTGCAGGTGATTAACCCGTCTCAAGGCTCGGTATACAACTACCCGTACAATACGAGTACCCGCACTCCGGCCGACTTTTCTGTCCAGGTATCGGGCAACAGCCCTAGCCCTTCCACTTTTTGGGGCTCACAAAATGCTGTCCAGGTATCGCTTAATCCGGGCGCATACAACGTAACGATAGCCAACAACCCGTACGGCTACACTGCCGACTACTCGGCAGGATGTAATAACACCGCAGTTGCGGGTGGTACCGGCTCGTGCGTAATCACGCTCTCTCCCAACTACAGCGCCTATTACCCGTACGGGACAAACTACCCGTATCAAAACGTGCAGCCTGCACTCAGCTGCCAGCCGGTTACTCAGACCGCAGGACTCCGCCAAAACGTGCGCTTTACCGCAGTGGGCGGCGTGGGAGGTACTTACAATTGGCGCACTGCAAGCCAAAACTACCCCAACGTGGGGCCAGTATTGACCGTTGCCTTTGACCAGACCGGCAGCCAGCTGGTGACGGTTACTAACGCCAACCAGAGCGCCACCTGTGAGGTGACGGTAACGCAGGGATACTTTAATCCTGCGACTGTTACCAACCCGACATACCCGACCTACACTACGGGGTACTCCACCGGTAACGCCATCTACACAAACTACGGCACTCCGACGCTTACGCCGACCTACTACCCGCGCTTGCCTAACACCGGCGTCGAGCCGCTTACTCTTGCACAGCTTATGATTGCACTCGCGCTCTTGGGCGCAGCCGTCGCGGTAGGGGCTCCGTACCTCCGCAAAGCCTTTGCAATCGTTACTCGCTAACAAACATCGCTCGCACTGGATTGCCCCGTACGTAACGTGGGGGGCAATTGTCGTGGGTGCTATTGTAGTCTTGGTGGGCGCGGCCGATATAGTGTCGCGCATTGCAAACGATACACTCGGCCCCGACGCAGGGCAGACACTATTTGCTCCGGCGGGCGCAATAGGCAACCCGTCAATCCTCGACGTGGTGCATGGGGCTGATGCGTCTACCACACAAGCACTCGACTTTGTCCCGACGCGGCTTAAGGTGCCCTCGGTGGGCATTGATGCCAAAGTTGACCCTGTTGGCACACGCCAAGACGGCACAATGGCGACGCCGGGCAACTTTACCGATACGGCCTGGTACAAAGACGGTGGTATCCCTGGCGGTCAGGGCAACGCGGTCTTTGCGGGCCACGTCAACAACGCGCTCACGCTGCCGGGTGTGTTTGGACATCTCAACCAGGTGCATCTGGGTGATTACGTAACAGTCCAGGACATTGACGGCCACACGCTGGTATACAAAGTAACGGCCATAGACCAATACCCGGCCGACGAGGCGCCGGCGGCGAGTATTTTTGCCACAACGGGGCCCAGCCAACTTGTGCTGATAACGTGCGACGGCGAGTGGGTGCCCGCACAAAAGAGTTTTGATAAACGCCTCGTGATTACGGCCAAGCCGGCGTACCGGTAGCTTTTTTGGGCTAGTGTGCTACAGTGTCCTCGTTCGGTAGTAAGTCTCCATGTGCCGTTTAAGGCGTCAGGAGGGTCGCCTTACGAGGAACTAGTTATCTAAATAGTTTTTCGCAGATACAATGGCACGCAAACTTTTCGTCGGTGGTCTTCCGTACCGCACGACGAACGATGAGCTCCGTGACGCATTCGCTCAGGCGGGTGAGGTCGCAAGCGCATCTATCGTGACTGATCGCGAGACTGGTCGCTCCCGTGGCTTCGGCTTTGTGGAGATGAACGCAGATGCTGACGCTGACAATGCTATCTCTATGTGGAATGGCAAGGAGTTCGGTGGTCGCATGCTCACAGTCTCCGATGCCCGCCCGAAAGCATAAGCTTTTGGTCCGGTAGTCCAAAAAACTCCCCGCAAGGGGAGTTTTTTGTTACCATAGGGCCGTGTTAGCCGACCTAAAAAAGTTTTATAAAAAGCACGGCCGCGGACATTTGCCGTGGCGCGCAACGCATGACCCGTACAAAATTTTGGTCAGCGAGGTGATGCTGCAGCAGACGCAGGTGGAGAGGGTAGTGCCGTACTACATCAAATGGATTAAAAAGTACCCCACGGCCAAAAAATTAGCCGCCGCAAAGTTGGCAGATGTTTTAAGAGAATGGCAAGGCCTGGGCTACAACCGCCGCGCCAAGTACTTGCGCGACGCCGCAAAAATAATCGCCAAGAGCGGCTGGACTAGTGATAAGCTGCCGGGTGTTGGACCGTACACCCGTGCAGCGGTCGAGGCATTTGCGTTTAACAAACCCACAGTCTTTATAGAAACAAACATCCGCACAGTCTTCTTCCATCACTATAAATTATCAAGGGTAGTCCTTGATACAGAGCTGCTGCCCTTGGTGGGGGAGGCTCTTAAAAAAAGCAAAATGCAGCCGCGCGAGTTTTATGCGGCGCTGATGGATTACGGCTCGTACCTAAAAAAATCCGGTGTGCGACTTAATGTGCGAAGCAAGCACTACACAAAACAGTCAAAATTTGAGGGCAGCACCCGCCAAGCAAGGGCCAAAAAACTGAGGCAGCTGTTGGCAAGGGGAGCGAGCGAAAAGTCTCTTCTAAAAATTTTAAAATAAAAAACACCGCCGGGATTACCCACGCGGTGGAAACTGCTCGTCGAACTGCTCATCGGCAAGCAGCAGAAGGACGTCTGGGCTGACCTTTTGTTCTGCCAGATACTCGGCAAGCTCCAGGTCACTCGGCAGGTCTTCTTCGCTCGCGACAAGCTTGGGCTGTGTAGCCATTGTCGGGTGTCTCCCCACTGGTTTATGATGTTGCCCACGCCCTCAACTGCGCCCAATCTACGCCAAACCATTCTACGCGTCAATCAATAAAAAAACGCCCGGGCTATGCAGCCTTGGGCGCTTGAGTCGGTTCCTCGCAATGCCTGCGCCAGAGACTTTTGAGATTTTCATCCCAGTGATCAATCTGGCTTTCATGAGTTATCACGCGGCCTTGCGTCATCATCATTTCAAAATTCTGCAATGGGATATTCCCGAACGGGGCTTCGTAACATGCCCGTGCCACCAGCTCGACATACACGGAGCAAGGGACGACTTGCCATGGGCCCTCCCATACATCGGACAGTTTGGTCCGTACAATGCAGAGCGGTTTTCTATCGGCCATTGTTGGCCTCCTCTTTGTTTCACTCCCAATCCTACTGACGCAAGTATAGCCCCGTTTGTGACAATTCCAAATTTTGGATGAAGGTCCTTCCGAGCAAATAAAAAAGCGGACTCTAAAGTCCGCTCCCGAGCCAGCTTAGCATTCCCGCGACACCATCACGGTTGTAGACGACGCCGGTGATTGTCGTAGTTCTCTGAATATTGATCAGAGATTCGACTGGCACGGGCTCTTCACTGTAAGAGCCACGGCATCTGCTGCTGCCTTTGGTTTTGCCGTGTTTGCTGAAGACGCGCTTGTGTGACTTTGGACCGGCTTTTTTCGTCCGGGCAAGCTTCTTGCATACTGGGCACATGGCCATCAAGGTCATGGTATTTCTCCCTACTGTTTCGAAAGAGACTCTATCACACTACATCCCCAAAATCACGGGGATTACGATAGGGCGTTTGTTGGTCTTTTCGAACAAAAATCGGGAGATTGCATCGGTGAGGTTGTTTTTGACAAAGTCAAAGTTGACCGGCTGCTGATTTTTGGCGCTGTCCTCGATTGTCTTTTTGGCGATGATGCGCGCCTGCTGCAAAAGCTCTTGGCTCTCGCGCAGGTACACAAAGCCGCGGGAAATAATGTCGGGACTCTTGCGCAGCTTGCCTGTGCGCGGATTGACGGTCGCAATGATGACAAACATACCCTCGGCCGACAGTACCGCGCGGTCGCGGATAACAACCTCCTGCAAATCGCCGATAGAAAACCCGTCTACCAGGCGCAAACCTGCGGGCGCCATCTCTTTGCGGCGGACAATGCGCGTGCCCTCGTCGACTATCTCTATCACCGCGCTGTTGTCGGGGATGACAATGTCCTCTTCCATGCGGCCGCAGGCCTTGGCAATATCGGCATGCACGCGCAGCATGTAGTGGTAGCCGTGCATCGGCATAAAGAATTTTGGGTTGATTTTTTGGTGGATCCAAAAGGTCTCGTCGCGGTTGGCGTGGCCCGAGGCGTGCACGTCCATCGTGTCACGGTGGATTATCTTGGCACCCTGGCGGCTGAGGTTGTCCTTGAGCTTTTGTACGCTGCGCTCGTTGCCGGGGATGACAGAGGAGGACAAGACCACGGTGTCACCCTTCTTCATCTTGAGGTATTTGTGCGTCTTCATCGCCACACGCATAAGCGCGGCAAACTCGTCGCCTTGCGCGCCGGTCGCCAAAATAACAGTCTTGCTCTCGGGGGTGTGCTCCAGCTGCGGGGCGTCTATAAATGTCTTTTCCGACACCTTAAGGAGCCCGAGTTGTTTAACTATCTCGACGTTTACCTTCATCGAGCGGCCCTCGACAAGCACCTTTTTGCCCGCGCGCTCCGCGGCCTCGAGCATGCGCATGATGCGCTCAAGTTGGCTGCTAAATGTGCCGATAATAAGCCGCCCGGTTGTCTGGGTGATAATGTCGTCGAGATTTTTTTGCACGCGACGCTCGGGGATAGAAAATCCGGGCTTTTCGCAGTTGGTGCTGTCGGCAGCCAAAAAGAGCACCTTTTTGTCCGCAAAGTAGGCAAACTCTTTTTCCTCCTCCGGTACCGGTACGCCGTCGACATGGTCGAGGCGCAAGTCGCCGGTAAAGACCATCAGCCCGTACGGAGTCTCGATAATGATACCCATCGCGTCGGGGATAGTGTGCGATACGGAAAAAAACTTGACCTTGAGAGCGCCGACGCGGACGGTGTCCTCCTTCTCTACCTCGTGTATGTCGAGCGGCTTGAGGTTGGGGAACTCTTCTTGGCGCTTGCGTATCATGACGCTGGTCAGCCGGCGCGTGTATATCGGCGGATACCCGATACGGTCGATAACGTAGGGGATAGCACCGATGTGGTCGAGGTGGCCGTGCGTGATAAACATGCCGCGGATTTTCTCGCGCCTGTCCTCGAGATACTTGGTGTTGGGCAAAATGTAGTCGACACCCGGTGTGTCGTCCTCGCGGAACTGAAATCCACAGTCGACGATAATAATGTCGTCGCCAAACTCGACCGCGGTCCTGTTGCGGCCAATCTCCTCTACGCCCCCGAGCGGGATAATGCGGATGTTGCCCTGCTCGAGCGGCGGGATTTTGACCTCGGCGCTCTCGCCGGAGGAGGGCTGGCGGCCGGCCGCGTGGATGTCGGCGCGCACAGGGTGCGGCTGGTGCGGCTTGGGGCCGCCGCGGCGCAGGCGGCCTTTAAAGCCACCGCGTCCGGCACCACCACGATTGCCTGCGCCTTGAGGACGGGGCCCCGGTTTAAACTGTTTCTTCTGATCTTCTGGCATGAATAAAACTTACTTGTTAATTTTTTTCTATCTTTTAAAGAAAGGCCACACGTAGTCCACCTGGCGGTGCCACTCGGCTACAGAGAGATATCGGTCGCTCGGCGTTTCGATAAAACCCAGAGTAAGGCCCTTAAGGTCGTTGGGCACAGTATACACGAAATCCGGCGTATACAAAAACACGGCGGGCACGTCTTTTTGTACCTGCGCCAAGAACTGCCGGTAGTACTGCGTACGTTCGGCCTCGTCGGAAGTTGCGCGCATGGCCGAGAGTGCGGCGTCGGCAATGGGGTTGGCATAGAGCGCGATGTTGAGTCCCGGGTCGGTGCGCTGGCTGCTGTGCCAAAACGCGTACAGGTCCATCTCGCGGCCCACTACCTCGCCAAAAAGCAGAGCGTCGTACGAGCGGCGGCGGATAACATTTTGTGAGAGGTCTCCCTGCTCGTACACGCCCACGTCTACCTTGGCCCCCATGCGTGCCCAATGCTCTTTAAGATACTCGGCGGCGGCACGCAACTCGGGCACATCTGCGGTTGCAAGTGCAAACTGGAGCGTCGTCACTTTTGCTGCTGAGCCCTTGCCCGTCGTAAGTGTAAGAACTCCGTCGGGGCCCGCCACCCACCCCTTATCGATTAGCGTTTGGCGCGCAACAAGTGCGGGGTCAGTGCCGGCAACGCTGGGCTGGAGCGCGGGCGCATCTTCCGACGGCAGTGCACCGGGCGGCAGGGGGCCGTCTACAGGTGTGCCGTAGCCGCCCAAGACAGACGAAACAAGGTCGGTGCGGTCGATTGCGGAGTCGAGCGCCACGCGTACGTCCTTGTTGCGCAGGAGCTCGGACTGGTTTTGATTAAAAAAGACGCCAAACACGCGGTTGAGGGGAGCAGTCTGTATGGTCTCGCCGGCTATGGGCGGCAGGTTGGCGGGCGAGATGCCGCTTGCCGCGTCTACCTCGCCACTCTGTAAGGCGGAGGTGAGTGCCGACTCGCTTTGATAAAAGTGGAGGGTCAGTGTCGGCAAGTACGGCTCGCCGAGCGCGTACTTGGGGAAGGCGCTAAACGTGTACGCCGACGGTATCCCGCCCTGACTGTGCGCGATTGATGCGACCTTGTACGGGCCGGTGCCGACCGGCTGGGTATTAAGCTCGCTAAAAGGAAACTCCTCGTCCGAGACGCCCTGCCACAGGTGCTTGGGCAAAATGCCGACAGTCGTGTTTTCGATAAAAGGGGCGTATGCGGCTTTGAGCGTAAAGCGCACCGTATGCTCGTCTACGGCCGCAACATCAACGCCGTCCCAGTCGGCGCGCAGCGGGCTCTGCAGCCCCGGGTCTTGCGTCTTTTGTATCGTAAAGACGACGTCTGCAGCGGTTACGGCTGTGCCGTCGTGGAAGGTCGCATTGGGCCGCAGGTAAAACGTGTAGGTCTTGCCGTCCGGCGATATGTCGTACGAGCTGGCGAGGTCGGGGACATAATCGCCCGCGGGCGTTGCACGCAAAAGGCCGGAGTACACCAGTGCCGAGAGGTCGCGGTCGGCGTCGCTTATTGCGAGCACGGGGTTGATAAAGCGCGGCGTGCCCAAAATGCCCTCGCTAAGCGAGCCGCCGCGCGCAGGGGCCTGGATAGTTACGGACGCCTCGAGTATATATAGAATCCCCGCGGTCGCGACGACCGAGAGCACTGCAAAAAAGAGAAAGAGCGCACGCCCACTCGCGGTGAGCGAGGCGTATGTCTCCTCGGCGGTTGTTATAAACGAGGGGCGGCGCACAATTTTTTAAGTTAAGAATTAACTGACCAAGAGAATGGCGATAGCCACAGCGACAAAGAGGGTGCCGTCGATGATGGTGGCCCAAAAGAGCCACTTCTCCATACCGCGGCGGGTGTGATACGCCGCAGAGAAGTTATCTCCGCCAAACGCACCCCCCAAGCTCGCCCCTGTCTGCTGGAGCAGCACAAAGAGGATAAGGAGCACAGCGAGCACTGCCTCTATGTAGGGGAGCACCCCCGCTAACGTCATTACAGAGAGCCTATCACAGGTGTTTTTAAAAGAAAAGCGACCCGTATAGCTGGGCTATACAGGTCGCTCGAACGCTAGATGCAGATGTCTCGTTGGTCCCAGTGCCACCCTTTGCCGGGCTGCCGGCACTTGTTGGGGATGGCCCTTGGGTCGTGGTGGCGGGGCATCATGTCCCGCTCTGGTGGCATGGGTGGTAGGTCGAAGTCGGGCATCGGCTGCTGCCACGATGACGGCGGATCTCCGGGTTGGCATTGCCCGGTGATTCCGTTGCACCAAGTGTTTTGCGGCGGCGGACCGATGTGCAGGTTGTTGTTGTCGTAGCGGATGTATCCGCCATTGACGGCAAGTAACGCCAGCACCATCACCACAAACGTGAGAATGGTCTCTCCAAACAATTTCATTCCAGCCTCCTCCGAATGGAT
>JAZKAA010000009.1:30179-39920 GCA_040389385.1 Patescibacteria group bacterium | reverse complement strand
AGCATTCGACTGATACTCGAAAGGTCCCAGGTTCGACCCCTGGAGCGCGCACCCTTTTTCTCTCACGCGTCGTATACTTAGGCATATCGGTAATTATCTAACTTGTATGCTATCTGCACGCGTCTCTAAGGGGTTGGGCACCATTATCACTATTGCAGCGCTTGCACTTGCCGCCACTCCCGCCTATGCAAGTGGCTCGCTTTCTGTACAGAGTCTCGCGTCTTCTAACGTGACAGTAGGTAGCCAAGTTACATTTACCGTCGTACCAACCGGCTTTACCAGCCCTTCCTACGGTGTGTACGACTCCTTTAGCGGTTCCAGTATAAACGCCGGAAGCTTTTCTAACGGCACCTTTAGCTGGACCCCCGGCAGCGGCGACATAGGCGAGCACGACCTCACTATTACCGCTACAGACGCGTACGGCGGCTATGCGAGCGTCATGCAGACGCTCTACGTTACCAATCAAGCATCCTTGACGTTGCAGTCAATCTCGCCGGCATCACCCATATCAGTCGGACAAACGTTTTCCTTTACTTCGGGCGCAAACGGTTTTAGCAGCCCGACCTTTACGGTGAGCGACTCGTTTAGTGGCGGCACGGTATCGGCAGCCAACCTTAGCAACACTGGGAGCTTTTCCTGGACGCCACAGATTCAAGATGCCGGCGCACACACTATTACGGTTACGGCAACCGATGGCAGCGGCCACACCGCAACCGCTAGTACACAAGTAACGGTAGGTGGTGTGCCGACCGTAATCGTCCAAGGCATTATCTCTCCCGTCACAATTACCGCAGGCAGCCTGCTGTCCTTTACAGTCGCGAATGCGGGCTTTACTACGCCCTCGTATAGCGTCATGGACTCGTTTAGCGGCACAACGCTCACAAACGCCAGCCTGAGCTCGACAGGCAGCTTCTCCTGGACGCCGGCAGTGGGTGATATAGGCACGCATGTTTTGACTCTCAATGTGTACGACGCCTCCGGCAACACCAATGCTGCGAGTGTTACCGTCAATGTTGTGGCAACAGGCACGCCTGCAGTTGTAACAACTTCGTCGGCGTCCCGCTTGTCTGCGGCGCAGCAGAGCGCAATACTCTCGCTCTTACAATCATTTAACGTCGCTCAATCAACCATCAACACCGTGGCGGCAATACTGAGCGGCCAGCCGGTAACGACCGCGCCAACGGTCATCGGCGACGGTTACGTCTTCAACAACTTCCTCCATCTGACCTCGACCGGCACCGACGTAACTGAGCTCCAAAACCGGCTCATCTCGCTCGGCCTGCTCTCCGGCACCGCAACCGGCTACTTTGGTCCGCTCACCGAGGCGGCGGTCAAGCAATTTCAGTCGGCGCACGGGCTCGACCAGTTTGGCTACGTTGGCCCCGGCACGCGCGCGGCGCTTAACGGGCAGTAAACCCCCAGGACGGCTCTGCTATACTCACAAATGCGTATGGCAGATTTGTCGAAGCATTTTCATGGCGCGGTCGCGCAAAAGATACTGCTCGAGCGGGAGGGTAAGGTGCTAATCGTGCGCAACCACGGGGAGGACATATGGGACCTGCCCGGCGGGCATTTAGATTATGGCGAAAAGCCGCTGGCAGGGATCGCACGGGAGGTGACGGAGGAGACGGGTCTTACGCTCAGCGGTATCGCGCCCTTTCTTGTTAGCGATTTTGTCAGCGTCCGCAACGGACAGACGCTCGTGCTTATCGTCTATGCTGCGAAGGCGGCGGAGGGCGAGGTCGTGCCGCAGGTGGACGAGCTTGCGGAGGTACGGTGGGTCGGTCCCGGAGATATTTCTTCCCTGCAATTTTTCCCCGAGTACAAAGAGGCACTGGAGAAATTCTTTAAGGTAGGCTAGGTTGATACTACGGGCACGTGGCGGAACTGGTATACGCGTACGACTCAGAATCGTATCCCTCACGGGTTGGAGGTTCAAATCCTCTCGTGCCCACCAAAACAGGGGGTATACTTGTAGACGTATAAGTAGCTATTTTTATTTATGAAAAAATTTCATAGGGTCAGCAGACGTCAGCGCGAGTGGATATGGGCACTGGTCGCAATAGGCGTAGCGGTTGTAGCTATATGGTGGTACGCACTCCTGGCGCCGTATCAGTACAACCCTGTCCCTGTAACCACGCTCGATACAAGTTCAGCAGTAGGCTCGCAAGCGGCTAAACCCGCCGATTCTTCCGTCGTTGGCATCCTGGCCTCTATCCCCGAAGGCAGCACCTTTAACAGCTACTTTGTCGCCGACAAGATAGCTTCGTTGCTGGGCAAGGGACCGTACACTATCTTTGTCCCGACCAACAGCGCGATAGCGGCGCTGCCTGCCGGCACGATAAGCGGCCTCTCCGCCACCGCACAAAAGCGCTTGTTGGAGTATCACGTGGTCTCCGGCAGGATGCTCGACACCGACGCAATAGCGTCCGGCAACTTTCAGGCGCTCTCTCGCGACATACTCAACTTCAGCACCAACCTGACCACCGGCGCCACGTATGTTAACAGCGGCAAGGTGCTCAAGGCCTACAAAGCAAGCAACGGGATCATCTACGTTATCAACGCGGTGCTGCTCCCGCCGCGGTAGCCAACTTCAGCGTCGCTTCAGCGCCGCTGTTCTAGTGTGGGTGGATGCCCACCGCGCTTTTGAGCTTTTTAGACATTCCTGAACTCCCGCGCCTCAAGCCCGCGCGGCTTGTGAGTGCCGCCTTGGTTGTGTTTGCGATAGCCTCATGGAGCGTTGTCGGATGGAGAGTAGCAACGGCGCAAACTCAAGTGCCTCAACTGTACCCGACGGCCCCGGTGCCTGTACAGATGCTTGACGAAAGCAAGTACACCGTAGCGCAAGTGGTCGCCGGAATGCCCGCAGCGCTCCGGTTTGAGGTCCTGCTGGAGCGCACCGGTGTCATGCAGGAGCTCTCGGGCGACGGACCGTACACCATTTTGGTCCCGGCAGATAATTACTTTGACTACATACCGGGAGGGTTGCCCTCGTACAGTCGTGCCGACGAAAAAGCGCTGGCCGAGCGCCATGTGCTGTCGCATGTCGCGGTAGTGCCCACAAGTGAGTCGGCGGGGGACTATGTAACGCTTGCGAGCGATCAGATGCCTGTCGCAGTACATGATGACGGAACGGTTGCAGTGGGCGACGGCTTTGCTATCCGGGGCTTCTACGCCAAAAACGGGGTGGTGTATTTGATAAGTCGGGTACTTGTGTCGGAAGATTAATATTTTTGGTAGGATGTGTTGATGCGGGACACCATCACCAGCCCTTCCTTTTTTATAGGCCGGGGTGACACTGGCCTTACTTCTGGCCTTATATCGTTTGGCTCCGGTCAACCCGACCTGCCCCCTCCGCCAGACGCGTACCGTGTATTGGAGCATTACCGTGGTTTTAAATACGGATTGGTGCAGGGAGAGGAGCCCCTGCGCGCGGCGCTCGCGCTTGAGTACCCGGATGCACAGGCAGAGGACTTCGTCATAACCAATGGTGCGTCCGAGGCTATAGACCTTGCCTTGCGGGTGATCTCCACACCGGGCGGCAAAATTTTGTTGCCGCGCCCGTACTACTACTCGTATCCCGAGAATGTAAAACTCGCCGGCATGACGCCGGTGTACTGCGACTTGGACCGCGATGGCAAAATAGACTTTGCCGCGTTTGAGGCGGCAGTCAAAGGATGTGTGGGCGTCATCATCAACTCGCCGTCCAATCCGACCGGTACGGTGCAGGAGGTAGAAACCCTAAAAAAGATAGAGGAGCTGTGCGAGCGGCTAGGTGTATATATTATTTCCGACGAGGTGTACAAAGACCTTATCTACGTGCGCGAAAATTATCTGCTCAAGGGCAAGCGCGTGCTGACCGTCAACTCGTTTTCCAAAACATACGGCATGTGCGGGTTGCGTGTAGGCTATCTCTACTCCAAAAACAAGGATATTGTGTCGCGTGTAGTCGAGGCAAAGACTCACACCTCGATGAACACGAGCATTGTGGGCCAGGCGATGGCGCTCGCCGCGATGGGCGAGCGCGCCACCTATGTCGATGCGCATGTAGCTATCTGGGAGGAGCGGCGCGATCTGATGTACAACGGCCTGCGCGCACTTGGCATGGAGTTGTACAAACCGGAGGGTGCATTTTATGTGCTGCCCAAGTTTGATGACCCGACACAGGCTATGCATGACCTGTATTACGACTACAAGATTATCACCTACGATGGCGCGTGGTTTGGCGCGCCGGACCGCCTGCGTTTGAGTTATGCTCTTGATAAAGAAAAGATAGAGGAGGGCCTCCGTCGTCTGGGGAAATATCTCGAGGCAATGCGGCAAGGCCAACCTGCAATTAATCTAGCCGCGCCCGCTCTTTAAGAGCCGCTACATCGCCGCTCCACTCTGTCCCGTCCCACCACTCGAGCGGCGCAAAGTTGGTTTTGTATAAGGCCTTCTCTCCATACACGGTGCCAAGGTAGTAGTGTCGCAGGCCGCGCGCTTGTGCGTCTCGTATGCAGTCGAGCATAAGCCACATCCCAAGCGATTGCCGCGCGTATGCGGTGTCATAAAAGGAGTACCAGTAGTGCCCGCACTCGCCGTCCTCGATAGAAACAACGTACGCAACCACCATGTCTTTGCTGCGATATATTGTCGTGTTTGTCACCTGGGCAAAAACAATCTCAAGGCGTTCCCGCGGCATTGCATCTATACCGTGCCGCTCTTTAAAATACGACAAACAAAACTCTGTAGCCTCCCGTGGCGGCGGGCCTTTGATGTGAGATGTGCTAAATATGCCATCAAACTTTTTGGCGATGCGGCGATTTTCGCTCGTGAGAATAAATTGCGGCACCACTACACGCGCGGAGCGTGCGCGATAAAACACATTGAGCAGGTTTTTTGTGCCCGAGTATGGTAGATACCCGCTTCCGTATACCGCAGCCGCAGAGTCAGCAGGCTCGCGCTTTATATACTCAATCCCCGGCGGGACATACATAGCAAAGTCTCGCGCCGGTTCGGCAATATGCTTCATGCGGGAAATAATTGTTCTGCCAACGCGGGCACCGACTCTACCAAGCCGCCCATTGCGCCCGAGGACGAGAGTAGTATGCAGTCGTCTTTTTGGAGGTCGTCCTTCAACAATTCTAATAGTTCTTCGGCGGCGTGTGCGCCCTTGGCCGTGATGCCTGCCGCGTTTATCCGGGTCGTTATTTCCTCCAGACTCAACTGCATGTCCTTGCCGTCTTGCGGTGGCTCGTATACATACACCTTTTCCGCACCCGCAAATGCGGTGTCGTACCAGGGGAGCGACTCCCTATTGCGCCAGCTAAATGTATGGGGCTCGAATATAACGCGCAAAGGTCGTGTGGGGAAGTGGAGCTTCATTGCGGCAATGGCGCTCTGCAACTTTTCGTAACTGGAACCAAAGCCCTCGTACACTAGGATAGATGTTGCGTCAGACTTTTTGTCCAGCCGTCGCCTGACGCCCTTAAAGGTTGCTACGCCCGCGGCAAACTCCTCCGGCATAAGCAGATTGAGTTTAAAAACCAGCGCTGCCACACCGATAATATTTTGTATATTGTGCTCGCCGAGTAATGTAGTTTGGAGCTGTATTCCGTTGTACTCAAATGTTGTTGTCTCACCCCATACAATATTTTTGGCGTCGCCAAAGCTATATGTCGTACACTGCGGAATGTTGACGATAAATTCTTTACTCAGTGGGCCGTCGCTGCACACCACCATTGTCTGCGGGAGTTTAGCCAGCTCGTAAAACGGTTTGAGGTAGTCTGTCGGTGTTGCAAAGACGTTAAGATGGTCGTGTGCAAGCGGCGTTACGAGCACGTGCTGTGGGTGCATAAGCAAAAATTTGGCTCTCGAGTCCGTGTTGCTGGTCGGGTACTCGTCGCCCTCCATCACAAACAAGCTCCCTTTGCCCATGCGAGCGCTGCTGGAGGGTGTAATAGGTGACGCGCCGATAAAGTACGACGGGTCTTTGCCTGCGTGCTCGAGGCAGTGGGCAAGTAGCGCGGCGCAGGTCGATTTACCGTAGCTGCCCGCAAGCACAATTGTTTCTTTATTTGCGCTCAACTCGGCGAGCACGTCGGGAAAGGAGAGTATTTTTTTTCCGGAAGCTATTGCCCCGGCGACCTCGGTATTTGTCTCCGGGCGGAGTGTCGCGCTTTTGCCTATCACAATAACGTCGGCATCTGCGGGGATATTTTGCGCGCTGTACGTGGAGTGATATATCAATCCATTTTCTTCCAGCATGTTCGAGATTGGAGGGTAGACGTGGCTATCAGAGCCGGTTACAACGGCGCCGGAGTCTTTGAGCAACTTGGCCACAGCAGACATGCCCACGCCGCCGATGCCTATAAAGTGCGCCTTTTTGGGGGCCATGTGCTAGAGTATGCGCCATGCAGCGCGAGCATACAAGCCAAGGCAAACTCTCCGTGGTCGCAACACCGATAGGAAACCTCGAGGACATCACCTTGCGCGCATTGCGCATACTTAAAGAGGCGGAGGTTATTGCCTGTGAGGACACCCGTATGACCAAAAAGCTTCTCTCGCATTTTGATATACATACGCCGGTAGTTGGACACGGCCGCGTTGCAGGGCTCCTTGCCGAGGGCAAGCATGTGGCGCTTGTGAGTGACGCGGGGACGCCCGGCGTCAGCGACCCAGGGCTCGAGATTGTGTCTGATGCACGTGCGGAGGGCGCGCAGATAGAGGTAATCCCAGGCCCAAGCGCACTCGCGGCCGCAGTGTCTATCGCGGGCCTACGCGCGCCGACATTTGCTTTTTATGGATTTTTGCCGGTCAAAAAGGGGAGAGAAAAGTTGTTTAAAGAGATAGCGGCAAGCGACCGCGCGAGCGTCTTTTATGAGTCGCCGCATCGGATAGTCAAAGCGCTAGATATGCTTATTAAGGTTATGCCCGAGCGCCGGATAGGTCTCTACCGCGAGCTCACCAAGATATATGAGGAGGCCATCATCGGCACCCCGGCCGAGGTGTTGGAGGCACTGGTGGAGGAAAAGCGCCGCGGCGAGTTTGTCGTAATAGTAGAAGCCGAGTAAACTAGGAGTATGTCCAAAGAGATGCTTGTGATAGTGCTCGGCGTGTGGGTCGTTATACTGACCCAACTTGGGCTGCCATACCGGCCGTGGGGCGCGGTGTTGTACGCGCTTACAGGTGTGGCTATTGCCGTCGCGGGTTTTCTGCTTCGTGGAGAGGCACTGGGGCGCAACACTATAGAACAACGCGGGCCTATACAAAAAGATGAGCACAAAGAAGGCCTCGGCCCCAAGATTCAATAAGAATAGTGTTAAGGAATTTTGGCCGCACGCGGCGGCGGTTGTTTTTGGTGTGGCGGCAATTGTACTTGTCGGGTGGTTTGGGTTGCCGAGCTTTTCTGTCACGTATGCCGAGACCGCTACAACCACACCTGTTGCGTGGGCTCCGCCACCGCTCGATAAAGCTGCATATGACACACGCCTGCTCGCGCTCGCGCATGTGGCGACATCGAGCCCTTGGTATCAGGCGTTTTTGATGGGTACTACGACTGCCTCTACTACTATTGCGCGCCCCACGTGGCCTGTCATCCGCGCATATCCGGCCGACGGCCGCGCTATTTTGCCGTTTAATCGCGTTGTTGCGTACTACGGTAACTTTTATTCCAAACAAATGGGCGTACTCGGCGAGTACCCCAAGGATGTTGTGCTGGCCAAGCTGGCAAGCACTACGGCTGCTTGGCGCGCAGCCGACCCTTCAACACCTGTCGTACCGGCTATCGAGTACATCGACGTCACCGCGCAGGCTGCAGCGGGCAAAGACGGTAAGTATCGCGCGCGCATGTCCGACACGCAGATAGACAAAGCACTGGAATATGCCAAAGCAGTCAACGGCATCGTTATTTTGGACATCCAAGTGGGGCTCTCGAGTTTGCCGGAGGAGTTGCCGCTCATACAAAAGTATTTGGCGATGCCGAATGTGCATTTGGCGGTAGACCCGGAGTTTGCTATGCACAACGGCACGCCGCCGGGCCGTGTTATCGGCACTATGAGCGCCGACGACATCAACTTTGCGGCGCAGTACTTGGCCAATCTGGTGCGTACCTACAACCTGCCACCCAAGATTTTGGTCGTGCACCGCTTTACATTGGGCATGGTTACCAAAGTGGCAAACATTAAACCGTTGCCGGAGGTGCAAGTGGTGATGCAGATGGACGGCTGGGGCTCGTACCTGCGCAAGACCAACACCTACAACGTCGTGATAGCGCCGGAGCCGGTGCAATTTACGGGCTTTAAACTCTTTTATAAAAACGACCTTAAAGAAGTCCCGCCGCGCCTCATGACCCCGCAAGAAGTGCTGAACTTAACCCCAAGTCCTATTTTTATTCAGTACCAATAAAGACCAAAACTCGGACATCCGATGTCCGAGTTTTGGCTACTCGAGGTTATTGCTGCCGCTTGCTAGTCCGGCGTTAGTGATAATCTTTTCTATTTCTTTTTCGTATCGACTCCTTGTCCCTATTGTCTGCGCAAGAAATTCTCGTTCGGTAACAGAAGGGAAATTATGCTCACCCAAGTAATCGAGATGGCTACTCCATCGGTACTCCCGTAAGTTTTTTAAAGCTTGTGGAACGCTGCGCACCTTACCTTCTCGCCATTGAGGTAGTGAGAGGTCGAGTGCATTCAGATGAATATAGTATGGAATATACAAAAAGTGTGCGTCCCGCTCGATGAGTTTCTTTTTATATTTTCCCTGCCATAACGCTCCAGAGCGCTCATATTTTTCATTAAAGTATTTTGCGTACCCCATGTTGAGCTTTTTCATAAATTGAGGCACACCGTTTTCTACCGCAGGCGAGAGTAACAGATGGTAGTGATTGGGCATGAGACAAAAGGCATGGATATGCACCAATAGACTCCGTGGGCCCTCAACTTGCCGCGCTGCTAACGCCGAGTGGGCGGCAGTATGTTTGTCGTTAAATACATATAAATCGTGCACAAACCGGACACGGTCTTCTTCGTCCATTACAACTTTGCGTTTGTCGACCCCACGGTTTAATGTGTGATACATCTCCATATAGAAACTATAACCCAAAACTCGGACATCCGATGTCCGAGTTTTGGGTTAAGTGTGGATAAGTACGTACCTAATTACGTACCAAAAAGAGGGGTACACTAAGTGTGTGACCCTCATCCCTAAAATACTTATTGGCCTTGCCATCCTCGCTGCAGGGTATGTGGGATATTTATATTTTCCGACCTTTCAAAAAACTGAAATCCCGCAATCAAACGTCACAGCAACAACCACAGGTCAAGTCATAGCCGGAGCAGACTCTAAGACGTTTGTCGCTTTAAATACTGTCTACGGAAAAGATAGTAAGTCCGTGTATGTAATTTTTTTGGTGAAGAGGACGAGCCGGGTCCAATTAACGAAGCAGATCCAAATACCTTCATAGTCTTGACGGGTGGGTACGGCAAGGATTTGAACAATGTTTTTTGGGATGGCCGAATAGTAAAGGACGCAGATCCAAAGACTTTTGTCACTTTCGTTCAGTATTCGTTTGCCAAAGATAAAAATCACGTATATTGGCGAACAGGAACGATTCCTTCACTTGATACCAGTACATTTGCACCGATTGACTCCACATATGTTAAGGATTTTAACGGAGTCTATTTTGTTTGTCCGGGTGGGGACTGTGTTATAAAACTCGAAGGAGCTGACCGCCAAACGTTTGAAGTTGTACAAGATGGA
>JAZKAA010000009.1:10371-30169 GCA_040389385.1 Patescibacteria group bacterium | reverse complement strand
AACAGATAGTTGGCAACACTATTCAAAGGATGAAAATAAGGTTTTCTACAACGGAAAAGTTATTTCCGAGGCAGACCCCGCTACATTTCAAGTCTTTCCATACCAAGCCAATCAAATTTACAACGCCCAAGACAAAAATCATAAATATCAAAATGGAGACGTGGTTCAGTAAGGCTTGACGTAAATGGTATACTAGCGGGGAATGCAGGAGGACCCGGAACAAATAACGTATTTTGCCTCCACTAATGCCCGCGGCAAGGCGTTGCCGTTTGGCATCAAACGGCGCGACAGGGCGCGCCACATGTACGTCATCGGCAAGACGGGCATGGGCAAGTCGACCTTGCTGGAAAACATGGCCATCCAAGACATCCGCAACGGCGAGGGGATGGCCTTTATCGACCCGCACGGCAGCACCGCCGACCGGATCATGGAGTATGTGCCGGCGCACCGCGTCAAAGACGTGGTGTACTTTGCGCCGTTTGATATGGACTACCCGGTTGCGTTTAACGTCATGGAGGACGTCGGCTACGACAAGCGCCACTTGGTGGTGTCGGGCCTCTTGTCCGCATTCCGCAAAATTTGGGTCGACGCGTGGAGCGCGCGTATGGAGTACATCTTGAGTAACACACTCTTGGCGCTGTTGGAGTACCCGGGCGCGACATTGCTGGATGTAAACCGCATGCTCATCAACAAAGCATTCCGCAAAAAGGTGGTAGAGAATGTTAAGGACCCGGTGGTCAAAGCGTTTTGGGTCGAGGAGTTTGCCACGTACACCGACCGCTACACCCAAGAGGCAACCCCCGCTATCCAAAACAAAATCGGGCAATTTACGAGCAACCCTTTGATACGCAACATTGTCGGTCAGCCCAAGTCGTCGTTTGATATCCGGCAGTTGATGGACGACAAGAAAATTTTAATCATCAACCTCTCTAAAGGACGGGTAGGCGAGGTCAATGCAACGTTGTTGGGTAGCATGTTGGTGACCAAAATATATTTGGCGGCGATGTCGCGCGCCGATGTGCCGGTCAATGTGCTCCAGGCGCTGCCCAACTTTTACTTTTATGTAGACGAGTTCCAGTCGTTTGCCAACCAATCGTTCGCCGACATACTCTCCGAGGCACGCAAGTACAAACTCAACTTAATTATCGCGCACCAGTATGTCGAGCAAATGGAGGAGGAGGTGCGCGACGCCGTCTTTGGCAACGTGGGGACCACGGTGGTCTTTCGTGTCGGGCCGTTTGATGCCGAGGTGCTGGAGACTATATTTGCACCGCAGTTTGAGGCGGTCGACCTGGTCAACCTCGGGTTTGCGCAGATTTATCTGACGCTCATGATAAACGGCGTTGGCTCGCCGCCGTTTAGTGCCGTAACCCTGCCACCATTTGACCCCCCGCCCGAGCGGTTTGTCGAGGCTGTATTAGCGAACTCGCGCGCGGTATACGGCGCGCCGAGGACCAAAGTAGAGCAGGATATTAAAGACTGGACAGAGCCCGACGTGCCGGTCGCGCCCGAGCCTAAACCCAAGAAGGATTATCGGCCGGCATATTCTTCCTCATCTTCTGCCCCGCGCCCCGCGCCTGCCCCCACTTCGACCCCAGAGCAGCCCTATGTCAGGCAGGAGGCCCCGCGCCACCCGACCCCACATACCACAACGCATCCGGACCCAAGGGCCTTAGGGGAGACACTGGCCCGTAAGCACTCGATGGCCACCAGTTCCGCGCTGGAGCCGCGCGGCCAGCCGCGCCCCGCGCCCCGGCCCGCCAAGCCCGCTGCGCCGCCCCTAGAGGGCGCCACGAGCCTGCGCGACGCCCTACTCCAGGCAACCGGTGCTAAAAAGCCGCCCACTGCAGCCATCGAGCCGGTGGTGCACCCTCCTGTCCTTAAACCAAAACCGACAAGTCTAAAAGACGCGCTGCGTAAAATAGCGCCAGCTCCGGTTACACCCCCTGCACAACCTGACTTGAGCAGCCAGGAGCTTCAAGATATGCTCAAGGTTGATGGCGAATAAAGTCTTCATCTTTAGTATTTTGGCGGGGGTGGCACTTATTGCTAGTGCAGCAGGGCTGGTTAATATCAACACCGCCGATCTTGCCACACTCGAGACGCTCAATGGCATAGGGCCGTCAAAGGGTCAGGCTATTATCGACTACCGCACGCAGCACGGGCCCTTTGCAAAAATTGAGGATATCCAAAATGTAAGCGGCATCGGGGCTGTCACATACTCCAACATAAAGGATTACATAACGGTCGGCGACACCACTCCGCCGCCGACGCAAACACAAGGTCAAACAGATTCTCAAACCCAGACGCAAACACAAACACAGACACAAACTGCCGCTAGCAACAATGGCAGCTTGCCGCCCGCAATCTCGGCCACCATTACAGGCAATGCGCAGGCATATGCGGGAGCAGGCTCAAGTTTTGTCGGGGCGGCGTTTGACGCCGGCGCCAACCCGCTCACTGCCGGTGTGCGCTACACATGGAACTTTGGCGACGGCAGTACTGCGGAGGGCCGCGGTGTAATCCATACGTACGAATACCCGGGCACGTACTCACTTGTTTTGGATATTGCCTACAATTACTCAAGCGCTAGTGTGCTCATGCATATTGCTGTGGCACAGGCCGCGGTTGTATTGGTGGCCGAGGGCGATGGCTCGCTGACCGTCGACAACAACGCAAAGACCGACATGGATATAGGCAGCTGGACGTTACACGATGGGGGGAAGAGTTTTGTCATACCCGAAGGCACCGTTGTTGTGGCGGGTGGTGGTGTGCGTTTTTCATCCGCCGTTACGGGTCTTGCCGGCAGCCGTGGTGCAGTGCTGCTGTACCCCAACCAAACGCAGGCAGCGAGCGCTACAGTCGGCAGCAACTCTCCTCTGCATGGAGTCAAAGTTAGCGTTGCAGCACAAGCGCCGGCTCCGGTTTCAAATAACACAAACAAAAAGACGCCTGCCAAACCGGCCCCTACTGCGTCAGTCCCGACTGAAAACTCCAATCTTGCCGCTGCCGCATCTTCCGGTGCGTCCATGCCCGCGTGGGCATTATACGGCGCGCTGGCGGTAGTGCTTGGTATAGGAGCTGCAGGTGCCTACTATGTGCAGACAAAACCCTCGGTGACGCCGAACCCGGCCGACGAGTTTGAGATAGAATAATGAAGAAAATCCTTATTTTTAGCCTTGCATACTACCCCCATGTAGGCGGAGCGGAGGTTGCCATTAAAGAGATAACTGACCGCATCCACGACATCGAGTGGCACATGGTGACCATGCGTTTTTCCGCTGCCGATATGGTTGAGGAAAAGGTGGGGAATATACACGTGCATCGTGTGGGCAATGGCAGCGGATACATCTCCAAAATGCTTTTTATTTTAAGCGCAGTGGGTACAGCGCGGCGCTTGCACAGTCAAGAAAAGTTTGACGGCATCTGGGCCATGATGAGCTACATGCTGCTGCCGGTGGTTATAGCCAAGCTTGGTATCCCGTATGCACTTACGTTGCAGGAAGGGGATACCGAACAGTATATGTTTGGACGGGCGCGCATTTTGCCATTCCTGTATTTATTGCGCCGCGGCTTCCGCGAGGCCAAGGTGGTGTCGGCACTCTCCAGCTTTTTGGCAGCGTGGGCTAGGCGCATGGGGTACCCGGGCGAAGTTGAGGTGATAGCAAATGGCGCCGATATCCAAAAGTTTGCAGGGCAACCTGTGCCGCATGAGGGAGTGGTGCTTATGACCTCGTCGCGTCTTGTGTACAAAAACGCAATCGACGACGTTTTGCGTGCGATGGTACTTGTGCCAGAGGTGAGCTTCCGCATCGCAGGAGGTGGTCCCGAAGAGGCGAAACTTAAGTCGCTGGCACGGGAGCTTGGTCTTGGAACCCGCGTAGAGTGGCTTGGGTATGTGGGTCACACTCAACTGCCGGTACTTTTGCATGCGGCAGACATATATATCCGCCCCAGCCGCAGCGAAGGGTTTGGCGCGTCGTTCCCCGAGGCGATGGCTGCCGGGTTGCCGGTCATCACTACACAAGAGGGCGGGCTCAAGGATTACATAACTCCGGAGGTAGCATGGGTGGTCGAAAGGGACCGCCCCGACCAAATAGCGTTGCAAATAAAGGCTATTTTGGGTAACCCCGAGCATACACAAAAGGTTATAGAGAGTGCGCGGCAGATGATCGCACAAAAGTACGACTGGAATATAATCGCACGCGCTATGCGGGAAAAAGTTTTTACCCGCCTTTTTTAATGTCTACAAAAATACTTATCGCAACCGGTTTGTATCCGCCCGAGAGCGGCGGGCCCGCCACGTACAGCAAACTGTTAGAAGAGCGTTTGCCTGCGCGGGGATTTGAAGTGCATGTGTTGCCGTTTAGCCGTGTGCGACATCTGCCAAAAGTAATCCGACACGCGGCATATTTTTTTGCATGCGCGAGCCTGGCCCTCAAGGCCGACATTGTCTACGCGCAAGATACGGTGTCGGTCGGGTTGCCTGCGGCGCTTGCCGCTTTGGTGGCACGCAAAAAGTTTATGGTGCGTGTGCCGGGCGACTATGCATGGGAGCAGGCGCGCCAGCGTTTTGGTGTTAGCGACGAGTTGGATGAATTTCAAACCAAATCGTACGGCTTTAAAGTCGGGCTGTTGCGTGCAGCGCAGCGTTTTGTGGTACGCCGTGCCGCGGCAGTGGTGGTGCCGAGCGAGTATATGAAAAAGATTGTGAGCGACTGGACCAACCCCGCTAAAGTACACCGCGTTTATACCAGCATTAACGTACCGCCGCCGTTTGAGTTGCCGGCGGACAGGCCGGAGGGATTTTTGGTGTTGAGCATAGCCCGCCCAGTGCCGTGGAAGGGGCTTGAGGCTATTGCAGCTGTTGTCGCTCGCGAGCGCGGATGGATTTTTAAGCACACCAACGACCTGCCCAACCCGCAAGCAATGGGATGGATTAAGACCGCCGATGTGTATGTTAATAACTCGACCTACGAGGGGCTCTCTCACTTGTTGGTCGAGGCGCTCTCGCTCGGCACGCCGATTGTGGCCACCAATGTCGGCGGCAATCCGGAGGTGGTGGGCGAGTGTGGGCTCTTGGTGCCGGCAAAAGATGATGAGGCGCTGTACCGCGCGATCAAAAATGTTGAGCAGGATCGCGTGTCCGCAAGTGCCCGCGCGGCGCAGGGCCTAGTGCGCGCTAAACTCTTTAACATCGACACTGCCCTAACCCAATTAACGGAACTTTTTACATCTATATGCGAGTCTTAGTAATCACCGGAGATAAATCATTTGGCCCCGGCCATCCGCGCTACGAACTGCAGCGTGCTGCAGTCGACGAGCTGGTGGTTTTGTATTGGGGGCGAAGTGCGCCAGTGCCGCGTATTCCTGCAGGAACATTTGATGTTATCACCGCGCAGGACCCCTTTTGGCGCGGGCATTTAGCCGGGCATATAGCGTGGTTAAAAGGTGCGCGGCTCAATATCCAAGTACACACCGACCTTTCGGCCTATTCGCGGCTCAAATATTGGTGGGCTGGGTTTAACCTGGCGCACGCCGACTCAATCCGTGTTGTGTCAGAGAAGATAAAAAAGCAAGTAGAGCACATGGGAGTCGGTGCAAAAATTACCGTGCTGCCCGTCTTTGTCGCTGTTGATCTGTTTAAAAAGATTACGCGGCGACCCGACAGTGGTCTGGTGTTGTGGATAGGGCGGTTTGAGGATGAAAAGGATCCGCTCTATGCACTGGAGATTATACGACACGTGCCCGGGGCACGGCTTGTGATGCTAGGCGCAGGGAGTCTAGAGGCCGTGCTCCGCAAGCGGGCACAGGGCTTGCCTGTAGAGTTTGCCGGGTGGCAGAGCCCCGTACAGTGTCTTGCGCGCGCGGCAGTGGTGCTCTCGACCTCGCGCCATGAGAGCTTCGGCGTAAGTATTATAGAAGCGTTGGCCGCAGGTGTACCCGTGGTCGCGTCAGACGTAGGCATTGCAAGGGAGGCCGGTGCTATAGTGGTGCCCAAAGAGCAGTTGGCCGCAGAGGTACAAAAAGTCTTGCAGAGCGGCGCGGCCGGCCGGTTACAATTGCAACTGCCAAATGCACACGAGTGGGCCGAGATGTGGAAAGAATCTCTCTAATGAAGTTACTCATCTGCACACAGATATACGATGCCAACGACTCGGACCTCGGGTTTTTTGTACGTTGGGTAGAGGAGTTTAAAAAACATTGCGAGGTCGAGGTCATCTCGCTTAAAAATCTTGGGCGTGGCGGGAGATTGATGCGCGCGTGGCGCTTACTGAAGCTCGTCTCGCATAAAGAGTACGACGCGGTGTTTGTACACATGAATCCGGAGTATTTGTTGGCTGTGGGATGGTATTGGAAGCTGCACGGCAAAAAAACGTCACTATGGTACACGCACAAAAGCGTTAACCTCAAACTGCGCGTCGCTACATGGTTTGCCGATATTATTTTTACTGCGTCAAAAGAGAGCTTTAGATTGCCGAGCAAAAAAGTGCGCGTGATGGGCCACGGCATCGACACTGACCTTTTTAGGCCGGACCCTTCGGTTGTCCGTGAGGGTTGGTGGCTTTCGGCAGGTCGACTAAATAAGAGTAAACGTCACGATCTCGTCATTGATGAGGCCGCTAAAGCCGGCAAAGAACTCCGTATTGCAGGCGAAGGACCAGAAAGAAAAAATCTCGAGGTGTTGGCTCATACGCTCGGTGCGCGAGTCGTCTTTTTGGGAGGTGTAAGTCACTCTCAAATGCCCGATTTATTCCGTCGTGCAGGTCTATTCCGCCACACCAGCGAGACGGGGAGTCTTGATAAGGTTTTGCTTGAGGCTATAGCCTGTGGTTGTCCCATACAAACTAACAACCTTGACCTCAAGGCTCTAGAGTCTGAAAACCCTGCCGGTATTTTTGCTGAGCACTCACTGCAGGCGCTCATAACTAAGATTGTCGGAATATTACAGCGCCTCGTGGTGCCGCCACACCCATAGTGTGTACCATGTGTAGTTCCACACAAACCCGATCACAATACCGGCTGCGTATGCAGCGTGGAGCACGAGCAAGCTAGAGCTCCAATGCTCCGCGCCAAACACAAACAACCACTGGATAAAGACCGACCCCGCCACCACAAGATGAAAGCGCAGCAGGCGATTGAGCAAGACGCCCTCGGCGCGTCGGTCGGCAAAAGAAATTCGGTTATTGATAAAAAAGTTTGTCAAAATACCGCACTCGCCCCCGAGCAGGACCGCAGTGCTGGGTGACACAAGCCCGAGCCAAACTGCGGCTGCCTCAAAGATACTGGTCTGTACAACGACTGCTATAGCACCGACAAACAACGTACGCACCAAGCGTGAGTGGTAGAGCCGGAGGAGATGTGTTTTCACTGTGCCGAGCATGATACCATGGGGCAAAACCATGGCTTTTTTGCGGCGACACAAGTGGGAGATATTCGTGCTCCTGTTGGCTCTTGCGCCGCGGCTGCTCTACTTTGGCATTGCGCTCCATGCCCACGGGGGCGATGTTGTAAACACGAGCAGAGCGTCGGACGGTTATTTTGCTATCAGTCAAAATATTTTGGCGGGGCAGGGCTTCTCCAGCGATGAGCACGCTCCATATACGCTTAACTCCTTCCGCCCGCCGTTGCAGCCGTACTTTTTGGCGGCATCGGCCTCTGTCTTTGGAAGCTACTGGGCCCCCCTCGCACTGACTATACTTATGGGCTCTCTCATGCCGCTTATCGGCATGACTATCGCGGCGCAGTGGTTTACATCGCGGCGGCTGATTATCGCTACGGGCATCGTACTTGCACTGGAACCTGTCTCGATACTTTTTTCTATCTTGTTTTACAGCGAGACATTGTTTATGTTATTTTTCTTGCCGTCGTTTTTGTACCTTTTGTATTACTTTAAGAGCAAACGTCTGTTACATCTTCTCTTTTCCGCGTTTCTACTTGGGTTTGCGATGATGACGCGGCCTACCGTCGAGTATCTGCCGCTGTTGTATATGGCGCTTATTATTTGGAATAGCCGACACATGATATCCGCCCGTGTGATAGGGCATGCATGTTTGTATGGAGCTATTTTTGTTCTTGTCATATCTCCATGGCTCTATCGCAACTATCGCGAGTTTGGTGTGGTTGCCATAACACCCCAACAGGGCGTCAATATTTACGCCAACCTCGTGCCCTCGGTCCTCTCGGTGGCAAATGGCACTCCGTTTGAGCAGGAATATCAAAAGATAGTGGCCGAGGGCGCGCCGGCACCCAACAAAACGGCAATAGGGCAGGATACCGGGTCTATCGGCAAGGCGTTGCCCATTTTGTTGGCGCATCCTAAAGCGCTGCTAGTAACTATGGCAATTACCGAGTCGGCCTTTTTTACCCACGACGGCGTACTCGACATGCTTAAGCTGGCGGGCTTTAATCCGCAAGGCAGACTCGGCAAGCCGGCCATATCGCTGCTGTTTACAGACCCGGCGGCACTTGGCGCATATGTCGCACATTATGCGGCCACGCCCGCGGTTCTTATTTTGCTTATGCGTATATTTTGGATTTTTGTAACACTACTGTTTTGTGTCGGCATCTGGAGGTATCTGCGACGCTATGGCCCCACGACAGCGTTTCTCGTCGGCTTCGGCACTCTTGGCTACTTTGCAGGTATTACCATTATCATCGGGCTTACCGTCAATGCACGATACCGCGTGCCGGTGGAGTTTATCCTTATACCGTTTGCACTGTACGGAGGCTCCGGAGTACTGGAGTGGCTCCGTAGGAAATGGCGGTCACATGTGATAAAACCTACTGGTATATGAAAGTATCGGTCGTAATACCTTGCTACAACGAGGCGGAGTCTATCGCGCAGGTTATAAGCCTCGTCCCACAGGGTGTAGCCGAAATATTGGTGGTGGACAACAACTCCAAAGATGGCACAGGCGATATCGCACGCCGCGCGGGAGCACGCGTAGTGGTAGAGACCAAGCAGGGGTATGGCCCCGCGCTTGTATGCGGCTTTAAACACGCTGTGGGAGACATTATAGCGACGCTCGACGGCGACAACCAGTATCCTGCGTACAAAATAATGGATGCCGTGCGATACCTGGAGGAGCACAACCTTGATTTTGTCTCGGCCTCGCGGTTTCCTCTCGACGACACCAACTCCATGCCGCTCATACGCAAGGTAGGAAACTGGGGGCTTACCCTTGCCGCAAATGTACTCTTTTTCCGCCGGCTCAAAGACGCACAGTCAGGCATGTGGATATTTAAAAAGAGCGTGCTCGACCTGATACCGCTCGAGCAAGGGGCAGAGAGCAAGGGTATGTCGCTCACGCAGGAGATCAAGCTCCGTGCCGCCACACACCCTTCTATCCGTTTTGGGGAGTATCACATCCCGTATCACCCGCGCGGCGGACATTCGAAGCTCAGCCCGTTCCGCGACGGCTGGCGCATGCTCACCTTTATGATAGGCCTGCGCATACGACTTTTGCGCCGCCATGAGTGAGTACGCGCCACAAGTAGACTCCTCACACTACAGTCGCGGCGTCTACCGCGCTAAAGAGCGCTGGGTGTCGTATTGGCATCAGCTCGACCTGGTGCGGCGTGCCAATCCGCGCAGTGTGCTTGAGATAGGACCGGGGCTCGGCATTGTTACGGATGCGTTGCGCAAAGATGGTATAGAGGTAATAACATGCGACATCGCGGTCGACCTCAAGCCCGACGTTGTGGGTTCGGTGACGGCGCTGCCGTTTAGAGATGCGCAGTTTGACCTCGCGCTTGCGGCCGAAATTTTGGAACACATCCGCTGGGAGGATGTGCCGGTGTCACTTGGCGAGCTTGCACGCGTGGCGGGTCAAACTGTTGTTATCTCGCTCCCGCATCCGGGGTATGTGTTTTTGTTTGCATGTAAACTGCCATTGCTGCCACGGTTTGAGTGGTCTTTCCAAATCCCGTTTTTTTGGAAGGAACACACATTTAATGGTGAGCACTACTGGGAGCTGGGCAAACAGGGGTACTCTGTAGAGCGGTTTGTGACCGCAGCCAAGGCGGCAGGGTTACAACTTGTATCGACCCATAAATACGCCGATGACCCGGTGCACCAGCTATTTGTATTTTCAAAATAATGGATGTGCTAAAAAAAACCGTAAAGTACTTTTTGCTCGCACTGCGCGATGTGCTCAACCCGTTTTTTAACTTTAAAGAGGTTGCGGTTTTGTGCTATCACCAGTACGACCCGCATTTGCCGGCGCAGCTCGCTGCACTCAAAGCTCGCGGCTACAGTTTTGTACCTCTTGCAGATGTTGTTGCATGGGCCAAAGGCAAGGGCGCTGTCCCGCATAAAGCGGTCTCTATTACTCTTGACGACGGGTATCCCGACTTTGTGCCGCAGGTACTGCCGGTGATGCGGCAGTATGGTGCGCCCGTTACGTTGTTTGCGACGGGTGCATACGACACGACACCAATACGCGGAGACGTGCTTGTCGAGTTGGGGTATCACACGGCGAGCCATCCTAACCTGGCGAAACTAAGCGGTGCCGAGTTGATAAAAGAAATTGCGCCTCCACGCGGCGAGCGCTACTTTGCCTACCCGGGCGGTAACCACTCGCCCGAGGCCGCTGCGGCAGTACGCGCAGCGGGCTACCAGGCCGCGTTTACTATCCGCCCGGTGCCCGTGCGGCAGGGCGTGGATCCGTACTATGTGCCACGCAGCGTTATTACGCCCGATATGAGCGTGCGCGATGTGTTGTTTTATACGAGCCGCGCCGCCTGCTGGTACAAAGCACTTACCGATTTAGTATGAAAATCCCCGCAACCGTAGGCATGCTGACCTACAACTCCGCTGATACATTGCAGCGTGCTTTGGAGTCGGTCAAAGAGTTTGACGACATTGTTATTTGCGATGGCGGCTCTACCGACGGCACGCTCAATATTGCCCGTGCCTTTGGCGCGCGAGTTATACCCCAACATCCGGAGTTTAAAAACCCTAACGGCACGCTCAAAGATTACGCGGGTGTGCGTAACCAGCTCTTGGAGGCGGCCAAGTATGACTGGTTTTTATATATAGACTCCGACGAAACGGCATCGCCCGGCTTAGTGAGCGATATCCATGCCGCTACAACGTCTAGCGTGCCGCTCGTATACCGCGTGCCTATAGGCATTATGATGGACGGCCGCTACATCAAACACTCGAGCAACTACCCGGGCTACCAGCATCGGTTTTTTAACCGGCTGTCGGCCGCACATTTTGTCCGCCCCGTACATGAGCGTATCGAGTTTGCCGCCGGTACCAAAGTCGGTACATTTGCCCATCCGTGGTACGTGCACACAACGCGCGACTACTGGCATCATTACCTGCGCGAGACGGGCGGGTACAGGCCGCTGGAGATCACCAAGGCGTGTGTCGAGCCGTGGGGTACGTATCTTTTGGGCGCGCTGTGGCAGCTGCGCATTTGTCTGGTAATAGTAGCCAAATCGCTATGGAATTACCTGCGGTACGGCTTCCGTGATACGCTGCCGGTGCGCGGCGAACTTGGCCGCGCCGCGGTGCCGCTGGTCTTGGTGTGGAAGATTTTTATATGCAAACTGTCAAGAAAATCTACTTCGTAGCCAACGCGCGCATGCCGTCGGAAAAGGCCAACGGCATTCACATCGCCAAAATGTGCGAGGCGTTTATGCAAAACGGCCACAATGTAACACTGGTCGTGCCCTCGCGCGCTTCCGGCGCGTCGCTCCAAGAGTTTTATGGCCTGCGAGTAGACGTACCGGTGCGTCGACTACCCTCAGTGGTATTGAGAGAATACGAGCGGCTTGGATTTGTCGTCATGGGGGTGTCGTTTATGATCTCAACCCTTATATTTTTGTGGAGTAAAAAGCTGCAAGGGGAGCGATTTGTAATCTACACTGCCGACATAGATTCTTTCTCTCACACATTGTTGCCGCTTGCGGGTAAAGTTGTGGCAGAGATGCACTCGCCTAAAGGTTCCACCATTCTGGCGCGCTTCTTCTTCCGTCGCTCAAAAATTATCACAACCAATCCGCTTATCGCCGCCGAGATTAAAAAAATATTTGGTATTGAAAGTTTGGTAGAGCCCAACGGCGTCGATGAAGCATTTTTTGGACTAGAGGGGAGCGGCGGCGGGGCATTGTATGTGGGCCGTTTTTATAAATGGAAAGGGCTTGAGGTGCTTGCACAGACAGGCGTGCCTATACATATGCTTGGCGGCACCAAAGCAGAATTTGAGCGTGTATTTGGCAAAGCGGGGTCGTTACAGTTTTGCGAGGTGCAGCCGCACGAGGTCCCGCACGCAATGGCTGCGGCCGATGTACTGCTATTGATAGGCACAGCTAAAAACGAAGGGTCCAATCGCTACACCGCGCCGATGAAGGTGTTTGAGTACCTTGCCACCGGCAAACCGATTGTGGCCAGCGCTACCGAAGCGCTCCAAAGCATTGTCCCTGCAACACTGGTACGGTATTGCCCGCCTGACGACCCGCAGGCTCTGGCGCGCGCAATCAGTGGTGCACTCGCGGCTCCGGGTGAGGGCGAAGCGCGGATGGCTTTTGCGCGCGAACATACATGGCGCAAGCGTGCAGAGCGGATTGCAGTATTGTTGTAACCATGACAGAGACGATACAAACAAAATATGGTGCATTTGATGTGGACATGACGCGCGACCAAAAAATGGGCCGCATGCTCCAATCCGGCAGCTACCCCAACGAGTACATACTTGCCGTGGCAAAGCTGTTTGTGTCGCCACAGAGTGTAGTCGCCGATATAGGGTCGCACATCGGCACGTGCGCTGTCCCGCTCGGCGGCATGGGTGCCACGGTGTTTGCCTTTGAGCCGGTGGGAGAGACCTGCGCGTTGCTGCGCACCAACGCCGCGCGCAGCGGCACAAATATAACCGTGCGCAATATGGCGCTGGGCCGCGCTGCCGGCACAGCGGCATTGGTGCGACGCACGGCATCTAATGCCGGGGCCGACTCACTTGTCTCAGGCGGCGATATACAAGTAAGTACACTTGACCATGAGCTTGAGCGGGCAGATTTTATAAAAATAGACGTAGAGGGGATGGAGGGCGAAGTGCTTGCCGGCGGCACGGGGCTTATCGAGCGCTCGCGACCTGTCGTATTTTTTGAAGTTAATCTCTCGCAGTTACGTGCTCACGGCACCTCGCCGCGTGCGCTCGGGCACTTTTTCCGCAGCAGAGACTACAATCTGTATCTGCCGGTAGTAACGAGGGCGGGCGGTATTACATTTGGCCGGGTTGAAGCACTTGGCCTTATTGCTGCTGTTATTGCACCGCGTGCGTGGCTCTTACACAGCGATAGTCCTCCGTTTGATATTGTGGCGGTGCCGGAAGATAAGTGTGGCGCTCTTACCGCGGCGGGCTTTACGTCGGGCCTGTGGTGGGCGATAGGGCATAATATGCGCGACAAAATACGTCGACTCCGTAAGCATCTGTCGTATGTTAGTATGCCGTCATGGAATCGCGCATCTGCGGTATAGGGATAGACATGGTCGAGATAAAGGACGTTGCCCGCGCGCGGTTTAAAGAGCGGGTGGCGGAGTATTTTTTGACGCCGGAGGAAATGGCACCGGTGTTTGGCCCCAAAAGCGAGCAGTATCTTGCGTCGCGTTTTGCCGCAAAAGAGGCGGTAATAAAAGCATTTCCCGACGCACTCTCGCCGATGGAGTTTCGGATAGAAAAAAATGGTATCAAACCCGTTGTGTATTTTCTTGCCCCACAAAAGCGGGCGCTATACATTGCAGATATAAGCCTGACCCACACGCGCACAAGCGCGGCTGCTGTCGCGATAATCCGCACGCGCTAACTATGGACGCACTGGTGTATATAAAAAAGTACGGCGCTAAACCGGAGACTGCCCCCGAGGGTGTCCGTCCGGTCCGTATAACGCTCGTTACCAACTTTACCGACGACGTGCTCGAGCGCGTGCTTGGCGGCATGTGTCTTACAGAGGGGGTATACCCTACAATCACCCGCGCGCCGTATAAGCAGTACTCGTTTGCCCTCAAAGACAAGACAAGCGAGCTGTATGTTACAAAGCCGGACGCGACGTTTTTCTTTTTTGATTTTAGCCCGTACACGCACGGCGAGTTTGGGCAGGAGGGTCACATCGAGGATGTCTGCAACGATTTGTGCGCCTATTGCAGCTCGACTACGGGAGCGGTCATAGTAAGTTTGCCGCTCCTGCCGTACACCGGAGCGTACGGTCATTTGTTTAAAGAGGATCCATTGTACAAACGTGCAGTCGAGTTTAGGACGAGGCTGGAAGAGCTTACCGCCGAGCTCCCTAATGTGTATCTGTTTGATACCGATAAAGTGGCGCATCATATGGGCGAGAAGCATATACGCGACCTGCGCGGTGGTGCGGCCTTTGATATGCCGTTTACGAGCGAGTTTTGTGTCGCGCTAGCCCATGAGTGGCTCTCGTATATCTATGCGCTGACGGGTCGTGCACGTAAATGCATCGTGCTCGACCTCGACAACACGCTGTGGGGCGGCGTGGTGGGCGAGGCCGGGCCGCGCGGCATTGCGCTTGGGGGTGCCTACCCGGGCAATGCGTACGCTGACTTTCAGCGAGCGCTCTTGCGCATGTGGGAGCGTGGCATATTGCTGGCGATAAACAGCAAAAACAACGCCACGGATGTCGACGAGGTGTTTGAGCAAAACCCGCACATGATACTCACCAAGGACCACTTTGCCGCAATCCGTACAAATTGGGATGACAAGACCGATAACATGCGGTCAATCGCCGCGGAGCTCAACATCGGCTTGGACAGCCTCGTGTTTTTAGACGACTCGCCGGTAGAGCGCGAGCGCATGCGCCTTGGCCTGCCCGAGGTGCTCACATCGGAACTCCCTGCGGCGCCGGAGGAGTACACGAAACTTCTCTTTTCGCTCAATGTGTTCCACCAGATGCGGCTGACGCGCGAGGACAAGGAAAAGGGCAAGATGTATGCCGATGAGCGCAAGCGCCGCGAGGTGGAGCATGCATCGGCAAGCTTAGAGGAGTACATAGCCAACCTGGGGCTCGAGGTAACAGTGGCGCAGGGTAGCGAGGTTGATATTGCGCGCGCGGCACAGCTCACGCAAAAGACCAACCAGCTTAACCTCACGACCAAGCGCTACAGCGAGGGGGACATCGCCGCCATGATAAAGCGCGGCGACGTGGTGATGACCGGCGAGGTCAAGGACAAGTTTGGACACTATGGCATCGTGATACTTGCGATTGTCACGTTATCCGGGACACCCGCGCTTGATACTTTTTTGATGAGTTGCCGCGTTATGGGTCGCGGGGTAGAGAAGACATTTTTTGATGCGCTCAAAGCCGAGCTGCGTACACGCGGAATTAAAGAATTACAGGCCACATTTGTCCCCACCAAAAAGAACGCGCCTGCCGTAGGACTCTTGGCGTCACTCGGGGCCAAGGAGGTCTCTCGTGGTGAGGGCGGCGAAGTTTTGTATACTGTGGCTGTATGAGCAAGCTCACGCATATTTTTTCCTCGGTGCTGGGTATACCGGAGTCGGCCGTAGGGCCGGCGACCTCGCCCGACACGACGCCATCGTGGGACTCGCTTAATGCGATTATTCTTCTGACCGAGATAGAAAAGGCTTTTGATCAACGCTTTGGATACGAAGAGGCCATGGCGGTTAAGAGTCTTGCAGATGTGCGCGCTCTTTTAACAAAAAAGGGCCTTAACCCCGATGCCTAACCCCGCTGCATATACTTTTGCCGAGCTCGTGGTAGGGCAGACGGCGGAATTTGAAGTGGAAGTAACAGAGGAACTGGTGTCGCGTTTTGTGGAGCTTTCGGGCGACACCAATCCGCTCCACACCAGCGAGGCGTATGCGGCTGCGACGCCGTTTGGCGGCCGGGTAGCCCACGGCATGCTGCTTGCGGGCTTTTTCTCTCAATTGGTCGGTATGCACCTGCCGGGCCGCTACGCGTTGTACCTCTCGCAGACGCTCGCGTTCCGCGCGCCGTGTAAACTCGGCACAACCGTGAAGATTCGCGGGGAAGTAAAGTCGCTTTCTGATGCGACAAAGACGGCAACTATCCGCACGCAGGCGCTCGCGGCCGACACCGGCGAGTGTTTGGTAGACGGCGAGGCAATAGTTAGACTACTGCAATAACTGGAATAAGCATGGCCAATCCTTTGAAGATACTCATTTCCGGCGGCATGGGCGGCATCGGCCGGGCTACGGCTGTGCGTCTTGCTAAGGACGGACACCGCGTGTGTGTGCTCTATCACCACACTCCTAAAGACACAGCCGATGCTTTTGTGGCGAGTCTTGGCGAGGGTCACACTGCACTCCCGTGTGATATGTCGCAGACGGCACAGATTGGGGATATGGTTCAAGAGGCATACGAGCGCCTTGGCGGGCTTGATGTGTGCGTCCACGCGGCGGTCTCACCCTTGGTACGGCAGAAAATGGCCACAATTACGCTCCAGGATTTTCGCGCGCAATTTGAGGTCACGACGTTTGGCGGGCTCGCGCTCTTTCAGGCGGTGTTGCCGTATCTGCAGCAACAGAAGCGCGGAGTATTAATTGGCATTACTTCCGCAACGCTAGAGGGGCGTGCACCCTCCGGCATGGCAGGATATCTAGCTGCCAAGTTTGCATTACACGGTGTATTGCGCGACTTGGCCGCCGAGGTTGGGGCCGCCATAGCGGTCCACGAACTCGCGCCCGGTTTTGTAGACACGCCGCTTAACGCCGACTTGCCGCAGCCTGTGCGGGAGTTTATTACCTCGCGCACCCCCACACAGACTCCCGAGGACGTGGCCGCGGATATTGCCAAGCTCTGCGTATTGCCATGACATTTATTTCGCTCTCGTTCATGATCTTTCTGCCGCTCGTTGTCGCGGCGTATTTTATATGCCCGACACGGTGGCGGTGGGCCCTCCTCCTTGCAGCCAGCTGCTACTTTTATATGGCATTTGTGCCGGCGTATATTTTGGTGCTGTTTGCGCTTATCGCTATAGACTACATAGGCGCTCTCCTCATTGAGCGCTCAGAGGGGCGCTCACGCACGATGTATCTGGTGCTCTGCATTGTCGGTAGTGTAGGGCTGTTGTTCTTTTTTAAGTACTTTGACTTTTTTAACGGCAATGTCGCCGCACTCGCGCATCTATTGGACTGGAATTACTCCATCCCCGCACTCAAACTGCTATGGCCTCTTGGGCTCTCCTTCCACACCTTTCAGAGCCTTTCGTACGTTATTGAGGTCTATCGCGGCACATACAAAGCTGAGCGGCATCTCGGTGTCTATGCGCTGTATGTAATGTTCTTTCCCCAACTAGTGGCGGGGCCCATCGAGCGGCCCGCGCAACTTATTCCGCAACTTAAAAATCCGCGCTCGTTTGATTACAGCAATGCGGTAGAGGGACTGCAGATGATTTTGTGGGGATTCTTTAAAAAGGTCGTTATCGCCGATAACCTCGGCGTGATGGTCGACTTTATCTACGCGCACAGTGCCACGGCCGACGGCTCGGTTATTGCGCTGGCAGTTGCCGCGTTTGCCGTGCAGCTCTATGCGGACTTTTCCGCGTACTCCGACATTGCCATCGGCTCGGCCAAGATGCTCGGCATTGATTTGGTGCAGAACTTTCGCCAGCCGTTTTTCTCCCGCTCTGTTGCCGAGTTTTGGCGCCGGTGGCACATATCGCTCTCGAGCTGGTTCCGCGATTACGTGTACACCCCACTGCTCTGGCAGTGGCGCGCAGGCGGCCGTATCGCCGAGTTTGCAGTGATTATGATTACGTTTGTCTTGGTCGGCTTTTGGCACGGCCCCGCCTGGACCTTTATCGTCATGGGGGCGATATTTGGCACCTATATTGCCCTAGGGTCGCTCACCAAGCGGATACGCGACGCTCTGCTGCGCCCGTTTCCACAGCTACTTAGATCGTGGTGGCAGGTGCTTATCACCTATTGCCTTGTAGCGGTGGCGTTTGTGTTTTTCCGCGCGCCGTCGCTCGGGGCGGCTCTAGATCTGTTGCACACACTCGTCACGCGATGGGGCAGCGGGGCGTTTGCCTTTTTGCGCTGCAGTGACTACTGCTCTGTGTACGCCATCGGCATTGGCCGCAAAGAGTTGTTGGCGGTAGGTGTCGCCGTCCTCGCACTGTTTATCTACGAGTACATACAACAGGTAGGGATTACAGTCCCCGCATGGCTCGACCGGCGACTGGTGCGCTGGAGCGCCTACTATGCGCTTATCCTCTGTATGTTGCTCATGGCGCACTTTATACCCAGGACATTTATCTACTTCCAATTTTGATATGGCCCGCTTTATTAAAACTCTCGCATTATTTGTATTACCGCTCGCGGTGGTATTTTCCTTTCCGGTCGTGGTGTTTATAAAATCGGGCGAGCTATACTCGCTGCCGGAGGTCGAGCACTTGGCCAATACGACGCCTGTTTTGTTTGGTGCGGCGTACAGCAACTTTCTCCAAGAATATAAGTTTGAAATGACCCAGATGCGCCGGCCGCAAGTACTCGCGCTGGGTAGCTCACGCGTGGGCGCATTTAACTCGCGCTTTTTTAAACATCCCGAAACTTTTTACAATGCCACCGGGGACGTACTGGCCTTTAGCGACTTCCAAAACTACGTCGACGGGTTGTCGCAGAAGCCCTCCATTATTATCGTCGGTATGGATCAGTACTTTTTTAATCCGGCCAGACCCATTGATGATATTTTGGAGCGACCGAATCCCTTCACAACGCACGTGAGCGCGCAGGATATTGTTATTGAGGGTATGTTTGGCCAAGGCGGTTGGTGGCGGGTGTATAGCGATTACGCGCAAGGCAAATTTACCTTGGGAGAGCTTTTTGCCCCTCGTCATATGTCGACTATTGGTTTGCGAGCCTATGCCGGTGACGGCCATGTCAACGACGGCAGCCATTACCCGGGCAATATTGATACCGACCCGCAGGCCGAACAGCACATAACCGACACCATCGCAGCGCTTGTCGCATCTATCAATGACACGGACGGCGCAGAATACGGACCGAGCATCACGCCGCATGCGTTAGTGCAACTGCGCGCGCTTTTACACGATTGCCAGGAGAAGGGGATTGTAGTGGTAGGATTTTTGCCGCCGTTTGCACACGCCGCCTATCAGGCGCTGCTCGCACACCCTAATGCGCCGTATGCCAAGACGTTTAAGACGCTCCCCGGCGTGCTTGCATCTATATACCGCGAGTATGGCTTTGGTTTTTATGATTACAGCGACCCGGCGTTTGTTAGTGGATCCGACAAGGAGATGGTCGAGTCTAAGCACGGCTCGGAAAAGCTCTATGCGCGCATCGTGTTGGATATGGCGCGCCGGAGCGGCGTTATCGCTCCGCTCGTCGACGCGCCTATGCTGCAGAAGCAACTCAAGGCCGCCACGAGCAGTTATATGCTCTACAGCTTACAATAAACAGGCATGCCTATCCGCAAAGCACTCACGTTCCGCGCGTCGTCTATAGGCGACTGCCTTATGGGCAAGTACTTGTTAGATAACGTGCACGCGCAGTATCCGGCCGCACGGTTGGGGCTCGTGGTTGCGAGCCGCGGCGCCATGATACGCGACTTGTTGTCGGCGTATCCCTACATCGAGGTGGTGGAAGCAAACCGTGCCAATCCGGGTAGCCTATGGCGGCTGTGGCGCGCGTGGCGGGGGAGCGACGTGGTCGTGACTCAATATGCGGGTAAACAGGGCGGGAGATTTAGCCTTGCTACAAAAGTAATGGCGCGCCTGCTTGCGCGTCGGGGTCGTCGCCGTCAGCGCCGAACAGAGCGAGAA
>JAZKAA010000009.1:1854-10361 GCA_040389385.1 Patescibacteria group bacterium | reverse complement strand
CGACAGCTTTTCTCTCAATGCTCTTGTGTATGATCACGTGGTAGCAGAGCCACACATACATAGCCCTGCAGAGGATGAGCGGCGCGCTTTGCGCGCCGCAGGGCTTACGGTGCCCGTGCCATATCCGGTACTCACAGTACCCACGGAGCAGGGAGCGCTAAAAAAGTTTGGCGTCACTGCGGGGCAGTATGTGGCGGTGCACTTTTTTTCCGGTAGCGTTAAACGTGCTTTGCATCCGGACCGGCGTCGAGCGCTTGTGCTGGCGTTGCGCGCCGCGTTGCCTGCAGATGTGCAAATACTTTTGACCGGCGCTCGCGGTGACCGCCAAGAGGCTGAGACTGCGGCGGGCACCGAGGCGCGCGTTATAGCGGGGGAGGCTAGTTTAGGAGAGATGGCGGATCTTATTACACACGCTCGGGCAACTGTCTCGGTAGATACTGGCGTAGCGCATATCGCGGCCCAGCTCCACAAGCGGGTGCTCGTTATTACCACCTGTATGGGCCTGTGGTGGTGGAACGAGGAGCAGTACGGGCCCAATGCCTCCTACAAGGCCTTTACCGCGCCATTACACCCCATTCCCGAGCACCCAATGGACGACTACCCCGCGTGCTTAAATACTTTTGATATCAATGCAATGACATCCCTGGTCGCCAAATTATGAAAACCGCTCTTGTTATATACGAGGCAAGGCAAATCCGTGTAGCTACGGAAAAAATCGCATCTCTTTCGGTAGAGGAGCGATCTCAATATACTATTATTGCACTTGGCGCAGATATTGAGTTTCGTTTGGAAGAGCAAAATATTTCTTTTGTCTCCGGTCGGAATTTCCGGAAAACGTTGCCTGTTGAAAGGCTTTCGTATGCGCAACATATTAGTTGGGCGCTATGCACCGATCCGGCGCTTACTTTCTTTGCGCATAGGGGAGTCTCACTTGGTCGCGTATATGCTGCGGCTGTGCAAGAATATGTTTCCATTTTTTTGTATTACATTGATATATTCAACGAGATAGCGCGATCGTCTTACGACTTTCGGCATCTTGTAGTGCCGTCTACGCAAGCGATTTTTACAAGCGCGAGCGGTGTTTTAGCAGAGTTAGAACTACACGCTTCTGTTGATGCCGCTAAGCTGGTGTGTACGCAACATAGGATAAGCATAGATGTATTGCCCCCAAACAAGACGTCAGACTTTAGCCGCGGGCGAGCTCGTAATGTGTCATTTAAGTTAAAGCGCGCATTGTTTGGTCTGGCACTTGGTATATGGAATTCGGTTATCAAAATTTGTTTACCACCGAAAAAGATTCGGTTACTAGTTACAGATTATTGGAGAAACATTGAGCCTTACTTAGACGAGATGCCGGAAGCGGAAGTGATGTTGATGGACCGCAGCGAAATATTCCAGGCCGGCCTACGCCAGTCTTGGATGCACCGTATGCGGTTTATACATAGCGCCGACTTTTCTTCGAGGGGTGCGTCTAACGTTGCAGCTAAAAGTGGTAAGGAGTTGTATGCAGAGTGGACACGTGTAAAGTCCGACGTGGGGACGCTAGACCAAGCGTCTTTTTGTGGCTACCCGCTGCGCAAGCCTTTCGAGGTGGTAATCGATCGGCTTATATCATCGGCCGCTGATGCGGTCTTTGATATTGAGAACACATATACAATGCTGCATGATTTGAAGCCGGATATAGTAATGGTCCGTGCAAGCGTTTCCGCTCAACGCCACTTCTCTCTGACCTGCTATGTGGCTCAGGCTCTTGGAATTCCGTCCCTTGAAGTCCAACACGGTCTGTTATATCTCGGGCCCGGATCGTATGCTAACCATCCGGCTGCCGAGTATGTTGCCGATTACGGGCCCTTGTCACGTGAGGGACTCAAAAATGTAGGTTACACGGACAAACAATTGTTTGATGTTGGTTCGCCCCGTTTTGATGTATATGCACGGTCTGCCACTTATGTGGCAGCTGCTCCTGATGTGTCTGCTGGGACAGTATATATTATGCCGGCAATCACCGTTGGTTTGTGGGTTGACACGTATGATTTTATCGACTTTTGTGAGAGTATAGCCGCAGCTTCAGTTCCGCAGGAGGTTGTAACTTTAAAACTCAGGCCCGGGCCGGAACACGGGTTGTTTTATAAAGAAGTATTTGAGCGCGTATTAGGTACTGTGGCATATCGTATTGCTCGCCGCGAGCCTTTACCGGAATTGCTGGCAAAAGCACGTTTTATCGTCTCTTGTTACTCAACAGCGCTTCTCGAGTCGTTGCTCATGGATAAACCGGTCGTATACGCGGGATTGACCACTATGCACCGAACACTGGGGCTTGAGATAGAAAATTATGCGGAAAAGGGCGCCTTGCTTATGGCACACAGTACTGAGGAATTAAAACAGCAACTGACTAAGCTACGGCAATCTCCCGAGTTGCAAAAGGAGTTTAAAAAAGGTGCGCAGATGTTCATGGCGTCAAACTACACGTTTAGGGGCGACGCATCCAGGCGACTTGCCGATACGATACGAACAATTACAAAAAAATGAGACAATTTATAAAAAATATTATTGTTTTTCTTGTGGACGGACTTGCGTACATGCAAGGCTACTCGTTTCCCCCAAGTTTTTTGTGGTACTGGAAACTGGAGATACTACTGCGACGGTACGAGCCGGAGACTACGCGATTTTTTATGGCAAATATTCGCAAGGGGATGACTGTGGTTGATGTCGGGGCGAACCTAGGGTATTACACGCGATTATTGTCGGCGCTAGTTGGTTCAACAGGCCACGTATATGCGTTCGAGCCGGATGAAGAAAACTTTGCCTATCTCGAACGGAACGTAAGAGGCTTGGCAAATGTGCATATATATAAAATGGCAGTATCTGATACCGTCGGGAAGGTAACCTTTTACCATGTTAGGGACATGACCGGAACACATACAACGTTGCCAGTATCCGGCGCCGACGAGTATGAGGTCGAGGCAACTTCATTAGACCAATTTATGAAATCGCACGCCATTCATCGTATCGATGCTTTGAAAATAGATGTTGAAGGTGCAGAACCCCAAGTATTTCGAGGAATGAAGATGCTGCTATCCCAAAAAGCGCCACCGTTGGTGGTGTTTGAATACACACCAGCTATATTGGAGGGCTTTTTGCAGGAATTACAAAAAGAGCATCAGTTGTGGGCGCTCAATCCAAGGGGGTCGCGCATACCGCTAGATCAGCTCACGTTTAAGAAAGGAAAAACGTTCTTTGCGAATGTCGTGTTGTTTGACGATAAGGCGCGTGCGTAGTTGGAACTCGATAGCACATGACCAAAAAATCTATACACTTTTTTGTTCGAACGCTCAACCAAGAGAAAGGGGGCGGGTCGCATCACAATGCGATTTCTTTTATCAATTTTCTGAAGGATAAAGGACATGATGTGGTGGTGCATACTCTTGTGTCGGTTGGTAACAATGTTCCACAAGGCATGGCCTTGGTTGAGCACCAGGGCGAACGATATGGTTTTCTTGCTGCACAGAATTTTTTAGTATCCCTCCTGCGCCAGTACGAAAAAAATGTGGACGTATACTTTTTGTACGGTGTCGACTTTAGTTGGGGTGGAGGTAAATATCGCCGTGAGGGTGGTCTGACGCCGGTCGTCGTGTACTTGGATACATATTTAGCTTCCATGAACTTGGGAGAAGGAGAGGGGCGTTTGTACTATTTGAAGCGAATTCTGTGGGACAAAATAGTTGGTTTGCGATATGTGCAGTGGGTGGACCGCTTCCTTGCTGTGTCGCCGTTTTTGCAAGAACAATATATCCGCGCGGGTTTTCCGGTAGGTTCTTTTATGGTGGTTCCAAACTTTTTTAAGTTCCCAAATACCAAACCGACACACCACAACATGCCCGACACATTACGCTTACTTTACACAGGGCGTCTTATTTACGACAAAGGGGTTGATCTGCTTATTAGGGCAGTTGCGCGCCTTCCGTCGTATCCATGGACGCTGACCATTGTCGGCGATGGCCCAATGAAAGAGATATTAATACGTCTTGCGGAGGCATTAGGTATTTCTTCTCGCGTTACCTTTTTGCCGTGGCTTGATATGGCGGCGCTTGATCTTGAATATAGTCGCGCTGATATCTTTGTACACCCGGCGCGCTGGCCGGAGCCATTTGGCCGTACGGTGGTTGAGGTGATGGCCCACGGAGTCCCAACCATTGTGCCAAGGAATGGGGGAGCAGCTTGGATAGTAGACAATACCGGTATTTTATTTAATAATAACGATCTAGATAGTTTGTGTAGCGCCCTTTCGCGACTTGTTGAAGATCCAATACTGCGCTCGTCGTTGGGCGAGGCCGCATACAAACGGGCGCAGGTATTCTCTGAAGAAGCGGTCGGCACATTGCTGATCGAGGCAATCGCACTTCAGAAGTCACCTCAAAGCAAGAAGGCAGCAACCTTTTGAGGAGACTGATAGTTATCAGTGGATAACACAATTTTTACTTATATCAATTTTATGCAAGAAAAATCCGCGGTAGTCATAGCCGAGATAGGGGGCAACCATAAGGGTGACTTTGAAATCGCCAAGCAAATGATCTTCATGGCTAAGAGCTTTTGTAGAGCGGATGTGGTTAAGTTTCAAAAACGCACAAATAAAGAGTTACTCAGCCCAGAAGAGTACAATGCCCCGCACCCCAACCCTGCCAACAGTTACGGCGATACGTACGGGGCTCATCGCGAGTTTTTGGAATTTTCAGCTGCGCAGCATGCTGAGCTAAAAAAATATTGTGAGGCCGTCGGCATCGAATATTCGACGTCGGTCTGGGATATGACTTCCGCAAAAGAGATTGCCGCACTCAACCCGGCTATGATTAAAATACCCTCCGCCTGTAACCTCAAATTTGATATACTGGGTTACCTCGCGGAACAGTACAGAGGAGACATACACATATCGCTTGGCATGACGACTCAGGCCGAAGAAAAAACCATTGTCGACTTTATGGTTGAAAAAGGCCGGGCTAAAGATGTTGTTTTGTACGCATGCACCTCCGGCTATCCAGTTGAATTTGATGATGTAAGTCTTCTTGAGATAAAGAGGTTGAAGGAAACCTATGGCGACGTGGTCAAAGATATTGGCTTTTCCGGACATCATAACGGTATCGCGGTAGATATGGTGGCTTATGCATTGGGTGCCCGTTATATAGAGCGACACTTTACACTCGATCGTACATGGAAGGGCACTGACCACGCCGCTAGTTTGGAGCCCGACGGTCTGCGGCGGCTTGTGCGGGACCTCGCTGCAACCTATAAATCCCTTACGTATAAGCGACAGCAAATTTTGCCGGTCGAGGAAGTCCAACGCAAAAAGCTCAAGCGCTTTTAGACAGCATCATGGCAACAACAGATAAGCTAAAGACACTCACGGGCGTTATCTTTGACGGTGACGGCGTTTTGTTTGATGGCAACGAGAGCCGCATTACATTGCCGGATAATAGCGTAGGAGTACTCAAAATTCGCAGTTTGCAGGATGGTCAGGGCATATCATTTTTGCGCGCCCTTGGACTCAAAGTTGTTTTTGCGTCGGGGGAAAACGAACCTCTACCAAGTATTGTTAAAAAAATAAATGATTTGCCCGCAGTCAAAAATGGTGAGTGGACCCCTGTTGACTACTTTACAGGTGAGCTAAAAAAAGGCGGTAAAGTGGCGTCGCTCGAAGCGTGGCTACATAAGCAAGGTTTGCGATGGGAGGATTGTGCCTACGTTGGCGACGACCGTACTGATCTTGAGGCGATGAAAAAAGCTGGATTGAAGGTGGTACCCGCCAACGCGCGCCGCGTCGTACAAAAAATCGCTGACATTCAACTAACAAAAGCCGGCGGTGCCGGAGCGATACGGGAATTTGCCGAGATGGTGTTGGACGCTCGTGGTGTGGATGAAGCAACTTTGCCCGCGGCATAACTGTTTGCAAAAATAAAACAGCCCCTCCTTTTTACTTCAGGAGAGGCTAATTTTTTATTGGCATCGGGCGTTACCGTCCGGTGAGTTTCATGAGGTACTGGTCCATGCTTTCAAGTATTACTGCAGGTGCGGGGTCGAAGGCGATGAACATTGCTCCCGCCACGATAATCCCTGCAAGTAGTACCCGCCGGAGTTTTTGTCGCTCGCCAAGCAACCATACCCCGCCGACCACCGTGCCAAAGATGGCAAGCCGCTTGAGCGCAGCGATATCGGCAATCGGAGCAAGCCGAAAAGCGAGCCCCAGCATGATGAACGGCACCGCAAATGCGACGCCGAGTGCAACGAGGGTTCCCCCATGTTTGACAAACCGCGCATGGAAGGGGACGAAGACGCCCTCACCCTTGGCAGTGTGTGGAAACAAGGTAAAGATGCCGCACAGCGCGCTCAACTCGAGTGCTACTGCGAGTGTCACGTCACCGTGGCGCCCTACAAGGCCGTCACCGATAAGCGCCACTGTCGAGCATAGTGCGCCAAGATACGCAAGACGCAGCACGCGCCGCTTCTTTTGTTCTTCGGGCGGTAAGCCGGCGGTGCTTTGTACCGCGCGCCATACGTATAGCGGCATGAAGTACTCGCGCAACGGCGCTCCCTCGCGGAGATGGGTGTAGGTACCTATCATGATAAGTGCCACGCCCACTATTCCTGGCCACCCGGGCCGCTCTCCAATAAGGAGCGCCGAGCCTATGACCAGCCCCGGCGTCATGCCAGCAAGTGGCGTGACAAACGAGACGTCGGCAATGCGCGTCATTCTCACGTTGGTAAACTGAATGACAACATTGAGTGCGGTGACTACCGCAAGTGCCGCAAGCCATAGTGGTAGGTTGAAGTGCTGGGGTGCGAGTGCGTTCCAAGTGCCGCCGACACACAGGTACCAGACCCAACTGACAAGTGCTGCGATGCCGCACTTGGTTACGAGTAGCTCCCGTTCGGTGAACGCTTTATGGTTTAGGAGCACCTTGCGCAGGAGCCCCTCGACAGTCATGCCGCACACGGCGACAAGTGTTAGGGCGATAGCAAATGTAAACACGGGCTTCTCCCCTGCGGATGATGAATACAAAGGCCATTTAGCCAAAATTATTGTAATTTAACTTTTTGATAATGTCAATAGCCCCGGGGGATGCTGTGGCGGTTACAATAGCTGCATGAGCCGTAATATTTTGGGAGTAATTGTGGCGCGGGGAGGATCGAAGTCGATTCCAAAAAAAAGTATAGCCCCGTGCGCAGGCCAGCCGTTGATGTGCTACACGATAGAGGCGGCAAAAAACGCTAAGACCATCACACGGCTTGTCATTTCAACTGACGATGCAGAGATGGCGGAGTACGCAAAGTCGCAAGGAGTCGAGGTGCCGTTTATGCGTCCTGCTGAGTTGGCTGGGGATGACACTCCCGATTTGCCCGTGTTTGAGCACCTCCTTGCCGAGCTTAAAAGCCGCGAGGGATACATACCCGACGCGGTTGTGCATCTGCGGCCGACGACGCCGCTTAAAAAAGCGGCTGATATAGACAGGGGGGTCGAGCTCCTTGTCACCCACCCTGAAGCGCAGTCGGTGCGCTCCATCTGCGAGCCCTTACACACGCCTTTTAAAATGTACACACTCGGTGAGAACGGCCTGCTTAAACCTTTGCTAGTGGACGCCTTCCCCGAGGTGTTTAAAAAATATCCCGAGGCCTATAATATGCCGCGCCAATTGCTGCCGCCGGTATGGCGTCACTCCGGCTATGTGGATATTGTGCGGACCGATGTAATTACGTCGCTCCACTCGATGAGCGGCCAGAACATTTATCCGCTTCAGTTTGATAAATGGCGCGATATCGATATTGATTCCCTTGCCGAACTTCAAGAGGCGGAGCGTGTAATAGAACAGATACGTGCCGGCGGTAAACAAGTCTGGGAGTAAGCAGCCAGTGTGATTTTATAGTACAGTTGGTCTTATGGATTTTATAGAACGTCCGTGGGGAGGATACGTCATACATGCACAAGGTCCGGGGTGGGCTCTAAAAACTTTACACATAAAGGCGGGTGAGGCAACCAGCCTGCAGTTGCATAGGGAACGTTCAGAAAGTTGGTACTTAATGGACGGAGACGCAAGTATTGAGGGGAAAGATGGTACGTTACGGAAACTGGAGCAAGGCAAAGAGGTGAACATCGCGCAAGGGGAGGTCCACCGGCTTGTGGGTGGACCCACGGACGCCGTCTTGGTGGAAATAATACGGGGTAACTACCGCGAGGATGATATAGAGAGGATTGAGGACCGCTACGGAAGATCCTAGAAACTAAATGAGGCTTTTGGTAATTATAAAGTGTAAGTTACATGCAACATGAAAGCGCCTAACACATTTGCTGTTCTTTGGCGCACATTCCGCAAATACCGCTGGCATATAGCGGTTTTGGTCGTGCTCGGGTTTGTCAGCGCCATACTCGAGGGTATCGGCATTAACGCGGCTATTCCGCTGCTTGGTTTTTTGATCGGCGATGGTGCCGCCCCGACCGACGCCATCTCGCACGTGCTCCA
>JAZKAA010000009.1:0-1844 GCA_040389385.1 Patescibacteria group bacterium | reverse complement strand
GTCGCACAATTTGCGCATATTCCGTTTACCTTTACAACATTGTTGTACCTTATCCTCGGCCTGTTTGTCCTGAGGGCGTGCTCGACGGTACTTTTCGGTTATATCCGCGGGTGGATAACAGCGGACTTTTTTTATGAAGAGAGTCGGGATTTGCTCTCGCGCATGCTCCGTGCCTCGTGGCCGTTTTTTGTCGGAACTAAAACGGGGACTATACAAAACACATTGGTGCGCGACGTACAAAACACCAGCACCCTGCTTACATCCATTGGCCAAATTATAGAGTCGTTCAGTGGATTCCTGATGTATCTGCTTGTTGCGCTCAATATCCAGCCTACGACAACCTTGTTTACATTTGTCGGAGGCGCGGTACTGCTCGTAATTATCCGCCCGATATTGCGACGTATACAACGCGCTGCCGATGCTGTGCAATATACCGAGAAGGACATCGCTCAAACATTGTCCGAGCAGGTTGCAGGTATGAAATCGATCAAAGCAGCGGCCATGGAGCCCGAGCTATTTGCAAGTACGGACGCGCATATGCGCTTGCGTCTGCGCGGACAAGTGCGCATAGCTCTTATGAAGGCGGTTTCCAGCGCGCTCTTCCAGCCGTTTACCCTCTTTTTTATTGTTGTGGCGTTTTGGGTGAGTTATCACTCGCCCGACTTTTCGCTTATTTCTTTTGGGGCGACGCTCTACCTTATCCAAAAAATATTTACCTACTTGGAGTCGGGTCAGTCGGGCCTGCATGTGGTGAGCGAGCTCTCGCCTTATGCATCGAGTATCGGGCGGTTTAAGGCTCTGCTCGACAAAGAGGCTGAGCCGCGTCCTGGGATGGGCAAGCCGTTTGTCTTTGAGCGCGAAATGCGCGGAGAAGGGCTCGCGCTTGCGTATCAAGGCGCGCCGGCGCTCACGGGAGTCGACTTTACCCTCCGGCCGGGAGAGACTTTGGCGCTTATCGGGCCGTCCGGCGCAGGGAAAACATCACTGGCCGATATTGTATTGAGGCTCTTTTCGCCGCAAGAAGGTACGCTTACCCTTGATGGCGTTAAGGTACAAGAGATACCGCTGCCCGAGTGGCGCTCCAACTTTGCCTATGTTGCACAAGAGCCGTTTCTTTTTAACGGCACCATAGCGGACAATATCCGGTTTTTCCGGCCTGCCATGGAGGGTGCCGAGATTGAACGTGCGGCCAAAGCGGCAAATATTTATGACTTTATACAAACATTGCCAGAGGGCTTTGACACCAACGTGGGCGACCGCGGCATTACTCTCTCCGGCGGCCAACGCCAGCGTATTGTATTGGCGCGCGCGCTTGCGGGGGCGCCGAAGGTCTTGGTGCTTGATGAGGCAACCTCTGCGCTTGATACGGACTCCGAGCGATTGATACAGGACTCGATACGCAACTTGCACGGTAAGGTGGCGGTATTGATTATTGCCCACCGTCTCTCCACGGTAGAAAACGCCGACGAAATTTTGGTGTTGGATAGAGGCACCGTAGTTGAGCACGGGAGTCCGGAGGAGCTTTTGAAGCGCCCCGACTCGTACTTTGCAAAACACCACGACCACAAATAAAAACAAGAGTTCTACACCGCGCACTCGTGGTATTGTGCTTGGCGGGGCTCTTTGAAGTTAGGGTTAAGAGCAGAAATGTCAACAGACAACATGGAGTGATCGATGCGAAAGCGAATCATCTTAGCGGCTCGCTACTACAGCATCGAGCCGCTGGGGATCCTTTATCTTGCCGGTCTTGTGCGCAACGCCGGTTGGGACTGCCGAGTGGTGCTCGTCCACGAGCATGACTTTGAGCCCTTGTACGAAGCGGTGCGTGACTACAGGCCGGATAT
>JAZKAA010000008.1:14044-30098 GCA_040389385.1 Patescibacteria group bacterium | reverse complement strand
ACTCCCTGAGTATCTCGGCAGCCGCATCAAGCAGGGTAGGGAATAAAAAAGCCGCTTGTTAGGCGGCTTTGCGGAGCTTCCGAACTTTTTTGAGCCGGGGGAATACGCGTACGCGCTCGTCCATAGGAGTACGGAATAGAAAATAAAGTTCTCCGTACTTGCCGTAGGTGCGCCCATGATCGTAGCGCTCAAACAGTGCGCTAAATTTTGAATGCTTTCCTGGCACAAGCAGTGCTTTAGCCTTCTCTTCCTGTTCTGCAAGGAAGCGTTTGAATTCTCCCTCGCCTTTATTCGTAAGGCCAAGTTTATTGTGCTGAGTCTCGGTGTACCCCACGCGGGAGATACGGCGAGGAGCCACCCAGGCGTTTTTACGTAACTCGTCGACGGTTTTTTGTTCGACCTGGTAGTAGTGGAAGCCACTGCGGTCCCCACCGCTGCTACCGTAGGTAAACCAACCAATCTGCACCTCGACTTTGTGGCCATCAATCTTGATATAGCGGCCGTCGGTTGAGTCGTGGTGACCAGGTCTGAGCAACTCCAGCAGCTCATGTATATCTTTGACCGGTCGTTCGTTGTGCCAGCGGGTATACTGATCCCGCTTTGGGAAACTACTAATACTGCGCATAGGACGATCTCCCTGCTGTCCGCCCCGACAATACCACACCACACCAAGCGGGTCTATATGGTAGAGTAAGCGCATGAGTGAGCGGGACATCAACGTCCACATCTCGACCGGCTCTATAGTCAAGGTCATCCTGTTTGGCCTCTTGCTTGCGCTGCTATGGTTTTTGCGCGACTTGGTGCTGATATTGCTCACAGCCATAGTGATTGCCTCAGCGGCCGAGCCTGCTATACGCTTTTTGACCCGCTACCGCATACACCGCGTGCTGGCGGTCATCATCACGTACGTGGGTGTCGCGGCGCTCTTTTTTACGCTTCTGTTCCTCTTTATTCCGCCGGTACTCAACGACGCGGCCAACTTTCTTACCCGTCTGCCTGCGACGCTCTCGGGGCTCAATATATCCGATGTTACGCACGGCCTGTTGCCGTGGGGCAACGTGGGCGATGTTGTTTCCACCAGCGACCTCTTGCACAACATTTCCGCGACTCTCACCAACACGACCGGCGGCGTCTTTACCACACTCTCGGCATTTTTCGGTGGGCTGACTTCGTTTATCCTAATCGTCGTATTTTCTTTTTACCTCTCGGTGCAGGAGACGGGCGTCGACGACTTTTTGCGCGTTATCACCCCGACCCAAAATCAGGCCTACGTACTGCATTTGTGGAAGCGCTCGCAGGGCAAAATAGGCAAGTGGATGCAGGGGCAGATAGTGTTGGGTGTGATCGTCGGCGTACTTTTGTATTTGGGCCTGACGATACTCGGCATACCCAACGCGCTCTTGCTTGCGGTGTTGGCCGGCGTGTTTGAGCTCATACCTGTCTTTGGCCAGATACTCGCATGCATACCGGCGCTTACTATCGCCTTTGCCGACGGCGGCGTGACGGCGGCGCTCCTTGTGGCGGGGCTTTACGTCATTGTCCAGCAGTTTGAGGCCAACCTTATCTACCCGGTGGTGGTCAAAAAGGTGGTCGGTGTACCTCCGCTATTGGTTATCTTGGCGCTTATTATCGGGCTCAAACTCGCCGGCTTTTTGGGCGTACTGTTGTCGGCCCCCTTGGCGGCGGCATTGCAGGAGTTTGTCGGTGACATTGATAAAGATAAGATCCGGGCGCTCGCACGCGCCGGGTTGACCCCGGAGGGGGATAAGAAGTAGGGTCTATCTTATGGCAAAGCCCTTCTACCTAACGACGACCCTGCCGTACGTCAACGACAAGCCGCACATTGGGCACGCACTTGAGTTTGTGCAGGCCGACACCCTGGCGCGCTATAAGCGCTTGATGGGTACAGACGTATTTTTTAACACCGGCACCGATGAGCACGGACAAAAGATATTAGAGGCCGCACAAAAAAGCGGCCAAGATGTGCGCACATACGTTGACCACTACGCGGGCGAGTTCCAAAAGCTGGGGGCTGCGCTTGACCTGTCCTACGACCGTTTTATCCGCACCACCGAGCCCGGACATTACGCCGCGGCGCAGGAGATTTGGCGGCGCTGTGAGCAGGCGGGGGATATATACAAAAAGACATACAAGGGCCTGTACTGCGTGGGCGATGAAATGTTTTTAAGAGAGTCTGATTTGGTCAATGGTAAGTGCCCCAATCACCCCAACATGACGCCGATTGAGTTGGAGGAAGAAAATTATTTCTTCCGGCTTAGCAACTACCAAGCAAAACTTGTGGAGTACCTGTCGCGCCCGGGCAGTATTGTGCCCGAGTGGCGCAGAGAAGAGGCGTTAAAGTTTGTAGAGGAGGGGTTAGAGGACTTTAGCATCTCGCGCGTGGCCTCGCGCCTGCACTGGGGCGTGCCGGTGCCGGGCGACGACAGCCAAGTGATGTACGTGTGGTTTGACGCGCTCACCAACTACATCTCGACTTTGGGCTGGCCTGACGGTGACGATTTTAAAAAGTTTTGGGAGGGCGGCGACGTTGTGCAGGTGGCGGGCAAAGACCAAGTGCGCTTTCAGTCCATTATGTGGCAGGCGATGTTAATATCTGCCCAAGTCAAAAACTCCGACACCGTTTTTTATCACGGGTTTATAACCAGCGGCGGACAAAAGATGAGCAAGAGTTTGGGCAATGTCATCAGCCCCAACGAGTTGGTGGCCAAGTACGGCACCGATGCCACGCGCTATCTGTTGCTGCGCCACGTGCACCCATTTGAGGACAGCGACATGACATGGGACAAGTTAGACGAGTGGTACACCGCCGGGTTGGTCAATGGCTTGGGTAACCTTGTTGCACGCATAATGCAACTGGCGCAGACGTACTTGGCCGAGGGGGTGCGACCCGAGCCGGCGGGTTTTGCCCCTGAGTACACCAGCACGCTGGAGAACTTTGAGTTTGCCAAAGCAGCGGACTATGTGTGGGAGGCTATACATCATCTCGATCAAAAAATCACCGAAACAGAACCATTTAAACTTGTAAAAACTGATGAAGCGGCAGGAAAGAAGTTAATTACAGAATTAACTCAGGAGTTATATGCAATAGGCCGCATGCTCCACCCGCTGATGCCCGCAACCAACGAGGCGATTAAAAAAGCTGTAGTCGAAAATAAAAAACCGGAGAATCTATTTCCGCGACTCAATGTTTAAGCTCACCGACGCACACTGCCACCTGCAGATGCCGCAATATGACGCCGATAGGGCGGAGGTCTTGGCGCGTATGCAGGAGGCGGGCATGGGCGCTATTGTTGTTGGGACAGATTTAGAAATGAGCAAAGCGGCCATTGCGCTTGCAGAGGGTCACAGCTTTTTGCGCGCGAGCGTGGGCTGCCACCCCAACCACAGCGAGCAGTTTGATATTAAAGACTATGAGCACTTAGCCGGTCATCCTAAGGTTGTGGCCATAGGTGAGTGTGGTTTGGACTACTTCCGCTCCGACAAAACCGGCCAGCACGAAAAGTTTTTGGCGCATATCGAGTTGGCCGAGCGGCTGGGCAAGGCGCTGATTGTGCACTGCCGCGACGCGCATGACGATTGTTATAGTCTTTTGCAAAAGACTGCCATAGCGCAAAGTGTGCCGGTCATCATCCACTTTTGTACGGTGAGTGGCGAGCTCGCACAAAAATATCTCGATCTGGGGTGTTACTTGTCATTTCCCGGGCCGGTTACGTTTACGAACATGTACGACGACTCTATTCGCGTGTGTCCCATGGAGCGAATGCTGATAGAAACCGACGCACCATTTGCTGCGCCTGCGCCCTATCGCGGCAAGCGCAACGAGCCGCTCTATGTTGCCGAGGTGGCAGGCAAAATCGCCGCCCTAAAGGGCCTTGAGGTAGAAGAGGTCACCCACCAAACGAGCCTTAATTTTCAACGTATTTTCCAAATTTGATATACTTAGTGTGATGCCTACATTTTTGCGTAACCCCAAGGCCAGCGCCATGCTCGGTGCTATGCTCGCGATGCTGCTCGCGGCACTCGACCAAACCATTGTCTCGACCGCCCTCCCAAAAATAGTCGGGGAGCTGCACGGCTTGGAGCACCTTTCCTGGGTGTTTACCGCATATATGCTTGCGTCGGTCATTACGGTGCCACTCTACGGCAAACTCTCCGATATACACGGACGGCGATTCTTTTATCTCTTTGGTATTGCGATATTTCTTGTCGGGTCCGCGCTCTCGGGCACGGCGCAGTCGATGCTAGAGCTTATTTTGTACCGCGGCGTGCAAGGCATTGGTGCAGGCGCGATTATGGTCAACTCCTTCTCTATTGTGGGGGATCTATTTTCTCCGCGCGAGCGCGGGCGCTGGCAGGGCCTTATCGGCGCTATGTGGGGACTCTCGAGCATCATTGGCCCCTTACTCGGCGGCTGGATAACCGACACGGCAAGCTGGCGCTGGATCTTTTACATCAACATCCCGCTCGGGCTCATCGCCTTTGGCGTTATCTACTGGCTCTTGCCCAAGATTGTGCACCACAGGCAGGAGCACCCGGTTGATTATCTCGGCGCGGGGCTGTTGGCGTGTGTGCTCTTGCCGTTTTTGCTTGCGGTGGTGTGGGGCGGGAGCACATACCCATGGCTCTCACCGCTTATACTCGGATTGTTTGCACTAAGTGCTGTGTTGTTGGCCGCGTTTTTGTGGGTGGAGAGCCGTGCGGAGGACCCGATACTGCCGCTGCGGTTCTTTAGAAACCGCGCGTTTAGCGGCTCGGTGGCGGCGGTGTTCTTTAGCTCGTGCGGAATGTTTGGCGCGATAGTGTTTTTACCCCTCTTTGCTCAAAATGTCATCGGGCTCTCCGCCACCAACTCGGGCCTTGTACTTACGCCGCTTTTGCTAGGGGCAGTCATAGCCTCGGCCGTCTCCGGCCAGATAATCTCGCGCACCGGCCGCTACAAGTGGATTATCATCGGTGGCATGGCGGTGGCGGCCGTGGGTATGTACCTGCTCTCGATGCTCTCGGCGCAGACGGGCTATTGGGAGCTTGCGGGCAAAATGGTCGTGACGGGGCTCGGTATGGGCGTGTCGTTCTCCGCGTTTAATATTGTGGTACAAAACGCCTTTGAGGCCCGCTACCTCGGCGTCGTTACTGCAACGACGCAACTATTTCGCTCCGTCGGCGGCACCGTGGGCACGGCGCTCTTGGGCGGACTCTTTAACTACGGGCTGCAAACACAGCACTTGAGTTTTGCTCCGGCGCTTGACCAGGTGTACGTGGTGACGACGGTGCTGGTCGTGTGTGCTGTCGTTGCGTCGTTTTTTATCCCCGAGTTACCGCTGCGTAAGCACGTGCCACGCCCGATGATAGAAGAGGCAGGCATAGAGATAGAGGAGGAGTATGGCTTGGGTGAGTCCGCAGGATTGCATTTCTAGAGGGGCTCTGCTAAGGTATCCCCATGGCAGAAACAGCGCAGGCCGCCGAGGCCTCTACCCAAGCGCCGGCCGATACAACGCCCATATATGAGGCGGCCTTTCATATTGTGCCGACGGTGGGGGACGGGGGTGTCTCGGCGGTAGTAGACAAAATTAAATCTTATTTGGCCGCGCCCCAAAATGGGGAAAGTGCAGAAATTATCAAGGAGGTTGCTCCGCAAAAGATGCAGCTGGCATACGTGATAGAGCGCGCCGGCGAGGGCAAACGCGAGAAGTACAGCGAGGCGTACTTTGGCTCGATCAAGTTTGCTACAGCGGAGCGTGCTACTGCCGCAGCACTCTTAGAGTCGCTCCATGGCACACGCGAGGTGCTCCGCTCGCTCGTTATATCGACGACGCGCGAGGAGATAAAGGCCCCTGTAGCGCGCGCGGTCTACACAAGCGACCGCCTGGAGGGCCAGACGCTTAAGAAGCCGACCAGCGCGCCGGAAAAGCCGGCCGAGGTAAGCCAGGAGGAGCTCGACAAGTCTATCGAGGCCCTGGTTGCACCCGAGAGCATTTAGAGGTGTAGTATAAAGACATGAACAAAGTAATCCTCTTTGGCAATCTCACCCGCGATCCGGAGCTTAAGTCGCTCCCGAGCGGCATCCAGGTAGCGTCGTTTGGCCTTGCGACTAACCGCCGGGTCAAAAAGGGCGAGCAGTGGGAAAACGTGCCGGAGTTCCACAACGTGGTGGTGTTTGGCCGCCAGGCGGAGACCAGCGCGCAGTATCTTAAAAAGGGCAGCTCGGCACTCATTGACGGCCGCATTCAGACCCGCAGCTGGGAGGATAAAACCGGCAAGGGCAAGCAGTACCGCACCGAGGTGGTTGCCGAGCGTGTCGAGTTTGGCGCACGTGCAGGGGGAGGCTCCGGTGGTGCTCCTGCTGGCGGCCGCACAAGCGACGCAGAGGCTCCGCAATCGGCACCTAAAGACGACGCAATAGACTATCCGCAGGAAGATATTAACCCCGACGACATTCCATTTTAATCAACAAAAGTATGAAAGACTCTACAACCAACCAAATAACCCACTTTGACTACAAAGACACCGAGGTGTTAAAGCGCTTTATCAATCCGCACGGTAAAATCTTGCCGCGCCGCCGCACGACGCTTAGCGCCCCCGCGCAGCGCAACCTGGCTGAAGCAATCAAGCGCGCGCGCTTCATGGCGCTCCTCCCGTATATAATCCGCTAGTCTGTGTGAAATAAAAAAGCCCCGGCCTAGTGCTGGGGCTTTTAATGTCCTAGTAGATAAGCGAAAACGATTAGGCCTCCAATCAGAATAATCGGGCTTACCACTCTATAGAAGATGAGTACGAGGCAAAAGCAAACAAATAAGATCTGCTCAACAAATTTTTCCCCGTCTCACTCCTTTGGCACAAGTACGTACTTCTTGGGCCTCCAACTGCGGCTGTCCAGAGTGGTGGTAACCTCGTCGAGTTTGTAGTCGCCGTATTTTGACAATATGGCTTGTCGCTTTCGCTCGAATTTCGCCTGAATCCTTTTGCGCTTAGGGCGGATAAACAGGCGATCGGCAATCCATCCCAAGAGTAGGAATCCAAAGATCACAGCCGCGACTATTCCGTCAGGCTGCGCTAGGCTCATCATCCACGACAAGAAGTTTAGACCCGGCAACTTAGGCCAAGCCGCCACTTCGGTTTTGTACAGCAAGAGTTCAACAAAGAACTCAATAATTGGAAGCATAGTGATTACCAGACCAAGTGTCGGCAACAGCAGGTTCCACTTTGTGTCAGCTTTCCATACTTCCTCATCAAGTTTCGCCAATTCCTTAAAGTCGGGGAGCTCCATAAGGATGACCTGCGGGCCCAACTCAACGATGCGACCGTTTTCTATCTTGAACCTATTCGTGTCCATAACACCTCTCCTATTTGGTAGGGCAGGATTGCCCGGACTTCTGGCGCGAGTTTAGGACAAAGCAGCTTTAGTGTCAGTATTGATTCTCAATTTACACAAAATAAAGTCAAAATAAGCCTTGGAATAAGGAAATTATAGAGCTTATTTGTCAGAAATATTGACAAAATAGGATGTATTTGCTAAGCTACGGGGGTGAATATCAAACTGCTCGAGTCTCTGGGGATAGGGGAGAAGTCGGCCAAAGTGTACTTGGCAGGCTTGGCCATGGGCACCACTACTGTGCAGGACTTGGCCCGCAAGAGCGGGCTCAAGCGCCCGACGGTGTATCTGCATATAGACGAGCTTATTAAGCAGGGGCTTTTTGAGCACGTTTCTTTAAATAACAAAAAGTATTACCGCGCGGTTGACCCGCACATGCTCGAGGAACGGCTCAAGAAAAATCTCTCCACCTTGCAGACTGAACTGCCCAAACTCGCCGCAATGCGCGCCGACACCATGGGCCGCCCGCAGGTGCAGATATTTGAGGGCGAGGAGGGCATCAGACATATTTATCGTGAGATGAAAAAGGCGCGCAGCGCACGCCTGTGGTCCAACATCGGTAGTGTGTATGGGCCCTTTCACGACACCAATATGGAGGTGGCCGAGGCAATGGGAGCAAACGGCGCAGGTGTGCGCGAGATAATCGCCGACACCAAAGAGTCGCGCCGTTATGCGCGGCTGGTGGCCAAAGTAGTAGGCCCGACCTATGCCGCACGCACGGCCACGGTAGAGGGGCTCGAAAATGACGCCGTTATTTATGACGATGTAGTGGCTCTCTTCCGCCTGCAAGGGCTCAATATGTTTGTCGTGCGGATAGAGGACAAAACAATCGCCGACAGCATGCGCGCCATGTTTGAGATGGCATGGAAATCCGCCAAACCGTTTAAATAAATTATTTCTTGTCCACGCGCTCGGTGTAGACGCCGTCCACCGTGTTTATGCGGACAATGTCGCCCTCGTTTATAAAGAGGGGGGCTTGGATGCGTGCGCCGGTTTCCAAAACGATCTCTTTGCTGCCGCCGCGGGCGGTGTCACCCTTGACCGCAGGCGGCGCCTCTTTGACCACCAGGTCTATTTTGATAGGCAATTTGACGCCGATTATTTTGTCATCAAACACGAGCGCTTCCAGCAGCATGTTGGGCTTAAGAAAATTGCCGCCGACGCCGATGGTGTCGTCGGAGAGCATAAAGCGGTCGGCGGGGTTATTGTCCGCACAAAACCACTGCTCGCCTTTGTTCGTGTAAAGAAATTTTACGTTTTTGGTGGAGAGGTCGGCCTCCTCGACCTTTTCCGAGACATGAAAGGCCTGCTCGGTCACTTTGCCGGTAATGATATGCCGCAGTTTGGTCTGATTGACCGGCTTGCGCTGCTGCTTGCGGAAGACGTGCGCGTCCAATACCTCGTACGGCTCGCCGTCGAGGAGTATTACCTTCTTGTTGAGAATTTCATTATATTCGAGCATTGCCATAGACAGCATACTACCCGCAAAATTTCCGATATACAATAGAGGGGTACTGTTTTATATAGTGACACTATGAAGAATCTGCATTTTGATACGCGTCTTCTATTGTCTATGCTGGGCGTCGTCCTGCTTATCGGCGGCGCTATCTTTATCTCCGACCAGTCGCGGGGCGGAGGGCTGCTAAGCCAGGTGTTGAAAGAGACACAAACGGCTTCAACCTACTGGGCAAACTACTATGCCAACTACGGCGGTTGGCCGGCGCCTACGTACGTAGCGGTCTCGGCAAACTCCAATCAGCGGTATGGATGCGGCGTCAGCCAATGTGGTGCTACTCCTAACTGTGCCAACCCTGCGACATCGGTCATGAGCATCTCCGGCGGCCCCTCCTCGGGTGCGGCGCTTGGATACAACAATGGTGCCGTAACCAACTCGGGCAGCGCAACCTCGCGCGGCAGCGATCCAGTAACGCTCGACTGGGCATGTCAACCGTATATAACCATCCAGTACATTGAGACATATGATAGTCACAGAAAATGTCAGCCCTATGCGCCGCAGACGCGCTATTACTCCAGCGACGCCCAGGTGATAGGCCCCGATGGGGCGGTGTTGTCTACAGGCATAAACGGCTCGATATCAGTTACTCCAACGGGCCCGGTGGGCTCGACGCAAGTCTATAGAGTTGCCTGCAATGCCGCCGTTGCTCTTAGCGTCCCAGTCACCATTTTGGCCAACCCTCCCACCCTCGGCATCACCGGCAACGGCCAGAACCCCGCCACCGCGACCGTCGGCGACACCGTCGTCATCCACGGCACGTACGCTGCAGCACCGGGCGACACACTCCTCCAGACGGCACTGAACGACTCCAACAGCAACGCACTGCCGGGCGTGCTCTGGCAGCCTCCCACGGACAAGAGCTACACCTTTGTCCCAACGGCACCGGGCAGCTATGTCTTTTACCCTGCAGTGCAGACACAAAGTTACCCGACCCCGTGGAACAACTACGGTGCGTCACTCACCGTCACGGTGGGGTGTCCGGCGCACGCCACGAACAAGAGCGGCTCATGTGTGTGCGACCAGTTTTTCACTATGCAGGGCGGCTCGTGCGTGCTGACGTGCCCAGCCAACTCCACTCCCGGCGACAACACCTGCATCTGCCCAGCCAACGCCACCATGCAGAACGGTCAATGTGTCTGCGGGCAATTCTTTGTCATGCAGGGCGGCTCGTGCGTGCTCACGTGTCCGGTCAACTCTTCTCCGTCCGGTCCTACGAGTTGCACCTGCGGGCCGGGGTACATCATGGCGGGCTCTTCGTGTCTGTTAGTAGACGCATGCCTTAACATCCCGGGTGCTCAAACAGCGCCCATTCCAAACTCCTCTCGCGACGCCCAAGGCAATTGCGGCTGTAACACCGACTACACCATGAAAAACTACCAATGCGTCTTAGCAGCCCAACTCAGTATCGACGTTAACGGCGAAACCACCGCCAAGATACGCGCCGGCAACACAGCCACGATTACGTGGACGACCGCTAACGTTGCTGCGGGCTCCTGCAGTGTTGTCGACTCGACCGGTGCCACCATCAGCTCTGGGAAGGACAACACACCAACTCCTGCACCGACCAAGGTCATCAACAACAAGACTGTCTTTACCCTTAGTTGCACGGACCTGCAGGGTGACAAACATACTGTCTCCGCCACGGCAAACCTGGTGCCGACGGTTATTGAGTTTTAGACTCACCAGAAATCGATATACAATAGTAGGGTAGCTATGTAACGGCGGTACTTATGAAGAATCTGCATTTTGATACCCACCTTTTGTTGTCTATGCTGGGCGTCGTCCTGCTTATCGGCGGCGCTATCTTTATATCCGACCAGTCACGAGGGGGCGGGCTATTTGCCCAAGCACTGCAGGATAGCCAAACCGCTTCGACATATTACGGGGCTTTTGGCGGGTACCCCAACCCAACCCAAATACAGTCGTGGGCGTCAGGTGGTGGCCGATACGGTTGCCCCGGCGGTCCGTGCGGCAACAATGTGTACTGTGTCAATCCATATCTCGCCGCATTTAGTGTTACTGGGGCATCGACCGGCGCGGCGGAGCGTCAACATAACGGTGCCGTCACTCAAACCGGCAGCGTAACGGTTATACGCGGCAATCAGCTGCGATTGGATTATGCATGTACGCCGTCCGTCACCATCACGTACTACGATGCGTATAGCAGAAATTGCAATTCCTCTCAAGTAACGTACCCGTACTCAAGTGCCGCAACTATTACCGGCCCGGACGGCTCGGCCGTGTACAGTGGCGGTACTATCGGCTCGGTCGGCGTCACTGCCGCCGGCGAGGTGGGCTCCACTGTTACGTACACAGCCACCTGCAACGGCGGCGGCAGTCTCACCATCCCAGTTAAAATCCTTGCCAACCCTCCCACCCTCGGCATCACCGGCAACGGCCAGAACCCCGCCACCGCGACCGTCGGCGACACCGTCGTCATCCACGGCACGTACGCTGCAGCACCGGGCGACACACTCCTCCAGACGGCACTGAACGACTCCAACAGCAACGCACTGCCGGGCGTGCTCTGGCAGCCTCCCACGGACAAGAGCTACACCTTTGTCCCAACGGCACCGGGCAGCTATGTCTTTTACCCTGCAGTGCAGACACAAAGTTACCCGACCCCGTGGAACAACTACGGTGCGTCACTCACCGTCACGGTGGGGTGTCCGGCGCACGCCACGAACAAGAGCGGCTCATGTGTGTGCGACCAGTTTTTCACTATGCAGGGCGGCTCGTGCGTGCTGACGTGCCCAGCCAACTCCACTCCCGGCGACAACACCTGCATCTGCCCAGCCAACGCCACCATGCAGAACGGTCAATGTGTCTGCGGGCAATTCTTTGTCATGCAGGGCGGCTCGTGCGTGCTCACGTGTCCGGTCAACTCTTCTCCGTCCGGTCCTACGAGTTGCACCTGCGGGCCGGGGTACATCATGGCGGGCTCTTCGTGTCTGTTAGTAGACGCATGCCTTAACATCCCGGGTGCTCAAACAGCGCCCATTCCAAACTCCTCTCGCGACGCCCAAGGCAATTGCGGCTGTAACACCGACTACACCATGAAAAACTACCAATGCGTCTTAGCAGCCCAACTCAGTATCGACGTTAACGGCGAAACCACCGCCAAGATACGCGCCGGCAACACAGCCACGATTACGTGGACGACCGCTAACGTTGCTGCGGGCTCCTGCAGTGTTGTCGACTCGACCGGTGCCACCATCAGCTCTGGGAAGGACAACACACCAACTCCTGCACCGACCAAGGTCATCAACAACAAGACTGTCTTTACCCTTAGTTGCACGGACCTGCAGGGTGACAAACATACTGTCTCCGCCACGGCAAACCTGGTGCCGACGGTTATTGAGTTTTAGTCCGGCACTTTTGCTCCACCGCGCCGGTTGTAAGAAGAGACCGCTTTGGAGTATGCTGCACATATGGAGTATCTAGTTGGCGATGACAGCGCGCATACCTCAAGCGACGAGGAAGTCCTTGCGGCGTCGGTACATACACCCTCGCTGTTTGCGCTCTTGGTGCGCAAGTACGAGCAGCCCTTTTTGCGTAAAGCATTAGGAATTATCCGCACACAAGAAGAGGCCGAGGACATTGTGCAGGAGGCCTTTACCAAAATCTACATCAATGCGGCCAAGTTCCAAAAGGTGGAGGGGGCACAGTTTAGCTCCTGGGCGTATCGCATACTCATCAATACGGCGCTGACCCACTACGCCAAGAAAAAGCGCGAGTGGAGTCAAACGGCCGAGCTCGACGAGGAGATATGGGCCTTGATACCGGATAAAAATCTGCGCCAGTTTGAGCGCAAAGAGCTTGAGGACCTTGTGGCCTCTGTACTGACCCGCATGCCGAGCGTGTTTGCCCGGGCGCTGTCGAGCTTCCTCATCGACGGTAAGTCGCAAGAGGAGATGGCGGCAGAGGAGGGCGTTTCGGTAGGGGCTATCAAGACACGCGTGCATCGGGCCAAAAAGGAGTTCAAAAAAGTCTACGAAACCTTACACACTAAGCCCTAGTTTATATATACATGACAAGCAAAATCGAGCAGCAGGTAATGGCAAGCGTCGGGGTAGTGTATACCGCGCGCCGCTTAGTGAGCGCATCAGCGTTTAAGCTCTACGCCACGGTAGCCTCGGCCGTTGCCTTGTGGCAGTTGGTGTGGGTGCATCGCGTGTTTGAAAACTGGTCCCAGGTGGGGGTACAGGGTACGGCGCAGTTTGTATGGACGGCAGTTGCCCATGCACACCTGCCGGTACAGCTCGCGCTCTTGGTGGCCATATTTGCCGGTGTATCCTTGGCGCGCGATCTCATGCGCCCGGCGCAGTTGCCGCGCTTTGCGCTCTAGGTGTAGTCTGGGTGGATGACCGCTAAAGAAAAGGCCGCCGAGCTGCTCGCTATAGCGGGGATTACGTTCAATGGCCCCGCACGGACCGACATACAGGTACACGACGATTCCGCTTTTGACCGGATGTTTGCCAAGGGCTCGCTTGGCGTAGGAGAGAGCTATATGGACGGGCAGTGGGATGTCGCGGACATGTCCGGATTTTTTACCAAGATATTTGACGCCGAGCTTCATACCAAGGTAGAGAAGATCGGGATACTCTTCCATTTTTTGCGCTCTACGCTTATTAACCTGCAGAGCCCGTCGCGCGCACATATTGTGGGGGAGAGGCACTACGACATCGGCAACGACCTGTACCAAAAGATGCTCGACAGTCGCATGGTGTACAGCTGCGGCTACTGGAGTGCGCCCTTGGCCCCTGCGCGCAATCTGGAGGAAGCACAAGAAGCCAAGCTTGATTTGATTTGCAAAAAGCTGGGGCTGAAGCCCGGGCAAAAAATATTGGACGTGGGCTGCGGGTGGGGGAGCTTTGCCAAGTTTGCTGCGGAGAAATATGGTGTCGAGGTAGTCGGTATCACCATATCCAAAGAGCAGGCCGCGCTTGCGCGCGAGCGGTGCAAGGGGCTGCCGATTGAGATACGGGTCGAAGATTATCGCACTACCACCGGCACGTTTGACTACATTGTCTCGGTGGGGATGTTTGAGCACGTGGGGCTCAAAAACTACCGTACCTTTTTTAAAAAGATGAAATCGCTCTTAAAAGATGACGGACTCTTTTTGCTCCATACTATCGGCAGTAGTGTCGACTTAAGGACCAGCGACCCATGGATAGAAAAATATATTTTCCCCGGCGGGCTTTTGCCGTCGGTAGGGCAGATAGGTAAAGCGATTGACCGGCAATTTATTGTCGAGGACTGGCACAACTTTGGTGCCGACTACGACACCACTCTTATGGCGTGGTACGACAACTTTGAGCGCGCATGGCCCACACTGCAAGGGAAGTACGATGAGCGCTTTCGCCGGATGTGGCGCTACTACCTAATGAGTATGGCGGGGATGTTCCGCTCGCGCGGCACCCACTTGTGGCAAATAGTTCTCTCCAAGCGCGGCGTCCACGGCGGCTACCGCTCGGTGCGATAGCCAAAAAAGCCTTATTTTTGAACGCTCTTTTTGCATTGACAAACTTGGTTATAAGGTGTATAATTGACGGATAGTTCTTTGATACGTTTGCGAACTCGCCATAGCCCCAAGCGGCTCTACCAAGGGCCTCTCCGGGCTATGGCGAACACATCCGTGCTTCGCCAGCTAGCATTCGCTCCCCGAGAGGGACAGCGATCCAGACTGGAGGAATCCACATGGACACCATCTTCACTGACGGCCAGTTGACCAAGGCGATGGAGACGATGAGGCAGAAGGGTATGAATCCCGACCGCTTCAACCGGCTCCTCTCCAGCGGCATCTTTGCCGACATCTGCGATCCGAACGCCTGTCTCGACGATCGCGACAGCGTCCGTAAGGCGCTGAGGCTCGGCGTCGCTCTGCCCGAAAATATTCCGCTCTCGGTCGACTACGGCCAGAGCCTCGAGCAGATGATCGCCGCCGGTAACTACGACTGGAAGAACGACGACATCACCGCGAAGAAATTCCCGGTGGTCGGCGAGGGCATCGAGCAATTCGAGACCCGCGTTGTTCACTTCAATCGCACGATCTCCTCGGAGGAGGCGGTCGAGGCGATCAAGAACATCAACGCCGAGAACCCGCTTGAGCCGGCCAAGATCGAGCATCTGCTTGCTTTTGGGGCCAAGTACCCCGAGGAGCAACGCAAATACCCGATTATCGCTCTCGGTTCCGTCGCGGAGGTCCTCGGCGACCGCGGCGTGCCGTACCTCGGTCGGGACGACGCCCGGCGCATCCTCGGCCTCCATTGGTGGGACTTCGACTGGGATGACTACTACCGCTTTCTGGCCGTTCGCAAACTGTCCTCGGCCACTTAGGCCTCAGGACTCCGCACTTGGGTCCTTGGAAACTTGGTCCCTCGCCGGCGCATGCTCTTGCATGCGCCGGATTTGCTTTTTATACTGATAAACGACAAGTGAAAAATCCAGGGTCATGGCTCCGGGTAATTTGTCCGCAACCCGCGCGAGTGAGAGTTTGAACGGTTACGGCTTTTCAAAGAGTGCCGCGTGGTCGTCAAAAATAAAGACAGTTGGTGCAAAGCCCTCTGCGACACACAAGGTCGCGAATACGATGCAGCCTGGAGAGTATTCAACGGGCAGTGGCATGGACGGGGCTTTTGCACAAGGTTCCGTCGCGAAGGTCAACGGCAACCGCAACGTGCCGTACCTCAATCGGAACGACGCCAAGCGCAACCTCAACCTCAATTGGTGGGACAACGACTGGGATGACAACTACCGCTTTCTGGCCGTTCGCCACTGTCGCTATTTCTCCCGTCCCCGTTGGACGGGAGTTTTGCTTACAATCTGGCGTCGCCAACCGCCGAGCATTCTCCCGGCCTCCGCAAGTGGCTCGGAGATGCGGGTATACTTCTTCGCATCAATCGCCTTTATCTCCCAAGCAAGCTGCAATAGCAGCTTCACCAGGTCGACCCTCGATATGCCGCGGTCAAGAAAGACCTGCTTATCCGCACCTGCCGCATAGCTCGCTAAGAAGCAGTATTCGATAGCCGCCAAAAAGATATCGTCTATCTTGCTGCCGAGAGTAAAGCGACTAGCCTTCGGAAAGTCAACCAATTGTTGCTGCCAGACGCCGTATGCGTCTTTGAGCTTGAGTACCACAGGAATCA
>JAZKAA010000008.1:0-14019 GCA_040389385.1 Patescibacteria group bacterium | reverse complement strand
TTGTTTCGAGCATACTTATGAAGATATCATCTCTACGGATAATTTGCTTGCCGCGTGGAGGGAGTTTCTAAAAGGAAAAAGAGGGAAGCGTGATGTGCGCGAGTTCCAGTACCGGCTGGCCGACAATATTCTCGTTTTGCATGCCGAGCTAAAGGCCAAGACATATATACACGGAGGCTATTATGCATTCAATATTTCAGACCCTAAACCGCGGAGTATCCACAAGGCGCTGGTGCGCGACCGCCTTCTCCACCACGCTCTATACCGGCAACTTTATCCATTTTTCGACCGGACTTTTATCTCCCACTCCTATTCGTGCCGCACGAATAAAGGAACGCATCTCGCCATGAGGGCGTTTAAGCGCTGTATCAATAAAGGAAGCCTCAACAATACTAAGACGCTCTGGGTGCTGAAATGCGATATCAAAAAGTTCTTCGCCTCTGTCGACCAGGGAGTCCTTTCTCGAATACTGGAGCGGTGTATCTCGGACAAAGGCATTCTTTGGCTCGTTAGGCGCGTGACGGAGAGTTTTAGCAGTACCGCGCCGGGCAAAGGTCTGCCGCTTGGCAACCTCACGAGCCAGCTTTTGGTCAATGTTTATATGAACGAGTTTGACCAATTTGTAAAGCACAAACTTAAAGCAAGACACTATATAAGGTACGCCGACGATTTTGTATTTCTCTCGCGAGATAGGGAATGGCTTCAAAACATATTGCCTCGGATAGAGGATTTTCTCCGCGATGAGCTCAAACTTACTCTCCACCCGAACAAAGTCTCGATAAGCACAATTTCCTCCGGCGTTGATTTTCTTGGTTGGGTGCATTTTCCCCATCATCGCGTTTTGCGTACCGCTACAAAGCAGCGGATGCTGCGCCGTACTGCAGAGCTGGAAAAAGATGACCCTGTCATACAGTCTTACCTCGGCCTGTTGTCGCACGGTAACGCCAAAAAACTCGCACGAAGAGTTGGCAAACCATCGCTGCGGTAACTGTTATTCTTCGGGGGGAGTGTCGTCTTTATCGTCTGCACTAGGTTTAGAGGTGGTGCCGTTGGTGGCAAGTGCCTTACGAATATCTTTTAGTACCGCGTTGGCTATCTTTTTGTTCTCCCGAAGGAATGTGCGCGAGGCGTCGTAGCCGCGGCCCAACTTTTCTTCGCCAAAGCTATAGCTCGTGCCGCTCTTGTGGATGACGCCATACTTCTCGCCCAAGGCCAAGAGTTCGCCTTCGGTGGAGATGCCTTCGTTGTACATAAGATCAAACTCCGTTACGCGGAAGGGGGCCGCGACTTTGTTTTTGACCACTTTAACGCGGTGCCGGCCGCCCACGACCTCCTCGCCCTTTTTAATTTGCGCGATGCGGCGGATATCCAAGCGGATAGAGGTGTAAAACTTGAGCGCCTTTCCGCCGGTGGTCGTCTCGGGGTTGCCAAACATCACGCCTATCTGCATGCGTATCTGGTTGATAAATATGACGATAGTCTTAGATTTAGAAACTATGGCCGTGAGTTTGCGGAGCGCCTGCGACATCAACCGCGCCTGTTTGCCCACTTGGTAGCTGCCCATGTCGCCCTCTATCTCGTCTTTAGGAGTAAGTGCCGCAACGGAGTCTACGACAATAATGTCTATCTTGCCGCTTCGTACAAGCGACTCGACAATCTCAAGTGCCTGCTCGCCGGTGTCGGGTTGTGACACCAAGAGTTCGTCCAATTTCACGCCGATTTTTTTAGCATACTCCGGGTCGAGCGCGTGCTCGGCGTCGATAAACGCGCAGATGCCGCCCTTTTTTTGTGCCTCGGCTATGGCGTGCAGTGTGAGCGTCGTCTTGCCGGAGCTTTCCGGTCCGTAAATTTCCAAAATGCGGCCGCGCGGATAGCCGCCGATACCGAGCGCCCAATCGAGGCCTATTGAGCCGGAGGGCACGACGTCGATATCGACGCGCGGCGTTGCGCCGAGCATCATAATAGACTCGTCACCAAATTTGGTTCTGATAGCGTTGAGTGCCGCATCTATCGCGGCGCTGTCTTTGCTATCCTTGCTACCTAGTGTCTTTTCGGGCTTTTTTTCTTTGGCCTTCTTCATGCGGGGCAATAGGTTAATACATTAATAGTGACGCTGCGGGATATCCGGCGGCCAAAACGGTCTGTGGCTGCAACGGTCAGTACAGTATACCCTGGGGGCGGTGTGAGGGTCTCACTAAAGTTTCCGCTTTCGTCGGCGTAGGCGGGGGAGTCGTTGATGGTCAAAAAGGAGATATTTTGGGCGATGCCGGCTATAACAACCGAGGCCGAGGAGGTCGCCGAGCCGTCGGCAGGGTAGTCGATTGTAATCTCAGGTCCCTGCAGCAGCTTACGGGCCTCAAAAAGCCCGTATCCAATAAGCCCAACCCCAAGCAGCACTAATAGAGCAAAAGAAATTCCCCGTCCGGTCATAGTTCGTCACCTTCCGGAGCTACAGCAGCAGGAGAGGTGCCGCCCTTTTCGAGCACTTCGCGGGGTTTGGCGCCGTCGCCGGGGCCTATGACGCCCCGTTCTTCCAAGATATCAATCATGCGGGCGGCGCGCGCGTAGCCGATGCGGAGTTTGCGCTGCAAATACGATGTAGAGGCTTTGCCGGCCTCGAGCACGGCCTGGCGCGCCTGTTGGTACATATCGTCGTCTATCTCTTCGCCATCGTCGCCAAAGCCACCGCTGCTTACATGGTTACCCAACCCTACGCCGTCGTTGCCTTGTTGCGGCGGCACCATATCTACCGGCAGCTCGGGCTCGTTGTTTTTGGCGATAAAGTCCACCACCTTTTTAACCTCCTGCTCGGATATAAATGCGCCCTGCAAGCGCACCGGCTTGCCCATATCGGCGCTCATGTAGAGCATGTCGCCGGCGCCGAGCAAGTTCTCGGCGCCGCCCTGGTCCAAAATCGTGCGGGAGTCTATTTGCGAGGCGACTTGGAGCGCCACGCGTGCGGGCACGTTGGCCTTGATAAGACCCGTAATAACATTGACTGACGGGCGTTGAGTCGACAGAAGTAAGTGGATGCCGACGGCGCGGCTCATCTGGGCCAGGCGCACAATAGCGGCCTCGAGCTCCCTAGGGTAGCTCGACATAATGTCGGCCAGCTCGTCGATAACAATCACGATGTAGGGCATGGCCTCGGGGACCTTTTCGCCCTCCTCTGGGCCGCCCTGTTTTTTAATCTTTTCCAACCGTGGGGTCAGCACGTTTTGGTGATACGACTCGACGTCGCGAACGCGCTCCTCTTCCAAAATATTATAGCGGCGTTCCATCTCCTTGCCTGCCCACCGCAGCGCCGCGATCGCCTTTTTGGGGTCGGTAATAACCGGGGTCAGCAGGTGCGGCAGCGCGCGGTAGAGCGTCAACTCGACGCGCTTAGGGTCGATAAAGATAAAGCGCAGCTGCGCTGGGCCGCAGCGATACAAAAGCGACGTAATAAGCGTGTGGATGACTACCGATTTGCCTGAGCCTGTGGCGCCTGCAATAAGCCCGTGGGGCATCTTGGCGATGTTGGCAAAGAGTCCTGCGCCCGCGATGTCGCGGCCCATACCGACAAGCAGCGGCTTGGGGTTGTTGCTAAAGTCCGGCAACTCCAGGAGCGACCCGAGCCCCACCGTAACCTTGGCGCTGTTGGGTACCTCGATACCCACCAACGACTTGCCGGGTATCGGCGCCTCGATGCGGATCGTTGTGCCGCCGAGCGCAAGTGCGAGGTTTTGCTGGAGCGCGACTATTTTTTGCAGTCGGACGCCCTCGGCGGGCTTAATCGCGTAGCGTGTTACGGTCGGCCCAATTGATATCTCGTCGAGCTCCACCTGTATGCCAAAGTTTTGCAGCGTACGCTTGATGATATTGGCGTTACCTTTAATATCGCCGACGCCCGGACGGCCGCGGTCGCGCTCGAGCAAACTCAAAGGCGGCGGCGTATAGGTGCCCAGCAAAGACGCGAGCATTTGTGCGGAGCGCGCCGCAGCCGCAGCGCCGGTGTCCTTTTGGGTGCGCATTGGAGCCGGGGCGGATACTTCTTCCTCCATATCTTCCACAGGCTCTTCGTTCTCTGCATCTTCTTCGTCCAATGCAAAACCACTTATGGCGGGCTCGGTTGCACCTTTGTCGCGCATCGCACCGACTTTGCCCCACGCGGCAAGCAGCGGAGCGAGGGATATTTTACCCTCGAGGATAACGAGTAGCGAGATAAGCGAGATGCCACCGAGTACTATGACGCCGGCATATATATCGAGATATTGCAGCGCCGGCGCTGCAATGACGCTACCCAAGAGTCCGCCACGCTCGGAGACCATCTGAATAAACCCAAGCCCGGCGACAAAAAATACGCCCGCAGCCGCTAGCTTAATGGGGGAGAACCCCTCTTGGCTAGGGCGCAATGCATTGCCTGCCAAGACAAAAAATAGTACCGGCACCAAAAAGTAGCCGATGCCCAGGAGTGACGCTATTAAACGGTATGCATCTGAACCCGCTACGCCTGCGGCGCCAAAGGCCGCCAGGACCAAAAACAGCCCAATGATGATGAGCAGTATGACAATGATGGCGCGCTTGGTCTCCGTAGGTACGGCGGGGGAGGAAGTGGATTTTTTTCGTGCCATTGCGCATACATAATACCACCGTTTGCAATTGACCTGGGTGTGCTACACTAACGGTCATCGGTTGACCTTTATGACCGATGAAATCCTCAAGGACGGGGGAGCTGTGGATAACTTTTTATAGGACATTTATGTCAAAGACATGCCGGACAAGAGCAAAAAATTCCACGAATTCGCTTTAAAATCAATCCTTTTTAAGGGACGCAGTGATTGGTACTTTTGTTACTTAAAGACAGAACGCATCGCGCACGTGCTCGCGCTATTGTCCGGGCGCAGCGGCTCTCCCTCGCTTAAGGACATAGCGGAGCATGCTGCATCTCTGCCGGGCGAGATAGCCCGACTGGCAGCGGGCGAGCTGTCTCCTGCAATGGTGCTCGCGGAGGTCTTTGTGCTGCTTGCTGATGTGCGGCTTGCCGGCACTGCCGGTGTTGTCGGCACCGACAACTCATTGGTGTTGGTGCGCGAATACGAACAGGTGGCCGAGCGTCTGGCTGCGGGCACCCACCTGTCCCCTTTTGTCGGACCGGAAGATTTTTTTACTCCGGATGTGGGCGACTCTCCACTACTGCTCCAAAAGACAGAACTCGGATCCTCTCCCCTGTCGGTGTATAGTCGCGCCCCTCGGCAGGAGATAAAGGACATTAAAGGACAGTCTAAAGGACACACGCCGTCCGTCTCTGATAGGGTGTCCCTTATACTCCAGCATATACGCAAGCACAAAAGCGTCTCTATAAAGGAGGTGGCTGCCATGGTGCCCGATTGTAGCGAAAAGACAGTCCAACGGGAGCTCAATAGCCTTATTGCCCAGGGCTTGGTCCGCCGGGTGGGCTCCCGCCGCTGGAGCCTGTACGAGCCTGTCGAGTAGGCTTCATCCAACCTTACTGTCCCGTTTGACCCCCCTTTCTATATAGTGTAGTTTAATGTGGATATCATAGGATATCCACACGCCTTGTATATAGCCACTTTAGCCAGTGTATACTGGTCATTAACGGCTACTACAGGGCCGTGCGTTCGTTGACAATTCATCTGTCTAAAAGCGGGTGAACATATACGCTGAATTTCCTCGTCCCTTCACGAAAGATATTTACTGAAGCTCCGTCACTACCCTAGCTACCAATCCCGTGTGCGCTGGAGAGCGTATAAGGGCAGGTAGAACATGTTCTACAGCGGCCTAACAACCGCTTTAGGTTCAGTTCGATTACTCGCGTGCGATTACTCGTAGATTAGAAATAATTCGTTTTTTTGTTCGAAATTACTATGACTATTACCAACAGTTCAACAAAACTGGTTGCCATTGCGACCGGCGTTGCAGTTGCGATCGCACTCATGGGTGCAGTTGCAGTTGCTCCGGCACAGGCTGCTGCCGCTCTCACGAGCGCACAGATCCAGTCGATCCTCTCGCTCCTGCAGTCCTTTGGGGCTGACGCTGCGACGATCAACAACGTAAACGCGGCCCTCAACGGCCAAGCTACGTCGGGCACGGGTTCTAACCCGAACACAGGCACTTGCCCCGCTCTCTCCCGCTCGCTCCAACAGGGTGCCTCGGGTGCAGATGTTAAGGCTCTGCAGGTATTCCTCAACGGTAACGCCCAGACGCAAGTCTCGGTGTCCGGTGCAGGATCTCCTGGTCTTGAGACGACCTTCTTCGGCCCTGCCACAGCGGCAGCAGTCGTTAAGTTCCAGACGCTTAACAACGTCAGCGCTATCGGTATCGTAGGTCCTGCTACCCGCGCGGCTATCGCAGCGGTTTGCGGCAACACGACTCCGGGCAACACGGGCGGCACCGGCACGACGGGCGGCATGGTTACGGTTTCGGCCGCAGCCCAGCCGATCAACTCGCTCGCTCCGCAGGGCGCATCCCGCGTTCCGTTCACGGCCTTCACCATCACTAACAACAGCTCTGCTGCTGTAACGATTAACTCCGTTACCGTACAGCGCGTTGGTCTCGGTGTAGACGCGAACTTCTCGGGTATCGTCCTCTTGGACAGCAACGGTCTTCAGATCGGTACTGCCAAGACGCTCAACAGCAACCACCAGGCAAACATTGGTGACACCGGCTTTACTATCGCAGCGGGTTCCTCGATGACCTTTATGGTCGCGGGCAACATTGCGACGGGCCTCTCCACCAACGGACAAGTTGTTGCGCTCCAGGTTGTTGCTATCAACACTGGCGCTACGGTCTCCGGCTCGCTCCCGATCTCGGGTGCGTCCCAGACTATCAACAACACCCTGACCCTCGGTTCTGTATCGACTTCGACTTCTTCGTTTGATCCGGGTGCTGCGCAGACGCGCAACATCGGTGACACTGCTGTCCGCTTCTCGGGTATCAAGTTCACCGCAGGCTCGACCGAGGACCTCAAGCTCTACAGCATCCGCTGGCGCCAGGTTGGCTCTGCCAGCTCGGCTGACATCACTAATGTGTTGACAGTGGCCAACGGTACAAACTACCCGACCACTCTCGACAGCTCCGGCAAGTACTACACAACCATCTTCCCGGGTGGCCTCTTGATCACCAAGGGCAACTCGCTTGATGTCTACGTCCAGGGCGATATCGCAGGCTCTAATGCTGCTAACCGCACTATCGACTTCGACATCGACAAGGTAACGGATGTGTACTTTGTTGGTCAGCTCTACGGGTACGGCGTCGCTCCGAGCGGCACCTACACCCCGTGGTACAACGGCTACGTAGCCACCGTTAACGGCGGCACGGTAACGACGATCAGCAAGGCCAACACCGGCAAGGCTGCATCGCAAAACGTTGCTATCAACGTGCAAAACCAGCCGATGGGCGGCTTCACCACGAACTTCTCTGGCGAGGCGGTCTCTATCTCTGGTATGACTGCGACTATCGCAACCACGACACCGACCCTTACCGGTACGGGCCTCTTCACCAACGTATCTATCGTTGATGAGAACGGTACGGTAGTCGCAGGTCCGGTTGATGCAACCTACGCCGCGTCCGGTCAGTTGCTTACCTTCGGTGATACGATTACCTTCCCGACCGGTTCGCACAACTACTACTTCCAGGGCAAGCTCGCGTCGACCATAACGGGCGGTTCGTTCAATGTTTCGACGACTCCGTCGACCTGGACCAACCCGACTGGTCAGACCACGGGTAACACCGTATCTCTCTCTGGTGTAGGAACCATCACGATGAACTCGATGACGGTTAAGGGTGCTGCAGTACGCATCTCGATGTCGACTACGCCTGCTTCGCAGAGCGTTGTAGCCGGCGCTTCGCAATTTACTTTTGCGAACCTCCTACTCGATGCCTCGCAGTCGGGTGAGGATGTCCGCTTGGCGTCTATCCCGGTTGACGAGAATGGTTGGCCGCAAAACCTCACGGGTTGCCAGATGTTCGATGGCTCTACGGCTCTTAACACCAGTTCGCGTGTGGTTAACACCATCGCGCCTGCTATTGGCAAGACGACCTTTAGCTTCGACAATGTGCTCCGTGTACTTAAGGGGACCATCAAGACCCTTGCTATCAAGTGCAACTTGGCGGCAAACGCGTCTTCGTCCTCTACGTATGTCTTCACCACGTGGGACACCGCAGGCGACTACTCCATCACTGGAGATGTCTCCGGCGTAAATGTTACCCCGACGGGCCTCGGCAACTCGAGTGGCGGTACGATGACGGTTAACTCCGCATCACTCGCTCTCACGGTTGACTCCAGCTCGCCGGCATCCACTACTGTCTCGGGCGGCTCCACCGGCCAGACTGTTGGTGTATACAACGTTCGCGCAAGCAACGACACTGTCACGCTCACCAAGATCGGCCTCGTGCTGACCAGCGGTACAGCGACCAACGTAACCAACGTCTCCCTCTACAACGGCTCTACGCTGTTGGGTACGGCGACCTTCGGTTCCGGCCAGTCCGTTGCTACGTCGACTCTCTCGACCACCCTTACTCTTAACGCAGACACCGACTACAAGATCACCGTCAAGGCTGATATGGCGGATGTAGGCGTTAACAAGCCGGGTGTTGAGGGCGCAGTTGTCGCTATCGACCCGAGCTCCTCTGAGGGCAACGGTACAAGCGGCTTGGTAAGCTCTGCAGGTTCTGGCAGCACCAACGGTGTTCGCCTCTACAACAGCTTCCCGACCTTTACCACTACAGGCACTGGCGCTGTTCTCAACAACGGCACTCAGACGCTCGCTCAGGTAACGGTTGCTGCAGACTCGATGGGTGACATCGGTCTTAACAAGTTGACCTTCTCGATCTCCACCACTACTGTCTCGGTAACCACGCCGACCTTCCAGGGTCCGAACGGCAACGTCGCTTCGACGACGCTCTCGTTCAACGCTGCGGGTACGCTGCTCACTGTCTACTTTGACAGCACGAGCAACACGGCTGATGCCACGGTTGGTGCAGGCACGAGCAAGACCTACAACCTCGGTGGTACGGTCTCGGGTCTCACGACCAACGGCGGCGTAGTATCTATCGCTCTCAAGGCTGATACTGCGGCTGTCGCGGTTGCCGCAACGTCGACGATGTCGAGCAGCAAGATCATCTGGTCTCCGCTCTCAACAACGACGATCAACAATGGTAATGACTGGACTAACGGCTACGCGCTCACTAAGGGCTGCTTCGCCGCTGTCGGTCTTGCCAACGACTGCAACGCTGTCTCTGTTGCCAAGTAATTGGCTATAGGGTAGCTACCAGTTTGTTAACAAAAACCCCCTCTCACGAGGGGGTTTTTGTTTTGTATAAAACTGGTATGATGTGCGTCATACTCTATATATGACACCCACACAGAGATTTATTGCCACAGTTGCAGCTATTGTTGTTATGGGCGTCAGTGTCTACTATCTCGTACTCAAGGGCTCGACGCCTGGTGAGATGTCTGGCACCGCTACCACAACGCCCTCAACTGCAACCTCTACCACAAAGGACGGCAACGCAACTCCTCAGTTGGTAACACCCGACTACAAAAAGCCTATTGCGTTTTCTGCCTCTATCACACCGGACATACGCACACAGCTGAATGCCGAGCTAAAGGTAGTGCAAGGGCAGATAGCGGCCAACCCTCTTAATATTGGCCCGTGGGTCAACTTGGGCACCATATACAAGCAAGGCGGCGACTATGCTAACGCCGCGCTCTATTGGGAGTATGTAGCAACGACCTACACCGGCAAATATGTCCCGTATTACAGTCTTGGCGATTTGTATGAGAACTTTCTCCATAACACCACCAAGGCCGAGACGTATTACAAGCTTGCCATTACAGCCAATCCACAAAACGTAAATGCTTACGCGAGCCTGTACACGATGTATCACTACACGCTTCATGACGACGTTAAGGCCGCCGCTATATTAGACGCGGGTCTCAAGGCCAACCCGGGCAACAACTACTTGCTGGGCCTCCAGGCTGAACTGAATAAATAGGAGTAGGGTAGAATAAAAGAGTGTTTAACAAAACCTTTTTTCATTTCTTTTTTGGCTTTTTGGTTATTATCGGCATAGCCTTTGCGGTGATGGTGGTGGCCGGCTCGTACTCGCCCGCAGCCCCCGCCGTTGACAACATCGCCACTCCGCAGTAAGTTGGTTGCATAGGGCCGAAGAAAGGGGGTTCCGTATACGGATAAATCCTCCCGAGGTCGAACTCATCGCCCTAGTTAACAGGGCATTTTTAGTGCCCGAAAAAGAAAATGGCAATTACAAAACAGAAGAAAGAGCAGATTGTTAGCAAGGTTACGGACATCACCAAGAGCGCCAAGACTATTGTCTTTGCGAGCTTTAAGGGGTTGACCGTCGCCGAGCAAAACGAGATGCGCAAGGCGTTTAAGCCTATGGGCATCGGCTACACCGTAGCCAAAAAGAGTCTTCTCAAGCGCGCGTTTGATAGCGCAGGCTACCAGGGCGAGGCTCCTACTCTCGCGGGTGAGATAGCGATGGCCTATGGCGAGGACGAGCTTGCGCCCGCCCGCGAGTTGGCGGTATTCGTCAAAAAGTTTGGTGAGCACCTCGCCTTTGCAGGCGGTGTCTTTGGGGGTAAGTATGTGGATAAAGAGGGGATAACATCTATTGCCGCTATCCCGGGCATGGATACTTTGCGCGGCATGTTTGCGCAGATTATCTCGAGCCCCCGCAGTCGCTTTGCGGTTGTGCTTAGCAAGGTCGCAGAATCTAAACAATAATTATTAAACATATGGATCAGAATCAAATCATAGACGCAGTAGAGAAGATGACCGTGCTTGAACTCAACACGCTCGTTAAGGCTATCGAGGAAAAGTGGGGTGTGTCGGCAGCAGCCATAGCCGTAGCCGGTCCGGCCGCAGCCGCCGCAGAGGAAAAGTCGGCATACAACGCCCACTTGACCGATGCCGGTGCAGCCAAGGTGCAGGTGATTAAGGCGGTTAAGGACGCACTCGGCTTGGGCCTTAAAGAGGCCAAGGACCTGGTAGATGCAACGCCGACCGTACTCAAGGAAGGCATGAAGAAGGAGGACGCCGACAAGCTTAAGGCAGCCGTAGAGGCCGCCGGCGGCAAAGTCGAGTTGAAGTAACCTTTTGGCTATACAGAAGTTGTAATAGGCAACTGCTGGTAACAGTCATGACAAAAACCCCTCTACGGAGGGGTTTTTGTTTTGGCAATAAAAAAGCCCTTGCGGTAAGCAGGGCTAAACTGGGGCTGACGCCTTGGAGCGGGCGAGTAGTTCTTTGGTGCGCTCCGTGTACTTTTCTGAGAATGCCTTTTTGCGCTCCGCATCCCGCTTTGCCTCGTGTTGCCGATTTTCGACATGTGCCACCACATCGCGTGCTGTCATCACTACAGCACCTTCGAACTCGAATCGCCGAGTCGGATGGTGTTCGTCGACGAAATACGTCCGCGTGTTGACGCTGCATTCTTCAGCTATATCCAGACGCAAGCCGGTGATAATGCCATCTACGGCTATGGAACGCATCTCCACAAAAAGTGTAGTCGGGGAAGTGGCAGAGTGAAGGCGTAGAACATTTCCCGCCTCGTAGTGAGGGAAAGGATGTCGGCGCATGAGGAGCCTCCTGGTTCCGACCCCAGCAAATCACACAAAGAACTAGATGTCCACAGTTTTGTTTTTAGGCCGGCCGTGTAGAATAGCTGGGCTGATTGGCTGTTATGACCGACCCTCTACAGAAACTCTTTGGCTCCGCCGCCCGGATTAAGTTATTGCGCCTATTTGTTTTTAACCCGCGCGAAGCGTTTGCCGCCGCCGAGGCGGCGCGTCGCGCGCAGGTTGGCCCTGCCGCCGCGCGCCAAGAGTTTGCCTTGTTTGTCCAAGCTGGACTTATCAAGCGCGCCGGACGGCGCGCCGGCTACTACATGCTCGCGCAAGACTTTGAGTATCTTGAAGCCTTGCAAGGATTGCTATTGAATGCGCCTAAAATGGGCGGCAAATTGTATGAGCGCCTGCGCGGCGCGGGCACGGTGCGGCTTATTATTGCCGCAGGGATCTTTGCGGGCAATTGGGACGGCCGGCTTGACCTATTGGTGGTGGGCGATCGTATTGATGACCGCAAGATACGCACGCGCATGCGCAACCTAGAGAGCGATTTGGGCCGCGAGGTGCGCTATGCGGTATTGGCGACCAATGACTTTTTTTACCGGCTCAACATGAGCGACAAACTCCTGCGCGATGTGATGGACTACGAGCATGTTATCGTCCACGACCGCCTCAATATAGGCCTAAAATAGAGGTTTTTCTATCCACACGCTATCCACCTGTTTTCCCCAGTTTTGGTACAATTAAGGGGTCGAAATTTAACAGGTTCATATTATTAATTAGTCATATTTCTTATGTACGTTTCTAACTGGGTAATGGTGCTCCAACAGAGCTTCTACAACTTGCTCTGGGGCGTCGTTAACTTCATCCCGAACTTTCTGTTTGCGGTGATTATATTCGTGGTCGGATGGTTTATCGGTGTTTTGCTCGGCCGTGTCGTTATGGAGGCTATCAAGGCTATCCGTGTCGACCACGCGCTCCGCAGCGCAGGAGTAGAGGAGATAGTAAACCGCGCTGGGTACAGCCTTAACGCAGGTGCCTTCTTGGGCGCGTTGGTTAAGTGGTTTGTTATCATCGTCTTCTTGCTCGCGGCGTTGCAGGCGCTGGGCCTGTCGCAGGTAACATTGTTCCTCGAGCTCGGCCTGTTGCCGTTCTTGGCGCGCGTTATCGTGGCCGTCCTTATCATCATTGTGGCGGCAGTTGTTGCGCAAGTTGCGCAAGGCGTTGTATCGGGCGCAGCCCGTGCAGCCGGCGTGATGTCGGCCGGCTTTGCCGGTACAGTTGCCCGCTGGGCAATTTGGGTGTTTGCCATCTTGGCAGCGCTCGACCAACTGGGTGTGACGCCGTTCCTCCAGACGCTCTTTACGGGTGTTGTGGTGGCGCTCTCGCTCGCGTTTGGTCTTGCGTTTGGTCTTGGCGGCCAGGAAGCGGCAGCCCGCTTTATCGACAAGCAGCGCGACCACATGAAAGGCAACTAGTCTTTCTCTCTTAGGTTTAGACCGAAAAAGCCCTTGTATTGGGGGCTTTTTCGTTGGGTTTGACACCCTATATATAGAGGTATATACTGGCCAAATCGATATGAGTAATGCCATTAAAAACGCCATGCGGGGATAGGTTTTCACCTAGCGGTGTAGACACGTCCCGCGGAAACGCGGTTTTTTTGTGCCAAAATATCGTCTTCTTTGACAACTGGTTTATCCAGAACAAGCCATCTCACATCCACTTCCAATGTGGGTCTTTTTGTGGGTATGAAGATGGACACAGGTAAAAACAAAACAAAATTGTAAGACAACAAATTATTGCGGTTCTCAAACTTCCCTTAAAAGGATGTTTGGAACAAATAAGGGCGTATGGTGGATGCCTAGGCTTAGACAGGCGATGAAGGACGCGGCGTGGCGGCGATACGCTTCGGGGAGGTGCCAAGCAACCTTTGATCCGGAGATGTCCGAATGGGGAAACCCCGTAGAGAGAAATCTTTATGATCCTGCAGCAATGCAGGAAGTATGACCGTGGGAAGTGAAACATCTCAGTACCACGAGGAAAAGAGACCAATAGGTATTTCGTTAGTAGCGGCGAGCGAACGCGAATGTGAGCCCAAACCGTAGACTTGCCCACACTGCTTGTAGCAATACGAGTGGTGCGGGTAAGTCTCGGGGTTGTAAGACATTGTTAGTATGCAAAATACAGTAAGTTACAAATTGCAAAGATAGCCGAAGCTGCTGGGAAGCGGCGCCCCAGAGGGTGATAGCCCCGTAGGCGAAATCAATGCAACTTACACAATGTTCTTGAGTAGCTCAAGACACGAATAGCTTGAGTGAATCTGCCGGAACTAACCGGTAAGGCTACATACTTTCTAAGACCGATAGTGAACTAGTACCGTGAGGGAAAGGTGAAAAGAACCCCGATGAGGGGAGTGAAATAGATCT
>JAZKAA010000007.1:60025-69379 GCA_040389385.1 Patescibacteria group bacterium | reverse complement strand
GTTCTTCAATTTCTACCCGCTCCTGCTCGCCGGTGTCGCGGTGGCGCACTGTTACGGACTGATTTTCAAGAGTGTCAAAGTCTATGGTGATGCAAAACGGTGTGCCTATCTCGTCTTGCCGGCGGTAGCGCTTGCCGATGTTGCCATTGTCATCCCACGCTATCTGCGGAATATCTTTTTTAATCATGGCAAATACCTCGCGCGCTTTTGCTACCAACTCGGGTTTGTTTTTAAGCAGCGGAAATATCGCCGCCTTTATCGGCGCCACCGCAGCGTTCAATTTCAAGTACGTGCGCTTTTCGCCGCCAATCTCATCCTCTGTGTAGGCACTTGTAAGTACTGCGAGTACCGTACGACCCAGACCAAAGGTCGGTTCGATCACATGCGGAACAAACTTCTCCTCCCCTTCCTCTCCGTATTGCATATCAACACCGGACTTTTCCATATGGCGCGACAGGTCGTAGTCGGTGCGGTACGCCAAGCCGTAGAGTTCTTTCCGTCCAAAAGGAAAGTCAAACTCAAAGTCGATAGTGCGCTTGCTGTAGTGCGCACGGTCGCCGTCCCCTACCTCCAGCTCATGCACGCTCTTTTTTTTAATACCAATAGAGTCCATCCAACTCCACATTTCCTTCCTCCAATACTCAAACCACTGCTCCCACTCCGGCTCGCGGACAAAATACTCAAACTCCATCAGGTCAAACTCCCGCACACGGAAGAGAAAGTCACGCGGCGCTATCTCGTTGCGAAACGCCTTACCGCTCTGTGCGATACCAAACGGCAACTTAGGGTGGAAGGAGTCTATAACATTTTTAAAATTGACAAACATACCCTGAGCGATTTCGCCGCGCAGGTAGCCGGTCGATGCACCTTCTGTTGCGCCCATTTGTACCGGGAGCATCAGGTTAAATTGCTTTGCCTCACCGAGCGTCCCCTTTTTACCGCAGATCGGACAAACGTTTGGGTCCTCGACATGGTCGGCGCGGAAGCGGCCTTTGCAGTTGGAGCACTCGACCATAGGGTCGGAAAAACCCTCTAAGTGCCCGCTCGCCTCCCACACCTTCTCCGGCATGATGATACTGGAGTCGAGCGCAAACATATCTTCGCGCGACTCGACAAACTTGCTCCACCACAGCCTCTCTATATTCTTTTTTAACGTGGTACCGAGCGGGCCGTAGTCCCATGTGCCGGCCAGACCGCCGTATATCTCGGAGCCTTGGTAGACAAACCCCCTGCGCTTGCAGAGCGAGACTATCTTTTCCATCAATCCCTCCTCTTTAGCCATACGGCAAAATATACCTTATTTAGGGCCTTAAAACTATTGCACGGGGGCGCCGGTAGTCAGAGCTTCGGTTGTGGCGCTCACTCCTACTTGCGCAAAGCGGTCTGTACCCGAGAGTTGCGCCGCACCAACAATAGTGGGCGTGAGAGTGACTTGCGACGCACTGGCATTAAGCGCAACCTGGAAGGTAACCGTGCGGGCCGCGCTGGCATAGCCCACGCCGGCTGCAATGTCCCCCATCGCCCACCGTACGGTACGGCTTGCCGCATCGTACGTAACGCCGCTTTGGCCGGAAACAAAGTCGACATAGCTCGGCAAGACCGCGCTCACGTTTGCATTGGCTATGACGTTAGAGGAGTTTTTGACCGTCCAGGTGATTGTGTACTGACTCTGCGAGCCAGCCCGCGGCGGGTTGGGCCCGCCCGTCGCCGTTGCAGCAGCCGCAAGCGTTACGGCCGAGGCAAGTGTCACTTGGGTCGTCGCTACCGAGCTGACCTCTTGCGGCACACCTGTCTCATCGGCGCGCGTGCCTTTTACCGTAAGCGAGAGGTCGACGGTCGGGTTTTGGTATAAACCACCCTGCCCCGGCGCAAGCGTAGCAAATGTAAATTGCAACTGCCCTGTCCCGCCCGGACCGACCTGTGCCAGGTCGGGCTCCTGCTCGCTGGTCCAGGTAATGGTATTGTTCTGCGATTGATAAAAACCGGTACCAGACTGCACGGAGCTTTTGTCCAACAAGGGGCCGGAAAGCTGGAGCGTAATCTCGACATTGGAGATGCCGACTGAGAGGTTGTTTTGCCAGTTGATAGTGCCGGTAACCGGCTTGCCGGCCGAGGCAGACACCGTTGCGCCCGTGTTGCCGTTGATGGCAATTGAGCCGGTAATAAACGGCCGCTCCACGGTCAGGGTCGCCGGCACGGAGAGGAACGGGGTCTTAACTATTGTGTTTGTCGGGTCGGCGTCGGAGCCCGCCAAAAAGCGGAATACGCGCTGGTCGCCGTCCTGGCCGTCGATGGTCCCCCGCACAGTGATGGTCTGTGAGGCGCCGGGCGCCATCGTGCCCAGGCGCCAGAACGAGCCGCCCGCCTCGGACTTGGGATTGGTGGAGATAGCTTTAAACCCAAACGGGTATTGCGCCTGCACAATCACGTTTTGCACCGCAGTCTGCGCGTTGGAACGTACGGCCAGTGTGATATCAAAGGGCTCGCCGGAGACAGCCGCTTGCGGCACGGTCGCCACCACCGAGACCGGCGAGGAACCGACGGTAAATGTTGTGTCTGCGTCTTTAACAAATATTGCGTTGGAGTTTGCAAGGCTGTACTCAAGCTCAGCTTTGACAGTCTGCATACTCCCTTCCTCGCCGTAAAAGACCGCTGTTGAGGTGCGCTTGATCTGCTGGCCCGGCGCGATAGTGCCGATACTTTGCCGCTCGGAGGGCAGTGGCTTGGTTGGGTCCTTTGGGTCGCGCGTACCGTCGGGGTACGTAATAACCAAGTCGGCCAGTTGCAGGGTGCTGCTGTTGCGGTTGGTGACAATAAATTGCAGCTGCGTTTGCGCGCCGCCGTCTATTAATGACGGCGTTACTATCTGCAAGTCAATGTTATTGGGCGAGACAAAGTTACTCCCGCCAAAAAAGAAGTACGCCGCAGCGCCGCAGGCCAGCACAAAAAACACCGCCGCACCCCAAAAAAACCGTCGCGACCACCGGCCTACCGGTTTAGAGGCCTGCCTCATGGCGCGACCCTCCTCGGCCGAGGGGATGCTTGGCTTGCTGTCGCTCCAGGTGGGCGGGGTCTCGCTTTCGTGCGCAGGCAACGGTGCGCGCACGTCTTGCATCGGAGTATTATTTTCCGGCGCGCGCGAATATAGCTTCTTCTTTAGTCCCTCCACCCCGCCCTTATCTTGCATTTAGCTATTATAACCCCGTTGCTTTGAGAGATTCATTTATCGCTCTTACCAACAGACTGCGCTCTTTGAGCGCTTTGGCGGACAATTCTATGCCAAACTCCCCTTCTACATATGGGGCAAGGGCGTCGGTTTGCGGCAAGTAGCCCAAGTGCGACAAAATGCGCAAGACCAATACTGTTTCTACCGAGGCAATATCTTGCGACTCAAACGCCTCAAACCCACTTTTAATATCCTCAAATAGTTTTGCATGGGGCTCTTGCCCGTGGATAAGGCGTAGTAAGAGCTGCGAGATGCGCGCGATGGCCGCGCGCTCTGCAGGCGTGCCGCCCAGCCGGTGCGGCAGGTGCGCCTCGGTTACGCGCCACTCGTGCTGCCCGCGGACAAAACAAAATCGCGCCACAGTAAGCGGCTCAAGCCCGTAGCGCATCGTGGCCTTTTCGTACCGCGCGCTGCGCGCGCTGGCAACCACTAAGCCCGCCTCGCGTGTGAGTATTGCAACGCGCAGGTTTGCCTCGCCCACCCCGCGCTTGCGCAGCACTATGCCGTCAGTTGCTATCTTGTGATACATAGGTCAAACTCTTGAGCCCGGTTTCTTCAATAATCGTTTGCTTGTACTTTTCAGCCACGGCGCGCTCTTCTGCAGTTACCTGCAGTGCCATGTCGGGGCGATCACTCAACACCAACCCTTGCTCCTTGCGCCACTCCTGCACACGGCGCACCAGGTCGCGCAATGTCCCTTCCTCTTTCAACTTTGCAGTGATGTCCGTATCGAGCATTGGCTCTTTGCCCATCTTAATTTCTTTGACATTGACTTCGTCCTTTAAAATTTCTGCCAGCTCGTGCGACAACTCCGCATCTACAGTAAAGCTCGCGAGCGGCTGGCGCAGCTTGATGTCCGCCTTTTCGCGCAGCTGCAAGCCGACGCTGGCAAACTTACGCACGCGCTCCATGCCCCCGACAAGTGTAGCGTCTCCCGCGCCTGCTGCAGGCCAGCGGCTCAAGTGGACACTCTCCTCCCCACCTACACGACGGTACAGGTCGTCGGCAAAAAATGGCATCGCGGGTGCCATCACTTGCGCGAGCGTATGCAATACATGGCGCAAGGTTGCGAGCGCGGATTTGTCCCCGTCTTTAAACCTGTCGCGCGAGCGACGCACGTACCAGTTAGACAAGTCATCGATAAACTCACCGAGCGGGCGTGTGGCTTTGTCGAGTTGATATGACTCATATCCTGCGGTTGCGTCTGTGATAAGTTGATTGAGTCGCGCCAGAATCCATCTATCCAAAACATTCGCACTATTTGTTGCCGCTGCGGTTTCGTTGGCGTACAAGTCATAAAAACTCCGCACGTTATCCAGGCGCTGCAATACTTTTTTGCTTACTTCATCTACACCCTTTTCTTGAAAACGCAAATCTTCTCCGCGGATTATTGATGAGTTGAGTAAGTAATAGCGCAATGCGTCGGCACCATATTTTTCCACTACATCCAGCGGGTCTGGGTAGTTTTTAAGACGCTTGGACATCTTCTGCCCATCACTTGCCAAAACAAGTCCCGTAGTAATCACGTTTTTATACGGCGCGCGGCCAAAGAGCGCCACCCCCAACACAATGAGCGAGTAAAACCAGCCGCGTGTCTGATCGATTGCCTCTCCAATAAACTCGGCTGGATAGCCTTTTGGCGCAAAACCAAACCAGCACTTAGGGTCAAAGTCTGTTTTGTTAAATGGATAGTGATTGCTGGCGAATGGCATTGCACCCGACTCAAACCAGCAATCAAACACGCTAGGCACCCGCTCCCACTCGCCGGTGTTAAGTTGGTCGATGTACGGGCGGTGTAGGTCGAGCTCGTAATTGGCGTTGTGAGGGAACGGCGTAAACGGCAGCTCTTGTGCGTGAGCAGTATGCACAAGGAACCGCTCTCCGTATGCACCCATTGGGAGGCGTTTGGCTATCTCTTGCATCGTCCATATGGGGCAACCATGCGAGACAATCAAGATATTTTTATTAGAATAGCGGCGCTCAACCTCAAACAAAAAGTCTCCAAGTCGCGGACGCACTGCGGCATCCTTTCCAGATCCATCGCGCAAACGCTCGTCGAGCATGAGCGCCGAGTCAGGCAGCCCCAGCTCGCGCAGGACAATTTTGGCAGTGTCGTGCGTACGCACAAAGGGCGACGCGATAACAAGGTCGATGTTTTGACGCTTGAGCTCAATCGCAGTTTGCAGTGCCTCGTGCTTACCCTTGTCGGTTAGATGATTGTCCGGCATGCCGGTATAGTCTTTAAAATCCTCCACGTTACTCCTTGCTTGCCCATGGCGCATGACAAAGTAGCGGTTGCCACTGCGCTTGGCCATGTCCAACACATGGTTGATAGAACCGGCTACTTTAATCTCCTTAGTTTTTTTGTGGCGCCACACCGGCAACGGCGCGCCCCAAAAGCGCGACCGTGATATCGCCCAGTCGGGGGCACTCTCGAGCCCGTTGTTAAAGCGGCCCTCCCCTATGTGCCCGGGCACCCATATGATCTTTTTGTTTTCTCGCAGCAACTTGCCTTTGAGCGCCGATACTTTTACAAACCAAGAGTTGGCTGCCCAGTTGAGGAGCGGCGTGTCGCAACGCCAGCAATGCGGGTAGCTGTGCGATATTTTTTCTTTTTTAAACAAAAGACCCTTAGCCTCTAAAAATGCGGCGACCTTTTCGTCCGTCTCGCGCGGATTGCCCTTGGGCTTTACGTTGAGGCCTGCAAAATCGGTTACCGTGGTGACAAACTTGCCCTCGTCGGTAACGTGATGAATAAGCGGGATTTTATTTTTCTGTGCCAAGAGCAAATCCTCCGCACCAAACGCGGGCGCCAGGTGCACAATGCCGGTACCGTCCTCGGCGGTTACATATGGTGCGTGATACACGCGCCATGCATGCGTTTTGTGCTTATGCAGCTCGGTCGCATAGTACTCAAACGGTGGTAGGTATTGCCTCCCCACCAACTCGCTACCCTTTATTTTCTTAACTATTTCCCCGTCAAGCTTGCCCTCGGCGGCAATCAAAAACTCATCCCCCACTTTAACTTTTTCGTACGTAAAATCCTGATTAACAGCTGCCGCGGTGTTGCCCGGCAGCGTCCACGCGGTTGTTGTCCATATAAGTAAAGAGGTGTCCGGCTCACCAACGAGCGTGAGCTTGACGGTGACTGCAATATCGTCGATGTCTTTATATCCTTGTGCCACCTCAAAGTTGCTCAAAGTTGTGCCGCAATGCGGGCAGTAGTGGAGGCTCTTAAAGCCCTCATATATAAGCCCTTTGTCGTACAGCTTTTTAAACGCCCACCATACGCTCTCGGTGTAAGAGGTGTCCATGGTCTTGTAGTCGTGCGCCATGTCGGCCCAGCGGCCGAGCCGCGGGATGATGCGCTTCCAGTCCGAGACGTCCTTCATTATCGAGACACGTGCAGCCTCGTTAAACTTTTCTATCCCATAGGCTTCTATATCGCGTTTGTTTTTTAACCCAAGTTCGCGCTCAACCAAGTTTTCTACCGGCAAGCCGTGACAGTCCCAGCCCCACTGCCGGCTCACGCGGTAACCCTGCATGGTGCGGTAGCGCGGAATGGCATCTTTGATAGTGCTCGCTAAGATGTGCCCGTAGTGCGGCAGGCCATTAGCAAACGGCGGCCCGTCATAAAAAACATATTCGCCTTTGGGGGCATCTTTCTCCAACGATTGTTCAAACGTCTTCTCACTCTCCCAAAGAGCAAGCGTCTCCTCCTCGCGCGCAGCGAGAGCGTTTTTGGGTTTTGGGGTTTTGTGCAAAAGCTCTTCCCTACCCTGTTTTGGGTCGTCCATCACTAAAATATACAGTATGTGCAATAAAAAAACCCGCACCGTCAGGTGGGGTTCTACTTCTTGGCGGATTCGTCGGCCATCATCTCGGCCGTACTCCTCTCGTCAACAGGTCCGGGTGAGATGGCCCCTGCTACCGCTTCGTCGTTGGTAAAAACGACTTTCTTCTGCGGTTCGCGAGGAACGGATTTTCGTCCTTGCTTGTGCCCTTGGCTGCGTGGCAGTCCTGCATTGCGCACCATGTATCACCTCTCCAAAGAATCACTTCGGCATAGGTATACCACAGACTCATCCTTGCGGCTACATCTCCTCGGGAGTTGGGATGCCCAAGACATGCAGACCATGGGCCAATGTTTTTTCGACTGCTTGTACTAATTCCAGATTGCCGCTTGATACTTTGCCGTCGATAATCAAGCGTTCGGCCGCATACCAACTGTTAAATGCGGCTGCAAGTTCGGTCAGATACGTCACGACGTGGTGCGGTTCCATCTCTTTTGCCGCACGCGCAACCACATCGGGGTAATGAATCAAAATCCGGTGCAGGGGGGTAGTTCTGGGGAAGTCTGACTTCCCCACCTCTGCATCGGCGGCCTTACGCAGCAATGCGCGGGTGCGGACCAGTGCATATTGGACGTACGGGCCCGAGTCGCCCTCCAAAGAGAGAGATTTTTCTGGATCAAAGATTATATCGCGTCCGTTGCCCGGCTTGAGGACGGTGTACTTTATTGCGCCGACTGCAACGTCCTCTCTCCCGCGCGCGGCCTCGGTCAAATCTTTAAGCAGTGACTCGCCAGTAATCACATTACCTTTGCGCGACGCCATCTTTCCGGAAGCAAACTTCATCATCCCGTGCGAAACATGTATGTAGCGGTCTTTAAGAGTGGGCCAGATAAGCGGCACCAACGCCTCGACAACTTGGAAGAATCCGTTTTGCTCGCCGGACGTAGTGGTGACCGCAACGTCAAACGGAAACTCTTTTTGTTTCAATTCGACAAGTCCCAACTCTTTTGTCTCATAGGTCGGTGTACCCTTTGAGGTGATAAACACCCGCGTGTGTGTGCCATATTGCTCGCCCTTAAACACGAGCGCACCATCGCTCTGCTCAAACAAATTTTTATGCGCCTCTACAATCTGGAGCCCGATCGGCCCCGTTTCGCTCTCAAAAAAGAGCCTGTCAAACTTGGTACCGAGTGCTCTATATATATCGTCAAAATGTTTGAGCGAGGTCTGTTTGCCTTCCTCGTACAGACTGCGGAGTGCCGGATCGTTTTTGTACAGGCGCTGGTTGATACCGTCTATCTCGGTCTTGGCCGCAGGGTTGTCCTCGTAGGCAGCCGCCCCCGCAACGTAGGCTTTGCCCAGATCCTCTATGTTCCCTGCATCCAGCTTGAGCTCCATCAACCCCCATAATGCTTTGGCTACATGCGGGCCAATGTCGCCCTGATAGTTGACGCGCACGACCGTGGCACCCACCTTCTCAAACAACCGCGTAAGCGACTCGCCAATGGCGTTCGACATCAGGTGCCCTATATGGAAGGGTTTAAACGGATTGGGCTGCGTGTAATCAACAAGTATAGTTTTGCCACCGTACACCTGCGGCACCTCTCTCTCTTGTGGTTTGAGTGCGTCTGCCGATAAAAAGAAGTTGATGAATCGCCCGACAACTTCTACTTTTTCTACACCGTCAATTTTTAACTTGCCTGCAAGTTCGTGCGGGTCTGTTTTAGAAACAAGTGCCGCGTTGGTGGAGTAGTCGCCGTGCGCCATAGTAGCCGGCCGCTCCACGACAAAGTTGACCCCAGGCAGGGCTTCCCTAATCGCAGCCTCTATTCTCTCTCTCATGATCAAAGAGTAACAGAAAAAAGAAAACCGGTCGCCTTGCAGTTGCAAGCGACCGGAGCTTAGACCATTCGCAGAATTTCAACGGTCTGCAGTTGTGGAAGGAGCTCATCGGCCAAGGAGCCGAGTTGGTGGTCGGTAAGGTTAGGATTCACTCGGAGGACGTAATTGCGATTGAGTTCGCTCCCCCAAGTGCCGCCATGAGCGACTGCGGCAAGGTTCAACAACTCACTCTGCCTGAGCGGCAGGGCACCCCGGTTGGTCAGACGCAGGAACTCGCGCATATAAGGCAATGCCTCGTTCCTGAATTTGAATTTCAGGTGACCCTGGGTCTTGCGCACATGCTTGAACACAGCAATGAGATGCGCCGCATCCTTCAGTGTTTGTGAACCGTAAACCACCGCAGAATCGCTCTTGCCTCCCACAAACTTGGCGGCGACCTTTTTGGTGCCGTCGTCCCAGTCCGCAGGGCTGTTCACCACGAGCTCGGCCGCC
>JAZKAA010000007.1:33753-60015 GCA_040389385.1 Patescibacteria group bacterium | reverse complement strand
TTCGATCAGCTTGTTGAGGATGCCAATCCTGGTGCCCTTTTGGGTCGCCGGCGACTTGAACATTTCCAGCGCATCTGCGGGTGTCTTCGGCCCGTACGAGGTATTAATCCTCACATCCGCCATGACAGTCTCTCCTGATTGAGGCCTAGCAGGCCTGTCCAAAACCAAATAACTTTATAGCATAGATTTTAAAAAAAGCAAGCTATAACGTTTTTTGGGACAAAGCAGGAGTGGTCGAGGAGATTATGACCTCAAAGCTGACACGACCTATTAACTGCCCTTGGCCCGTCTCGACCGAGCAACGCCACTCACCCGGCGTGAGCGACGCCTTGGTGGTGTAGCCGCGGTAGCCGTCCGCCCGGCCGCCGTTGATAGAAAATACTACGCGCGATTCGGTCTCCCACTGGTTAGTCGCCGTATTTTTGGCCTCCCACCGGTGATAGACCGGTGTTGTGAGATCGGACGGCGCAAACACGGAGGAAAAGCAGTATGCACCGGAGCCCGCCGTAATCGTGTAAGTCGGCGCACTATCACGCCAAAACTCCCACCAGCGGTGGGGCTCGTACAAGACGACATAGTTGCCGTCGCTTGTTTTGAGCACCGAGTGGTACACAGCAATGTCCTTGAGCGAGAGTGGTACCGGCGGTATCGCGTTGCTAAAGTACAAAATATTAAACGCAATAAATATTGCGCCCACCACGTACACGACGCCGCGCAAGCTTTTGATATCACGTCCGCGAAACACGGCAAAAAATAGCAGCGTTAAAAATAGCCCAATACATATCAAACTAATAACCCCCGTCAAAACAAAGGTCCATGCACCGATGCTGTGAGTGACAAACACCGGTACCGCAATAAGGAGGTACGACAGTAGCAGAAGATAGTACATCCCGACATTAAGCCGCAAGAGTGTATAGCGGTTACGGAAGTACTCATTACCCAAGACCAACAACACCCAGAGGCCAAGAAACATCGCGTTGCCGACCAGCGTGCCGCTGTGGCCGTACAGCACCAGCATGTTGCCCGCCAAACCGCCAAAGCAAAACTGCAGCGCAAGCAGGAGAAAAAAGGGTTCGTAGCTACCCTGCTCTGTTGCACGCTTGGTCTGACGGAGGTTGAGTACCACAATCAACGCACCCGCCATCGCAAGATACGACAGCAGGAGTAGATTGTTAAAGATGCTGTCGGGTCGCTTGGCAATCTCCAAGTCAAACAAAAAGCCAAAAATCACAGCCCCCACACCCAAGTGGTGCTGATACTTTTCCCAAAATTTAAACGCGCGGGTGGAGCGGATGTCCATCCCACTATTGTACTCCCCTAGATGAAGGAATCCGGGATAGGAAACTTGGCGCACATGGTGCGTATTTCCTCGCGGATTGTTGCAAGTTTTGCTTTGTCCTCTTTGTTTTTGAGCGCGTCTATCATCAACTCCGCCACGCGCGTACTCTCCCCCTCTTTAAACCCGCGTGTCGTAATAGCCGGCGTGCCAAAGCGGATGCCGGATGGGTCCATCGGCCCGCGCGTGTCATCGGCGATTGAATTTTTGTTGAGTGTGATACCGACTTCATCTAACAATGTTTCAGCTTCCTTGCCGGGGATGCCCATGCTGCCAAACACGTCTGCGAGCAACAAGTGATTGTCGGTACCCCCTGTAAGCAGACGTACGCCCGCTGCCTTAAACACCGCCTCCATCGCTTTGGCGTTTTTGAGCACCTGCGTTGCGTAGCCAGCAAAACTCGGGCTAAGTGCCTCGCCAAACGCCACCGCCTTGGCGGCGATGTTGTTCATGTGCGGACCGCCCTGCAGGCCGGGGAACACGCTCTTATCTATCTTTTTGGCGATCTCCTCGCTCTCGCGCGTCAATATCAACCCACCGCGTGGACCGCGCAATGTTTTATGAGTCGTCGAGGTCATGACGTCAAAACCGTAGTCAAACGGATTTTTGACCGCTTTGCCTGCAATAAGCCCGGCAATATGCGCGATATCCATCACCGCGTAGGCCCCAACCTCGCGCGCAATAGCCACAAACTTGTCGTAGTTGAGTTCGCGCGGATACGCCGAGTATCCGGCCAACACAATTTTGGGCTTGTGCTCTTTGGCGACCGCCAACATGCCGTCGTAATCCATCTCGCCGGTCTCCGGATCCTTCATCTTGTACCGGACAAAGTTAAATATCTTAGTGATGTAGGTGACCGGGTGGCCGTGGGTCAAGTGCCCGCCGTGGCTGAGGTCCATGCCGAGTATCGTGTCGCCCGGCTGCAAGAGTGCAAAGTACATCGCAATGTTAGCGTTGGCACCGCCGAGTGTCTGCACATTGGCGTACTGTGCACCAAAAAGCTTTTTAGCCCTGTCGCGTGCAATATCCTCTACTACGTCGGTGTACTGTTGACCGCCGTAGTATCGCTTGCCTGGATACCCCTCCGAATATTTATTCGTAAATATAGAGCCGTTGGCCTCGCGCACAGCCTTGCTTACATAATTTTCGCTGGGTATCAACTCCAATCCCTCCCGCTCGCGCTCCTCCTCGCCCTCAAGTGCGGCATAAACTTCTTGGTCCTGTTTTTTTACAAATTCGTAGTCCATATTATCCGTGGAGCTTTTTGTTGTAGCCGCCGGCCACAGTGAGCTCGGCCTTAATGGGCGGGTGTGGGTCATATCCCTCGAGCTTAACCTGGTCAGGAGTAAACGAGTCAAGATTAGGTACGGCGCCCTCAATACGCAACGTGGGGAATGGTTTGGGCTCGCGCGAAAGCTGCTCTTTAATCTGCTCGCGGTGGTTCTCGTACATATGATAGTCGCCAAAGGTGTGTACAAACTCCCCAGGCTCGCGGTCGAGCACCTTGGCGAGCACAACAGTAAGCAGCGCGTAACTTGCTATGTTAAACGGCACGCCAAGGAAAATATCTGCACTACGCTGATACAGCTGGAGACACACCTTACCTTTTTTAATATTGACCTGGTAGAGATTATGACAGATTGGGAAGCGCGCTCCTTCCCCGGGCTTGGCCATCGCGTACATGTATTGAGGGTCCCACGAGGTCACCAGCGTATTGTGCGCGTCCGGATCTTTGCGTAGCTCATCCACGACCCAGCCCAGCTGGTCGACAGTGCGGCCGTCTTGCGCGGGCCAACGACGCCACATTTCGCCGTAGATATGCGGAAGGTCGCCGTGTGTTTTGGCAAACTCCGGATCAGAGGCGATTTTGGCAATAAAATCTTCTTTCGATGTGTCCTGTCCCGTCTTTTCTTTATAAATCTTATACGGGTAGTCATCCCAAATATGCACGTTGTTGTCTACCAAGTACTTGATATTGCTCTGCCCGGAGAGAAACCAGTACAACTCCTGTAACACACCGTTCCAATAGACCTTTTTGGTCGTGAGCATCGGGAAGCTCTCCGAGAGATCAAAGCGTATCTGCGCACCAAAGCAGCTGTAGGTTTTAACTCCTGTGCCGCTGTCGACCTGCTCCTCGCCCCCCTCGAGCGTTTTGCGCAGTAACTCCAAATACTGATACTCTGGGTGTTTGTCCATATTATTTCCTCTTTTTAGCAGCCTTCTTTTCCGGGGCGTAGTGGTGCCAGTTATTTTTGGCAAAGCGGCCGGTGTCTTTGTAGCTCTGGCGCGGAGGCGACGTAAGCACGGAGAACGTGAGTTGCGCAATTTTCATCCCGGGCCGAAGCACAATAGGAATGTTGTTTTGGTTGGTTATCTCGAGCGTGATGTTAAGAAAGTGCCCAGGGTTAACGATGCCCGCAGTGTTATGGATCATGAGCCCTATGCGCGCCAAAGATGACTTGCCGGAAAGTTGAATAAGATAGTGATCGGAACCGAAAAAATCTTTGGAAGTACCGAGCACCGACACACCCGGGCGCAAAATAAACTCCTCGCCGTCTTTAAGCTTCATTTCGCGGGTCTTGGCATAGATCTTCTTTTGCGGATCTATGATAGCGGTCGTAAATTCGTCGTTAAGCAAAAAAACATTCCCGAGCAAGATATCGTAACTCGCACCGTTGAGGCGCGATTGGTCGAATGGCTTCATTACAATAGCGCCGCTCTTTACCTCCTTAAGAATGTCTGTGTCTGAAAGAAACATAATGGTTATTGAATAGTAAATATATTCTCTGTCCCGTAGTACTCAGGCCAATGCGCGTTGTAATGGGCAAACATTCTTTCCAATCTGTCTTGCTTGAGCTCCTCTACCCCACACTCTTTCATTAAAGAATCTATTTCGCTCCGGGCTCCTGCAAGTTCAGAGTCGTCCCCCACCACCTTTTCAAACTCCGCCAACCATCCGTAGCCCGCGTTCTTGTCCTCACAGACATTGGCGCCCCTAAACAGATACTCCTCCCGCTCACGCGACCATTTGGCTTGGTAGCTAAATCCGGCCGAGAGTAATATGCGGTCGAGTTGCTCGAGCGTCAGGTCTACCTTTTCCTCAATTTCGATGCGCGCGACACCATTGGAACTAGTATCGTCGCCGACTGATGCTTTGACCACCAAAAGCACGGTGCCGTCTTTGTTGCGGGTGCGCACCGAAATCTCAGTAACCCGAGTGACCAAATCCTCAAGTTTCTTTTGTCCCTCGAGAGAAAGACTGCCTCGTATTTTGGCTACCAACGCGTCCATGCTCCCCCCGACAAAATAGTGATTGAGCTGCTTGTTGCGCGAGGTGAGTTTGAGACCAGAGTCCAGTTGCTTCATCTTTTCGCGCAAAGCATCAGCCTTTTCGGGACTGCCCAATAGCGATTTGACCTCCACTTCATAGCTCTGCATGGGGAGATTGTACCTTGCGGCGTTGTTATCCCCCTAATCCCCAACCTATCCACACCTTATCCCCATCTTTTGACTCCTCTCCCCCGCCTCTGTACTATCGCTGTGGATATGGAGGACACTAATGTCGTACCGACAGTACTATCTCTCCTTCAAGCCTGACCCAACCGCTCTCATTGTTGGCGTATGGAGCGGCAAAGCGTACCGGGAGATACAGTTCCCTCTCTCGGTGCACAACCGTGAGATAACGTGCAAAGTCATCCACAAAATACTGTCATCGCTCAAGCAGACAGAAAGACCTGCAGTCGTTGACGAGCGGCGGCAACAACTCATGCGGCTTGCAACTTGGCCGCCCCACGCGGAGTTGCCCCACGTAGCACCTATCGGCGGGGCATTCCTGCCGCCACTCCGCGAGTGGCTTGACCGTCGCCACACACAAGGGTGGCGACGTTTTCAAGAGATTGAGATTGTGATGTTTACGGCGCGCAACGCTATAACCGAATTCCCGCAGACAATACAAGAGGGGCCTAACCCTCGCGGGCCCGTCTCTGCGTGGTTCCGCTCAGATGGCACCTTGAGCATCGACAATGGACGGGCGAGTCTCGCCAATGAGACGGATGGTTCAATCTCCAACCACAATCTCGACGGCGCGACCAATCAGATCACGCTCCTGTGCGGTCTGGCCGCACTACATGATATAGCTGACAAAAACTTGTATCCGCCGCCTGTTTAGGACAGGCGGCTTTTTTATTGCATACTGTGTTGATGAATCCGCGAGTCTCCATAGTCGTGGCCATAGGCAAAAACAGGGAGCTGGGCAAAAATGGGCAGCTGCTGTGGCACATACCCGAGGATATGAAGCGGTTTAAGACGCTGACCATGGGCCACCCGGTGATTATGGGCCGCAAGACGTTTGAGTCTATACCGCCCAAGTTTCGCCCCCTCCCCGGCCGCACCAACATTGTTTTATCAAGGACTACCCTTGCTAACCCGGGCGTAATTGTTGTTGGTTCGCTCGAGGATGCGCTGGTAAAAGCAAAAGAATTGGACACCGAGGAAGTGCACATAGGTGGTGGAGCAGAAATATACAAACAGGCACTCCCCTTTGTCGATCGTCTATACCTAACACTAATTGATGCCGAAGCTGATGCGGACACCTACTTCCCCGAGTACGAAAAAGAATTTACAAAAAAGCTGACCGAGGAACTGCACGACCACGACGGCTTACAATACCGCTGGGTTACGCTAGAAAAATGAAAAACCGCCCTCACTTGGGCGGCAAACAAAAAAGAATCGCCGGGTCACATTCGAGGAGCTCTGATACGCGCAAGGCCATTTTTGACCATTGCTTTGTATTTGCGCCGACCAAGTTGCGAATATAGGGCGAACGTTTACCCATCATTAAATCCGCGACTTCACCTCTACGATGGGTCTTGATCCCCAGTAGATAACATGTCGCAACTGCGTCGAGCCCCCGCAGAAACAAAATCACCTTCAGCATCGGATATACACATTGAAACAGAGGGCTGTCTCTTCGAAGACTTTCCATTGGGTGGAACCTCCTCCAAAAGGTTATAGCACTAGCTGTTTTGGCGCACAATAGTAAGTCCCGGGACGCCGTTGTCCCAGACCTCGGGTTTTTTGATTGTTAGCTCAAGTGTTTTTATACGTTTATCTTTCAAAACTTCGGTGGCGATGGTGTCAGCCAGTGTCTCAATAAGAAAGTAGCTGTGAGTCTCAACTATCGAGACAATTACATCCCGAACAGGCCCGTAATCAACAGCGTCGCCAATCTTGTGACTTTTAGCGGCAGTACTGGTGTCACCCACGCCAAGCTTGAGTGATATCTCAAACTCCTGCTCTACTACGCGCTCGCGCGCCATGACCCCGTGCTTGCCGCGCACTACCAATTTATCGATGTGTATATAATCCATAATTGAAAAACCCCGCCGTGGCGGGATTTTTATTTGACATCAACGCCCATGCTCCGCGCGGAGCCGGCGATAATGCGCATTGCCTGGTCTATGTCGTGGGCGTTGAGGTCCTTCATCTTCTTCTCGGCTATCTCCTTAATCTGCGCCTTGGTGATAACACCTACCTTAGCCGTGTTGGGCTTGCCGCTGCCCTTCTCTTTGCCGATAGCCTTGAGGATAAGGCTGGAGGCCGGCGGAGTCTTGAGGATAAAGTCGTACGAGCGGTCCTCGTATACGGAGATAACGGCAGGCACCTGGTCGCCGCGCATCTCTTTAGAAGCCTCATTAAACTTCTTGATAAACTCGCCGATGTTGATACCGGCCGGGCCGAGCACCTGACCCATAGAAGGGGTCATAACAGCTGCGCCGCCGCTTGCGATAATCTTGATTTTTTTGGTTATTTTCTTTGCCATGGTTGAGATTGAGACAATACCTTATATGCGCTTGACTTGCAAGAAATCGAGTTCCACCGGAGTCTCGCGGCCAAACATCGCCACAAGTACCTTGACCTTGCCGCGGGCCTCGTCTACCTCGCCCACCTTGCCGTCGAGCTCCTTAAACGGCCCGTCAACGATGGTGACCTGGTCGCCCACCGACACATCAATAGCGTGTTTTACCGAGCCCTCGGTAGCCTGCATACGGCCGAGCAATGTATCTACCTCGTCTTGGCGCAATGGCACCGGGTTGACACCCGAGCCCACAAAGCCGGTGACGCGCGGCGTGTTGCGTACGACGTACCACGACTGGTCGTCCACTATCATGTCCACGAGCACATATCCGGGGTAGACCTTCTCCTCTTCCTCCACCCGGCGGCCGCCTTTTATCTTGATGGTCTTTTCCGTCGGGACAACAACCTGAAATATCTTGTCGGTAAGGCCAAGACTCTCCACGCGCTGGCGCAAGTTGCGCGCCACGGCGTTTTCATACCCCGAGTAGGTGTGTATCGCGTACCACGCGCGCCCGATTGAGGAGTCTTGTTTTGCCATACTAGATAATGAGCTAGTTAGATAATAGTTTTAAGAATTGACGAAAAGATAAAATCGAGGAGTCCGAGGTAGATAGCAACGATAAGAGACACGGCTATAACCACGGCGGTGTAGACAGCCGTAAGACGCGGCGTGGGCCAGCTGACATGACGCATTTCGGCACGGACTTCTTTAAAGTAGTTCCACATAGCGATAATTTAAAATTTCCCTAAGAAAAAACCCCTCTCGGGGCTTTTCTTGATACTACTCTTTTTGGGGTTTGCAGTCAATATTAGCGGATTTCGTAGGTGACGGAGACGTTGCTGGTGACCTTGTTCTCCCCCACCGATATCTCAGGGGCCACCGATTTGGCGTCGAGTGCCTGGCCTCCTGCGGCCGTTGCGTAGGCCATCGGGCGCGGATACCCGCCACCGTTTTCGCTAAAGGACACCACGCGGACAATGCTTACACCGAGCTGCCTGGCGAGCGTGTCTGCCTGCTTTTTTGCATCGGCAATGGCCGCCGCACGTGCCTCGTCTTGGCCCTGATGCGGGTCGTCAAAGGTAAACTGCAAGCCCGACAACTCCGTAGCACCGGTGGCTCCTATGCCGGCCAAGAGATCGCCGGCTTTGGACGTATCACGCACCTTTACGGTAGTAGACTGGCGTACCTCATAGCCGCGCAACACCTGCTTGCCGCCCGGGCAGTATCCGTTGGCGCATACACCTTGGATGTAGTCATACTGCGGCTGCACCGAGTAGTTGCTGGTCTGAATATCTTTATCGGCAATACCCGCATCTTTAAGATACTTCGTTGCAGCATTTGCCTTGGCCGTGGCATCCTCTTGCGCCGCAGCAACAGTCGACTTGTCCGAGACAATAGAGAAGCTAAAGGTCGCAATGTCGGGCACGGACGATGTCTCGCCATAGCCGGAGACGGTAATGGTGCTGGCCGCCGCAATACCTGCGCCTACATAGCGCAAGCCCTGCAGCTGCCCGAGCGTGACGACCGCCAAAAACGCGATGCCAATAATAAGAAGCGTCTTACCCAACCCGGTGTTAAAGAATTCGTTCATTTTAAATTTATATTGCGAGTACTGCCCTACTGACGGCCCTGTACCGTTTGTATTACCGACTCAAACTGCGCCTGCGGCAATGCGCCCGAGACAGGCACTTGCTTACCGTTGCCGTATACCACCGTGTAGGGCGTGCCTTGACCGCCGTTGGCTCCGGCCTCGGCTACCTCCGCATCTATTTTTGACTGATATTTACTTGCGGCATAGCAAGCCTTGAACTTAGTCATGTCGGCGCCGTACTTTTGTGCGAGCCCGTTGTAGTATGCGTCGCCCAGACTTTCCTGATGTGCAAAGACATCGTCGGCAAACTTCCACCAGCCGTCATTGCCAAGTTGCTCGGCAATACACTCGGCGGCGTTGGCGGCAGGGTTGGCGTTGGGGTGTATAGAGGAGAGCGGAAAGTTGCGCATCACCCACGCTATCTTGCCCTGGCTTGCATCAACTATCGTCTTGAGCGTCGGATATATCATCGAGCAAAACGGACACTGAAAGTCGGAGTACTCGATGAGCACAATAGGTGCCGTGGGCGACCCGATAATGTGGTCGGCTGCAGAGGGCGCCGCAACGTGGACGTCCGCAGGCAAGTTTTGTGCGCCCGCATCGGCGACAGCCGCCGGAGCCGGGTGACCGTTAGCGTAGACTATTGCACCGGCTATAACGATACCCGCAAGCACAACCGCCATGGGCGTGGTAAACTCAAACTTTTTTTGGTCAGACATGCGGTTATTATACCCGTTCTTTCAAAAGGTCGCGAATTTCTTCCAAAAGCTTCACATCCTCGGGCTTTTTGGGCGACTCGGGAGAGCCTTTAAACCGGGTCATGAGCTTATTGACGGGCAACACGACGAAAAAGTATATGGTGCCGGCGACGATGATAAAAGAAATGAGCGCGTTCAAAAAATCGCCGTACAAAAAATCGCTCCCATTGACGCTAAACGTCAGCGCAGAGAAATTTGGCTGCTTAAAAAGCGCCGAGATAAACGGCGTCATCAAATCCTTGACCAAGGCTGTTACCACCGTGCCGAATGCCGCACCGACCATCACGCCGACCGCCAGGTCGACCACGTTGCCACGCAATATAAAATCTCTAAATCCCTTCATAGCTACAATCTACATTACTTTTTATTGAGCTTCTCAAAGTCTACAAGTAGTTTCGCAAGACCGGTGCGGATTTCCTCCAGCGTTTTTTCTTCCTTAACATCACGCACCTCGTCCTCATGTGCATCCTCCTGGATATCCTCGACATCCTCCTGAATCTCATCAATGTCCTCCTGGATTTCGTCAATGTCGGCCTCGACTTCCTCCAAGCTCTCCTGCTGCACGTTAATAGTCATCTGGATAAAAATAGCTAGGTAGATGGCCTCGAGCGATACCACCGTGGTGAGCACCAAGAGCATTCTATCAAGCGAGACCTCGCCGGTGTATACCGCCACAAAGCTGCCGATAAAGACAATGGTGTGCAGGACAATAGACTGTGTCGAGCCTATCCAACGGGTTACCGCCAAAGCTGTTTTTTGCGGTTTTTGTTTCTTTTCCATACTTTTGGGGCGGCTACAGGGAATCGAACCCTGATTGAGAGCTCCACAAGCTCCAGTGTTAACCGTTACACCATAGCCGCCATGTCCCGTTGAAAACGGGTGCCCGGGAGAGGACTTGAACCTCCACGCCTTGCGGCACATCCACCTCAAGGATGCATGTATACCAATTTCATCACCCGGGCATGGGTGTCCCTGCCGAGCGGCAGGATGTGTCTTACTCTACCGCAGCTTCTGCGGTTTGGGGAGCCTCGGCGGCGGGAGCAGCAGTCTGTTTGGTGTCGGTGCGCTTGCCGCTGTTGTCCATCGCTATCTGCTTGCGCATCGCGTGGCTGACCTCGCGCGCGGCCTTGCGACGGATAAAGTAGAGCTTGGCGCGGCGCGTGCGTGCGCGGCGCAGGACCTCTATCTCGGCGATAGTCGGCGCATAGAGCGGAAAGACCCTCTCCACCCCTACCCCGCTGGCGACACGGCGCACGGTAAAAGTACCGCCCGGCTCACTGCCGTGCTTGACCGCAAGCACCAAGCCCTCAAACGCCTGGCGGCGGACATTTTTTTGCAGGGCCTCTTTTTTGTTGGCCTGCTTAACCTTTTTGAGCTCCTCGATTTTTTGCCAGACGCGGACCGTGTCCCCCGAGCGGATCCCGAGGTTTTTGCGCGCCTCCATATCGACGGGCGAGACTATGACTGCCGATTTCTGCATTGCCGAAAGACTGTATCACAAAGCATATAAAAATAAAAGAGGCGACGCATAAAGCGTCGCCTTAACTCACCCAATCACTAGAACCCCCAGCTCCGCCGTGCGGCGAAGTTTTTCCGCCCAGTGACTTCCGTGATCCCTTCGACAAGGTCCATAAGGGCAAAGAACTGCTTGGCTTTGGCCCTGTGATTGCGCTCGGCGTAGGCAATGGCAATTGCTCGGTAACAACGCGATTGCTCCCCAGCACGCAGCACAAACTCGGCATCGCCGTTTGCCCACCTCAGGTGCTGTTCTGCCCGTTCCGCGTCGTCCTCAACACTTGAGGGGGCGTTGTCTTGAGGCAAATGATACTTGCGTTTTGCCCATTCTTGTCGATAAAGAAGCCGCGCATGATGCGTATGCAGACGCGACGAGGTGTAGTAGTCACCAGTCGTTTCGATGGAGAGACCGCGAGCGACCAGTGCCTCGGCCCACGTGTAGAATCGCCACTTCCAACTGAAACGCCAGGGTATCGGAACAGAAGGTGTGTTGTGAGCCGCCGCAAGTACTACGGCCGCCAGCGTTTCGCATTTTTCGGCAGTCCACATATGGGGACGGCGCAGTCCACCAGTGTCATGCTCAAACAGAGCCGCGACATCAGTGCGCAAATGCACATAGAGCCGCCACACCGCGATAAGTCCGGGTGGAACTCGCAGATGGAGAAGCCATGCCTCCGGATCCGACGCGATGTCGTAGAGATCCTCGGCATAGCCGATGACATACTCCAAGCTTGCGATGGTCTTCTTGCCGGCATCATATGTGTCCTTCGCACGGTGAAGGTCCTGGAAGTGCTGGCTGATTCCCGAATGGGCCAGCGCCAACGTGATTCCGTTCATGGCTAACCTTTCTGCCCTCTAGGGGCGGCTGTCTGTCCAAAAAAACACTACCACCAAAAACTAAAGCGTCAATGATTTTTCAGCCGCCACAAAGTCGGGCGGGAGCGGCGCCGCTATCGTCATCTCTTTGCCGGACGGGTGCACAAACACCACCGAGAGCGCGTGGAGCGCCAGGCGATCAAACCCCAAGAGTGGCGGGCGCTTGGTTGCATACAACCGGTCTGCAATAAGCGGGTGCCCGATAGAGGCAAGGTGCACACGTATCTGGTGCGTGCGGCCGGTCTTGGGAAATACTTCCACATAACTCGCACCGTTGCCGCTACTGATGCGCCGGTAGAGTGTAACCGCGTCGCGCAATTGGCCGTACGGTGCCTTGGCCGAGCGCGGCCCTAAACCCCCGCGGGTCGAGCCTATCGGCTTGTCTATCGTGCCGCGCTCGGGGAGCGTGCCGTATGCAAACGCGCGGTACACCTTGCGTACCTCTCTGTTCTTAAATTGCTGCTTCAAAAACTCCTGTGCTTTTTCATTGCGTGCGACCAACAGCACGCCGCTTGTCTCCCGGTCGATGCGATGCACTAAAAATACCGGGCCGTACTTAGCAGTGAGCCACGCATCGAGCGCAGGATAGTCGTGCTTGCCGTCGGGGTGCACAATCATCCCCGCCGGCTTATCAACAATGATAAGATCGGCATCCTCAAAAAGTATTGTGGGCTCCATTACTGCGTGGTGGTCGAGGTCGTGGTGGCAGGCGGCACTATAGGCGCGGTGTTTGTAGTAGTAGCAACATCAACAGGCGGCACGTATGTAGTGGGTGGCGTGTAGGGGGCCTCTAAAGGAGCTTGGCCGAGATAAAAGCCGACTACGGTCTGCACCTGCGGGACAAAAAAGTACGCAGCCGCGGCAATGATACCTATTACAACAATGCCCAGGAGCACCCACAGCCACATGAGCGAACGCGGGGCACGCACTACGTCCATTTGGACAGTGGCGGGGCGCATAGGTTGCGGCTGTACAGGCGCAATCGGACGCGGCGCAGCAGGAGTTACCGGAGCTTGGGGCACTACAGGAGCTGCGGGCGCACGGCCCTCGGCTACGGCAAACGCCTCGGCGCTGTCCTTGGGAGACCAGCCTGCGGACGTGACGGCCTTTTCCAAATCGAGCCGCGAAACTCCCGCTGCAACTTGTGCTTTTATATAGTCAACCAATTGTTGGTTTGCCATACCTCTAGTATATACCAAGTGCGTGCGCAAAAATAACCGCCGCAGGCAAAAAGCTGCCAAAAAAGAATGTTCGGAGGAGCGGAAAGTAGTGCGCAACAAAAATAATGACAACTACTAAAGTGAGTGGCACATACAAAGCCCACCACCCAATCGGGCCGCGGATGGTGTCTAAGTGCTCTCTACTCATACTAAAAGTATACCTCTTTGTGCGGGATACAGGACTCTCCCTCGGCTAAACTTTTGCCGTCGCAAAAGTTTGCCTGGGCACCGCCTCCCGACCCCGCTTGGTAGCGGGGCAACGGTCCGGCGTTCGAGTCCTGACACAAAGCGTTCAAACGCTTTGCTTATCCCCTCATTCACTTCGTTCTTGTGCGGGATACAGGACTCGAACCTGTGACCTTCTCTGTGTAAAAGAGTTGCTCTACCAACTGAGCTAATCCCGCATTTCTCGTACACTGACAGTACCAAACTTTCTTCGACAGCACCAGAAATAAAAAGACGGCCGCAATTTGCGAACCGTCTTCTGTCTTCCGCTTTACCGCGGGTCCTTGGGGATCACCACTTGATGTTTCCGTGCCAGCGCACGGATGATCGCCAGGTGGTGCGAGGGCGTGAGGGTAAAATCGTAGAGACTCTCCCGTAATACGCACTCAAGCTCCGCTGCGGCAAGAATACCTTCCTCGCCGCCGATATTGGCGCGGACCTCGTCGACCAAGGTTTGCTGCGACACCGGCAACGGTGGAGCCGCAGCACGAGACATGTCGAGGATGAGCCCCAACGGCTCGCCATCCACTTCCCTGTAGAGTGGGTCGCTCCGAGGGTTGGGAACGAACCGAGCGACATTGCTCGGCGCGACAGGCTTGGTGTGCGCGAAGTATCCGTCGCGTGGCGGGTGAGATTTTGGGCTTGAGCCCATGCGAAGGTACTCCTCTTGTTTCGCTAAAAAAAGGATACCATACCTAGTATGAAAAGTCAATTAGTTGTGCCCTTGGTAGGAATCGAACCTACATTCACGGCTTAGAAGTCCGTTGTTCTATCCATTGAACTACAAGGGCTGGGGTTGAACCTTAATGTATCCCTCTTTTATCATTTTCTCAATGTAGTCTCTTCTTTTTAAATTCTTTATTTTTCTTTCAACCGAGCGGGCTTCACGCAGAGTTTTATACTCTTGTCTTAGGACAAGACTATCTATTCCCAATCGATGTGTAGTGGCTGTGTCTCCTCGTGTGTGTTGGCCTAGACGTTTGTCTATAGACACAGTGCTACCGATATAGAATCCTCCGTTATTCAACTTGAGAATATAGACCCATGCCATAAAAGCCAAGTGCCAGCCCCGACGCCGCTTAGCGGGTCGGGGAGCCGACCTCTGCCTTAGCAGAGCGTCGGCTTGCACCATACTTCACATAAAGTGAAGTACAGCATATATGGTACCAAGTATCACGAGCAGCACGGCAAACCACATGAGATAGCGGTTGATAAGTGTGAGCACCTCTGCGCCATAGCGGCCCGTAAGGTACACCACAATCGCCATGCGCGCGCCCCTGCCGAGAAAGTAGCCGGCGATAAACGGCAAAAACGCCGCGGAGAGAAACCCGCCCGCGTAGATAAACACCTTGTCGGGGACAGGCGTAAACGACGCCACCGCCATCGCCCAAAAGACGTGGCCCATGATAAAGTGCCGCGCCGCATCAAACGCGCTCTGTAGGTGATAAAAGACCAAAATGGGCATCCCAAACTGCACAAACAGCAGCTTGGCAATGTAGTAGCCCGTGACCGCACCTATGGTCGAGGAGCCTATCCCTATTATCAAAAACGACCGCCACCGCGCAGGCTGCGCCAGCATAAGCGCGACCAAAAATAATTCAGTCGCGATGGGGAAAAACACCGCGTCCGCAAAGCCCACGAGCGCCAGCCAGGCAAGGGCGTAGGGAGACTCCGCATGGGTTATAAACCACGGCCACGTCCGCGCGTGCCATTGTTCTAAAATATTTCGCATATTATTTGACCTGCGCGCCCGGCGTGGCATTGGGCGCCTCCAAAATCGCAAAAGGATCTTCGCCGCCGCCCACGGCCAGTATCATCGCCTGACTCTCCAGCCCCATGATGGAGCGCGGCTCGAGGTTGGTGGCAAAGGCAAACTTTTTGCCCGGCAGTGTTGCAACGTCGACATGTTTGGCGATACCGGAAATTACTTGCCGCTCCTCGCTACCAAAATTGACGCGCAACTTAAGCAGCTTCTCGCTCCCCTCGACGGGCTCGGCGGAGATAATTTCGCCGATGCGCATCTCGGCTTTTTTAAACTCGTCGATAGTAATCACTTCTGCAGTGTATCCAAATAACTCTGGAGTATCAATGCGGCGGCTGATGCGTCGGACTTTTCTACCCCACCCTCCCCTCTTTTGTCCTGACCTTGGCGCGACGCCTGCGCAGTAGTAAAAAATTCCGCCTGATACGCGACAGGCAAGCCACTAAGCTCTTCCAAATCTTTTTTAAACTGCTCAATGTCCTCTTGCACGGCGTTGGGCTCGTTGTGTAAGTTTTTGGACTCCCCTATCACCACACCCTCTGCTTTATTGTTTTGTATAAGCGTATGGACCTCCGACAGAGCATGCGGCCCCGCACTAATAGTAGAGAGCGGAAAAGCCATCGTGCCGTCCTCATTACTAACTGCCACGCCGATGCGCTTGGTGCCGTAGTCTATGCCTATATACTTCATCTGTTGTAGCATAACAGAACACGGAGGAGTGGCCGAGTGGTTTAAGGCACCGCACTTGAAATGCGACGTACCGAAAGGTACCGTGAGTTCGAATCTCACCTCCTCCGCTTGTTGGCATAAAAAATAATTTTTGTATATAGTGCGCCGAGACGATGGCGAAGACGAGAGGACAACATGGCAGAGCCTCACTATCTGTGGTATCTCCTGGGTATCAAACCGTTTGGGGATACGCTGAAATGTTTCGCGTTCGGCGGGAGCCGCGATCACCCGGAGCTTGTGACGGAATACGAGCCAATAGGTCTCGCGTTCTTAAAGAATCGGCTGCCTAAGGACCAAGAGCACAGCACCGAGGGGTACATCTTGCACGCGTGCAGGATTACCGTACACAGCACAGACCCCAACCAGGAGAGGGGGCGCTGCCGCGGCGAATTCCTGCGATTTTTGGAACGGGCTGGTATGACACGCCTCGAACAAGAAGGGACGATAAAGGCCTTTGTCGAAAGACTGACCTTCATTTTGCGAGAGGGTGCAGATGAGAGAGCAGGCATCAGACCTCTCGCAGAGAGTTTGTGGGGCAAGTCGGGCAAAATCAAATTTCGCAAATGAGCCGCCGGGCACAGACCACGGCGGCTTTTCTTTTGGCTATATACTTTAGACATGGCAGGCGACGGGATTGCATGGATAGTGCACACGCACGAGCACAAAGACCACAGCACCGACTGGTACTGGGGACTCGGCATCGGCGCCTTGGCGGGCGCGGGGATTTCTATATTTTTGGGCAATATTTTGCTGGCGTTTATTATCGTGCTCGCGGCCGGCTCGATAGGCACGCTGGCGCTACGCGGTCCGCGCACGCACTGGGTGCGCGTCGACACCCGCGGGGTCTCGATGGACGGCACGCTCTACCGCTGGGACGCGATCCACAGTTTTTGGCTCGAGCCCTTTGATACCGAGCACCACCAGCACGGCCGCCTGCTTATCACAACCGCAAGCTATGTCTCACCGCAGCTGGTAATCCCGACCGAGGAGCCCTCGCGCGCCTCGGCACTCCGCACGTTTATGAAAAAGTACGCAACAGAAGAGGAGCAGCATCCGCACCTGGGCGAGCATGTCGCGGAAATCTTCGGTTTGTGATAAAACTGCATGACGCTCCCGTCGTTCAATGGATAGGACGTATCCTTGCGGAGGATATGATGTAGGTTCGATTCCTACCGGGAGCACACGTTCAAAAAATCCTCTCGTAGTCCAATGGATAGAACACCTCCCTCCGAAGGAGGAGATGCAGGTTCGATTCCTGCCGAGAGGACACGCTATACAAACACAAAGGGCCCCGGTCATTACAACCGAAGCCCCTTTAACCTAGCGCACGATGTGCGATTTCAGATCGTCAGCGCGCCGGTCAACTTGATGGCCGTAAAGACACACAGGCCGATCGCGACCAGTTTCGCTGCTTTGAGCGGGATGCCCGACAAGCGCGGAGCAAACGGAATAATTGCTGTTGCGAGAATTGCCAGCATAAGTCCGGTACCGTTCAACATGATAGTCTCCCTTGATGGGTGTAGGACATCCTACCCCGACAAATACTTATCTATTATATACCTAAAAGGACCTTTTGTCAAGGCCCTCTTCTACCCTCTAAAATAGCCCTACAAATAAGGTTTTTACGCCTTTTTAAGGAGTTTTGCCACGGAGGCCTTGCGGCGGGCGGCGGTGTTCTTTTTTATCAGTCCGCGCTTGTAGGCCTTGTCGATAGCCTGGTACGCTTTAGCCAAAGTATCAGGAGACTTCTCTGCGCGCACGGCCTTGAGGGCGCCGCGGAGCGCTGTCCGGCGCACATCGTTAAGAGCCTTTTTGCGGAGGCTGGCGCGATGGGCTTTTTTGGCGGACTTTGTGATTGCCATGGCGAGATAGTACTCTATAGAGGCATGATAGGCAAGCTCACAGGGACCATAGCGCGCTTTGCCCCCGGCGAGGCGTTGGTCGACGTAGGTGGGGTCGGCTACCTTGTGCGCACTCCCCTGTCGCTTACATTGAGCGAAGGCGATGCCGCCGCACTCCATATATATACAGCGGTGCGCGACGACGCTATCGACCTGTACGGCTTTACGGCCGTAGAGGATATCGCGTTTTTTAAGCAGCTGATGACGGTCTCTAGCATCGGGCCCAAAACAGCGCTCACTATTATGGGCGTCTCGGACGTAGGGTCGTTGCGCCGTGCGATAGCGCAGGGCGACGCAAGCGTACTGGTCAAAGTATTTGGCATCGGCAAAAAGAGCGCCGAGCGCATAGTGGTCGAGCTGCGCGAAAAGGTCGGTGGCGCCGAGGGCGCTGCGATGGGCGAAGACGGCGAGGTGATAGAGGCCTTGATGGCGCTTGGCTACACTGCGCACGAGAGCCGCGCAGCACTCAAAAAAGTTTCGGGCACAAACGTAAAAGAAAAGATAGCGTCCGCGCTCAAAAACCTCGGCTCATGATTAAAAAACTTGTACGTTCGCTCGTACCCGCTCCCCTGCTAGATGCCTATCACAAAAGTTGGGCGCTGGGCGGTGCGGCTTGGTATCGCAACCCCAGCCGGCAACTCGTGCTCATTGGCGTCACCGGCACCAAGGGCAAATCAACAACGACCGAGCTCATTGCCACGCTACTGCGCGCGGCCGGGCACCAAGTGGCTGTAGCCTCGACCATACATTTTGTTATAGGCGAGCATGTCGAGCCGAACCTCTTTAAAATGACGATGCCCGGCCGCGCGTATGTGCAAAAGTTTTTGCGCCGTGCCGTAGATGCCGGATGCACCCACGCGGTAGTAGAGATGACAAGCGAGGCCGCCAAACAATATCGCCACCTCGGCATAGAGCTAAACGGGCTCGTGTTTACCAACCTACAACCCGAGCACCTCGAGAGCCACGGCAGCATGGAGGCGTACGCCGCCGCTAAGCTGGAGCTGGCCCATGCGCTGGAGCGCAACCCCAAACGCCCACGCATTATTGTCGCCAATACCGACGACACGTACGGACAAAAGTTTTTGGATATCGACGCCGACATCAAAGCCCCCTTTTCGCTCAAAGACGCTTCGGCCTACACTGCCGACGAGACACAGGTACGCTTTGTCTGGCGCGAAATGCTATTTACCGTCCCCCTGCCCGGGCTGTTTAATCTCTATAACTGTTTGGCTGCACTCACGCTCGGCGAGGCGCTTGGGCTCAGTCGCGAGACGATGCACAAAGCGCTCGAGCACATCAAACCCATCGCGGGACGGCAAGAGCGCATCGAGATGGGCCAGCCCTTTGCCGTAGTAATCGATTACGCTCACACACCCGACAGCCTGCGTGCTCTGTACGAAACATACAAACACTCGCGCATAATCGGCGTCCTCGGCTCGATGGGAGGAGGGCGCGACGCGTGGAAGCACCCCGAGATGGGCCGGCTGGCGGACGAGTACTGCGGTGTCGCTATCCTTACGGAGGAAGACCCCTACGACGACGACCCGGCAGTCCTTATCGCCAATACAAAAAAGGGATTTGTCCGCCATACGCCGCGCATAGAGCCCAAACGGCGAGATGCCATACGTGCCGCTTTAAAAGAGGCGCGACAGGGCGATGTAGTCCTGATAACCGGCAAGGGTACCGACCCCTACATCATGGGCCCGCACGGGAGCAAAGAGCCGTGGAGCGAGTACAAGGTCGCTGTAGAAGAACTCCAAAAGCTCGGCTATACTGGCTGATATGGCAGACGAAGCACCGCCCGGCAATCCGCTCCACAACTTGTACGGGTTTATCGCGTTTTTGGTGCTGTTGGTTATCCTCTGGTTTGCTGCGGGCGGCCCCAGTCGCGCCGACCTCCGCGGGATATTGCTCCACGCGCCCGAGCCTTTGGATAACGGCAACGCCTACGGCCCCAACCCCGCATCTCCAGGCCAAGATACGTATTATCAACAGACCACTGTCACCGCCCCCGCTCCGATAGGCACACCGGCCACCACTAGCAACCAATATTAAATGTATGCTTAATCCAATCCCCGAGCTGCTCACCTACTCCTTTTTTGCCCCGACGCTGCTGCGCGTCGTTGTAGCAGGCATACTGGCGTACGAACTTTATTCTCAATTTCAAAACCGCGAAGAGATTTCTCAACTCCGCTACCCTCTTTTGCGCGGACCGGCAGTATTCTGGACTGCTGCCGCGCTCGGTGTAGTGATAATTATTGCGTTGCTGTTGGGTTACTTTACTCAATACGCGGCAATTGCCGCAGCAGTCTTGAGTTTCCGGGGCATCGTACAACTCAAACGCGATCGTGGACTATTTTGTCTTTCTCGCACCACCTACGTTCTGCTGCTTGCAATTTGCATCTCGCTTTTGGCAACCGGCGCCGGCGCACTCGCGCTCGACCTTCCGCTCTAAAAGTACGTAATTAGGTACGTACCTATGTACGTACTTTTCTTCATACCCGCTTTACCCCGCTCACGCATGCTAGTGGCGGGGAGTTGTAGGAGTTTGTCATGAGCGACCTTAAGCGTCTGCTCAATATCGTTGTCGACTTTGTCGTGTGGGCGTTCCATATCTTCATCGACCTTGTCGTAAGCACATTTACAGCAGCGACAAATGTCACCCACCATCCGTCACCCATCAACATAGCGTCACTGTTCTTCTGGGGCCTCGTGCTGTTTCTGTTCTTCAAGGTGATCCAAATCACTCTGGACATCCTGCGCAGCTGGGGCTCTATTGTCCTTGTGGTGATCGCCTTCCTTCTGATCCTGGCTGTAGTAGCCAACCCCAACAGCCACCACTTCGTCACCTACCGCTACTGACTAGTGGCGGTTTTTATATCATATGGTCACAAGTCGTATTTGCTCGTCAGCAAATCCGTTCGCGACCCCGGCTCGCAGTTTTGCCATTGCAAAACATCGCTGCGCCTCGCACAAAAGCACAAAACCTGCCGCAGGGCAGGTTTTGTGCTTTTGTGCGCCCAGATGGATTCGAACCATCGACCTTCTCCTTAAAAGGGAGCCGCTCTACCGACTGAGCTATGGGCGCAGTAACGAAAATGTACAACAAAAAACGCGAATTTACTAGAGTTTTAGCGCAATTTCGCCTCAAACCACTCCACTTGAATAGGCCCGGCCGGATGCCCGACGGCAAAACGATGCTTATTCTTTGCTCTAATTCTGCATGTAAAACCCGCTTCTTTTAAATATTTCCGTAAGGTCTTTTCGCTACCGATTGAACTGGAGAAGCCGATAAGCAACGTGCCATTTTTGTTTAAACGTCTTTTGGCTCCAAAGACAAAACGCCGCAATAACGTATATCCAGGGTCGTAAAAAGCCTTTTGTATCCAATTGAGTTTTTCGCCGTGTGCAAAATCTCCCCACGGCACATTCCACATAATGGTGTCGAATGTTGTTTTAATAGATATATTTTTATATACGTCACTCTTGTGCGTCGCCACCACATCCTCGACACTGTGGCGTTTTACATTAGCCGAAGTATTTGCAACGGCGTGGGGATTAATATCGACCGCCAAGACGCTGCTGGCACCTTGTAGTGCTGCGGTAATAGCTAGTACGCCCGTACCTGCGCCAATTTCTAAAACGCTCTTGCCTTTTTGGCTCGGCAGGTGCTTTGCATACCATGCAGTATCAAGCACCAACGCCGGAGAGAAAACATCCGGATATATTTCGTAGTCTCTGCCGTTTACTCGGGCAACGTAACGCCGACGCCGTTTACGTATAGTGTTTATAAGGTCCTCCGCCGCTGCACGATTCTTGTCGGGTGTTATTTTTGCTTTCATGCTTTTACAACTTCAGAGCAAACCGCTCCAAAAGAAGTTCCAACTCCCCTGCTCCGCGATGGGAGTCGTGGTAGAGCTTCACCAAGACACGGGACAGGTTGGCGTCTTTCATTTGGCGGGCTTTCCAAGCTAGGAGGCCGGCTACGGCTTCGCCTTTTTCGCCTGCGGCAAAGGCGGCCATCAGGCCCAGCCAGAGTTTTTTTCTGTCTTTATTGCCCAACGCACTTGCTATACCGTGCTGGTCAAAGGCCCACTCTTTTTTAACTGCTTTGCTCTCCTCTATTTTTGCCCCCACTTTTTCCATCACCGTACGCTCGGCCTTGAGCAACTTTTCCTCTTCAAAAATAAATGTATGCGGCGACTCTTGGAGCGCATCCGCTATTTCCAAAAACTCCTCGCCGCGCTCGCCGTTGAGTGCGCCCTCGAGTACAAACGTGCGTTTGCCGCCAAACATATCCGGGGTCGAGGCCAGCGTGCCCAACTCCTCCATATCCAAGTCGGCCCACTTTATATCCTCGCCGCTCCCCTTTTTGCCGATTAAAACTTTTATCATATCTTTTCCATCTCCCCCCAATTGTCGCCCGCCTTGCCCTCTACCGTAATAGGCACGCCCTTGGCATCTTTTTTAGGCACCACGCTCTCCATTATTGCTTTGAGTTTGGGCGCAAACTCCCCCACTTTGTTGTCTTTAATCTCAAACACCAACTCGTCGTGCACTTGCAAGAGTAAAATACCGGGGAATTCTTTGTCTATCTCTATCATCGCGAGCTTGATAAGGTCGGCCGAGGTGCCCTGCAAGGGCGCGTTGATAGCCATGCGCTCGGCGGCCGCACGCACGTACGGTATCGAGGAGTGGATGCCATCCATGTAGCGCCGGCGACCAAAGAGTGTCTCTGTATACCCGATGCGCGCCGCGTCGGCCTTGACCTCCTCGAGATACGCCGCAAGCCGGGGAAACGCGGCAAGATACTGGTTGTAAAACTCCTGCGCATCTTTGCGGTTGGTGCCGAGCGATTGCTGGAGAGCCGAAACACCCATGCCGTAGAGGAGGCCAAAGTTAATGACCTTGGCCCTGCGGCGCTGCTCGTAGTCGACGTTATGTGCGCTCACGCCAAAGACGCGCGCCGCTACCTCGGTGTGCACATCGCGACCCTCTTTAAATATCTCTTGCAGCCCCTCGTCGCCGGAGAGTATTGCGGCCAGCCGCAGCTCTATCTGGCTGTAGTCAAACGAGACGAGTTTGAAGCCCTTGTCGGCCACAAACGCGTGGCGTATCGCGCGGCCCAAGTCGCTCTTGATGGGGATGTTTTGCAGGTTTGGGTCCCACGAGGCCATACGGCCCGTCGCCGCACCCACCTGTACAAAGCGTGTGTGCACGCGATCGTTTTTGTCCAAGAGCGTGGGCAGCGCATCTATATAGGTAGACAGTAGTTTGGACAACTCGCGGTACGACAAAATATCCTCAATAATTGGGTGCACACCCACCAACTTTTGCAACTCCGACTCGCGCGTCGAGCGCTGGCCTCCGGCGGTCTTCTTTTTTGTCTCGAGCCCCAGCTTGTCAAACAAAATTTCGCCCAGTTGTTTTGGCGAACCTACATTAAACTCCCCGCCCGCGTGCTTGTAAATTTGCTTGGATATCTTTTCCAGCTCTTTGGAGTACTCTTGCGAAAGTTTTTTAAGAAATGCTTTGTCTACCTTAATCCCCCGCTTTTCCATCCCGCGCAGCACGGGCGCGAGCGGCAGCTCTATCTTTTCGTATACAAACTCCAGTTTGTTTTCTTGGATATCTTTTTCAAGATTTTTGAGTGCAGTGTCAAAGTCCTCCGACTTGCCCATGCGCACAATGTCGTCCATCGTCGGCTCAGCGATAGTACTGTCCAACACAGACACTGCTATAGATGCTTTGTTGAAAGCTTCGGCAGGGATCTCCTTGCCAAAAAGTCCTCGGGTCATCTCCGTCTCAACCAGACTATTTTGTCCAGTAGATCCCTGCTCCGCTGCAACTCCTAATATCGTTTTTACTCTTGGCAGCAACCCCCTAAACTCAAACTCCGCCAACATATCTAGAGCTTTTTTTGTATCGGCCGTTTCCTTCCAACTTTTAGTGGGCATCTCAAACTCTATAGGCACATCGCGGCGGATAGTTGCCAAGAGTTTGCTAAACTCGGCTTCTTTTTTATTATCGGCCACCAACTGCACAAAACGCTTTTGTACCGCCGTGGCCTCGGACACCTTTTCTATTCCGTCTTTTTTAATCGCGGCATAAATATTTTTGAGCGAGCCGTACTTTTGCAAAAGTTTGAGCGCGCTCCCCTCGCCCACGCCCGGCACACCCTTAATGTTGTCCGACGGGTCGCCCGCAATGCCCTTGAGGTCGATCACGCCCGCAGGGCCAAAGCCGTAGCGCTCCTTGACCCTATCCTCGTCGTACATCACGGTATCGTTCATCCCCTTGCCCAAGGTAAAAACAGTCACGCGTGTGCCCTCGATAAGTTGGAGCGCGTCTTTGTCGCCCGTGGCGATTATTACTTCCAAATCCTTTTTCTTTTTGACCTGCTCTACTATCGTGCCGATAATATCGTCGGCCTCAAATGTTTCGGCAAAGTAGACCGGCACGCCAAACGCGCGCAGGACGTCGGGAGTTTTTTTAATTTGTGCAATGAGTGCATCGTCGGTTTTGACCCGGGTGCCTTTGTAGTCGGCATACGCCGCCTCGCGAAATGTTGCCCCGGGCAGGTCAACAGCGGCGGCAATGTAGTCGGGTCGCAGGTCGTTGATGATTTTGACCAGCATCGAGAGCAACCCATACAAAGCACCCGTAGGCTCGCCCTTGCTAGAGCTAAACTCCGGCAACGCGTGATACGCACGATGCAATATCGCGTGCGTGTCGAGTATAACGAGGCGTTTAGTGTCCTTTTTGACGGCCATGCCCAACCATCGTAACATTTTGCCCAACCCTTTACATTTATAAAATAGTGTTATACTATAGCAAACAGCCGTTCTACTCACCCCACGGCGTCCACCCCCAACCCAGAGACACGGGAGATTGACGTGACCAACAGTGCAAACCCCCACCCCAACGAGGCCTTTCTCGCAGGTTTGAGCAGGGCCAATGCCTGCCTTATTGCAGACTGGGCTCGTCTCGACAGGTTCTACTCGGAGCTTGGACGGCAGTCGACCCAGGCATTCGACATGACCGGAGAGGCGATGCGCCGGCATGCAGACCGCCTGGTACCGGACATTAAGCCGGAGACTATCGCGGCGCTCAAGGCCGAATGTCCCGAGGTCGTCACCGTCGACTTCGAAGAGCGTGTCGCCAAAGCGCGCAGTACCAGACCGCGCATCCGCGACTATGTGTGGGACACGGGCAACGAATATCTGGCCGAAGTCCGCGCGAACACGACCAAACTCCTGTCACACAAAGTCTACGTCTGGATCAGCAATCGCGTCTGGCCCGGCAGTGTGCGGAACGAGCCTCTCGAACTGCCGGCGTCGATGGCTGAGCTTGTTGAATTGAACAGCCGCCATCACAATCTCATGGACCGGCGAAGCGCCGTCTACGACTTGCGCAAGTCGGTCAGCGAGCAATGCGACGTTCTCCAAAAGCTGCACCGCATCTACTCGGGTATCGGCGCACTCGAGCCTTCGCCCGATCTAGTCAAGGCGATCCAGTTGATGGACGCGGCAACGTCGAAAACGGTCGACGAAACCGGTGCACCGGTCGTTGACCCGTTGCTCCTGCGGAAAATCACGTTCCACAGCTACGCGACCGTGGAGCCGATGCCGGAGCGACAAGCCGCAGCGGCGTAGCACTACACCGCTCACAACAAACGCAAGTGGCGACAGGAAACTGTCGCCACTTTTTATTACGTAATTTCTATATACCGCTCCGCGCCGTTGGCGTCTTGTGCGGAAAAGGTAACCGTAATATCTGGCTTGGGCAGGAGCCGGCCCAACTTCTCGGGCCACTCCACCACCACCAAGTTGGACGGGTCGCCCAAAAACTCCTGAGGTTGCAGGGTGCTAAACTCCTCCGGCCGCTCCAGCCGATAGGCATCGATATGCACCAGCGTTTTAAACCGGCGCAGCGCGCCGCTCGGCAGCCTATCGCCCTCTATTGGGTACTTTTTCATGAGCACATAGGTGGGGCTGAGGACCGAAGCCGCTATACCCATGTCGTGGGCAAGCGCCTGGACAAAGGTGGTCTTGCCTGCGCCAAGCTCGCCCCGGAGCGCCACAACGGTAGCCCGCGACTGTGAGGGAAGCAGCTTAATCGCGGCGCGTACATTGCGCACGTACTCGGGCAGTTCGTTAAGAGGTACCCGAATTTTTGCCATTAGCCATAAGCATACCAAAAGGGCGCTGTACAATACATGTATGCCGGTTTTTAATGATAAAAATGTAGCGGTCTTTAACGACCAAGACGATGAAAAGCGCATCGACTTTTTGCGCAAGCGCGAGGAAGAGGAGTTGGCACAAATGCTCGCACCCAAATACGGGGTCGAGTACGTCGATCTCTCGCTCGTGGCTATCAACACCGACGCGCTGCGCGTGATACCCGAGGCTTCCGCTAAGGCCGCCGAGGCGGCCGCCTTTGGCCGCGTGGCCAAGCGCCTGTCTGTTGCGGTGCGCGCGCCGGAGAGCGAC
>JAZKAA010000007.1:0-33743 GCA_040389385.1 Patescibacteria group bacterium | reverse complement strand
GGTCAAACTGTTGGTACAAAAGCTCACCGACGAGGGCTACGCGGTCACTCTATACATGTGCTCGCAAGAAAGTCTGCGCCGCGCGTATCAGCGCTACGCCGACCTCTCCTACGCCACCGAGTCTAAGGCGGGCGTGTTTGAGCTAAGCACCGAGGAGCTTGAGCAGTTGATGGGCATTGTCGGGAGCTTGCCCGACATCGGCAAACTTATTAACGAGGCCATCACGCTTAAAAAAGCGTACCGTATTACGCGGATACTCGAGGTTATTTTGGCGGGTGGGCTCGCCACCGGCGCCAGCGACATCCACTTTGAGGCGCAAGAGGCCGATGTACGCCTGCGCTACCGCTTGGACGGCCTGTTGGTAGATGTATTGTCTTTTGATCACGAAACGTACCGCCTGCTTCTCTCACGTATGAAATTATTGTCAGGGCTCAAACTCAACATCGCCACCGAGGCCCAGGACGGCCGGTTTGAAATAAAAATTAAAGGCGACGAGATAGAGCTGCGCACCTCGATACTCCCCGGCAACTATGCCGAGACGATGGTGATGCGCATCCTCAACCCCAAGAGTATTGGCGTGGAGATGCCGCAGCTGGGCATCGAGCCCAAGCTCTTGGCACGGCTCGAGCACGAGATAGCACGCCCCAACGGCATGATACTCACCACCGGCCCGACCGGCTCGGGCAAGACGACGACGCTCTATGCGTTTTTGCGCAAGGTCAACTCAAGCGGCAGCAAGATAATCACAATCGAGGACCCTATCGAGTATCACTTGCAAGGCATCGTGCAAACGCAAGTTGATAAAAAAACATACACCTTTGCCAACGGGCTGCGCTCGGCATTGCGACAAGATCCGGACATCATCATGGTCGGCGAAATCCGCGACGGCGAGGTGGCCGAGGTGGCTATCAACGCCGCGCTTACGGGGCACTTGGTCTTTTCTACCCTACACACCAACGACGCGGCGGGCTCCTTTCCCCGCCTGATAGACCTTGGGGTGAGCGAAAAAGTTATTTCCTCCGCAGTATCTGTCGCACTCGCGCAGCGCCTACTGCGCAAACTGTGCGTGGCATGCAAAGTAGAGCGTGCACCAACTGCAGACGAAGCGGCACTGATAAAAAAGCACATGGACGAGGTCTTTGACAAAGCGCTTGTGCCTGCCGATGTAAGTAAAATCTGGGACGCCAAGCCCGAAGGTTGTCCGCAGTGCAACGGCCGCGGCTACAAAGGCCGCATAGGTATCTTTGAGGCCGTCTTTATGGACAGCGCGATAGAAACAATATTGCGCGAAAAGCCGACCGAGCGCGAGATAGCGGCCGCAGCCAAACCCCAAGGCATCCCCACCATGCCAGAGGACGGCGTGATTAAAGTTTTGCGCGGCGTCACGAGCATCGAGGAACTCCGCCGCGTAGTCGACTTGGACGCACAGTAAGCCAAAACACAAAACTCCCGTCGGTCAATGTTGGCCGACGGGAGTTTTGGTGTAATGTTACTAGTGGTTGGAGCGAGTGTACCACCAAGCAATACCCTGGATAGCAAGCTATTCCAGCGGCAATAAGATCTAAGGATAACCCCCGCGACTATTTGAGTAAACAAAAGGCCGGGGTGTCCTCGGTAAAATGCCAGAACGGTGAAGTCGTATTGCTTGAGGGTACACTCTTCCCAACCTCTAATTAGAGAAAGGCTCCCCTGACGGGAGCAGCTAAGGGGAGTATAGCATATACACATTTAAATGTCAAGCTCTCCCGACAATCCCCCTATAGAAACAGACAATCGCCCCCCAGAAGCGGTCTTTTTGGACGCCACGCTGCGCCCTGCCAGCTGGGACGAGTACGTAGGCCAAGAGGCGGTCAAAAACAACCTCAATATCCTTATCCAGGCCGCCAAGGAGCGCGCTACCCCGCCCGAGCACATACTTTTTTACGGCCCTCCCGGCTTGGGCAAGACGACCCTCGCGCACCTCATTGCCCGCGAGTTGGGCGGCCAGCTGCGCTCTACCAGCGGCCCGGCCATCGAGCGCGTGGGCGACTTGGCGGCGCTGTTAACCAATATGGGGCCGGGCGACATCCTGTTTATAGACGAGATACACCGCCTGCCCCGCACCATCGAGGAGGTACTCTACCCTGCCATGGAGTCGGGCGTCTTAAATATTATTATCGGCAAGGGGCCGAGCGCGCGCACTATCGAGTTGCCGCTGCCGCCGTTTACCCTGATTGCCGCCACCACGCGCGTGGCCGACCTCTCCGCGCCGCTACGAAGCCGCTTTAGCGGCGGCGTGTACCGTTTGGAGTTTTACTCACAGGCCGACATCGAGCAGATAGTAAAACGTTCTGCAAAAATACTGGGAGTGGAGATAGACAAAGAGGGTGTGCAAGAGATAGCTAAGCGTGCACGTGCCACGCCGCGTACTGCAAACTATCTTTTGAAACGCGCGCGCGATTACGCGCAGCTTAAGCGTACAGCGCTTACTAAAGAGTCTGTTGATGCATCGCTCGGCATGCTCGAGGTAGACCAGCTCGGCCTCACCCCGCTCGACCGCAAACTTTTGGATGTTTTGATAACGCGATTTAACGGCGGCCCGGCCGGCGTCAACGCGCTCGCGGCTGCATTGAGCGAGGAGCAAGCAACCGTGTCCGAGGTCCACGAGCCGTTTCTCTTGCAGCTGGGCCTGATCGAACGCACCCCCCGCGGCCGCGTAGCCACCAAAAAAGCATATGAGCACCTAAACAAAACTCCCCCTTCCGACCTCAACGAACGTTTGTTGTAAAAAGAGCGATATGATAAGGATATTAACAACTCATCCTTTATATATGGCTAGCATTAAACGCCCTGGCATTGCTTCACTTGTTATAATTGGTTTGTCTTTGTGCGCAACCGTAGCGCTGGCCGATATTGTAAGAGGTATATCAAACACAGCTGTATCGGAAGATGTGGCATATACTACCGTTACACTTACAAAACCTTCTGGCTCCACAGTAGGGGACTTTCTATTGGCAAGTATCTCAGTCAATGGCGGCTCCCCCGCAGAAATTACTGCTCCAAGCGGTTGGACATTAATAACACGGACGGACAACGATACCAATATTAGTATTCTTTCATATTGGAAAGCTGTTGGCTTTTCGGAACCGTCATCGTATGTGTGGACCATCAACCCCCAAACCCGCGCGACGGGTGGTATCACACGGTACAGCGGTATTAATATTGCTAGCCCTATAGATGTTATAGGTACTTCCACCGGTCGTGGGACAGTTGCAACTGCCCCATCTGTAACAACAACTCAAGATGGCGAGCGCATAGTCGGAATCTTCGCCACCAATGAAGGAAAAAACAATAGCCCCACATTCAGCACCACTACGGGCTATACAAAAATGTACGACAAAAAGTATGCTCCGCTTGGTCCTACTACATCTGCCGAAGACAAGGCACAAAGTACAACTGGGGCCAGCGGTAGTATCGCCGTCACAATAAGTAATGGCGCCCAGCGAGATTGGGCCGCACAAACACTTGCCTTAAAAATGGAAGCCCCGCCCATTTTCTCAGATACCTTTAATCGCGCCGACGGCGTGCTTGGTAACGGATGGACGGTCAACTCAAACAGTGAAGATTGCACAGCAGGCGTAAGTTCTAATCAAGGCTATCTTACCGGGGACCCTCAACTATGTAGTATCAAGGCCTACCGCGACGATATCAGCCCAGGTGGAGCATACTATATTGTTGCAAAAGTCCGAAACACGACTACAAGTTTATCCCCAGGAATGATAGCGTCACATGCACTCGGCACACCCGATCCTGCTAATGCAGATGGGTACGGATTAATATTCTCCTTAAGTGCATCGACTGATAATATACTTATCTACGATACAGGAAGTGGAGCTAAGGCTACCGGATCATATTCGTTCAACGCCGATGACGTATATGTTATGGATATAGAATACTCAGGCTCACCTCAAAATTGGGTTGACGCGTATATATGGGACCAGACCGCAAGCGAATCTAAACCATCTACACCGACTCTCTCATTCCACAATGACGGTGCCAACTATATCCCTGCCGCATCGGGGTCAAACTTTACCTTCCACATGGCAAACGGCACGGGCGGGGTAAACACAATGTATTTGACGTTGTATGAAGTTGGGAACGGTACGTATAACCACTAATTCTGAATCTTAAAAATAAGTGTCAGCCCTGTAAAAGCCTTGAGTTCATAGCCCTTAGTTGTAAGAAATCTATATATTCCACTTAGGCTAGGATTGGTAGCATCAAACTGCTCATCTTCTACCGCTATAACAGTTGGTGTAATACTCCAGTCATAGGTTTCCAAGACCTCTAGGTCAAGGCCTTGGACATCGATGTTCATAAAATCTATCTGGGAAATTCCTTCCAGACGCAATGGCCTTACATCTACCTCTACTTTTTGGATGAGCTTTAGCGATTTTCGCTGAAGATATTTATCCGCATCTTCATGACTAAAAGTGTTATATGACTCGTCGTTAAACATGTGGTAGGTCAATCTGCCAGGCTTACCTATGCCGGCGCATATAAATACGTCTCTTGGTCTCAATAGTCTGTAACGTGCGGCAAAGAATGGGTTTGGATCATAACAAACACCTTTCCATCCCTTTTTATAAAAATGGTACGTGTTGGAATATAAAACTGGGTCAGCGCACCCGATGTCAACGTATGTGCCCTTCTTAATCCCACGCAAATAAACCTTAGCGGCCATATCCTCACCAAATTGGGAATAGCTCTTGTCAACGCCCTTACCTAAAAACAGCTTAATTAGTGTCCTTAAATACCAATACATACGGGCGAGTATAGCACTATAATACACATTATGCGTATATCTTTTTTCTTTGCCTGGTATGACTTTTGGGTCGGATGGTTTTATGACCGCGAGCGTAAAATTTTGTATATCTGCCCGCTCCCTATGTGTGTAATAAAAATAGCGCGTTGGTAACGCGCTCTCAATCAAATTCATCGCCGTCGTCTTTGTGCTGACTGGGACCATCCACAAAAGCCGTACCTCTGCGTTCGCTTCTTGATCTGCCACATTTGGGGCAGCTTGCGCGCTCCATGCGGAGCTTGGCACGACACTGACAGTACCAGTGGCTGCCTCGCGGCATTTCTTCCTCAGTCAAGTTCTCATCGTCCGCCATGGAGGTCACTCCGATTTGCAACACCAATTCCCGCGAGTTACTCTACCCTCATATGGCAGGGCATAGCAAATGGGCCAAGCTCAAGCACGTTAAGGGCAAGACGGATGCCCAAAAGACTAAATTATTTAGCAAACTCGTGCGGTTTATCACTATCGAGGCCAAAAAGTCCAAAGGAGATAGAAATTCGCCCGGCGTGCGCACCGCGATAGAAAAGGCCAAGGCCGCCAACATGCCCGCCGACAATATTGAGCGCGCATTGGCCAAGGCCAGTGGCGACTCCTCGCAGATGGAGAAGGTTACGTACGAGGCGTACGGCCCCGGCGGCTGTGCACTTGTAATAGAGGGCTACACCGACAGCCGCAATCGCACCGTGCAAGAGCTCAAACACCTTTTAAGTTTGCACGGCGGCTCGCTCGCCAACCCGGGCGCCGCAATGTGGGCATTCCAAAAAAACGCCGAGGGCAAATTGGAGCCGCTCTCCCCTATCGAGCTTAGCGACGAAGACGCACAGAAGATGGCTGAGCTGAGCGACGCGCTCGAAGACCATGACGACGTCAACGAGATCTATACCAACGCCGCATGAAAGTTTTGGCTTTTGATCCCGGATACGAGCGATTGGGTGTGGCGGTGTTGGAAAAAAATAAAGGTAAAGAAACGTTGTTGCACTCTGAGTGCCTGCGCACATCTCCCAAACTTACTTTTGCACAACGTTTAGCTCAACTTGGTGGAGAGATAGAAAAACTAATTACAAAACACAAGCCCGACTGTGTCGCGATAGAAAATTTATACTTCGAAACCAACGCCAAAACCGCAATGAACGTCTCTGCCGTACGCGGCATGCTCTTGTATATTGCGGCCTCGCATGAGCTCGTCACCCACGAGTACACGCCGCTCCAGGTTAAGGTCGCGGTGACCGGGAATGGCCGCAGCGATAAGGCTTCTATAGCATTGATGGTGCCTCGTTTGGTGGCGCTCCCTACAGGGAAAAGACTTGACGACGAGCTCGATGCTATTGCGGTGGGGATTACCTGCCTTGCATCTATCCGCTGATTTGATACAACACTGGTGTTTGCTCCTACTTGCTTATTAATTACAAAGCTAATCGCATACACACGTATGGACGAGTTCATGCACGACGAGTTTGAGTTTATGCAGGGTAAGCCGGAGGAAGAAGAGGAGGTGGAGGAGGTCGCCGAGGATGATGAGGAAGAAGAGGAAGAGGCAGCCGAGGACGAAGAAGAAATGATCTAAAAAAACTGCCCCGTTCGGGGCAGTTTTTAATTCAGTGTATAGAAACGCTGCTTGCCCACCCGGAGTGTGCCGGCCTCGAGCGGGTCATCTATAGATGCCAGCGTGGTGCCATTGAGTGTAATACCTTTTTGCTCGACAAGCCGGCGCAGCTCACTCATCGAAAGGTTTATGTCGCCCGCAATGTCACGTAGTTTTTTACCCGCAGCGCGGATAGTGGGTGCCTCTACCTCGCGCACGCCGTGCACCAACATTGTTACCTCGGCCGCCAACTTTTTTTGTGCTGCACGCATCGAGGGATTGGCGCGCTGCTCTTCCATCACCGCATCTATCTCTTGTTTAGGTAGCAGTGTCATTTTTAAAAGGTATTCCTCGACATCACTGTCGTCGGTATTAAACCAAAACTGATAAAACTCAAACGGCGATGTTTTGGCCGGGTCGAGCCATATGGCACCACCCTCGCTCTTACCAAACTTTTTGCCCGTCGATTTGTTGACCAACAGCGGCCAGCAAAAAGCATGCGCTGTGGCGCCCGCCCTGCGGCGGATAAGGTCAACGCCCGAGACAATATTGCCCCACTGGTCTGATGCCCCCACCTGCAGCGTGCAGTCGTTATGCTCATGGAGGTGCAGATAGTCGTACGCCTGCAAGAGCATGTACGAAAACTCGGTAAACGAGATGCTTTGCTCGGGCGTCTCAATGCGCGGGCGCACGGAGTCGCGCTTGATCATCTCGTTGACCGTAAAGTGCTTGCCCACGTCGCGCAAAAACTCCATCAGGTTGGCTTTGCGCAGCCAGTCGGCGTTGTTTATCATCTCAAACTCCGCATCGCGAAAGAGCTGCTTAAACTGCTTGCGCAGCGCCTCGGTGTTTGCCTTGATTGCCTCGTCCGACAATAAATTACGTTCCTCGCTCTTGCCGCCCGGGTCGCCCACCATCCCCGTGCCGCCGCCAACAATAACAATAAGCTTGTGGCCGCGCTCGATAAAATGCCGCAGCACAACCGCGCCCATGAGCTGCCCCACGTGCATGGAGTCTGCGCTCGGGTCGACACCCCAGTAAAAGGTCCGTGGTGTATCCACTACCTCTTCCAGCGTACCGGTATGCTGGTGCACATAGCCGCGCTCTGTCAGCACAGCGGAGAGTTTGGCACCGTTACGGACCGGTTTTGGCTTGGATGAAAAGCTAAATAATCCCACGGATAAACTCTAGCACAACCCCGCGGGAGTGGTAGAATGCCCACATGCGTTCGCGCCTCGAGCATTTCGCGACAACAGTTAAGCACATAGCCACCCACGCCGACCAGTACTTTGATGCGGGAATAGCCTACGCGCGCATACACTGGCGGCAGCTCATTGTCTGGGGCATCGGCGGGGTTTTTGTACTGGCCGGACTTACGCTCTTGTGGGCATCGACCTTGCAGCTGCCCGACTTAACCAGCCTGGCCACGCGCCGCATCGACCAGTCGGTCAAGATTTATGACCGCACGGGCACGGTGCTCTTGTATGACCTCTCCCAAAACGCGCAGCGCACCATCGTGCCGCTCTCGGCTATCTCGCCCAACATCCAACAAGCGGTTATCTCGATAGAGGACCCCAACTTTTATACGCACCGCGGCATCGAGGTAACCGCTATCGCTAGGGCAATTTTGGCCGACATTGTAGCGGGCGGCAAGGTACAGGGCGGCTCGACCATCACCCAGCAGGTGGTCAAGGGCTCGATACTCACTAATGACAAAACGATCACCCGCAAGCTCAAAGAGTGGGTGCTCTCGCTTAAGATTGAGCGCGTGCTCTCCAAAGACCAAATACTGGAGCTCTATCTCAACCAGATACCCTTTGGCGGTACTTTATACGGTGTCGAGGCGGCGAGCATGTCGTTTTATGGCGTGCACGCAAGCGATCTCACGGTGCCGCAGGCCGCCTACCTGGCGGCTGTGCTACCTGCGCCGACGCGGCTCTCGCCGTACGGTACGCACACCGATCAACTAGAGGTCCGAAAAAACTTGGTGCTCGACAAAATGTACGAGCACGGCGCTATCACGGCGGCCGAGCGCGACGAGTACAAGGCAACCAAGGTCGTCTTTCTCCCACCGCGCGACACTTCTATCTCTGCGCCGCACTTTGTCTTTTATGTCGAGCAGTATCTGGAAAATAAATACGGCGAAGACGCTCTGATGCAGGGCGGATGGACCGTTATCACCACGCTCGATGCCGACTTGCAGACTAAGGCCGAAGAGATAGTTAACACCAACGCGCTCGCCAACGTCGGCAAGTACAATGCCAGCAACATGGCTATGACCGCGGTTGACCCTAAGACCGGCCAGATATTGGTGATGGTCGGCTCGCGCAATTACTTCGACACCGAGATTCCGGGCGCGTACAACGTGGCCGTCGCCATGCCGGGGCGCCAGCCGGGCTCGGCGTTTAAGCCCTTTGTCTACGCGCAGGCGTTTAGCGAGGGATACACGCCCGACACGGTGCTGTTTGACCTGCCGACTCAATTTTCCACCCACTGCCAGCCCAGCGACAACCACAACAGCGAGTCGCCGTGCTACGCGCCTGTCGATTACGACGGCAAGTTCCGCGGGCCGATGTCGCTGCGCGACGCGCTTGCGCAGTCCATCAACGTGCCGGCGGTCAAGCTGCTGTACTTGGCCGGCGTCAGCGACTCCTTAAAGCTCGCCAAGTCGATGGGTATCACAACGCTCGGCAACCCCGACCAGTACGGTCTCACACTGGTCTTGGGCGGTGGCGAGGTTACGCCGCTCGAGATGACAAGCGCGTACGGCACGTTTGCCGCCGACGGCATGCACTACAACACCACGCCGATACTCAAGGTCGAGGACTCGGCCGGCAACACCATCGAGGACGACACGCAGCCGGTCGGCACGCAGGCGCTTGATGCTACGGTGGCACAAGAGATAAGCGACGTACTCTCCGACCCTGTTGCACGCGCGCCGCTCGGCGAAAATGACATCTTTAGTTTCCCCGGACACGATGTGGCCGTTAAGACCGGTACCACCAACGACACGCGTGACGCATGGACTGTGGGCTACACGCCGGACATTGCGGTCGGCGTGTGGGCGGGCAACAACGACAACACCCCTATGGTCAAAAAAGTGTCCGGCTTTATCGTAGGGCCCGCGTGGAGCGAATTTATGAACTATGCGCTGACCAAGTTCCCCGACTCGGCGTTTACCCGCGGCACGTACCCGGTGGCACAAAAGCCCGCACTGCGCGGCGTGTGGCAGGTGCCGGGAGCCGACGGCGCGGTGCACGAAATATTGTATTGGATTAATAAAAACGACCCAACAGGCCTTACGCCGCCCAACTATAACGACTCGCAGTTTGCCTACTGGGACTACCCCGTGCAGCAGTGGGCGGCCTCAAATGGCTTTAACAATATCCAACCGGGCAGCATAGACACCACCCAGCCGCAGTCCCCCTTCCAGCCTAATCCCCAACAACCACAGCAGCCTCAACAGCAGCAGTACTCCCCCAGCGGCGGCGCTATCATCCCACAATAAGTACGTAATTAGGTACGTACCTACGTACGTAATAAAAAGGGCGACAATTAATTGTCGCCTTCCTCGCCGCACGTAGCACACTTCCAATGTTCGCCGTTGTCGACCATGGTGCAGTTGCCGCACTCAGGGCACGCTGCCCGCATGTAGCCCCGCGCTACTGCGGTGTCTTTGGCCCTCGCAAGCCGCTGGCCCTCTGCTATCCGCGCCTCGAGCATCTGCGTTGATAACCGATAGTCTGCGCCCGTTCCCATTCCACACTCTCCATAAACAGGATCCGCCGATATACTTTTTAACACACTTACAAAACTTCCGCGACTTTATTTAGCTAAGTGTGCCTTTAATTTTTGGAGGGCTTTGCCGCGGTGACTTATCGCATTTTTTTCTTCTTGGGTCATTTCGTTGTAGGTTTTGTCGCTGCCCTCGGGCTTAAATATTGCGTCCCAACCGAATTTTGATTCAGTTTTAGGTTCAACTATCATACCCTTTGTCTCGCCTTCAAAAAATTCCACACTACCCTTTTCGTCCACATACCCAATGACTGTTACGGCGCGCGCTGCGGTACCAAAACTTTGCGCCAGCTTGTGTAGCCCTTTGTCACCGAGCGCGTGCAAAAACCATTTGCAAAACGGCCCGGGCAAGCCGTTCATTCCGTCTATGTAGAGCGAGGTGTCCTCGGCCATAAAAGCGCTGGCATGATGCTTACGCGCCTCGGCAAGCTTGGCCTCAATTATTTTGCGCGCATCCAGCTCCTGAATCTCCGGCAAATCTATCTGCATCTGCTCAACCTGCGGCAAAACCGCCTGCACTTCAGCAAGTTTATTTTTATTTCCAGTTATAAAATACAGCGCCATGTTACTTTGGTTCTACCACGAACTCTGGGTGGGTTTGCAAATAACTCTCAATAAGGTCCGCATCAATTAAATCTTTCGGCCGGGCATGGACCCTTTTCCAATTCATGAGCCAGTAGATAGGCGCAATATTAAAACCGTTTATTACCTGTGTGTACGGCAACAACTCTTCAAACGAGTAATACCTGCCCTCATACCAAAACTTTCCGTACAGCTCAAATATTCCCTTTTTAAGCCACACATCCTCTCCACGTTCCGGGTGGTCCCATTTATGTACTTCCCACTCGGAGTTTTTACACAACTCAAAAATTTCAGGGTTTGGAAAAATATCTATATCAGCCGCATCGCGTATCCCATGCGCCGCCATAGTCGCACCACCAAGCACAATAAATTTGTCGGGAGGAAAGCCGAGCGACTTAATTTCTTCAAAAATATCCATACTTCCCCAATTAGAAAGCTATGGTGTATTGCTCGTTCTTGCCTTGGTAGATAAACAGGGCGTTCTCCAGTATGTCGCGACCAATTATGCCATCCATCCCCTGCTTTTCCCTGAAGTCCCCCTCTACAACACGCACGTTACGTAAAGTATGATTATGGGCGTCGAACGTCATGTCCATATCGTAGGTAAGACATTGTCTTTCACCACCCGGACTAATTATGGTGGTCGTGCCGTGTCTTCGAAGTCCTAAGGCTTTGGTTATAGCCTTGTCGATCATGGTCGTTTGGGCGCCAGTATCGATAACCATCGTTGCCGGTGTCTTCCTGCTGGCATAGTCTCCCAACTCGTCAGAGCCTGTTAGAGCCCTTATGAGTGCAGAGGAAGGAGTGATGGTGACCACTATACGGGGCCCAAGCGTTTTAAGATCGGGCAGAGTTGCAAAGTGATATGCCATGGGTGTTGCCCATTAGCATATCACTTCACGTGTGAAAAAGTTAACAATCTCCTCGTCTATGGCCTGTTTGACCAAAAACTCCGTATTTCCATAGTGTTTGTAGCCGTCTGCAAGGGCGTCCTCGTAGCTAGCAAAGTCCGACACTATAGTGTCGCCCTTTATCAAGATAAATCTACCTCTTTTTTCTCTCAAAAGAACCTCTTTGTTTTTGTTGAAAGTGGCTATTTCTTTTTCTAGATTTTCCATTTTAACAAGGCAACTAAGCCAATAATGCCCTGTGCACTCATTGTTGCACGACATATCACTGTGGCAAACACAAGGTGTGGTCTTTGGGAAGGGTGTTATACACGGGGATAAGTGGGATAAGTGGGTATAAATGGCTCTAAATAAGGGAATTTTCTGTGGATAACTGCCGAAAAAGTTACACACACGGCGACATTAGTGAGGGTTCCGCAATAACACAACTTGGCCCACTACCTACCGGTTCATCGGCATTGCGAGATAGAGGAAGGACGCGTCGGCGGCGTCTTTTATTAGCATAGCTTTGCCGGGGCCGTTGCTGTGCAGGCGGACGGAGTCGCCCACTATCGATTGCAGTGAGTCGGCCAAGTAACGGCCGTTAAAGGACACCGCCACCTTATCGCCCGCTATAGTGGCCTTAACGGTCGATATCTGCTCGCCCACATCCGGGTTGCGGCTTGTGAGCAGCAGCGCCTTTTTAGAGGGCTCTAGGGCCAGCGAGACCTGCGCAAATTTGTCTGCAAAGACCGAGAGGCTCTTAAGCGCCCCTCCCATCTCCTCGCGCAGCACCACCGCCTCGGTAGAAAAGTCTTTAGGGATAATCTGTCGATAGTTGGGGAAGGAGCCGTCCAATAAGCGGCTGGTGTAATATGTGTCGTTAACCTGGCAGGACAGTTGGTGCTCGTTGTAGTAAACCTCTACCTCGCCGCTGGCATCCTCTAAAAGGCGCATAAGCTCCGCTGCATTGCGCGCGGGGAGCAAGAGGTGGGGTATGCTACCACCCTTGGCCAGGGGCACCATTTTTTCCGCAAGCCGGAACGAGTCTGTAGCCACCGTAACCAACTTACCTGCCTCGCCGTAGACAAGCACACTCTGGAGTTCCGGCTTAACCGCCGAGAGCGACGCACAGTATGCCACCGAGCGTATAGCGCGCACCAGGTCGGCTGCCTTGACCGTAAAGGAATTATCCGCCGACACACGCGGCAACACCGGAAAGTCCTCATGCGGCAGTGTTTTGATAGATGCACTTGCCGACTGCGTCTCGATTTTAAATACCTCCCCCGCCAAGTTTGCCGTCACTGTCTTGCCGCGCGCATTCCCCAAAAATCCTGCCAGAGTTGCCGCCGGTACCGCCACTGTACCTATCTGCGTAACTTTTGCTTTGCAAATAACTTCAATCCCACACTCCAAATTGGTGGCCCGTACTATCAGGCGGCCATCTTCTGCAACAATCAACACCGCGCCCAACACCGGCAAGTTTGCTCTGCGCTCTGCAAACCTACTCGCTGTCGCGATAGTGTCTGCAAACTCTTCCAGTGTTGCCTCGAATTTCATGTGGGTATTTTTTGTTAGTTACTCTTTATATAAAGACTATTACTACTATTAAGGCTGTGGATAGTGGGTAACTCTATTATATCTTTACCAGACAACGTTTTTCCGTGCAACAGTTGTCCACACAAAATCTGACAACTCTTCATTTCAACATCAGACGGATCTGATGTATCTCATTACTCAACACACTATCCCCACGTAAATCACTCTTTATCTTCTCACATGAGTGGATAACTGTTGTGTGGTCGCGGCCTCCCATTTTCTCTCCGATTGTAGGAAATGAGATGCGAAAATCCTCACGCAACAAAAACATAATCACCTGTCGCGGCCGCACGACCTCTTTGCGGCGCGTCTTTTCGTAGATACTTGCCTCCTCTACGTTATAAAAGTTGGCAATAGTCTTGACCACCTCCTGCACAGACACGGCCTTTTTGGTCCCCGCTGCTGCGCCACGCAGGAGCGTCTTGGCGTCGGCCAAGCTAAGCGGCCCGCCGCGCATCTCCAGCTGTATAAGGAGCGTATTGAGCGCGCCCTCCAACTCGCGGACGTTGCCCTCGATGGCACCCGCAAGGTAGTCCAAGACCTCGTCGGGGATCATAATGTTGTGTGCCGATGCTTTGGTGCGCACGATGGCGAGGCGCGACTGGTGGTCGGGCGGCGTCACCGAGACAACCATACCGGCATTAAAGCGGCTCTTGAGCCTGTCCTCGAGGTTTTGGATGACGTTAGGGTGCTGGTCGGAGCTAAAGACAAGCTGCTTGTTGCCGTCGTAGAGGTGGTTAAAGAGGTGAAAGAATTCTTCTTTAATTTTGTCGCGGCCGGCTAAAAACTGCACGTCGTCCATAATCAGCAAGTCGTACTGACGATACTTTTCTTTAAAGCTCTGCACTTTGCCCGCCTGCAAGCTAGAGACATAGTCCATAGAAAATCGCTCCGACGTAACATAAAACACTTTGCGCTCCGGCGCCGCCACGCGGAAGTGGTTGCCGATAGCCTGTATCAGGTGCGTCTTGCCTAGTCCGGTAGGGCCGTGGACAAGGAGTGGGTTGTAGGCAATCCCCGGCTTGCGTACGACCGCCTGCGCGGCAGCATACGCCAGCTCGTTAAACGGCCCGACCACAAAGGAGTTAAAGGTAAAGCGCGGGTTAAGATTGCTTTTTTGGTGGACTGCCTCGAGCGGCAACTCGGCAGTAGGAGCCGGCACCTGGGGTGATAGCTCGGCGGCCTTTTTAGACCCGCGCGATATTACATACTCGACCGTCCGGACGCTCTCCGAGAGAGTCCGCAGCGAGCGCAAAATATCCTTATGGAACTTGCTCGAAAGCCAGTCGCGGGCAAACTGCGAGGGCACGCCGAGGGCAACCGTGCCATCCTCTATACGCACGATGTGCGTATCCTTAAACCACGTGTTGAAATTGGGTTTGGATATAGACAACTGGAGCTCTACCAATGCATTTTCCCAAAGCTCTTTCGTGGTTGTCATATGAAAAGTCTTTGTAAGGATACTCGCGTAAGTGCGCCGCGTCAAAATTGACAAAAAATCGGGTTTGTACACAGCATATCCCCACCTTGTGCACACATTGACAGAGTCAATGACAAGTACAACTAGGACAATGCACACAACTAGAACAATTAACTCGCAAAACTAGAAGTACAATGAATACCACATGGAGCAGTTTAGATTTCGAAAGTGGCAGGTGTACCAAGACAGTCAAAAGCTTTTTTCTGATATAACAGCCGCACTTAAGCCCCTTCCCTACGAGTTTAGGTCTAGTGTAGGAGATCAAATTACCCGCTCCAGCCTTTCTGTAGTGTTAAATATCGCAGAAGGAAGCGGAAAGAGCTCGATAAAAGAGTTGAATCGATTTCTTGATGTTTCATTGGGTTCTTTATACGAAACGTTAGCCTGTATAGACACTTTGCACCAAAATAAGCTTATTACACAAGAGAAATACGCAAAATTTGAACAACAAATTCAGAATATATGCAGCCAACTGGGCGGATTTAAGAAAAAGTTGAGAGAGGTTAAGTCAGGGCGTTAAGTTGTACTTGTTGTATTTATTGTGATATTGTCCTAGTTATCCATGTCAGTTACATACCAACCTAAAAAGCGCAAACGCGCCAAGACGCACGGGTTTCTCGTGCGCGGTAAGAGCGCCGGCGGCCGTGCCACACTCCTGCGCCGCCGCCGCAAGGGCCGCGCCAAGCTCAGCGTCTAATCTAGCCAATGTTGCCTAAACAGGCTCGCCTCACTGCAGAGGAAGTGCGTGAAGTCTTAACAAAAGGCCGTTCTGCCCGCGCATCAAGCGTATCTGCCAAGTTTGTGCCCGCCCCCACGGGTAAAGCCGCTATAGTGGTGAGTACTAAGGTGGCCAAGACGGCTGTTGTGCGCAATACCCTGCGCCGCAGGGGCTATAAAGCGCTTCCTACTCCCCTCCCCCGTGCCAGCGTGGTATTCTTCATACAACGCAAGGACTTCGACCCCGCTGACATCGCCCTACTATGTTCCAAACTTTCTTAATCCAGCCGATCTATAACGCGTTTATCTTTTTGGTCGGCTATATGCCGCACGGCGATGCGGGCTTGGCCATTATCGCTACCGTGCTCATTATGCGCGCGGTGCTCTATCCGGTGTTTACCGCCTCTATCCGGACCCAAATGGGTATGACCGCGATGCAGGGCGACCTTGCGCTGGCGGAAAAGCGCTACAAGGACGACAAAGAGGCACTCGCCCGCGAGCGCATCGCTCTGTTGAAAAAGCATAAGGTCAACCCACTTTCCGGCATTTTGGCGCTGGTGATACAGCTCACACTTATCATCTCGCTCTACTATGCGCTGTTTCGCGAGGGTTTTCCCAACATAGATACGGCGCTCCTCTATCCGTTTGTGCACGCACCACAGGTGGTGTCTACAAGTTTCTTTGGACTTTTAGACTTGTTGACTCCGCACCACATTTTCCTTGCGCTTATTGTAGGTGCAACGCAATTTTTGGCTATACGGCTTACCCTTATGCGCACCCCTACCCAAGGTACGGGCGACAAGGCGGCAGTGATGGCTATGCAGCAGCAGATGATGCGGTACTTTATGCCTGCTATGATCGCCGTGTTTAGCTACTTTTTTGCCGGCGCGGTCGGGTTGTACTTTCTCACCGGCAACGTTGTCTCTATAGCGCAGGAGTGGCTTATACGCCGCCACGTGCTATAAAATTTCTTTAAGTATTGCGTCAATAGGTCGGCGTGCGGTATGGTGTCACTATGACGCCCGACGCTCTAAAAACTTTTGTACAAGAGTTTATTACAACCCTTGGCATTGAGGCTTCGGTCGAGGTTGCTACAGGACACCGCACGGTGGTCAAAGTTACTTCGCCCGATGCTACGGCGCTCGTAGGCCCTGCGGGTGAGCACTTGCGTGCGCTCAATATGCTTGCCAAGCGTATGGTAGAGCAAGCGCACGGCGAGGACGCGGCCGGATTTTTAATTGACGTCAATGGCTGGCACGAGGCACAGCTCGAGCAGGTGCGCGACCAGGCCCGCATGCTGGCGCAGCGCGCGCGACTTTTTAAACACGATGTAGATATGCCACCTTTGACGGCCTACGAGCGACTGGTAGTACACGAGCTTTTTAGCGAGGATCCGGAAATAAAAACAGAATCCGCCGGCGAGGGCAAATTCCGCCATATTGTTTTGAAGTATAAAACTACTGCGTCAGTCTAACTGCCCAGAGGCTGCGGTCCCCTTTTCGTATGTAGAGCAGGTAGTGGTCGTCGGGAGATACGGCGAGTGATGCGATGTTGGCCTGCTCGCCGCCGTCCTGCGAGCCCGGTGCCGCTACAATGGTCGAGACACCTGTTACGGTGTTAAAGGCAAAGATGCTGTCTACGGCCGTAGCGACGCCTGCATGCCAGAGGTCCAAAAAGTTTGCTCCAACGTATGTAAGAGGCGTCGCGCAGTACATGCCTATGGCGCTTGTGCCGCTCCAGATGCAGCGCTCGGGCATCGGGTCAAACGACAGCGCCGCATTGGACCCCGTTTTAACATCGCGGACGTAACTGGAGCGCGAGCCGGTCTCGGCAGTTTGATAAATCACTTTAGAGAATGCCGCATTAGCGGTAGCGCTTATACCATTAGCGTACAAGAGCGGCTCCGTTGCGCCGGTCTGGGCGTTGATAGAAAATACTACCCCAGGCACGCTCGCATTGGCGGGGCTTTGTGCCAGCAGACTCGTTACCCCAGGCCAACTCAAGAGTAACTGCTTGAGCGGGAGGGAAAAGAGCTTTTTAACACCGGCGCCATCAGGAGCCGAGCGGTATCCGTCGGAGCCCGAGGCTGTTGCAAGCAAGTACGCTACCGACTTGCCGTCCGGCGAGACAGCAACGCTTTTTATCCCATCGGGATAGAACTTAACCGTCACCGCGCCCTGGGTAGTCAACGTCGTTGTCGCCGGGGGGAAGGACAGGTGCAAAGTTTTGATTGCACCATTGTCTATATACTGCGCCACTACGCCGTCGCCACGTGTGCCCTTGGCCGAGGTGCCGGCCGTCCACGCTACGGTAACGATACCGGGGATGGTGGTGTTAGACACAACGCGTGGCACGGCACCAGGTACATCAAGCGGCAGGTCAAACACGCGGCCGGAGTCGGCCATCACAAACCGCGCCACGGTGGTTGTGGGGTGCCCCATCTGGAGCAGTATCGCTCCCGCAACAGGGCCGTCGAGCACTTTAAATATATTTTGATTAGCGGAGGCGGGGGTGTTGTTTACTACCGGTATATCAGTGCTCGAAGTACCCGGCACAGAGCCGGGGCGGTCTTGGCTAGTGCCAAAATCAGGGGTGCCGGTTACCGGCGTAACAGTGGCAGTCGGGCGGAATATGTACATAACGATAAAAATAATCGCCAGTGCCGCCACTCCCCCGCCTATGTAAAGATACATTTTGTTCATTAGTAGTCACAAACCAAAACTGTTTGGTTAGAGTTACCCACGACGTCACCGGGTAGAGTTTTTACTGAGCCTGTAAGATATGTGCTTCCATAGATTCCAGAAATACAACCTCCCGCCAACCCCACTATCGTAGCCCCTGGAATTGGAGTGATCAGACCCAACCCACCTCCTACAATTGCGCCACTTCCGCACATGGCGGCTATCGTTGTTGGAGGAACAGTACTTCCATCCTGGCAGCCTTTGGTAAATTTTTGTGCGGCAACTGAGTCATTTGCATTCACTACAGCTGCGTACCCAAGTGCAGTAGGGTCTGCCTTTAGTATTGCCTGACTTTGAGCTTCGTTGGCATAGGTATAACTTCCAGCAGCTGGGCCTGATTGCCCCGTATTTGGACCGTTGGTTGGTAAGGTAAAACTATTTGCGCCGGTTGAGACGTTTCTAAGAGCAAAATTAAATTTGAGTAGGTCGGGGTTGAGTGTGTATATAAGCAAATACGAGCCGACCAACACAAGTAGCCCCCACAGCGCGTTGCGCATACTGCGCTTGGCTTTGTCGACATCGGTAAAGCCCTCCGAGAGCATGTAGCGTACGCCGCCGATGGTGAGTATCACCACCGCGATAAGTGAGCCAATGGTAACCACCAGCGGATATACCGTACGCAGATAGTCGACAATGTTTGCATACTGGCCGTTTTGGGTAAATACGTTGTTTGATGGCAGCGGCTCGAGCGGCTGGTAACTCAAGTTGCCATTAGGCGCCACTTGCGAAAAGCCGCTGTATTGCAATGACTGACTTAGGTTGGGGTTAGATGCTGCCGTGGACCACGTTTGAGAGGACGACACTTGAGCAGCTACAACTGCCGGTGCCGTGCCGGAAGATCCTGAGGGTGCAGCGGCAGAAGCAGCAGAGGCGTACGAATCTCCTCCACCTGGTAATCTTCCGCCGGCAACCAAATCTGCAAATTTGTCACTTGCAATCCCTGCGGCGAGTGCAGTTTTTACCTCAGAGGCGTCCCACTTACCGTTGCCATTTACATCGGCTCCACCTGGAGCATTTTGCATAATCGCTGCTATGGCTCCTGCCGCGCGCGGCGCAGCAAAGGATGTACCCGCCGGAAACGAATTTGTTGAAGAATTCGGGTCGTATGTTGTGCCATATTCGTACACATCGACTGCCGCGCTGTTGCCGTACTGGCCATTTGAATAGGATGCAATATTACCGTTTGGATCTAACGCACCAACTGCAATAATCCCAGAATTGGATATATTTCCGTTCGCTATTTTGTCTGCTTGATTACCAGCGGACATCACAATCTCGGCTCCGCTGGATACTGCCCTGTCGATGGCTGATTGTAAAGTTTGACTTGGTTGACCGGCTGCTTCAAATGATAAGTTGATTATGTTTGCACCTTGGTCTACTGCTGTGTTTATTGCAGTCGCTATGGTTAGGTCATTTGCGGCTCCGCTTGGTCCGCTTTTGTCCATTGCATTTATGGAGTACAGGGCGTAATTTGTGGCACCATACTCATTTGCTCCCTGTATAAATGATTGTGCGGTTATGGTGCCATGCCCCTTTGCGTCATTAGGATCTACCCCCGTTATGGCGCTCGTCTTACTTGCGTAGGTTATGCCTGCCCCGGCGCCACTGTCGATAATAAATACTTTAACCGGATCGGCGGCAAGGGCAGACAAGGGAGAAACAAACACCGCGAGTATATAAAGTGTTGCCAGGAGTTTTTTCATAGGCCAAAGAGGTTGTTTAGTAGTGAGCCCGATGCACCAAAGACTAGTTGCAGTGATGTTTGGGCCTGCTGCACAAAGCTGTCCGCGCCGTAGTTTTGCAGCGAGACGCCGATGGCGGCCGCACCCGTGCCCGAGCCGGTTTGTCGCAGCGTGAGTATCCCGCTTGCGGAGTCGGGGCCCGATGCGTCAGTGCCGTTGAGTTGCCAGGCGTAGGTGAGGTTGCCCGCTCTAAAATCGGGGGCCGAAAAGTAAAATGGCTGCGCCTGCAGAGTTATCTCCTTGCCCAAGAGATTGATGCTCGCGGGGAAGGCGCTATCGGTCAGGAGTCCTCTGAGCGGGTCGCGCTCGTATAGCACAAGCGCAGGCGATGTTGCCGGGATAACCACCTCGCCATGTGCGACCTTGGCGCTGCCATAATAAACATCCACCGCCACATCCTCTCCTGTCTTGAGCTGGTCCCCGGCAAACGCGAGCACTGAACGTCCAAGCCCCGAGTCGCTGGTGTCGGCTTGGTCGTCAACCGTCCATTGGTACGACAGTACGCTTGCGGCAACACGCGCCTTGCCCGCGTATATAACAGGCAGCGCCAAGACTCTAAGCGGCGAGCCTGCGCTGTACAGCGGCTTGCCTAAAAACAGCGGCGGCACGGTGGTATCGGACTCCCACACCAGGTTGACCGTCGAGGGAGTAAAGGTAAACGTACGGCTAAAGGTCCCCTGTGATGGGGAGTCTACAGTTACTTGCACGACGGTTTGAGTACCGAGCGCGCCGGTCGTAAAGGTAAAGCGCGTCGCGCCTATCCCCTTCTGTATCACCTTGCCGTTGACACTCCAGGTGATGGTGGAGTCGCCGATAAAGTTGCCCACGCCATCTACCTCGATGAGCGTTTGTTGGTTGGGCCCGGGCACATCGGGTGCGACCGCATATTGCACGGGGTCGTTGCTTACCGCCTGCGCACCTGCCTGCGCAGGCAGGAAGGCAAACAGGGGCAGCGCGAGCAGGATAAAAATAATGTTACGCAGTCTGGGCATGTAGGTGTAGGCGCTCCTCTTTGTTTTTGCGACGGGCGGCACGGACCGCGAGGGTGGTCCAGCCGGGTAGTACGGGAATAAAGTCGGCAAAATAGGTAGTCAGTACTTGGCCGGGGTAAAACATGCCCATAAATACAAGCAGTACCACCAACATGGTGCCAAACGACAAGCTGATAGCAAACGTAATGACCAGTGCAAACATAATACCTATGGGTATAAGAGCCGGTCCTGATACTAGATTGAGCGATGAGCCAAAAAAGCCGAATATCGCTCCGCCTACGGCACACCCCGTCGCGCCCGCTACTATTGCCCCTGCGGCACACCCGAGCGCCGCACCGCCGACTGTGCCTGCGTTAGCCGCAACGGCGGCGATTGCCGCGCTTATCCCCGCTTGCAGTGTGTCTATGATAAAGCCCATGGCCATCAAGGGAGCGGCTCTAAGGTAGGCATTCATGTTCTTATTGTATAGCCCTTGTTTTACGTAGGGCCAACACCTGCGACGGGTCGGAGGTAATGATTTGGTCCTCGGTGTAACTTGCTATCACCTTGATAGCCACGTGCTTGAGTCCGGCAAAAAAGATCCCCTCCCCTACGTCGCTCTCTAAGAGCAGGTATTTTTCCTCATCGGAGAGATTAAAGGTCTTTTGTAGTGTGTCGATAGTCGTCGGCGACTGCTTTAAGAGTATCTGGATACTGGAGTTGGTGATCATCGGCAGCCCGTACGGCGACTTAAGAAAGTCGTCCACATCTTGGGTGATAGTCGCTAGCCCGAGGTAATACTTGCGGCCGCGCTTGGCCATCCCATAGAGGAAGCTCGCCGTGTCGTCCGACTTCATCATCCACCAGGCCTCGTCGATAACAAGCAGGCGCTTTTTGAGATTTTTGCGCACGGCGTTCCATATGTAGTGCGTAATCAGGTACATTGCGACGGGCTTAAGGTCGTCCTCCATGTCGCGTACGCTAAAGACGACAAACCGTTTGTTGAGGTCGACGTTGGTGGGCTGGTTGATAAAGCCGCTCCACGTGCCCTTGGTGTACTTGCTGAGGCGTTGCACTAGCGACTCGCTGCCCTCCATCCCCGCCAAGACCAACTCAAAGTCGCTGAGTAGTGGCGGCTCTATCTCGGCAAAGTTACTGTCTACAGTGATGTCTTTGAGCGCGTACGTCTCGGTGATTGCCCTATCGATGATGGCATCCTCCTCTGGCGTAAGCCCGCCGAGCATAATGCGGAACATCCCCACCAAGGCCACGATGTTGCTGCGCAGCACGTCGGCTGCGGCCTCGTCCTCGCGCGGGGGTGCCAGGTCAAACGGGTTGATGTGGTGCTCGCTATTGAGCGAGATATTAAAGTAGCGCCCCCCCACCGCTTGGGAGAGAAACTCATACTCGCGCTCCGGGTCGATAACAATGACCTCTGTGTCAAACATCAGCGTGCGCAGTATCTCGAGCTTGGTGGCGTAGCTTTTGCCGGAGCCCGACTTGGCAAAGATTACGGAGTTATAGTTTTCCAAACTAAAGCGGTCAAAGAGTACGAGTGATGCGTTGTGCCGGTTGACGCCGTAGAGTATGCCTTTGTCCGAGGTAAGGTCAAACGACACAAACGGAAATATTGACGAGAGCGGACTGGAGTTGAGTTTGGAGTTGACGTTAAGCTCGTCGTGGCCCAACGGCAGCACGGACTTAAAGCCCTGCTCTTGCTGAAAGAGCGCCGGCTTGACGTACACCAGGCGCGACTCGAGCATAGACTTAATCTCGCTCTCGGTTTTGTCGAGTGCCTCGAGCGTGGGGCCGTAGATAGTAATATAGACGCCGACGTCAAATATCTTTTCCTGCGCCTGCTGCAGCTGGTCGCGCAGGCCCTCGATATCTTGGTACGCGGTGTCGAGTATCGGGTCGCGCACGAGCCCCTTCTCCTCGCGGGCGGCTATCTGGCTTTGGACCTCGGCCACCTTTTTTTGAAACTTTTTTAATATATCGGCCGAGTCTATGGGGTGAATAAAGATTGAGATATCCAGCACCTTATCCAGGTTGATGATGGGGGCAAACCAACTGTCGGTCAGTACGCGCGGATATGACATCACAAAAAAGGTGCGCGCTATCTTGTCGCCGAGGTTTATCTCGCGGGGGGTTATTTTGAGCGCGCTCGGCGCAATAACATCCTGCAGTTCCAAGACGCCCTGCTTGTAGATTGCCTCGGGCAATATCGGCGAGAGCGCAGAGTCGGCGGTGTTTTTTGGTTTTAAAAAGTCTAAGAGTGCCATAGTGTTTATGCCTGCTTGGCGACTTGGAGCGGCTTCTCCAGCTCGCCGGGGTTAAAGAGCTTGTAAAACAATTCTATAACCTCCTCGGTGCCGAGGTGTACGACGCGCACGCCCGTGCGCACCAAGCCCTGCTCGACGACGGCGATGCGCTGCTCGAGCTGCGTGCGGTACTGCTCAAACTGCTCGTCTCCCATCACAATACTGCCTGCCCCGCCGCTCCCCGGTAAGAGAGAGCCGAGCGCGCCACTGACGCCCCCGCCGCGGTTGATGAGCGCCGGGTCGTATGGGATGACGATAAAAAAGTTTTTGCTCATGATGTTGGCCCGTTGCGTAAAGTCCTTGATAAACGCGATGTACTCGCGTATCTGGATCTTCATCAGGTCATCAAGCTCAATGGCGAGCCGGCCCTCCAACAGCCCGATGTACGGGCGTATGTCGAGGTCGCGGCTCTGGATAAAAAACTGCACCGTAAACTCCAGCGAGTTAAGAAAGTTCTGAAACTGGGCGATAATGGCCGCCTGCTCGTCCTGCGACTTAAGGGCGAGGTTGATGCTTGACGCCATCAAGAGCGCCCGCAGCGAGCCGTCTTTGAGTACGATAATGCCGTCGCGTACCTCCTTGAGCGGTACAAACTCCTGCGTTGCTTGTGCGTTTACTTTAGTATCGGCCATGATGTTAAATCGCGAGTCCCTGGGGCGGCCCGCTCGTGTCGGATGTCTCTTTTATATTGAGTGACCACGCAAGGTCTCGTAGTTTGCTCTCGGTCAGCTTAGGCACTATTTCTGGAGCGGGCTGGGCCGACGCTTTGGTCGGCCCCCCGACTGCCGGTTCGGCGCGTCGGGGCTTCCACAAGTAGAGCTTGGTCCCAAAAAAGTATGCGCTGGCGTGCTCCACAACCACGATGAGCGGCCGGTCGTTGACCTTGTAAAACGCGAGTCCCGCGCCTACGGCCATTACCGGTATAGACAAGACGACGGTAAGATACAGCGGCAGGAGCGTAAAAAAGATAAGGCACAAGCCTCCTGCTCCCGCCAAGTAGACGAACTGCTTTATCGTCAGCGGGCCGAAGATTTTATCCTCTATCTCTATAAATTGAGGAACTTGATACCGCATTAGCTAATTATAGCGCGGTTTAAATGGGCTCGTGGTACGGGTCGGCCTTGTATATTGGCTTTTCGGCGGGCTTGGGTGCTACAGAGACAGTCTTTTCGCTCAAAACTACTGTTGCCTGTTGCATTTGAGGACTCACCGGCGCTTGGGCCGGTACGACTGGCGCAGGAGTACCAGCCGCTGCAGGCGCTATGGGTGCGGCGGGTGCGGGCGGGGCCGCCTTTGCCGCGGCAAATTTCTTCATTGACTCGCGGATAGCACCAAAAATGTCCGTGCCGACGTCTGCGGCGACCTTTTGTGCCACCTCGGGAGTAAGGGCGAGCTCCTTCTCGAGGGTTTTTTGAAAGTCCTCCAGCCGGCTAAAGCCGAGCATGGCCAGGTATACCTGCGTTTCGAGCTCTCCCACTTGGTCTATGTGCAGCTGGTTTTTTGTCCCGACGGCGTGCACTTTTGCGCCCAGCTCATTGCCGGTGATGGCATTACGTACGTCCTCCGGCAGCTCGGCTATCCTCTGCTGTACTTGTTGTTCGAGTGTGAGCTCCATATTTATTCAGCGGCTTCGCTGTAGGGGTAATCTTCAGGTGGAGCAGGTTTTGGTGCGGGCTTTGCCGCGGCAGGCGCTGCCGGCGTGCCGGTTTGTGGTCTGACTGGCTCGATTATTATTTTTGTCGGGGGTGTCTGATTATTGCGCAATGCATTTGTAACTGTGCGCACGGTGTTGTTGAGATTTTTTATTTCCTCTTTCATCTCCCCTACGTTTTCGCGTATCGGCTCGACTGTCTTTTGGGTTACGCGCGACATGTCGGGAGAAGAAACACTCATACTGCCCGCGACAGCTCCTGCACGACCCAACTCCGCAATCTTTTTGCTCTGTTCTTTGACTAGACGTTTTATTTCGTCACCTTTCTCGTTTAGTTTTTGTATCCGTTCTCCGTACTCTTTTGTCTCTCCTACATTTGCAAAGTCACGTATACCCTGGACTGTCGAGGAGCGCTCCACAACTTGCTCTCGCACTGCACGTTGCCCGCCTGCGCGGAGCGCTTCTATCGCCTGCTGCGCAGAGACGTTCATAACTTGCGGCGTATTGCCTGCATTGGCAGCCGGGTTAGCCGCCGCTGTCGTACCCGGCGCGCGAGTAGGGCGATTGTTTTGTGTTTGAGTTTGTTGCGGCTGTGCTTGTTGAGCAGGAGCTCCTTGAGTACGCAGAATGCCCTCAACTTGAGCACCTAGTGTCCCTGCCTTGATAGCCTCTTTTGCTGCCTGAGCTTCTGTCTCGCGTTTGTTTTTGGACTCTTCGGATTCGGTCTCCTTGGGTTTTCCCGCATTTTTGCGGGCACGATCAAGCAACACCTGGCTCCTGTTGGTGTTTTGGTTCCCCACGACGCGGTTTACGCCGCGCCACAACATGCCATTAACTCCGTTACGCTCGGCCACGTTTGTTTGATTCTGCACGCCGGCTTGCAGCAACCTACCCGCCGGACGCAAAGGCGCGCCGGCAAATGCCAAGGCTCCTCCACCGAGGCGGCTGCCAAAGCGCAGTGCACCGCCGAGGCGGTTGAGGCCTTCTTTGGCCAAGTTAGTGGCCACTGACATTTCGCTCACCGCCCAGTCAGCCACTTTTAAGGAAATCCACAACGTAGCGACAATAAACCCAAGACGCACTGACACATTGGCCGCGGCCGCTGCAATACTTTGCAGGCCTGAGCTACCGCCGACCGTATTGACGATACCGTTAAAGAGGCTGCCGGGTGTGCCGGCCGCCATCTCGTTCATAAAGATAGTTTGTATCCAAAACATACCCAAAAATATCGCCGGATAGGCGGAAAACTTTAAAAGATATTTGAGCCACAGGTTAAACCATTTGCTACCGCCCTCTTTGCCGCGGAATATTGCGGTTATAAATGCGATAGGTGCTCCGATGATAAGGAACCACAGCCCGATAACGCGCAAAATAAATTTAATACCGACAAACAAAAACGACGCCCCTACCATGTACAGCGCAATACCGGTCAATATATAGATAACCGACAATACAATCAAAATAAACATCGGGCTGTTGCCTTGATTTTGGACAAAACTCTGAAAGTTGGTCGTGTTAGTAAGAGACTGCACATTGAGCGCATTCATTATGGCAGCCGTCAGGTCTTTTGTGTTGCCGTTGACCGCGCCGGAGGTTACCGCCGCGTTGCTTAGTTGGTTTTGCGGCAGGGCGCCGGCAGCGGTTTGGGATATCAGGGGCGCTTGTATGGCGTTATAAAATTGCACCGCCAAAATGTTACCGGTGTCTACCGCAACACGCGTGAGCACAAAGCTAAAGTTGACCAAGAGCGCCATCACCACCACCCATGTAAGCATGCGTATGGTGCCGGTGGTCTCGGACTGAAACATAATTTTAAACGCGATGTAGACGAGTATAAAGAGGAACGACATGTTGGCAATATCGCGGACAACACCCCACCCTATAGCGATAAAGTCGAGTGCATAGGCGGCGCTACTGAGTGATATCTGCACCGCGTAGTCAAACAGGTATGCCGCAACAGTGGCGACCCACGCACCCACTCCAACCATTACAAAATAGACAAGGTTAGAAACACATACGGCTACCCCTCTGCCTGGGTCGTTGCCAAATACCGAGCTGCATCCTATGTCGTCGGTAGATTGGCCAGTATTCGTCGGAGTTGCGGCGGTTCCCGCGCTGTTCAAGGTAAGACCAGCTTGTTGGGGAGTAGGTCCTACCGGAACAGATGGAGTGCCAGAGTTTACGATTTGCTGTACCGTTTGACTGGTATTAAGCCCCGCAGATTCGTCTTCCGCCTGCGCCAAAGCGGGCACAAAGAGAGAAAGCAGAAAGATACATGCGACAAACTTTTTCATTGTTGGGCCTGGCATTGCGCCAAGGCAGTTTGGGCCTGCGTGCTAAGCGCGACCAAGACGCTCTGTAGTGCGGAGCGGTCTTGTTGTGCCTGCGTGATGTCATTTTGGGTGATGATGACGCCCGAGGCAAGCGCCGTGTTGTAGCTTGCCTGTGCGGCGGCCACGTCGGCGGTGGAGGTTACGTTGAGTGTTTGTGTCTGCAGGCTTTGCAGTGCTGCTATCCCCTGGTTGGCGCGCGTAACGTTGTTGTTGTGGAGCGACACCTTTGCCTCGAGCGCAGCTATGGTGGTGGCTGTGGTCGTGGCGTCGGCAGGGTCGTTTTTACTCTCATAACAAGTTTGCAGTGTTGCAAGCTGGCCTTGTACGCTCTCGATGTCCGATACGCTCCCCTGTTCTACCTGCCCGTACTGCTGCGCTATCGTTACTTGTGTCTGCAGTTGGGTGAGGAGTGCATTGCCTTGGTCTTGCGCGGCTTGTTGGTCGGGGGTAAGGAAGTTGGCCTGATACCCGCCTGCGCCGGAGAGGTTGGACAGCCCTTGCTGCAGTGTGCGGGTCATCAGTTGCGTGATGAGCGCGGAAATAATCTCGTCAAAGCTTTTGGCGAGATTGAGTTGATTGAGTGTGCTGTTTTGCGTGCCGATAAGGTTGGACTCTATGATGCTCCCCGGCGTTGCAACCTTGCACTTGCAGTTGCTCGGGCACTGTTGCGCGGCAGACTGCGACGGCGTCAAAAACAGGGAGCTGTTGTTGGTGAGTTGGCCGTTTTGTCCGGGCGTGCCGTTTTGGAGCGGACCTTGGGAGCAATCGTACGCCTGCGAGTAGGAGATAAAGCCGCCGGGCGTAATATTTTTGTTGGCGTTGTTGAGCGCGTTGTTTTGTGCGCTTGCAAGCCCAATCTGTGCAAAGGCGTATGCGCCAAACGGGTTGTTGGTCGGCATTGTGGTCAGCTGCAAGAGCCCGCCCCACCCTCCCTGGGAAAAGTTGCCGTTGGCAAAGTTGGTAATATTTTTGACCACGCCAGTGAGCGTACATTGCCCGCCGGAGTTGCGGTTGGCGTAGCTTTTGGCAATGGCTATCTTGACCTGCAGCTGGAAGGGGCTGCACAAAAACGCGAGCGCGCTGCCCTTTATGTACGTGCCCGCGGCTTGGTCGGCCACGTTGGCAAAAAATTGTCCGTAGTTTTGTACAAAGGAGGGCGAGCCGTGGAAGCCGCCGTTGATCCAATTGACGACGCTCGCGGTTATCTGGTCGACAATAGCCCTGCCGATGGTGCGGGTGATGCAATTAAGAAAGTTGTCGCGAAAGGCATCCGAACCCTGTATGGTGTTACTAATCCCAAACCCTTTAGTCAAAAGGAAATTTGCTGCGACACTGTTGACAGGCAGTCCTGTCGCTACACTACCTGCAGTTACACCCGCATCTATCGCTGTAGACACTCCCCCAACCACAACCCCCCCTATTAAGCCAGCTGTGCATAGTGCCGTGCCGATGCCGACCGCCGCAAACAGCGCACCGTAGTGTGAGTCTACCGCGGGCGAGTTGTTGCCGGTGCCGAGTATGGTTACTTGCCCGCCCGTGCTACCACCGTTGAGCTGGTTGACCCCCGTCGGGCTAAAGTTGCTTGTTGCTGAGCCCGATGTACCGCCGACGCCGCTCCCGCCAAGCCAATCCACTCCGGGCACATTGTCTATACCAGTAGCGTCTTGGACTGAGACGCTGCTTGTGCCAAACGGGCTACCTATGGTGCCTGCCCCCGAGGTGTTGCTGCCGCCAACGCCGCCCAAGGGTACGTTGGTGCCTGCGCCTGCGTTAGTGCCGGGGAGTGCGCCTTGCGGCACGTTAGTCTGCCCGTTTGTTGAGACAGTCGAACTGGCGCTCTTGGCTCCCGAGTTGCCAAACAGGCCGCTGGTTACGGTACTGCCTTTAGAAAACAGCCAAAACCACGCCGCCAATATAATCGCCACCACGGCGAGTGCCCCCAGTACTATTAATATGCTACGGCGGTTCATTTTATTGGGTTTGTGCGGATGAGGAAAAGGCGGCCCAGGTACTCCCCGGCTCGTCCTTACTAAAAAGTATACCGTCCTTAGCGAACGAGTTTGCGATTGCTGTGAATATACGAGAGGTTTCTCCTAGGAGGGCATTAAATTTCTGCACACCTGCAAGTCCCCTCACAGGGTCGTCTACTACCGTTTCTATATCGACTACGGCCTGAGCCATCGCTGCAAGGTTGTTAACAGCAGCAAGGTGTAAAGGCGCAATAGTTGGGGGAACGGATATGGTAATAAGATCGCGTGTGAGCTTGAGATATTGGATTCGCGCCGTTTCGGCAGCTGTCAGTCGTTTCGGGTCGTTGTAGTCGAGAGCATACCCGATCGCGCTCAGTACTGCATTGGCGTCGGCGCCGGGATACCGCTGATACGTAGAGATAAATAAATTTCCGTACATATGCAATGAATCAGCCGATTGCGGCGCTAGAGTAAGGTTTGCTGCGCTGTAGGACGGTGTAGGAGTAGTAGCTGTCTGGGCAAGTGCCTGTGCCACCAGCTTGTCTTGCGTCGGTATATCATCGCCAAGCCCCTGTGCCTTGGCGTTGGTCAGCGTGATAAGCAGGGAGCGTGCGACAGTTTGAGTTAGATTGTCGGTCTTAGCTTGGGCAAGTACGGCCCCTACTGCATTAGGGTCCGGGCTTTGAGGTAATGAAACACCGGACTGCGCCTGTATTTGGTCCAGTTGGGTCTGCCAATCTTCCGCCAACATAGGCTCTACAGTACTTGCAAGCTGGCCCTGCGGCTGGTGTGTGAGATACTGTGCCCCGTAGACTAGCCCTGCCGATAATGCGAGCGAGATGATGATCACCGTAAACTGTGTACTGGGTAGATACGCCCGAATGCTCATGCACTAAGTATAAGCCACTCTGCGAGTGCCAAGTCCTCGGGGCGCTCGTTGGAGTCTATGCCTATAGTTGAGTGCAGCATTTTGCGCTTTTGGCCAAAGGCTTTTTTTACTAATTCAAAAAAGTTTTTCTCGTGCGCGGCGTTTTTAAAATTGTCGCGCGAGATGCCGCGTACCGCCAAAATGGCCGAGTCTACCTTGGGTGGCGGGGCAAATGCGCCGCTCGGTACGGTCTTGATATATTTTGGCTCGCCATATGCTTTTACAGACAGCGACAAAATACTTTCCTTCTTGCTGCGGGCTATCCTTTCTGCAACTTCCTTCTGCACCAAAAATACCAGCGTGCTTGGCTGGTTTTTTTCTGTTAAAAACTTTTTAAACAGTGCGCCCGATATATAGTATGGGATATTTCCGACAACTTTATATGTTTTAGGCGGCTCGTAGTCGAGTGCATCACCCTCTATTACCTCTATGTCTTGCCCGGCAAATTTTTCTTTCAAAAAATCAATAAGTCGCGAATCCTTTTCGAGCGCAATCACTTTGGCGCCGCGCTTGAGCAACTCGGCAGTGAGTGTTCCCTCTCCGGGCCCAATCTCTACTACCGTCTCGCCCGCTTTAATCTCTACCGTATCGGCAATAAGTCCAAGGTAGTGAGGGTTGCTCAAAAAATGTTGCCCGAGTGATTTCTTTTTGTACACGTGAGGCAGCTTAATCTAAATAAATTGTTTTGCCTAACCGCTGGGGCATCTCGTTTTGCATCAGGTCGCCGGGGATATCGGAGAGAAATTGCGAGGGGATGGTTGCGTTTTTGCTGCCAAAGACTGTGCGATACGATGCCATCGTCAGATATACTTTGTGTCGCGCGCGGGTGAGCGCCACGTACATGAGCCTACGCTCCTCTTCTTTGTCGGCGGCATCGCTGTCCTCGCGCTCATACGGAAACAATCCTTCTTCGAGTCCCGTAATAAACACCGTGGGAAACTCCAGCCCCTTGCTGGCGTGCACTGTCATAAGTCGCACGGCGTTTTGGTCGTCCTTTAGTGAGTCTTGGTCGCTTGCGAGCGCTGCCGCGCCCAAAAACTCCTCCGTATCTTTGTACCGGGTGGCGAGTGTTACAAGCTCGCGCAAGTTTTCCAGCCGCTCTTGGCCCTCAAACTTGTCGTCTTTAAACACGCGCTCCATCCCAGTCTCGCGCACGGCAAAGGCCACCAGCTCCGCTGGTGGCAGCGTGGGAGCAGCGCCTTTAATCCGCGCGAGTAGGTGGCGAAACTGCGCAGCCTTTTCCCCCGCGGGTTGGCCCGACAACATTTTAAGCAACGTCACTTTGCCGATGCCGCGTGGCGGCACGTTGGAAACACGTGCAACATCGGCCGGCGTATCGTACAGTGCCGCTTTGATAAAGCTAAGAACATCTTTGACCTCTTTGCGCTCAAAAAAGCGCGTGCCGAGCACTTGGTGTGGTATACCCGCGCCGAGCAGTTGCTCTTCGAGCGCGCGGGACTGAAAGTTGGCCCGGTACAAGACAGCAAACTCTTTGGGCTGCGCACCGTTTGCAATAGCCTCTTTTATCATCCGCGTTACAAAGCCCGCCTCGTCTATCTCATCAAATGCCATGTAAAACGATATCGGCGCACCCTCCGCATTTTTTGTAAATGCGTTTTTTTCTACGCGGTTTGTGTTTTTGGTAATAACTTCGTTTGCAGCGGCAATAATGTTTTGTGTGCTGCGATAATTTTCCTCCAGCAAGATTGTTTTGGCACCCGGGTAGCGCTCCTCAAATTTAAGCAGGTTGGCAATTTGGGCACCCCGCCAGCTGTATATAGTCTGGTCGATGTCGCCGACGGCGCAGACATTTTTGGCCGGCCCGACCAAGAGGCCGGCCAGCTCGGCCTGTATATGGTTGGTGTCTTGGTACTCATCTATATGTATGTAGAGCCAGCGGCGGCGGTACGCCTCGCGTATGCTCTGGTTGTTTTGGAGCAGCTCTACCGCGCGTACCAAAAGGTCGTCAAAGTCGAGGGCGCCGTCCTTCTGCAACGCCTTTTCGTATAACTCCCACGCCCGCGCAATATGACGCTCATACGGCGATGTTGCTCCCGCAGCAAACTCCCCCACGCCAATGCCTTCGCCCTTGGCGCGCGATGCCGCCCCAAGCGCCGAGCGCGCGTCTATCTCCTCGGCACCCGCCTCTTTGAGAGCCCGCTTCATCTCCCGCAGGCTGTCGGCGCGGTCGTAGATGGCTGGGTGGCGCTTGAGGCCCAGCAACCTAAAGTTCTCTTTTATTAGGGTCAGCCCAAGGGAGTGGAATGTCGACACAAACGGCCCTCCCTCGGCAGCCCAAACAGGTCCGGCGCCCACTCGGGAGCGCATTTCCTCCGCCGCTTTGTTGGTAAAGGTAATGGCCAAGATGGCCTCGGGTGCCACGCCGCCCTTAATTATCTGCCGGATACGCTCTACGATGACGCGCGTTTTACCCGCCCCCGCCCCGGCAAGCACCAAAACCGGCCCTTCTGTTGCCAAAACAGCTTCTTGTTGCGCGCTGTTTAAAAGGGGCGGGTTGTTCATCTACCTAAAGTACCGCAAAAACGCTTATTTTTAAAGGATTTCTGTCCTTTTTGGCTTCATACTATCCACAGAGTTCACATCCATGGGTTGCGCCCCCAGTTCATAGGGCTATCATGGATAGACACAGGGTATGGGAGTTAAAAAAAGGCTCTATTGAGCCATTTTTAACGGAATTACGGCACATTCAGGTTAAACTATTTTGGACTTACACTTTCGAAAACTAAAAAAAGCCTTACTCCCCATGGTCCTTACGGTCCTGGCGTCTTCGGGCATTTTCTATCCCTTGCTTGCCTCGGCAAGCATTTTTACGCTTTTTACAACTAAAGGCGTCCAGATTTCTGCCGCAGGTGGCACATACAACTCGCAGACAGTCCCCGTACTCACTCCCGCGCGTAACATTGACCCCTCGCCGGCGGTGGGTGGTGGCGGAGTGACTGTAGTCGCCGGCGAAGCTTTGCTTGCCCAGGACGGACCGGACGGCACGGCTGCCGACGTTATCGACCGTCCCCAGAGCTCGGCTATCAGCGTCTACACGGTGCACAAGGGCGACACGCTCTCGGCTATCGCGACGATGTTTGGCGTTTCGGTCAACACCATTGTCTGGGCCAACAATATTGCGGGCGGTATCCACGAGGGCGACCAGCTCGTCATACTGCCTATCACCGGCGTACGCTACACGGTTAAGAGTGGTGACACGATCGCGAGCGTGGCCAAAAAGTACAAGGCCGACGCGGCCGAGGTTGCGCAGTACAACGACCTTGCGGCCGATGCGGCGCTTGATGTGGGCAGCGTGGTTATTATCCCCGACGGCGAAGTGCCGCCGAGCGCTGCGCAAATTGCCCAAGCCTCACACAGCAAATCAATTAAGAGTATCGCCTCCGGCAAAAAGACCGAGCCGTATCTTGGCGGCAGCGGCCCCAATCTGGGCAGCTACTACAGTTGGCCGGTACAGGGCGGCGTTATTACGCAGGGCCTCCACGGATGGAACGCGGCCGACATTGGCGCACCCACAGGCACCAGTATTTTTGCGGCGGCGGCGGGCACGGTCATCATTGCGCGCGGTGGCGGCGGATGGAAC
>JAZKAA010000006.1:0-8108 GCA_040389385.1 Patescibacteria group bacterium | reverse complement strand
GGCGCACTAAAGACACAACAACCTCCCCTGCGGGAGGTTTTGTGCTTTAGTGCGAGGCACAGCGTTGTTTTGCACTTGCAAAACCGCGAGCCGGGGTCGCGAGCGAGTTTGCTGACGAGCAAGCTCGACTTGTGACCGACCGGCGGCCCGACAAGAGGTGTGGATAGCGGTGTTGAGTGTGTGCTATTATCAGACTTTAGAGTGCCGGAGCCGAGAAGGCCCGGCATGATTTGTACCTAACGGAGCCGAGGAGGCCCCATGCAAGTCGAAAAGCCCGAGATCTACTTCGAGATCCCCGACAACGTCGCGGTGATGATAGCGCTAGTCGAGGCGGTGCCTCGCTCGTGGCAAAAAGAAGGGTGGGTGAACGGTCAACTCTTCTCTCCCGACAAGTCTGCCTCAGTGCTCTTCAACGCGGCAGGGCGGGTCGGCCACGACGAAACCTCTTTCATCAAGGCGTGCCGCGATGTCACGTACTTTTTGCGCAGAGGATATCGCGGATGGTTGCAGTTTGTGAGCGGTGCTCACGGAACGGCGCTCTACAAAAATCCCGCCACCTACCATCTCCAGCTTACTCCGTCGGTCCCGATTTACACCGAGGATAAGGAGGACAAGAGGGATACATATGAGCATTCTGCCCGCGTGTATCTTGGATGGGATGTGAACATAGGCGGGAGTAGGAAACACGTCGTCCATCCGGAGATGATGTGCCGGCGGCTCGGTCTGCGCGAGTACGAAATTACCCGTGCACACGAAATGGATTGGAGTCGCAATTGGGATACCAAGGTCGTGCACCTGGTGCCCCACATGGTCGCCGCAGAGTAAACAAGCCCCAAATACGCGGGGCTTTTTTCTTTGGTATGCTTATGCGAGGTGCACATCGCTATCACATAGGTGCGCCAAAACCAGAGAGAAGGGAACGACCATGAAAGGTTTGATTCTTGCTGCGACAATGTGTGTCGCGATGATCGCTGCCACCGCCGCGCCAGCCGAGGCTTTGGCTCCGGGCAAAAAAGGCCAGTGGGTCTGCACTGTCGAGCGGGGCCAGCTGAAACACTGGGGACAGCTCCATGTCATCGGCGACAAGGGCTACCTCATCAAGGTCCGGCGGCCGACGCAGTGGTTTGCTCACACCAACAAGCAGTACCATCCGACGTCAACCGTCTCCCAGCCCCGCCTCACACGCGAGGGCTTTTTATTTTTAGGTAAGAAAAAAGACCGCTTGGAGCGGTCTAATAGTCAAACGTACCGTGTACAGTTTCGATGCACACGCGGCGCTTTTCGTGCTGCGAGCTTTTGTAGACCTCGCCGATCTCCTTCGCCTCGATGTTGAAGCGCTCGGCCACCTTGATGCACGTGCCTACTGCTCGTGCATCAACCACCGCCTCGAGCCGATGGCCCATGTTGAAGGTAGAGAACATCTCTTGCCACGATGAGCCGCTGGCACCTTGCAGCATGGCAAACACCGGCGGTGTGGGGAAGAGATTGTACTTCACATATAGGGCGTTGTCGGGCCCAAACTTTCCGATCTTGGTTTGACCGCCGCCGGAGCAGTGGATGAGCGCGTGCAAGTGGCCACTGGCAGCCATGTGCGGGTTCATCGCCAGAGCTTTGATGAGCGGCAGATGGGTGCGCGTTGGCGAGAGGAGCGCCGACGCGACCGAAAAGCGGTCATCACCCGGCAACGGGTCGCCAAGGTGATACTTGCCGCAGTAAACACGATTGGCATGTATCTCCGGAGCGTAGGTCTCGGTGTCTGCCGCGTAGCGGTGCCCCAATGCATCGTGGCGCCCGTTGGTGAGCCCGTTAGAGCCGGTACCGGAGTTGGGCTTGTCCTCCCACGACGCTTGACCCGTGGAGCTAAAGCCGACGATTTTATCGCCGATTTGGATTCTGCTCGCGTCGATCACGTGGTGTTTGGCCACCTTGGTAAAGACACTGTTGTCCACGGTGATGGTCCGCACCAAGTCCGGCACGTCGGCGGTTTCGCCACCGGCGTAGGTCAGGGTGGTACCGGGTCCGCTCATGTTTGCGCAAAATTCCTTGCACCCCTCGACCAAAGTTGCGACGACTTCGCCGGAGATAAGGAACTTGTTGCGGTTGATAAGCTGGGTGACAAAGATGGGCTCGTGGCCGGCGCCGACGCAGGCTACGTCGTCGATATTCATGACGATGCTGTCTTGGGCGATGCCTTTCCATACCGTGACGGGGAAGCCGTATTTGTGAGCGAGGTATGCAAGGCTTGCTTTGGTACCGGCACCATCAAGGTGTGGCACCGCGAAGTAGTGCTCATCCAATTTAAAGAGCGGGCAAAACGCACCGGGGAAGGCGCCCTTGTCCAGGCTCTCTGTAGCCTTGTGCACGTCTTCTTTGGAGCTCGAAACGCCCCGGTCTGCATAGCGGGTGGTTGTCATGAGGCACCTTGTGTATGTAAGGGGAGGAGTTTCCCTATTCAAGTCCAAAGCGATATTACAATATCAAAATCCCTTGTCAAATAAGGCTTTCTGGGGAACCCATGAAGGCCTTTTTACTTGTCAAGCTTTGTCGTTGACCCGCTTGACAAAATAATGGTATCATGTTTTTAACCCCAGCAGTCGAGCCGGGGCTTTTTATTTGCTCATACAGCAGATACAAGGTCTTTTAATCGACAACTTATGCACGTATACCAATGCCTTTTGCAGCTAGTTTCGCTATTGCGCTCTCTTCGGCACTAATGTCCGGAGCAGCGCCCATGGGTGGGCCGCAACCGATAATCATGCCAGCAGCCCAGACAGTCCAGCAGTACGTTGCCAATTATTTCGCCGACACGCCGATACTTATCAAGGTCGCCGAGTGTGAGTCGCACTTTAAGCAGTACGACAAAGACGGCTCGGTACACCGCGGTGTGGTCAACAACAAAGACGTCGGTATCATGCAGATCAACGAGTATTACCAGGGCAAGACGGCCTTGGCGCTCGGGATCGATATCTACTCTATCCAAGGCAACCTTGCCTACGCCAAATATTTGTATGACAAGGAGGGTGTACAGCCCTGGTCTAGCTCCAGCCCGTGCTGGAACAAGGACGGCAAGATAGCACTCAAGTAATTCTGAAGTAATCTGACTAACAAAACGAAGACCCCTCTGGCTTTTCTAAGGCGCGGTGGGGTTTTTGTTTTGTCCGGCAGGGGATAGGTGGTATAGTCCTGCGTGGATCATAAGTCGTGAGGCAAGCCATGTACAAGCAAGGCGACCCCGTCCACGTCGTCGACAATACCCATTACGAGTTGCCTGACGGCACTGAGCTATTTATCCCCGCCGGCACAAAGGTTGAAGTTGACGCTTTTCACCCCAATGGCGCCACTGCAATGACAGTCAAATCGTCGTTTGAGCTCGACCAAGTGAGCTTTTTCTATCAAGGCCAGGAGGTACGCATTGGCGCATGGGAAGTAGCCAAGTTATCGTCTTAGCCGCCGAGCCCAAAAAGCAACGGCGGTTTTTTTATTTAAGAAATAGGGAAGTGCTCCCCTCTTTTGGCCGAGATTTTTGCTTGCTACAATCCTCTGTTCTTGTCGCGCTTATTCACGATGTCGAGTATGGACAAGTGCCGTTGTCTGTCCAGTGTTTGCATAAAGTCAGAAAAACCGATTTGAGGTCTAAAACTATATCCCATGACCGATGTATCTTCTTCGTTTGGATATGGAACCTGTAGACACTCCAGTACCCCTCCTTGGCGAAAGTAAGCCAACATTTTGTCAGGGTTTTGGGTGTGGCCGCATTCTGCAACTAATGTCCTGTCAGCTGATACCACGTCTGGATAGTATCCACAAAGAGGCTGTTCAAATTGCATTTTTTGGCCGCGCTCACGCTCTAAAAACTCTGCGGTAATGAGTTTAAGGGCTATATGCGTGTTGCCACCTCCCGCCGATATGTCATGGGGCGCAGTTTTTGTTCCTACTTCCTCTGCCTTTCGGAGATAGGTTTGCTTGTCTATAACTACAAATGAGGTCATGTGCAAGTAGCCATTATCGAGCAAGAAGGCTATCTCTCCTGCAAGTGCCCCGTCTCCGTTAAAAGCATACGTCCCGGAATAAAAGATGTCGCGGATTTTGGAGAGAGTGGTCATGTATTATTTTTTTATATCTTTGCCGCCATGGAACTTTTCGTGTATGTCGCGTAGGCCCTTGTTGGTCACGTGGGTGTACACCTGGGTAGTCGAGACGTTTTTATGGCCCAAGAGCTCTTGTACGCTACGCAAGTCGGCCCCATGCGATAGGAGATCGGTCGCGTAGGTGTGCCGGAGGGTGTGCGGGGTAACCTTTTTGGATAGACCGGCCAGACGCGCATAGCGCGATATCATAATCTGTATAGAGCGTGGCGAGAGTCGGCGGTCGTCGCTATTTTTACTCCGGTGATTGAGAAAAAGCGGTTTCTCGGCGTCGCGGCGTGCCCCGAGGTACTTGCGCAGCCAGCCTGCTGCATGAGGGGAGATAAATATGGTCCGTATATGCTTGCCCTTGCCCACTATTGAGAGTTCGTATGTCCGTTCTTTTTTATCACTCAAAAAGGACACTTGGTCTGCATTAAGCGCCACTAGCTCGGAGATACGCATACCGGAAGAGAAAAAGAGTTCTATGATGGTGCGATCCCGCAGACCGTTTGGGGTTGTAATATCAGGCACGGCCAGTATTTTTTCCATATCCTGTATGTCCAGAAATGATATTGTTTCTTCGTCCTTGTGTTTTGCAAGTTTTACTTTTGATGACGGCAAGGATTCGATATCCCGCTCGGCAAAGTAGTCTAACAGCGCACGGAGAGCTATAAGATAGTAGTTTTGAGACTTTTTACCGAGATTAGTGCCGCGTGGACTTATGTATTTGCGCGCAAGATAGAGGCGATAATTCCATATATGCTCGGCTGTAAGGTCGGCAGGGTAGAGACCCTCGTTATTTGTCTCATGGAGCCATTTTTTGAATAGCTCCAAATATTGGCGATAGTTGCGCTGGGTGTTGGAAGAGAGGCCTTTCTCAATTTCGCAATAGTCGAGAAAGGGGAGGATGTGATCTTTTATAGGTTTGTTTTTACCAATCGCCATATATGCAGTATAACTTCGTTGCTATGAGTAGGTATAGGATATCATTCGTTTTACATATATTGTGCGAATGTTATCCACAGGCAAATGCTAGGATTAGACCATGGCTTTAAACCGGTACCACCATCAACTCCGTGCCCTCCTCTCCCCCACAGAGGCGCAGCTCCTTTCTAAACTCCGCACACCGGTATTGATTCAAGACTATTTAGACCACTTCCCCCAAAATTTTGGGCCGGCAGGGGACCTGCCTCGCGGCAAGGCGGGCCCGCACATAAAATCGCCGCGGTTTATGCTTAAAAGTAAGAGCGCCCACTGCATAGAAGGGGCCATATTCGCTGCCAGTGCCCTTGCCTATCATGGCCGCACCCCATGGCTCATGGATATACAGTCTAGGGACTATGACTTTGACCACGTCGTTGCTTTGTTTAAAGAAAATGGCTTGTGGGGCGCAATAAGCAAGACTAATCACTCGCAGTTGCGCTGGCGCGACCCGGTCTACCGCACCGTGCGCGAACTTGCAATGAGTTATTATCACGAATATTTTTGGCCCGATGCAGGCAAGAGGATGGGAGAGAAGACGATGCGCGCGTACTCGCGGCCGTTTAACCTGACTAAATATCCTGCAGGTCTAGTGTGGGCCGACCCCAAGGGCCTGGACTGGCTGGCCGAAGCCCTAGATGACTCCCCTCACTCCCCTGCTGTGCCTCGTGTAGCCGAGAAGTTTTTGCGTAAAGCAACCAAAATTGAAATTATCTCCGCCGCTTGAGCAACTGGCCCGAGCCCAAAAAGTAACCTATAGTGCAGGCAGAACAAGGGAGCTTCAAATGCCGAGAGCTTTTGCTGTTGGAGACAAGGTCGAGTGGTATAACGGCCTTGTAAGAAAACTCAATGGGCGCACAGTCCGTACCTATAACGGTGGAACTATCACAAATATTTTCGCCGAATCCAATGGTATGTTCGTCCAGACACGCACGGCTTATCATCATGCCAAACGTGTAAACGGTCGATGGCGCGCCTACAAATCAAATGACGATTACCGGTTGAGAATATACAGACGCAAAATCCGCCGCCGCTACTAGAGTCTCGGCGGTTTTTTTATTTCAACAGACGCGTCAGTAAGACGCAGTTCATCTCAACGTCAGACACAGAGTGTAACCCTTGGGTTAGACACGCACTTTATAAGGTATATAAATTAATCACCACTACTATGAATACAATAATTACGTGTCGCGAGTGTGGGCATCAGGAGGTTGGGCGCAGCGAAAATACGCTGATGAACCGTATCAAAGTGCTTAACCACATCCGGCGCGAGCACAGCTATCTTGCCACCACGCCGTCGCGGGCACTTATGCTCACCCGCGAGGACCACAGCACTCAGGAGCAGTACGATAGGGATACCTACAACCTCGAGGTCTCCTACTAGCCGGTTCCCGTTCCCTATCTTCTCGATACAAAAGGGCCCCGACAATGGGGCCTTTTTGCTATGCAAGGTAAGGAAAAAGTGCTTGAATAGCGGAGGATCAGCAGTGAGGGCTAAACATGCAGACGCCTATACAATCACTCCGAGAAGTCCTGTGTGCAGAATGGGGAGCAAAACTGCAACCTCTCCCCTCCTCGCAAATGACGCTGTCATTTGATTACCCACATCCGTGTGAGATGCCTTTCCTCCCGCAGGTAACGCTGGCGTGTACAGTTACGTGGGTCAAGCAGGAAAAAAGAATTTGGTTTGCCACCCTGCTCCACCAGCTTGCGCTGCCTAAGGTAAAGGATGAGGCTGATCACTTTGATGTCCTTACCCACGCGGTCAGGCCGTTTCTTCCTCCGAAAATTGACCCAGCCATATCATGGGCAATCGTTGCTGCCAATTACGCTGCCGAAGGCAGCGAGACGGGCGACCACGTCAGCGGATATCTTGGTATAGAACCGTGCGCCGACCCCGCTACGATGCGCAGTAAATTGTTTGCACACATATGCTGTGCGACCTCGTCGCTGTACTTGGCACTCCCTGTGCTAGAGCGGGTTGCCTCTGCCGGCTGGCCAGCAAAAGACGACTGTGTTTTTCTTGTCCAACGCGAGCATGAGATGAGAAAGATGCTTGTAGAACGATATTGCGGGCCAGAAGTTGGCGAAACAGTAGAAGAGCCCGAGGAAGCCGCGCTCTTTGCAGCCAAACCCAATTAACACCGCCGCGGCGGTGTTTTTTATTTATTGTCGGAAGCCCACTCCCCTCTTAAACAAGTAGCTCAAGACGCCAAGGAATATGATCATGAGGCCGAAGAGCACCGCAAAGCACTGCCACAGCGGCACGTCGGAGATGCCCAAGAAGCCGTAGCGGAAGGCGTTGACCATGTAGAGGATGGGGTTAAAGAGGCTCACGTGCTGCCAAAAGGCCGGCAGGCGCGATACGGAGTAAAACACTCCGCCCAAATATGTAAGTGGTGTCAGCACAAAGATCGGCACGATAGATATGCCGTCAAAGCCTTTGGCAAATACGCCGTTGATAAGCCCTGCGAGCGAAAAGAGCACGGACGTAACAATAATCGCCGCTATAAGTATAAGCGCGTTAAATATCACCAAGTGCGTAAAGAAGAGCGATGTGCAAAGCACAAGTGCGCCGACAATAAGCCCGCGCAGCACTCCCCCGCTGACAAAGCCGGCGATGATAACCCACTCGGGCATCGGCGAGACAAGCATTTCGTCGAGCGTCTTTGTCCACTTGGCAAAATAAAAGGTCGAGACTGTGTTGGAGTAGCTGCTGGTGATGACCTGCATCATGATAACTCAACCTCAATCGGTCGTGGACATTTGACTGACATCATGATGAGCCCGGGGACAATAAACTGGATGTAGTTAAACCCCTCGATAGGCGGCAGCTGCGAGCCAATAAAGGTGCCAAAGACGATAAAGTAGAGCCCCGAGGTAATAACCGGCGGCAAAAGCGTCTGCGACCATATACGCAACACGCGCACCACCTCGTGGTAAATAATCGTGTAATAGGCAGTCCAAATGTGTGCGGGTGTCATAAATTATTTCTCTTCT
>JAZKAA010000005.1:111095-113109 GCA_040389385.1 Patescibacteria group bacterium | reverse complement strand
CGAGTTAAACGGCGAGATACGCACCAGGCGGTGCACGCCATACTCATTTTTAAGCGTGCCGTACGCACCCTTCCCAGCAATCTCCATAGAGGCGTTGCGATAGCCGCCCTGTGTGTTTTTATTTTCATGCAGGACGCGCATTGACCAGCCGCGACCCTCGGCAAATTTCCTATACATCTCCAAAAGCATGTGGGCAAAATCCTCGGCATCGTCGCCGCCAGCGCCCGCCACGACAGAGAGCACGGCCGCTCCTCTGTCCCATGCTCCGCCGCCCGCTAATTTGTCTTTAAGCTCCTGCAGCTCTTGTATGAGCGCCTGCGCAGACTGAGGCTCGCTCCAAAAATCCGGCCGCTGCATGGCCGCCTCTATCTCCACAATACGTGCTGCTAGTGTATCTTTTTCCACGTGAGCCGGAGGCCGGGATTGAACCGGCGACCTGCGGTTTACGATACCGCCGCTCTACCAACTGAGCTACTCCGGCAATTTATCAACTCTACTCTACACAAAGCTGACGCCTTGGTCGGCTCCCCGACAGCTTTGCTCGTCGGGGCTGAGTCCCGACGCTTTGGTCGGGAGGCCGACCTCTGACCAAAGTCAGAGCGTCGGCCTCACTCCGGCTTTGGTATTACTTCATACGGTCCACTATCAACCGTGAGCCGAAGGCCGGAATCGAACCGGCGACCTACTCCTTACCATGGAGTTGCTCTACCATCTGAGCTACTTCGGCGATTTATCAACTCTACTCTACACAAAGCCGACGCTTTGGTCGGGAGGCCGACCTGGGCGTCGGCCCTACTTCGGCTTAACCAAGACTCACCTCGGCGTTAGTCTAATGTAACCGTCCTTGAGCATTTTTTCAATGTAGTCCGCTCTTTTCAAATTCTTAATTTTCTTCTCGACAATCCGAGCTTCTCGCAAAGTTCTATACTCTTGTTTCAGTAATAATTTCTCCACTTTCATACTTTTAGTAGAGGGTGTATGACCGCCCAAGTGATGACCAAGGCGCGCGTCAATGTCACTCGTGCTACCTACATAATATTTTCCGGAGCCAGTTTGAAGTATATAAACCCAAGCCATCATTTTGTTTTCTGAGTCCCGACGCTTTGGTCGGGAGGCCGACCTCTGACCAAAGTCAGAGCGTCGGCCCTACTTCGGCGATTGGCAAACAGTAGCCTATTTAGGGCCGTTTTTCAATTGGGATTTTTCCCCGCCCCAAAAATGCTCCGAGGAGAACTCATTAGTTCTCCATGATTCACCCGTTGTTAAGCGGCGCAATTGTTTAATTGATGTACTCGCAACGCCACCGCAAAGGCGCGCGGGCCATTAACCATTATTTAGAATTAACTATGATTACAAAACTACGCATGCGCACGCTCTCGGCGGCAACCGCTTTGGCCCTCCTCGCGGGCGCAACGGGGATTGGGTCTTTGGTGCCGCTAGCGTACGCCGCACCAGCGCCCACAGTCTCCGCGGTGTCTCCGACGAGCGGCACGACCGCAGGTGGTACGACAGTGACTATCACTGGTGCCCACTTTACCTTTAGCGCCGCTTCTACAACTGTTACCTTCGGTAGCACGGCGGGAACGGGGGTGGTCGTCAACAGCCCAACGTCAATCACCGTGACCTCTCCCGCAGAGGCTGCCGGCACCGTTGATGTGACGGTCACAACGCCTGATGGCACCAGCGCCACAAGCTCGGCGGACCAGTACACGTATGTGGCTCCTACACCGGCGCCCACCGTTACCGCTGTGTCTCCGACAAACGGTACAACTGCGGGCGGTACGACCGTGACTATAACCGGTACTGACTTTACGGGCGCAACTGCGGTTATGTTCGGCAGTGCCCCCGCCACGGGAGTGACGGTCAGCAGCAGCACTTCAATAACGGCGACATCTCCCGCGGGAGTGGGCACGGTTGACGTGACTGTAACTACACCGAGCGGCACCAGCGCTACCAGCTCGGCAGACCAGTACACCTACACGGTGCCGCCCCCGGCGCCTACTGTCTCGTCTCT
>JAZKAA010000005.1:105558-111085 GCA_040389385.1 Patescibacteria group bacterium | reverse complement strand
TCTCTATCCCCCACCAGCGGCACAACCGCGGGCGGTACGACAGTAACCATCACGGGTACTGACTTTACGGGAGCGACAGTTGTGAACTTCGGCTCGACTCCTGCAACAGGAGTTGTAGTCAGTAGCAGCACGTCCATCACTGCAACCTCTCCCGCAGAAGCTGCGGGGACGGTCGACGTGACGGTCACGACACCAAGCGGCACGAGTGCCACAAGCTCGGCAGACCAGTACACCTATGTGGTACCGCCGCCGGCGCCTACGGTCTCTGCCGTGTCTCCGACGAGCGGTACGACTGCGGGCGGCACCTTGGTGACTATCACGGGTACGGACTTTACGGGAGCGACGGCAGTTATGTTCGGTACTACTTCTGCAACGGGAGTCATAATCGCAAGCAGCACATCTCTTACGGCTATTTCGCCTGCACATGCAGCAGGGACGGTCGACGTGACGGTCACGACACCAAGCGGCACCAGCGCCACAAGCTCGGCAGACCAGTACACCTATGTGGTACCGGTACTGCTTGCACCGGTTATCAGCGGTATCTCCGTCACTGCTATAAGCAGCACTACGGCGACAATCAACTGGAACACCGACGTGCCCGCATCAAGTCAGGTGGCCTACGGCACAACGACGAGCTATGGTTCTATGTCGGCGTATAACGGCACGGCCTCGACCACACACATGGTGGTACTAACCGGCCTCTTGGAAGGCACGCTATACCACTTTGCGGTGAAATCGGGCAACATCATTGCAACAACTACGTCGTCTGACAACACCTTCGTCACACAATCCACTTCAAGCTCGACTCCGTTGGCCCTTACAGGTACCGACAGCGTTGACACAGCGGGAGTGGCCGACGGCACGTTTGCCAACGGCTGGAAGTACGTCCTGCACTTTACTGTGCCGGACAACGAGGACGCGTTCCGGATCCAGTTCACCAATTGGTCGGGCAGCGCGGGCACCTTTGCCACGGCAAACAACATCCGCGTCTCAACACCGCAAAGCTCTAACGCTTCGACTACCTCGACTGGCATGATGGTCACTGCGGCAAACACCTACACAGACTGGATCTACCTCACGGGCGACAGTTCGGCCTTGACGCCGGGGCGCCAGATTGATGTCACGGTAGAGGTCCGCATACCGCTTGGCACAACGCCCGGCACGTACTCGACCAGCTTCGTGGCTAACACGACACCTTCGACAGCTACCTCGACAACTCCGTAATAGGAATATGATCACGAAGATTAATGGCTAACACTAAAGAACATGAATAAACGACTTATCATCTCTTCTTCTGTGATCCTCCTGCTCGGCTTTGCCGGCACGGCGTTCGCACAGTCGACAGTAACAGGGACCCTCACCGGAGGCTCCGGAGGAGGTGGCAGCTCAGTGAGCGGCACTGTCACCGCCCCACCGAGCGGCGGAGGCCTCACCGGCACAGTCACGGCACCCCCTTCCACTGGTGGTGGCGGGGGTAGCACGGGCGGTGGCGGCGGAGGGGGTGGTGGCGGTGGTGGAGGCAATACAGTTATCACGGACTATTGCTCCAACATCGACGGCGTTCAATCCTCAATCCCTGCCGGCTATGGTCTACAGAATGGAATCTGCGTTCTCCTTAGCGGTGGTGGTGGCCCCGCCACCGGCGGCACTGGTGGTGGACAGGTCCTCGGCGCATCGACCCAAACACCCAACGTCCCCAACACAGGAGCGGGAGGTACCGCACAGGAAAACCTGCTGATGCTCACACTCTCGGGCCTTGCAGCACTTGCCGCAAGCGGCTACCTCTGGCTGACACGGCGCAGGATCACCTAGAGAAGTTGCAGAGGGTCAATATCCCGCAGAAGCATCCGGCACTCAGCCGGGTGCTTTTGTATATCTGCCGGCAGGTCGGCCACCGCAAGTGCCGGCATCGGCGCTACGTTAACCGGAAGTAAAAAAATATTTAGCAAGACTGCACCCATAATCGCCAGCCTCAATCTTCGTCGCAACATAGTACCAAGTGTACGGGCCACCGGGCACCATCCCAAATTTCTTCATACAGGTTGGTGGGATGTTCACACAGAAACATTGTGGTGGAAAAAAGAGGGGTTTTGCGCTAAGATGCGAGGGTTTGCGGGAGTAGCTCAACTGGTTAGAGCGCTGCCCTGTCACGGCAGAGGTTGCGGGTTCAAGTCCCGTCTCTCGCGCCCGTAAACGCATGGATCTGATGCGGCGGTATGTCGGCGTAGCTCAGGTAGTTAGAGCATGGCACTCATAAAGCCAAGGTCGAAGGTGCAAGTCCTTCCGCCGACACAAATTGTCTAAAAAGCCCTTTTTTGCTAGTATAGAGACAAGTTCGAATTATCGCGGGGTGGAGCAGTAGTAGCTCGTCAGGCTCATAACCTGAAGGTCGCGGGTGCAATTCCCGCCCCCGCAACACGTATACCGCTATTTATATCGCGCCAAACTCTTCAAACACGCGTTTGTAGGAGTCTATTGTTGCGCGCGTTGTGCGCTCATCCAGTGGCGTGGCCTCGCCGCCGTGTGCGATATCGTTGCGCACTTTGTGTGCCTGCCACGCCAGGTCGAGCGTCGTCATTTGTATCGGGTTAGCCATCTTGAGCTTGTCCCCCACCGTCGCTCCGGGGTAGCCCTGCTCCTCAAGCACATCGTAGAGCATGATGTCGGCCTCGAGTATCGCCCGCCGCCAGTCGCCCTCGTTGGTGCCGTATGCGAGTTTGAGTATATTTTCCCACCGCTCGTTTTTGCCGGTCGACTCTACCTCAGCCTCGTGACGCTCGTGCAGATGCGCCTCGAGCTTATGAAACCCCTCGTGCTCTACCTGGTGCAGGCGTATAAGCGCGTAGACAATAAAGATAATAAACAGCAGGGACAGCACCATCCCCAAAATTAAAATATCCTCCACGACCACAATGGCCCAGTGCGGCCACGTGCCCACCTGCAAGCCGGCAAAAAAATCCTGTCCGCGCAGCAAAAAATATTCGAGATTTAAAGAGCCTGGGGGCTGCGTCTCCATGTACCTATTCTACCTCCTTAGAAATACGAAAGAGAGCCGCTTCGTCCCCATGTGCAGCCGTGAATTGAATACCAACAGGAAGGTCTTGTACCGTGCCCATAGGCACGGAGATAGCCGGGTTGCCGGTTATGTTTGCCGTAACGGTAAAGATATCGAGCAAATACATGGACAGAGGATCGGACTTCTCTCCCAATTTAGGTGCCGGCGAGGGAGTCGTGGGTGTCGCAATCACATCAACACTTTCCAATATTTTTTTGTATTGCTCTGTCAGTTGCGCACGAGCCGCCGTCGCTTTGCCGTAATATGCGTCGTAATAGCCGGCAGAAAGTACGTACGTCCCGAGCATAATCCTGCGTCGTGTCTCGGGGCCAAAACCTGCCGCTTTGGTAGTGGCGTAGTCGCTCCACAGCGAGTCGCCTCTTTGCGACAGACCATAACGCACACCATCAAACCGCGCGAGATTGGTAGAGACCTCCGCGGGCATGATGACGTAGTAGGTCGCAAGCGCCAACGACAGGTCGGGCAATTCGATATCGACAAGTTCGTAGCCTGCGGCCGCAAGTTTCTTGAGCGACTCCTCAAACGGCGCGAGCATATCTGCGCCCACGTCCTTAAGCACAGCGCGAGGTATGCCTATTTTTTTGAGAGGTGTGCGCAGTGCAGTTTTCTCTATAGAGGTGCTGTCATAACTATCTTTACCTTTGATTGCATTAAAAATAAGCTCCGCGTCGGCAACTGTGTGCGTAAGCGGCCCCGCCTGGTCGAGCGACGAGCCCATCGCAATGAGCCCCGAACGCGAGACCGCACCATATGTGGGCTTAAACCCTACAAGGCCACAAAAGGCCGCCGGCTCACGGACAGAGCCACCCGTGTCCGTGCCGAGCGCTCCCAGCGCCATGTTGGCCGCCACAGCGGCTGCAGAGCCACCACTCGACCCACCAGGTACGCGCGACTCATCGCACGGGTTTTTGGTCGGGCCAAATGCCGAGTGCTCGGTCGAGCCCCCCATTGCAAACTCGTCCATGTTGGTGCGACCGATAAAGACTGCACCGGCTTCCTTCAATTTTTTTATAACAGTAGCGTCGTATGTCGCGACATAGTTCTCCAGCATTTTACTTGCCGCACTCGCAATGCGACCCTCAATCAAAATATTGTCTTTGATAGCCAATGGTATGCCGAGCAATGGATGACTCTCCCCCGCTGCCCGGCGCTCGTCCGCTTTTTTTGCCTGGTCCATTGCATCAGAAAACACTTCCAGATACGCGTTGAGCGACGGGTTTCTCTTTTCTATCTCCGCCAAGCACGCCTCGGTCAACTCAACAGACGTTACCTCGCCGGCGGCGAGTTTTTTAGACGCTTCCGTTATAGTCAGTTCATTCAACATCTTTTTCTATTATCTTCCTCACGACGTTAAAGTCACCCTCACGTTTAGGGAAGGCCGCAGTCAATGCGTCGCGCTTACCCAGCACCTCGCCCGGTACATCCTCGCGCATCACGTTGCGATGGGCCGGAGTCTCTTGTGCAGCACTAACCGATACCGCACGCACTTGGCCTACATAGTCCAAAATACCCGAAATATCTTTTTGCAGGTTTGTCTCCTCATCCCCCATCAGCTTGAGCCGCGCCAACTGCGCGAGCGAGCGTATGTCCTCGAGCGAAATCATGTGCCAATACTACCCTTATTTCAGCAATTTCAAAAACTGCTCTTCTGTCAGCACGGGTACGCCAAGTTCGGTGGCTTTATCCAATTTTGAGCCTGCTTCCTCCCCCGCCACCACATAGTCGGTTTTGCTCGACACCGAGCCGGAGACACTGGCACCCAGTTTGCGCAGAGTTTCTTTAGCCTCGTCGCGACCCATACCGGATAGCGTGCCGGTTAGCACAAAGGTCTTGCCGGACAGCTTGTGCGAGACAGGCTTGGCGTCGTTGACAATAGTCAAAACTTTTTTAAGCCGGGCAATCAGTTTTTTGTTTTCTGTATCAGCAAACCATTCCGCCACGGCCTTAGCCACGATAGGCCCAATGCCACGGATCCCACTCAACTCCTCTTCAGTTGCGTCAGCGAGTGCGTCAAGATTTTTATAGTGTTGAGCAAGCAGTATGGCCGTCTCTTCTCCTACGTGCGGGAGCGAGAGCCCCGTTATAAGCCGCGCGAGCGGCACGCGCTTGGCCGCGCTACCAATAGAAGCGATGAGTTTTCTGGCACTTACTTCCGCAAAGCCTTCCAGCTCAAGCACATCTCCCTCCTTGAGCGTAAAAAAGTCGTCGTAATGTTCGACAAGCCCCTTCTCGAGTAGAGCATCAACCGTCGAGGGCCCCAGCCCCTCGATATTTAGCGCGCCCTTGCTCGCAAAGTACCGCAAACGCCGGCGCAACACCGCAAATGAGTCCCGCGCCACACACCGCCACGCAGCTTGCCCCGGTACGCGCTCAATGCGCCCGTCGCCGCCGCACTCGGCTATATGCGTAGGCCACTTAAATTTCTTTTCCTTCCCTGTCCGCAGCTCGGTG
>JAZKAA010000005.1:90009-105548 GCA_040389385.1 Patescibacteria group bacterium | reverse complement strand
ATAATGTCGCCTGCTTTTTGCAGTACCACCGTGTCGCCGATACGCACATCCAAGCGGTTTATCTCATCCTCGTTGTGCAACGTCGCACGGCTTACAGTGGAGCCTGCAACCGAGACCGGCCGCAGGTGCGCCACCGGCGTAAGCACTCCCGTGCGCCCCACCTGCAGCTGGATATCCTCGACAACAGTCGTAACCTGCTCTGCAGGAAATTTATACGCAATGGCAAAGCGCGGCGCCTTGCCGGTATAGCCCAGCGTCTCTTGCACACGGTGCTCATTGACCTTAACTACAATGCCGTCTACCCAATATCCCAGTTTATTTTCTTTGGACTTTGATCTGGCCCTCCACTCCTCCCAATACTCCAGTGCCCCCTCAATGTCAGCCACTTTTTTAAAATGTTTGTTGACCTTAAAGCCGAGGCCGCGCAAATACTCCAGCTCCTCTACCTGAGTCTGCGGCAACTCTTCGCTCGTCTGTGCAACATCATATATATAGGTGTCGAGCCCGCGCGACGCCGCAATGCGCGGGTCGAGCTGGCGCACAGCGCCGGCAGCCGCATTGCGCGGGTTGGCAAATAGGGGCTCGCCGTCTTTTTTGCGCTGCGTATTTGTTTTCTTAAGTGCGGCCTCGCTCATCCATACCTCGCCCTCTACGACAATGTTTACCGGCCGCGGCAGCGAGAGGGGTACCGACTCTATGGTGCGTATGTTGTGCGTAACATCCTCGCCGACCGTACCATCGCCGCGCGTAGCAGCGGTTGTGAGCATCCCCTTTTCGTATGTGAGCACCACTTTAAGCCCGTCGATTTTAAGCTCGCACACATAGCTCACTCGCGCCGTGCCGGCAAGTTTTCTTACCCGCGCATCCCACTCGCGTACATCGTCGGGAGTAAACGCGTCATTAAATGACCACTGCACTACCGCATGCTTAACCTTTTTAAACTGCGCGAGCGGTGCGCCCGCCACGCGCTGGGTGGGGCTGTCGGGGGTAACCAGCTCGGGATACTCCTTCTCCAACCCTGCAAGTTCGGCCATAAGACTGTCGCGGGCCGACTCGGGTATCTCTTCGCGGTCGTACACATGATACGCCTCGCGATAGCGGTTGACAGCTTCTTTAAGTTTTATGTAGCGCTCGCGCGCCGCCTTGGGGACCATAGACCCCAGTCTAGCGCCTAGTAAGACAGTTGCAACGCGCGCTCAAAGCGCGTGGCGCCCGCAGCACATGTGTTGTAGCCCCGCGAGGTAATCGTGCTGTAGGTGACACCGCCCGGTCCTGCATACTTGGCCACCTGCACCACGGCGCAATATGTCCCCACACCACCGGAGGAGATAGTGACAGAAAAGGTCGTGGTTGCCGCCGACGCAGTCGCAAGGATGCACCATGGCGATTCTGAGCATCCGCTATAGCGTGACAAATCGACCGCGGGCGGCCCCTGCACAGTAATGTCTTGCGAGTTACACACAAGCCCCGACCCGTTGCCCGGCGTAAGCGTGTCCTGGGTCGAGGTACTAAAAGCGCTCCCTGAGCCGCCGTTATTATTGTTTCCGCCGGTATATTTGTAATCCCAATACAACGCACACTCGGCGCCCGTGTCGGCCGCGTATAGTGCATACTGCGACTGCGTCCCGGCGCCGGAAAGCTCTATCTCGCGCGCCGTAAGGTCATAAATAGCCAGGCCTATGGACAGCGCAAGCGACGCCGTCAGCATGGCAAAAAATAATGTAAATCCTCTTGGGTTACCAATCATATAAATTTTCTCGCACCACCACGCTGTGTACTATGCCGCCGGCGCCGGTCCACGCGACCGTTACCTGGAGCGCCGCCTCGCTGACGTTGCCGCCCACCGGCGTTGTAATCTGTACCGTGCGCACATACCGCTCGGGCGAGACGGTGCCTGTGGTGTAGCTATAGTAGTGGTTTGTAGAGTCGTATTTAAGTACCGGGCACGCGCCGTTTGTACCCATACACGCCGTTACCGTGTCTTGCAGGGAGTCTACGATGCATTTGGTGGCGCCGTCTGCGCTGCACAGGCCGGAGCCCACTATGCCATTCAGCCAGCTGCCGCCGGAAAGCTTGTTGGTGTCGCGCTTAAAGCGCACATACTCGAGAGCGTCTTGGGCAATATAAAATGCCGCAACCTGGTCTTTGGCAGTGAGCGATGTGTTAAGCCCCTTGGCTGCTATGGTCAGTGGCCCCGCTATGGCACTTGCCAATAAGAGCACCGCAACAAGCGTCTCTATGAGGGTAAATCCTTTCGCCACACTGAGAGCTATTTTTTTATAGTTATTGATCATACACGCGTTGTGTGACAGAAGTCTGCAAGTTGAGTGGTGTGACCTGCGAACCGGTTGTTTTAACCGAGCCGGTGATAAGAATGGTCACTTTCGGTTGTTTATTAGCGCTCCCCGCGGTGCACTGGCCCGCTATGTCGCCGATGCTCTGCGGGCACGAGCCCGTTACGATAAACTGCAGAGTCGCCACGTTAACCTCGGTGGATGTAAGCGGAAGAAAGGCCGCCGAACCGCACGTGGTAGAAAGGTTACCGGTCGTATCGCTTGCGGGTATGACCTGCCGCTTGATAAAGCCCGCATCCAAGCAGTACGCAATACGCGAGCCGTCTGCGCCACGCACCGCCAGATACGGCTGGCTTGCACCGGCCGTGTCACAGTCTTTTGGCACGTTGAGGTCGTTACCGCCTGTCCCGCAGTGATAGTTGTATCCGGTGTGGATTGTGCGCGACATGTTGTCGAGCGCAAAGTTAAAGTTGTTGATGACGGACTTGAGCGCCTCGGCCTTGCGATCACTCTCCGACATTGCCAACAACGCGCCCAGTGCCACAGTCATCACAATGGAAAAAATCATGACTGACACCATCACCTCTATCAATGTAAACCCGCCTCGACTCGACGTCTTTGGCGAGGCGGGTCCCCTATGTCGAAGACTCTTTAACATGTCAGTGGATTGGCGTTAAGCTGGCAGACGACAATTTGTCCGGTGCTGGTGATGCGTACGGTGCGCAGGTCGGCATTGTTAGTGGAATAAATCTGTATATACGCACTTGTATAAGGGCTACTCCCCCCGGGCGCGCACACCCCCGGCTGGACGCTGCTTGCAATACACGCGTCGAGGTTGGGGCGCGTAAAGTAGATGGTCATTGAGGTGGCAGTAGCCCCGCCGCCGATGCCCGAGGGGTAACAGTCTTGCTGGCCGTTGTTTTGTACGGCGCAAAATTTTGCCAACGCATAGCCCTTACTAAAAATAAGCGAGCCCGTAGGTACGAGCCGCTCGTCGGTCGGAGAAGTATCAAGCTGCCCATTGCCGTTGAGGTCGGAAAAGATATCCATGCGCGCGAGGTCTCCGGTGCTGATATACGCACCGTACCCGCGAGAAAAGCTCGGGCTCCCCGCTACACTGATACCGCGGACAGTTACGCCGTACACCTGTGCTTGCCGCACGGTCAAGGCAACGCTGTATCCGAGACTGCGCAGGAGGGTCGCGCTGTTGAACTTGCCCTGGCTAAAGAGCAAAAAAGCCGTGATGATGGAAATAACCGCAACAACGACCAAGAGCTCTATAAGGGTGAATCCCTTAGAAAAAGAGTGCCGGTAGTGTCGAAAAAAAGTCCACATGTAGGAAGTGTGCCGCGAGAGCCCCCGCAATAAGAAACGGCGCAAACGGCACCTCGCTTTTCATTGTAACCTGCCTGCCGGCAGGCAGGCTCCTTCCGCACACCAGCAGCGCCGTCCCCACAATCGCACCGGACCAAAACGCGAGGAAAAATCCCGTGAGCCCAAGCGTCAAGCCCAACAACCATCCCAGCCCGAGCTCCAGCACACTGTCGCCGAGCCCCATCCACCGGCCACCGGATACAAGCCATAGTAAAAACAGCGGCAGCGCCAAAAGAGGACCGGCCGCGATGTCATAGAGTGGCGCTCCTATTAGATAGGCGTGACCTAGGGCAAGTATGGCCACCACACTAGAAATGCTCCAAGGGATAATCGTGTGCCGGAGGTCGTACACTGCAGCAAACAACAACAGCATCCATATCGCGAGCCAAAAGGCGTACTCCGCAGGCATAGGATGCAGCCAGTACGTGCCGAGCGATAGCACACCGCCGCACAACTCGACGAGCGGATATTGCGGAGATATACGCGAGCCACAGTACCGGCAACGGCCCCGCAAAAAAATGTACGAAAGTACGGGCACCAGGTCGGCGGCAGAGAGCGTATGGCCGCAGTGCATGCATCGCGAGCGGCCGGCCGCTATCGAGAGCCCCGTCCCCCACCGGAACGAGACCGCATTTATAAAACTAGCCAGTACTGTGCCGAGCACCGCGGCCCCGGCACCTAATACGAAGTCCATTACGGCGTCAGGTCGTAGCAGGTCTCTGTACCGTTGGGCTGTGGGGTGCCCGCCGTAGTAGCGCAGCGTCTGCTGGTCGTGCCGCCAACACTGGTACCCTCAAAGTCCGGTACGGAGTTGTTGTTGCTGCATGAGCCGTAGCCGTTGGAGTTGGCGGCCATGTCTGTGTCTTGATAGAGCCCGGTGTTAGTAGTGTTTTCCATCACTACACCCAAGTGGTAGTACGTCGGGTAACTCGCGGCAACACCATTGCAGTTGCTTCCTGCAGAGCCGACAACCATAGGCACGTAGCTATAACAGCCGTCACTGGCCGGAGAGGTATTACAGGTTGAAGGGTCTACAGAGAGGCTTGGGTCGGTAGGGACAAAGGGTAAATATGCCGGGGCAAGCCCCAGGTTGGGGGCGACGCTACCGCCGGTTTTGTAGATATTCCACGGGTAGGTGCCATAGTCGTTGTAGTAACTTGCGAGCGCAAGTTGGATAGTTTTGACGTCGGCGATGCGCTTCGCATCACGTGCTTTGGTGCGCGCACCCGAGACCGACACAAGTACTATAGAGGCCAACACGCCGATAATGGCTATAACCACCAAAAGTTCAATCAGCGTAAATCCGCGCGGACGCATATTATTTGCAGCTTGTGCCGGTCATGATAGAGCTCGTGGCATAACTGACACACGCTAGACCGGCACTGTAAGGGCCTGCACCTGACTCCAGATAGGTCATGATTTGCCAATTGCTATAGTTTGCACCGGCTCCTCCGAGAGTAGTAGAGACAGAAAATTGGCACGCCGCGGTTGCGCTGCTGGTGCACGCCGCGGTGCCGGTAGGGTCTTTCATGTTAGCCAAAAAGGCATCCGCTCCGGGGCCCGTGCAGTCGGTGGTAGGACTATGGTTGCTTACCGCACCGCCGCCCGAGCCGGTACATCCTGTAAACGGAGTAGCACTATCGGAGCGACTGTCCGCCACGATGGTCTTGACCGCCTGCTGAAGGTTGCCAACACGCTGGGCGTCGCGACCCTTGGCGCGGGCGCCGCTCAGCGACACGAGCACAATAGAGGCCAAAATGCCGATGATGGCTATAACCACCAAGAGTTCAATCAAGGTAAACCCTCGTGTCTTCATATGCGATAACTATACCCCACAAAAGAAAACCCCCAGCCAAGGCTGGGGATTTCCTATTGAGAGACGAATTACTTGCAGTTGGCGCCTACCATGATCGAGCTGGTCGCAGAGCTGACGCAGACCGCGCCTACACCATACGGACCTGAGCCGTTTTCGAGGTAGCTCGTGATTTGCCAGTCATTGAACTTTGCACTGACACCACCGGCGGTGCCTGTAATTGCAAACTGACATACCGCACCCGGGTTAACACCACAAGCCGACAAGCCGGTGGTCGGGTCCTTGATGACACTGATACCCGCGTTGGTGCAGGTAGTAACATCCGCACGGCCGGATGTGTACGTACAGTTAATAGGATTAGCGGTATCCGAATTGGCATCAGCCAATAGGATGTTGGCGGCCTGCTGGAGGTTGGTGACACGCTGGGCGTCGCGACCCTTGGCGCGGGCGCCGTTGAGCGACACGAGCACAATAGAGGCCAAAATGCCGATGATGGCTATAACCACCAAGAGCTCAATGAGGGTAAACCCTCGGCTAATAACTTTACGCATATGAATACGAATAGATTAATTAATAACTGCTAAAAAGTTCCGCCACACGCTCTGTGGCGTAGGCTCCTCTAGTATAGCCTTGTGCACCCCTACCCTACGGGCAGCCTGTGGATATCCGCCTCGGCTCGACGCTGAGTCGAGACGGGTCGCTCTCTTAGAGCGAAGAGGCTGTGTTGTAGATAGGCAACAAGACCGACGCCAGGAGGAAGCCCACCCCCACGGCCAAAACAACTATAAGTACCGGCTCGATAAGGGACACGAGCGTATCGACGGCAGAGTTGACCTCGCGGTTATAAAACTTGGCCAAGCGCTCTAGTAGGTTGCCCAACTCGCCTGTCTCCTCGCCTATCTGTATCATCTGCACAAATATCGCCGGTATGTCGCCCGGGCTGTAGCGGCTGAGCGCCGAGGAGAGCGAGGTGCCGCTTTTAACCGCCTCGATAGCCTCGTGGAGTATCTCCTCGTAGGTATGGTCCTCGACCACCGCCGCAGTAATCTCAAGCGCCCGGACCGCCGAGATGCCGCTCGTAAGCATCACATGCATGTTGTCCGCTACTCGCGAAAGGAAGAGCTTTTGGTAGAGCCCGCCGATGTATGGGATAGAGAGCCGGGTGCGGCTCATTGCAGCGCGCCCCGGGCCGGTCTGCGCATAGCGGAAGAGAAAATACCCCCCGATAATAAGCGCCGCGAGCAAAAACACCCCGTAATCCACCAAAAAGGAGCTAAACCCGAGGATAATCTGAGTATAGACCGGGAGCGTGCCGCCCGAGTCTTGGAGTATCTGCCCTATCTTTGGGATAACCAACGTGAGCATGAGTATCATCACCGCCAAAAAGGTGACCATAATAAATGCCGGGTAGATAAGCGCATTGCGGGCCTTGCTTGTCAGCTCGTAGGAGCGCTCTATGTGGTCGGCCATGTACAAAAACACCTGGTCGAGTTTGCCGGATTCCTCGCCGGACTTGACCATGTTGACGTAAAAGTCGGAAAAGACTTTGGGATGCTTGCGCAGCGCCTCGCTGATTGAGGTGCCACCCTGTAGGTCGTCGGCCACCTGCGTCAACACTTCGCGCAAAAACGGCTTGCCCGCCTGCTCGGCCAAGAGACGGAATACGCGCAGCGCGGAGACCTGCGCCTCAAAGAGGGTCGCTATTTGGCGCGAGAGCAGCACCAAATCGCGGCTTGATATGCCGCTAAATATAGTGATAGTCGATAGCGACTCAAAAAATCCTTTTTCCTTGGCGAGGGATATCGCCGTAAGCGTGAGCCCTTTGTGCTGGAGTATGCCGATGGCCGCGTCTTGCGTCGCGGCGCTTATGGTGCCCGCTGCGGGCTTGCCTTCTGTATCGAGTGCCTCGTATTTAAATTCCATACATCAATTATAGGAGATGCTCGAGTACTTTAGGATTGAGCGAGCGGGAGTAGGCGGACTCGGAGGTGATTTCGCCGCGGCGCACCAGATCGGCCAGCGAGCGGTTGAGATCGACCATACCCTCTGCCGCACCCGTCTCTATCATGGTCTGTATCTCATGACTGCGGCGCTCACGTATGAGGTTGCGCACTGCAGAGGTTGCCACCAACAGCTCGTACGCCGGCACAAGACCGCCGCTGATGCGCGGCACGAGCCGCTGGGAGAAAATACCCATAAGAGACCCGGCAAGCTGGATGCGTATCTGATCTTGCTGCTCGGGAGGAAAACTATCAATAATGCGGTCGATGGTTTGTGCGGCATTGTTGGTGTGGAGAGTGGAAAATACCAAGTGCCCTGTCTCGGCGGCCGTAACCGCCGTGGCCATGGTCTCCGGTGTACGCATCTCACCTATCATGAGCACGTCAACGTCTTGGCGGAATACGCTCTGCAGTGCCTGAGAAAAGTCGGCCGTGTCTACCTTGACCTCGCGCTGGTCTATTAAGCTTTGCTTGTTTTCAAACAGGTACTCGATGGGATCTTCTATTGTGATGATGTGCTCGGTGCGCTCCTGGTTTATCTTTTCTATCATTGCGGCAAGTGTGGTGGTTTTGCCCTGCCCTACCGGCCCCACCACCAAAAAGAATCCCTGCTCACGCGACGCAAACTGCCCGAGCTCCGGAGGCAAGTTGAGCTCGGCGAGGGTACGGATAGAGCGTGGGATAAGCCGCAGCGCCACAGCGGTATGACCACGCTCGACAAATCCGTTGCCGCGAAAGCGGGCTTTGTCGCCGTATGCGTAGGAAAAGTCGACCTCCTGCGTGTCTTTAAATCGCTTGAGGTGCTCGGGCAACAGCATCACACCTAATAGGCCGTCCATGTCTTCGCGCGTGAGCTTAGCCTCGCTGAGTATCGGCGAGAGCACCCCCGAGACACGCAGCATGGGCTGTATCCCCTCGCCCATATGCAGGTCGGAGGCACCTTGCGCCACGACAATCTCGATAAGTGCGGAGAGTTTTTGTTTGTAGTCGGGCATGGGCGTTTTATATCTCTAGTTTTGGCTTGTCCTCGACAGGCTCGTCGTCGCTGGTATCAGCAATCCCGGCGGGGACAGCGACCGCAACCGGCGCGCCCGGAGTAAGAGGCTCTTCCGCGTCACTAAGATCAAACTCACCGCCGAGCGTGTTGACCTCCTCAAACGGCACTGTGCCTTGTGCTGATTTTATCATGGCATCCTCTTTCATCGTCAGCATCCCCTGACCGCGCACGATGCTAAATAGTTCGTCCTCGGGCCTGCGGCCCAAAATCGCCTTCTCGAGCTCGGGCGACATACCAAACACCTCAAAGCACGCCACGCGGCCGGCGGTGCCCGACGGACAATCTGTGCTCGGCGCCAACCGATGCACTTCGCTAAAGTCCGGCAGTGCTTTTTTATATTCGTCGGAGAGGTCGGAAAACTCTTTCGTTATCATTTGTTGCATACTTTCCTCTACCTTTTCTACCTTGCCGCCGTCTTTGCAGAGCGTGCGCACGAGGCGCTGTGCGACGCCGAGTACCAATACGGGCGGTATCAGGTACGGCTCGACACCCATGTCCAAAAGGCGCGGCACAATACCGATGGCGTTGTTGGTGTGGATGGTCGAGAGCACCAAGTGGCCGGTCAATGCCGCCTGCACCGCCAGGTTGGCGGTCTCGCTGTCGCGGATCTCGCCGACCATGATGATGTTTGGGTCTTGGCGGAGCGTCGTGCGCAAGCCGTTGGCAAAGGTATAGCCTATTTCCGGCCGCACTTGCGACTGAGACACTCCGGCGATGGTGTACTCGACCGGGTCCTCGAGCGACAATACATTTTGGCGGTCGCGGTCCACCTCGTTGAGCAACGTATAGAGCGTGGTCGACTTACCCGAGCCGGTCGGACCGGAAATAAGAATCAACCCGTAGGGTTTTTTAATTGCGGCGCGTATAAGGTCAAGGTTGCGCGCAGAGAGACCGATGGCGTCCAGCTTCCAATCCTTTGTTTGTGCGCCCAAAATACGCATCACTACCTTCTCGCCGTAGTATGTGGGGAATGTCGACACGCGGAAGTCTACCTTTTCTCCCGAGACGCGCGCGGAAAAGCGGCCGTCTTGCGGCTTGCGTCGCTCGTCGAGCCGCATGTTGGAAAGTACTTTGATACGCGCTACCACCGAGGCGTGCACCTTGTTGGGCAATGTAATGTTGGTCGAGAGTACGCCGTCGATACGAAAGCGCACGCGGGTCTGCTCGGCAAGCGGCTCGACGTGGATGTCGGATGCCCGCGACTCGGCGGCGTGGCGCAGCATCGTGGCCACTATCTTGGTAACCGGTGCGTCCTCCATCATCGCCTCCGACTCGGTCTCGGTGATCAACTCGTCCTCAATCGCCCGTTTTTTGCCCTTAGCCTTGTCTGCCGCAACCTCGGTGGTGAGCTCTACCTCAAGTTCGCCAAGCGCCTTGCCCACCTCGCCGGAGAGTCCTTTGTACTGCTCCATGAGCCGGTCAAAGTCTTCTTGCGAAATAAGAAATACTTTGTACGGCATCCCGATTTTGGCCGAGATAAATGTAAGTGCGTCGCGCGCCTCGAGGTTGTCGGGGTCGATAAGCCCCACCTCCAGCACTCCGCTTGCAAGCGCGAGCGGTACAAAGCCGTAGTGCCGCGCGCTCTCCTCGGGGATATAGCGCAGCGTGTCAAAAGGTACGGGATTTTTACCTACCTCGCGTACGGGGATGCCAAAATACTCACCCTTCTGGCGCAAATCCATCGCCTCGGGTTTTTCTTGAGGGGCAGCCATAGTGGGTTATTGCGCTCCGACAGGAGCAAAGGGGTTGCGCCGGCCACTGGGCTCCGGTGGTATCGTCACCCCAAAATCCGAAAGTGATACAAACAGCGGGTCACTAAAGATTGACGGGTCGAGCTGTATAGAGCGCAGGCTGCCGAGCGTGGTCAAGAGCTCTTGAGACGCAACGGGCTCGGTAGGTGCAACCGCCACCGGCGAAGCAGGCGCCGAGGAGCCCCAGTAAAAGTACGCAACGCCACAGAGCACGAGTATAACCACCAGCGCTCCTATCAGTTTTGTATTGTGTAAGAGTTTAGACATGGTTTTAGTGGAGCCAGTAGGTCCTGATAGTTACGTCGTATTGCGCAAGGCCGCCAGTTCCGTTTACCGAAAGGTCTATACTCTCTACATCGACAATGCGCAGGCTGTGCTCCAGGTCGTGGAGGAACGCAAGGAACGTGTCGTAGTCGGCGTTGAGACTAAAGTTTACCGTTACCGACCCCACCGCGTCGCCGGAAGAACCTACCGCCAAACTATTGCGGGGTGCCGAGGAGTCGGAGACAGTCCCGACACCTATATTGGTGAGCGAAAGGGAGTGTCGTGCCGCGATGTTGTTGATATCAATAATAAGGCGTATGTTGTCGACATTGTCGGGGAGCGCGTGCTGGAGCCGCGAAATATCCTCTTGGCTAAAGGTGTTGCGTTTCGAGAGCAACTGGTCGCGGATAGAGCGCAGTTGACTTGCCTTGCTGAGCGCGTCGTTGTACTCGGCGGCCTTTGCCTGCAGTACCTTGAGCCCCTGGTACTGCGGATTGGTATAGACCACAAAGAGTCCTATGGCCGCCGCACAAAGTATGATGGGTATGATAAATCGGGTCATTGTGGGGTTGTTGTTGCCTGCGCTCCGCTTGTCGGAGGGGCTACTTGCGGGTTAGCCGGAGCGGTTTGTGTGCCCTGGGTAGAGGGCACGACTGCATCCTGGGACTGTTTGGCGTACTTAAAGAGTGACTGGTCGAGCTCTGCACTGACATCAAAGGAGACTCTGTCGCCCTGTCCCACACTCACACCGGAAAAGACAACGTTTTTTAAGAGACGCGCAGAACCAAACTGGTCGCTCTGCAGCGCCACCGTTGAAAAAGAGTCCGCGGAGCCGGAGAGTGATATCGACGCGGTGCGCCCCGCTCCCAAGTGGTACGAAAATTTGGTGAACTGGACCTTGGTCAGCGTTACGGTGGAGAGGAAGTCAAAAATGCCCGAGGGCGCAAGGTGGTCCCCAAGCAAAGCTTTGGTCTTGCTCAAGCGGCTGTCTAATCGGGAGAGGTCGTTGATAACATCGGGCTCAAAGGCGCCCTCGGCAAGGGTGAGTTGTTGGTCTTGTTTGACGAGCCCCGAGGAGAGTATCCCTTGATACGCAAACACGCCCGCTGCGCCCACGAGGGAGAGAATAAACAATACTATAGATAGGAGGAGTACGAGCCCCATGCCCGCGCCGCGGCGGCGAGTCTCTATCAATGGTGCCTTGGGTATAAACGAGCCAGAGACTTGAGGGTCCATCTTGCCTTTAGTATAGCCCCCAATTTTTTGCAAGGCCGTCTATATCAACATTTTAGGGCTACGCAGAGCGGAAGTACGCCACCAATTCTGATTCGATGTGGTAGTGATGTAATTGCTTTTTTAATAAGTTGCGCAGGGGGAAGGTGTTGGGGTGGAAGGAGGGCAAGAAAAACTTAAACCAGTCGGAGATAAAGCGGTAGTAGATACCGCGCGGCCCGATAAGGAACGGCAGCGCGACGCGCCACGCGCGCCTATCCCACAGCAGGTGCTGTTTGCGCGCAAGCGATAGCGTGCAGGAGAAGTGTATGTAGAGCATGACCGCGCTTGCCATAATCCCCGCCCACACGCGGCGCCCGTACCCGCCGCCCTGCGCGCGGTAGAGATCAAACGCGGTTGCACGATGATCGAGCTCCTCGAGCGCGTGCCATGTCCAAACTCTGTCCATGCGCTCATCGACTCCCCTGCCCTCAAATATCCCGCTATCCAAAATCTGCCGCGCGCCGCACGCGGTAAAGTGCTCGGTCATGGCGCAGAGTGCCAAGCGCGTGACCACCGAGCAGTGCCGGTCAAAAAACGCGGTCGACTTTTGCACCTTGCGGGCATAGTGCGCGACAGGGTACCCATGCCGCGCAAGATACTCGTTGTACGCGTCGTGCACGCGCGCATGTGCGCGCTCCTCTTCTAAAATATTTTGGACTGCTGCTTCCAAGTGCGGCTCTGTAACCTGCGGCCGCGCCGCCTCGACCGCGCGTATCACAAAGCGCTCCGCGTCGGGGATAGTGATAGATGCGGTGTTAAAAAGGATAGTAATAAGCGCGTTGTGGTCAAACCAGTACGCGGCTATCGGCACGTGCTTTTGGCGCAACTCTTCCGCGTGTTTTTCCTCCCACTCGTTAACCACCGCCTCCTGCATGGCGCTATAGTACACCCCTGTAGCGATACTTGACAAAAGTAGGGTATGGGTGTATAATGAGCGGTGAACTACAAGTACCGTTTTCACTCAACCCCAAGAGGACTGTCATGGATATCGGACCAATGGGAGACATGCGTTTGGGCCAAATCTCGGAGGCTCAACGCGTGGTCAATGCCACCATCTGCGCAGTCGTGCTTATCGGCGGCGGCATCCTGCTGTGGAACGTCGACACCGAGCGCAGAAGCTTGGTGACGATGATTTTCACCGCCGCCTGTTTTGGCTGCGCGGCGAATCTCACAACTGAGCGGGTCATCGCACTGTTGCGGCCAAGGGCTATCCGCCTCGCGCGCACGGTTCGGGCACTAGAAGTTGCATGCTGGCTCGCAAGCATCTTCTTAGTCGGCTTCGGTGCCACACAGCTTGCAATGACGGCAGTGGCGGTCGGCACAGGCATCTGGGCATCCACCTGGATGCTCAACGAAAAACCCGCCGGCACCATGCCTCAATCCAACTGCGTCGAAAGCTAGCCGCTCCCCTGCTGGCCCCGACGCCTGACCGCAGCCCTCACCGGCTGCGGTCTTTGTTTGTAAAATATGCTTTAATGTCTGGGGTCCAACCGCAAGCCTAGGGAGAACATCATGCTGCGGATATTCGCTGTTCTTTGCTGTCTTATGACGGTTACTGTTCCGGCAGTTGCCACACCGGCTACCGAGGCGGAAGTGCTGCGCATCCTCCGCAAAGGCGTCAAGGTGTCGTCGGAGACACCAACATTCAAGCGCCACGAGGGAGACAAGGTGCGTCAGGCCGTGGTCATCATCGGCGCCAATCGCTACCGCCTCGACCTGTGGGAACCGGGCGCGCTCGACGACAGATGCAGCTTGGTGGTGTTTAGGCATCCTGAGCGGCACAACGCTGATAGGGTCGTGATGTTCAGCACTCACTGCGACGGCAAAGTCATCGCGGCCCACAAAGGCTTTAAAAAGAACTGGGTCAATCTGGAGCCCGGCGGACAGCCAGCAACCAAAGAGCGCCCCGCTCTTCAGGCCAAAAACTTGCCGTACTGGCAACGTCACGCCAACAGCGAGTTACCACGCATTCTCGCGGTGCTGGTACGGAACGCGGAGTAGGAGCACATGCAGCGCTTTATTGAAATATCGCCCCGGTTCTGGACTGTAATACTGCTGCTCGCTGTAGCAGTTGCGGTCGGAATACCATTCTTACCTCATTAGCCCCGCACGGAAATAACATTAACCCCAGCCCAAAAGCTGGGGTCTTTCTTTGGAAACTTTCAGGTGGCCTTCTCGTTTGTGCGGACTCTTTTTATTTGACTCCTACTGAGATCACTACACCCACAACACCGAGCACGAGGCCGATTGCGGCCCCGGTGGTCGGAATTTCTCTAAACAACAGCCACGCGAGCATAGGCTCAACGACGAGTATCGAGCCTATAGAGACCGCGGCGATTATCCAAATATTACGCACGTACAAGTAGCCGAGCATGTAACCCGCGACCAATAGCGCCCCGCCCACTACTATCGGGATAAACATCATAAGAAATATCGCCACATGCTCGCTTGGTGCCGCTGCAACGCGTTTAGACGCAACAAGCTCGGCACCGATGGAGAGCGCCTCGCCTGCAAAAATCAACACCACCGCAAAAAGTTTATTCATTACTTTCAATACTAACCTCCACCGGACTGTGGTCGGAGACGCGGTCGGGCAAGACGCGGCTTTGGGTGACACTATTGAGTGCTGTTTTTGCATCTACAAACACCTGGTCGGTCCATAGCCGGACCGGTATGCCAAAAAATCTCAAGAAAGCGCCGATACGGTTAGGGAGCCGGGCGACGTTTTCGCTGTACCAGCCGTTGAGGGTCGAGGGGATTTTACCGGTGGCCCATACAAACTCCGGTGCAAGGAGCCGCGCCATGCCATTGTGCTCAAACGGCCCCAAGTTGCAGTCTCCGCCAAAGACCACCATGTCCTCCGGCCGGCTAAGCTCGAGCAGCTGGCGTTTGATTATCCTCATTTGCTCTCTGCGGGTAGAGCGAAACACCCCCGCATGCAGATGCACCGAGCCGACAACATACACTTTGTCCGCTTTGGAAAAGCGACCGCACAAAAACCCGAACGTCGAGTGCACCACGCCGACAATGGGGTCAGGCTTTTTGGTGGCAAAGGCGGTAAAGTCGCTCGCGGCCAACTCGTAGCCCTGTCTAAACGCCACGCATAGCTGCGCGTACTCGCCGACCTGGTCATCGTGGGCCTCAAGCAGGTTGTATGGCCCTACCCCACGCACAAACGAGGGCACGTCCTTGGCAAACTCCTGCAAAATAATAAAGTCGTAGTCTCCTCTTTCAAATACATCACGCAAAAACTCGCGCAGCGGCAAATGCGAGTGATACCCGCGCTGACAGTTGAGAGAGAGTATTTTTAACTGCATACCTCTACCCTACCAAAGAAACTATGAGGACTCCTGGAGGCGGCGGAGGGCCAAGCCGACGGCTACGCAAAACTCGGGGCCGGCCTCTTTTAAGATTGCCTCGAGGAATGCGGGGGCCTGCGTTTTTGCAAAGGGGTCGGCCAGGCGCAGCTCGTTTTGTATCTTGCTTTGCATAAACTCTTTAAGCCCCTTGAGCGTCGCTCCCCCGCCGGTAAGTACGACCGCGCTCAGGGCCTGCTTTTCCCTCGCCTCCCACGCCGCAGCGGTGCGCGCTATCTCCGCTACCAGCGGCGATAGCGTCAACTCGAGCGACTTGTACACATCGGCGTACTCCGGCGCGTGCGAGAGGCCTGCTTTGCGCTTGCGTTCCTCGGCCTGGGCCACAGGAATATTG
>JAZKAA010000005.1:86720-89999 GCA_040389385.1 Patescibacteria group bacterium | reverse complement strand
CGTAAGGTCTTGCGCGCCATGGCTGATAATGTGGCTCTCACGTATGAGCCCACGCTCGACGACATAAAACTTGGTTGTCGCCGCGCCCATATCCACCACCGCCACCGGCGCCAGCCCGTGCTCGAGCGAGGCGCGCGTCGCGCTAAACACCTCAATCTCAAAAAATGCGGTTTGGAGCGCCGCGTCGGTAATAATGCTGCGGAACTTGCTTATGGTGTCGTTGTGTATAGCAACCAGGAGTATTTCGAGCTTGCCATCTGCACTTTTGGGACTGCCCGCACCGCCGGAGATAACAAACCAGTCGAGGTTTACCTCGTTGATGGGCACCGGAATATACTTGCGCGCTTCTATCGGCACCGCAGAGGCGAGCGTCTTCTCTACCGCGGCGGGGAGTTTGATAATAGAGACAAGCGACGAGGCGTATGGGATAGCAACCGCCGCGTCGGTGGCGGTGACGTTGGCCTCGCGCACAACATCCTTAAGAGCCTCGGCAATTTTCGGCTCCTCGAGTGCGGTAGCGCGGCCTATCTCGACGTTGGCATACGGCCCGAGCGCTATTGCGCCGTAGGTCTCCAAAATAACGCGTCCCTTTTCGCGTTTAAGCTGCACCACCTTGATAGCGGACGTGCCGATGTCGACGCCGATGACGCTTTTGACCTCGGTTTTAAATAGATTAGAAAAGGACGGGAGCGAAAAGGCCATACAATGTATTTTATCATGCTAGGCGAGCTATTTAGCGCTGCTGTTGACTTCATCATACCGCCGCGGCGCACAGACAAACTGGTGCGCACGTTTACACTTACGCAACTCCACACACTCGGCGGCGAGGAGCCCCTGCCCTATCACGACCCGCGCGTGCAGGCACTGGTGTGGGAGCTCAAATATTTTGCCAACAAAAAGGCGGCTGCACTTGCCGCAGCATACCTGGCCGAAACAGTGCTTGCCGCAGCGGCCGAGGAGTTGGGTAAGCCGCTCCTTATACCCGTGCCGATGCACGCCGCCCGCAAGCGCGAGCGCGGCCACAATCAGACCGAGCTACTGTGCAAAGCAACGCTCCCGTTGCTAGAGAGGGCAGTCGAGTATCGAGCGGACGTTTTGACCAGAATTAAAAATACCCCAACACAGCAGGGGTTGGAGCGCAGCAAACGATTAAAAAACGTACAAGACTCAATGCGTGCAAAAAATATCCACGGCCGCACATGTATTGTCGTAGATGATGTCACAACAACCGGCGCAACGCTCGAGGAATGCAAACGCGCGCTCAAAGAGGCCGGCGCCCGCTCGGTACACACCGTCGCGCTTGCAAGAAGTTAATCCTCTACTAGCGTCACGGCGATAATCTCGCGCATCTCCTCGGTCGTGGGCGCGTCGTCGGCCATGCCATGCTTCTCTGCCGCGTGGTTGGCAAGCGCCAACTCGTCGAGTGACTCGAGCATCATGACCTCGGCCTCCTCCCTGCTCTCGGCCTCGACCTGCATCTTTTCCCCGCACGTGCACATAACAGAATAGGTTTTGGTACTAGTCTCCATTCCTCTACCCTATCGGGACGTGAATGAATTTTATTTGAACGCGTACGCCATCAGCACAATAGTCAATGCGTTGAGGATAACAAGCGCCACAATCAACCCCGCTTTGGAATGTATCGCACCGGGATTCAACAGGAGGTACACCGTGTAAATGACCGAAACAACCGCCGCGCCAAGAAAGTTTCCATGTATCATATTTTTTAAGGAGATTAGCTACGAATAGCGACCTTTCATCCAGTATAACACTTGGGCCCTCAAATTGAGGGAAACCGCACAAAGTGGTAAGGTGGTTGGACGGAGAGTTGCCGGAGCGGTCGAACGGAGCAACCTGCTAAGTTGTTGAGCCCGAAAGGGTTCCGAGGGTTCGAATCCCTCACTCTCCGCCAAGTTAAACGAAGTAAATCTAGTGCGGATAGTACTCGAGAGTATCCATGATAGTATAAATTTATGAAATGGGGCCGAGCGGTTTGGATGTCCCTTTTAGCCTTGGTAGTAATGTTTTTTATTCCAAGAATATTCAACCTTGTTGGCCTTGATACTAATTCTGGGGCTGCCCTGTACGGCAGCATATTAGTAGCCGGGATACTTATTCCAATTTTATTGACTGTTATATATTTCAAAACCTCGTCGGTTACCCCGTCTACGAAACACGGCTTTTACTTGGGATTAATTATTTTTGCACTACCGTTACTTTTTGTTTTATTGGCAATGTTTCTTTTCCCGTTAGTTTTGGGCGCTTCGCCCGGAATCGGAGTCGCATTCGTCATAGGCTTGTTTAGCGGAAAGGATATTTCACTTTTGGCAAGCCTTCTGTCTGCTCTTATTCCATATATTCTTGCACTTTGTACGACTACAGTTACTGGCGCTGTCAGTGGTTCGAGGTACTAGCAGTAAAAATCAACAAGCCCTAATAGATGTATGAATAAAAATGTTTGGATAGGAATTGCCGTAATGGTTATTTTGACAGCAGGAGCTTTGTACTATACCCATCAATCACACGCACCAGCTACTGCAACGATTGATCAGAATTCGCTCACTCCAATATCTGCCACTCCTACTATCAGTGGCTCGGTCTCTAATTGGAATCCAAATACGACTACGATCCGCATCCAAATCTCCTCTCAAGGAGAGATTATTTACGAAAGCGGATTGTATGGAGTTTCTAACAACCGGTGGTCTATATCAGTTGTGCCAACTTTGTCTCCCGGCACCTATTCTATTTCCGTTCTGGACAATAACAATAACCTGCTGACATCCGGCATATTTACGATCGTTACTCAGTGGTAACTCTCCTCATCAATTAGTTTATTTTGACAATGTCCGGGCGTGGATGTCTTCGGTCAGGCGGTTGTTTATTACTATCAGCCGGTGGATATCGTCCTGCAGTTTTAAAATCGCCTCGGCATCTTTGTAGGTCTGCTCGGCCTGCTTGTCGCTGGCACGGCTCAGCACCTGCTGCCCTACCGCTAATATCGGCAGCGCAAACAGCTGCACCAAGTTGCTCAAAAAGAGCAGGAAGGTAAACGGATACGGGTCGCGCGCAAAAAAGCCAAACCCGATAGTGGCCAGTATCATCCAGCCGAACATCCACAGTACGAGCACATAAAACATCCCCATCGAGCCGAAGATGTTGGTGATAGCCACCGCCAAGCGGCCATTAAACCCAAGCTCGCGCTTGGTCAGGCGCGGGCCCTCTTTGCTACGCTCTGCTATCCGCGGATGCGGCACGTGTTCTTCCATGCCCCTATCCTAG
>JAZKAA010000005.1:63053-86710 GCA_040389385.1 Patescibacteria group bacterium | reverse complement strand
CTTTTGCTAGTCGCTGCGGGTGGTAGTGGCATGTCGATGGGCACGTTCCAGGTCGCTATGCTGCTCCACATCTACTTGGAGCATGTTGAGTATGCTTGCTTGTGCATTGAGCGAGCTTTGCAGGCGCTCGCGCAGCCCGCCGCGTACCGCCGCCCCCGGCATTGGCGTGCTTGTGCCGGTAGCGGTAGTAGTTGTGCTTGTGGTCGTGGCCGGCAGTATCTGCTCAGTTACGCGCATCGCACTCATGGCTTTGGGCGCCGCGGCGGGGGCTACGGCCACAGTAACGACCACCGTGGTGGTGGTTGTAGTGGTGCTCGTCGTAGTAGATGCACCGTCGGCCTGCGGCTCTGCGTTGTCGGCAGCATTGGCCAAGGCAATGGCATTTGCCTCGTGCACTTTAAAGTCGGACTGCAGCTCTGCTGTCGTCGTGGCATCGAGTTTGCCCTGGCTGGCCAGCGTTTGTGCCTCGGCCACGCGCCGCTCGGCAAGTTTGGTCTCGACAACCGCCTTGTCGGCGGGAGTGCCGGCAAGCGCGACCTCCACCGGCTCGGTGACGTGGATCTTTACCGGGTACAAGACATCGCCCGGCAGCGAGCCCTGGGCCGCGTACGCGGTACCGGTACCAAACAGTACAATCAAGACAGCCATCACCGGCACGAATGTACGAGAGAACTGAAAGTTAAAGAAAAAGTACGGGCTGTGCGTGACGACACTCGAAGGCACGCCCAAGATGCGCGCTTTCATTGCGCTCTTTTCCGCATGCGAAAGGCGTATCTTTTGCCCCTCGCTCTTAAATTGTTCAAAAAAGTTGTTCATTGTTTTTCTAGCATCTCTTTCAATTTCTTGAGCCCGCGGTGGATGCGTACGGACACCACGTTCTCGCTCTCGCCCACTACCTGCGCTATCTCGCCCGGCGACATACTCTCGACAAACCGGAGTGTGAGCACCTCGCTGTAGATGTACGGGAGATCGCGGAGCATCTCTATGGCCTGCTTACCGTCGAGCCGCTCCATGGCGGCCAGCAGTGTATTGCTCTCGTCCGGCGGCAACATGCTCTCGGTACTCTCGTCCTCCTCGCGCATCATACCCTCAAGCGACACCGACTTTTTGCGCCGGTACTCGTCGATGATAAGGTGCCGCAGCGTTTGGTAGAGAAAGGGTCTCCATGCATCCACTTTGTGGCCGTTTTGGGCATACTGCCACACCTTCATAAAGCATTCCTGTGTGAGCTCCATGGCGCGCTCCCGGTTGGGCAGCCGCATGCTCGCGTGGCGAAATAGCTCGTCGCTGTAGCGCTCAAAAGCCTCGGTAAATTCTTGTTCTAAGCTACCCATATCAATAGACGGACGAAGGGGGCTCCCCTTTCACCCATTCTAGCCTTACTTGATTGCCTTGGCGACCGCAGCGGCGATGCCCTTTTCAAACGGGCCGGGGACTATTTTTTGTGCGGTCGGCTTTTTAACCAGCGCGGCAAGGTTGTGCGCTGCGCGCAGCTTCATCTCCTCGGTAATTTTGGTCACTTTGTTATCGAGCGCTCCGCGAAACACGCCCGGAAAGACGAGCGAGTTGTTGATCTGGTTGGGATAGTCACTGCGGCCGCTCCCTACCACCATGGCACCACCTTTGATAGCCTCCTCGGGCATAATCTCCGGGGTCGGGTTGGCCATGGCAAAGACAATTGCCTTTTTGGCCATCACTTTAATGTCGATGGCCGTGGCCAAGCCGGGGCCCGAGACACCCAAGAGCACGTCGGCGCCGATGAGCGAATCCCGCAAATCCCCCTTGATATTGCGGGGATTGGTGATTTTGGCCAGCTCTTTTTTATGAGCTTCCGGGCGTGAGGAATCAATGACGCCCTTGCTATCAAGCACCACCACGTCTTTGATGCCTGCTTTTACCAGTAGCTTGGTGACAGCAGTGCCTGCTGCGCCGGCGCCGGAGACAACCACTTTCAACTTCTTTAAATCTTTTTTGACTACCTTGGCGGCATTGATGAGCCCGGCCAACACCGCGATAGCCGTGCCGTGCTGGTCATCGTGCATGACAGGAATATTCAAGCGGGCCTTTACCCGCTCCTCTATCTCAAAGCATTGCGGCGCTTTAAAGTCCTCGAGATTGATGCCGCCAAACACCGGCGCAATGTTGCAGATTGTCTCGACAATGGCGTCGACATTTTGTGTATCAAGCACAATAGGAAATGCCTCTACGCCGGCAAATGTTTTAAACAACGCGCACTTGCCTTCCATCACCGGTAGTGCGCCATAGGGGCCGATATTGCCCAGACCAAGCACCGCCGAGCCGTCGGAGATTACCGCGACCGTTTTGCCCTTGATGGTGTACTCGCGCGCCAGCTTGGGGCTTTTATGTAAAAGGGACGAGACCGCCGCCACGCCCGGCGTATATATAAGAGAGAGCTCGGCCCGGCTTTTGACCTCCATAGCACTGTTTATGACAATCTTGCCCCCGAGCTTTTTGTGCAAAGCAATCGCTTTTTTGTTGGTGTCGTTTTTGGCCATGGGAGAAGTATACTGTAAGCCATGCAACTAGGCGACAGTCTCTCCAAACACTTTCGCTTAAGCGAGGCACATACGAGCGCGCTCAATAAGTTGGGCATTAAGACTGTGCGCGACCTGCTGTACCACTTCCCCACGCGATGGGAGCAGGCAGGGAGCGAAGCGGCTATTGCAGGGTTAGTTGCCGGCCAAGAGGCGACGATTGTCGGCACGGTCGAAAAGCTGGAGGCCAAAAAGGGGTGGAAGTCGCGCATCCCCATGACTGAGGGGTTTTTGCGCGACAACAGCGGGCGGATAAAAGTGCGGTGGTTTAACCAGCCCTACATCGCCAAGATGTACGCCGAAGGCACGCTGGTCAAAGCTACGGGCAAAGTAACGGGCAGCGAAGGCAAACTATATTTGGCAAATCCTCAACTGCAAAAAGTATCGGCGACTGAGGGCGGCATCTTTCAAAACGGCGAAAAAGAACTAATTGATGATTTGTTTGCGGTGTATCCGGAGACGCGCGGCATATCCTCGCTCTGGTTTAGAAGTGCTATTAAAAAAGTAATAACTATAGAAGCAGAGGACCCTATCCCCGCTGCGCTGCTCAAAAAGTATAACTTGCCGACCTTAAAAACCGCGCTGGTGTGGATACACCAGCCGCAGGATATCAAAGATGCCGAGGCCGCGCGCAAGCGTTTTGCGTTTGAGGAGGTATTTTTTATCCAGCTGGAGCGTAGGCGCGAGCGGGCCGAGGCTGCGATGCAAAAAAGTTTTGCCATCGGGGCCGAGGTCTCTCCCTTTGTAGCAGCGTTTCCCTTTGCTGCTACCAACGCACAAAACAAAGCTATTGCAGCCATACTCAAAGACATGGGGTCCGGCCAGCCAATGGGCCGCTTGCTCGAGGGCGATGTAGGCAGCGGCAAAACAGCGGTCGCTGCTACGGCCGCGTACGCCACAGTGCGCACGCGGCCCGAGGGTCAAACAGCGGGGACGCTCCAAGTGGCTTATATGGCCCCGACGGAGATTTTGGCCAAGCAGCACTTTGAGTCATTTATTAAATTTTTTGAGCGCTTCCCTATCAATATAGGGCTCATAACCGGAAGTGGCTGCTACAAATTTCCCTCCAAAATCGGCAAGGACAAAATCACCAACATTTCGCGCGCGCAGTTGCTTAAGTGGGTTGCCAACGGCGAGATACCGGTGCTTATCGGCACACACGCGCTTATACAAAAGTCGGTGCAGTTTAAACATCTTGCGCTCGTGGTGATAGATGAGCAACATCGCTTTGGCACCAATCAGCGCCGCAAGCTGGCGCGCAAAGAGGCCCGACTCCCCCATCTACTTTCCATGACCGCCACACCAATACCGCGCACATTGGCTCTTACTATATATGGCGACCTCGACCTCACTCTCTTGGACGAGATGCCGGCGGGGCGTAAGCCCATCATTACTAAAGTAGTGCAACCCAACGCGCGCGGGGCGGCATACGAGGAGATGCGCGCGCAACTAAACGAGGGCCGGCAAGTCTACGTGATATGCCCGCGCATTGACGAGCCCGACCCGGACAAGGCGTTTGCCATACAGGCCAAGTCGGTCAAGGCCGAAGCCAAGCGCTTGCAAGAAAAAGTATTCCCTGAGTTTCGTATTGACATTTTGCACAGTAAGATGAAGCCGGCCGAGAAAGATAAAGTTATGGCCAAGCTGCTCGCGCACGAAATAGATATATTAGTGGCGACAAGCGTGGTCGAGGTCGGGGTCAATGTGCCTAATGCTACGGTGATTATGATAGAGGGCGCGGAGCGGTTTGGCCTGTCGCAATTGCACCAACTGCGGGGGCGCGTGGTGCGCTCCAACCATCAGGCGTACTGCTATGTCGTGCCCGAGAGCAAGGGCGAGCCGACTGTGGCAAGGCTCAAGGCACTTACCACGGCCAAAAGCGGCTTTGAGCTGGCCGAGCAAGACCTGCTGCAGCGCGGGCCCGGCCAGCTTGCGGGCAATAAGCAATGGGGCATCTCGGACGTAGGTATGGAAGCGCTCAAAAACTTAAAACTGGTCGAGGCCGCCCGCACCGAAGCGCAAGAAATTTTAAACTCAGACCCCACTCTCTCCAACCATCCCCTACTAGCGAGAGAGCTTGCAACACGAGTCCCTCAACATTTTGAGTAGAACATCATTTTACACGGTCGTGTAAAATAGGTACACACCTAATACTATTTCGTAAATGTGGGCGCGCCTGGGCTCGAACCAGGGACCGGTCGAGTATAAGTCGACTGCTCTACCAACTGAGCTACGCGCCCGAACTCTCTTAATCTATCAAACAAACACCCAAATAAAACCAACGGCACTTAGAGCCGCTGTCTAGCTTTTGAATACGCCTCGCAAATCCATGCGGGCAAATTGCGCTCGTCGCACATGTACCCCATAAAGTGGGCATGCAGTTCGCTCGCGCTCGGTTCGCGCCCGTGTGCATCAAAATATGCATCTGCCACCATTTGCAAGATTTCTTGCCCGGTATCAAACCTGACCTTATATACATTCAGAATATCAACACGCGGCACCCACTCCCCTGCGCAAAGATAGGCGTCGGCATTTTTGTCATATTTTGCAAACATCCGTGGTCCTTCTCCGCTGGAGACATCTCTAAAGTCGCACACTATCACGTATACCTTATATGTGCTACCGTTTTGTGGGTTCTTCTACAAACCCGCCCAATCTTTTCTCACATGAGGGAGACCACGCGTGACCACCAAGCCCAGGATTACTCCGGTTGACCGACTGATCATCCGCAACGGCGCCGGGTCAATAAAGGACCAGACCGCAGTTGACGAGGCCTGCCGCAGCGGCGTCGCCACCGGTATCACCGTCGGTGCCGGTACCGTGCCATACACGCGGGGCAATCTCCCCGCCAAGTCCGAAGGCACTTTCTTTATCCACCAGACGGCGCTCTGGGCGATGAACTCGCTCGGCCTGCCAAACCCGGGCATCGACGTCTGGGAGGAGCGCTTTCCCCACATGATCGACGCGGCACACGGCCACGGAAAGCTGCTGGGCTTCAATCTGTCGGGGTCGTCCCCGCAGGAGTATGGTGAGGGCGCACGTCGCGCGGCAAGATGTCGCGTCGATTACGTCCAGCTCAACCTCAGCTGCAAAAACCAATGGGGTACCGCGGGCAATAAGCCTGTCGCGGCCGAACACCCGGACCTCGTTGTCGCGATCTTGCAGGAGGTCGAGCGTCAAGTCCATTTTGGCAGCTCAGTCGAGATCGAAGCCAAAGTGGCACCCAACGACGACCCCCAACTTGTCGCGGACCTCTGCGAGGTTTTTGCGGCAAGCGGTATCGTTAAGCGCGTCATCGTCGCTAACGCGCGTGGCGGAAGGCGGCGGGTACGCGACGACGGCACCGACGCGCTCGCATTTACTGCCGGCGACGACCCGACGGTTATCCATATCGGCGCGGAGTCCGGCAGGGCACTCACCCACCTGACGCCGAAGCTAGTCGAGATGTACTATGACCGCTTGCCGCCGTCTATCGGCGTCATCGCGCTCGGCGGCATCTTCGACGGCAACGACGCCTACGAGTCGATCAAATGCGGCGCGGCGGGCTTTGAGTGCACCACGGCGTACTTCCAGTACGGACAGGCAATCCTCAACGCAGTCGTCGGTACCCTGCCGGATGAGTACATCCAAGCCCAAGCGGCCTAACAGGCATAACCCCGCGCCACTGGCGTTGGGGTTTTTTATTTATCAAAAATCTGCTAGAGTCTGCGGCGGATACCGAACTTCCACCGAGCAACACAAAGGAGACGCTCGATGCCAATGATCCCAGCGCTGATAAATCCGCACACCCATCTTCGCGAGCAGTTCGAGGAGGGCGACGTCGTCGACCCACTCATCCAATATGCAATCGAAGGTGGCGCACGGCTCTTGGGCCCCATGCCCAATACGCGCAAAGGCCTGATGAACGCCGGCGATGTCAAGAGCTATCTTGCTCACGCACGTGCCTGCGTACAGGCGACCGACACCATGGTTTTTGTCGGCATCGTCCAGATCACCGAGACGACGACAAAGGCCGACATTGACGCATGCGTCAACGCCGGTATTTTGGACGCCAAGGTCTATCCCAAAGGCCGGACGACCAAATCGCACAACGGCGTGCAACACTACGCGCGCATTCTCGATGTGGTGCGGCACTGCGGCGAAGTCGGTATGCGGGTGCACTTCCATCCGGAGCATCCGTCCGAGCACTTCGACAATCGCGACGCTGAGTTTGCCTTTCTCCCCATTATGGACATCTTCTTCAATGAGACGAAGACGACCCTGGTGTGGGAGCACGGCACAGATGCGAGATGTATCCCTTTCTGGGAGGAATGGGCAAAGAGCGGGCGGTTCTTTCTGACCATAACCGCACACCACCTGCTCATCAACGAGACGACTTCCTACGGCGACGTCGGGGCCATCAGCAAACCGCCGGCCAAAAAAGAAATCGACAGGCGCGGACTCATCGCACTCATCGCCAAGGACTACCCGTGGGTCATGGCGGGCGGAGACGACGCGGCTCATCCGGTGCATGACAAACACCGGGTCGGCAACTGCGCTTGCGGTGCGTACACGGCACCGTTCCTGCTTGCGTTGTATGCTCACGCCCTACTGTCGCACATGCGGCTGGACGTGTTTGCCAAGTTCATCTCAGGAAACGCGCAGGCGCTCTATAAAACCGATGTCAAAGAGTTCCTGCGACTGACAAAAAAGCCGTTCCAGATTCCACTGTCCTACGAAATCGGCCCATGGAAGGTCGAGCCTTTCTGGGCCGGCAAGACAATCGACTACACACTGGAGAAAAACTTCTCCGCATAACACCGGCCCGCCAAATTCTGGCGGGTTTTTTCTTTTTACAAATGTGGTACTGTTGCCGTGGAAACTGGCTCTCATGGGAGATGCGACATGCGCACTCTGTTTAGTTTGATTGGGAAACTGCTCTATCTGCTGACGTGGTGGGGCGTCGATCCTATCTACAACCTTTTCCGCAGGCCCTATGTGCAGACACAAGCCGGGCGGGACAAGGCAAACTGGCGCACAGTGCGATGTACCGCAGCGGCAGGCGTCTTATTCATCACCGTCATGATGTGGTACGACGGCGAGCACTGGGGATGGATTGACGGCACCGCCGGATTGTACGCGCTGCTGACAGCTTGGCACCTCGGCGGCTGGGATTTGTACAAACTCCGAATTAGTTAGCGGAGTTTTTTTATTTGCAAACTAATTAGACTATCGGGGCGTGTTCGATGTCCTGCTTCTTTTTTGGAGTGATGCCGTGGGCAATCAACATCGTCTCAAACTCGGGGCGCTCCATGGTCTCTGTCTCAATCAGCCGTGCGGCGATGGCGTCCAAAAGTTTGCGGTGTTTGGTGATAATGTCCTCGGCCTTGTCGTACGCCTCGGCGATCATCTTTTTAACTTCGGCGTCTATCTCGGCAGAAATCTTTTCCGAATATGCTTTGCCGTCTATGCCGCCGCCAAAGAGTGCGCGACCACCCTCGCCCTCCAAGGCAACCGTGCCCAGCTTCTCTGACATGCCGTACTTCGTGACCATGTCGCGCGCAAGGGCGGTCAAGACCTGCAGGTCGTTGCTCGGGCCGGTCGTGACGTCGCCAAAGATATTCTTTTCTGCAATATAGCCGCCGAGCGAGACCGCAATGTCGTCCAAAAACTCGCGCTTACTCTGCATCTTTTTGTCATCAAGCGGCAGCTTGAGCGTGTACCCCGCTGCGCGGCCGCGGGAGATGATAGAAATTTTGTGCACCGGGTCGGCGTACGGCAGTACGCTCGCTACCAGCGCGTGGCCGGCCTCGTGGTAGGCGGTTATCTCTTTTTCCTTCTTATTTAAAATATGGCTGCGGCGCTCGGGGCCGAGCATGACCTTTTCTATACTGCGGATAAGGTCAAACTGCGCGACGGTCTTGCGGTTTTCGCGCGCCGCGAGTATCGCGCCCTCGTTCATCAGGCTAAAGAGGTCCGCACCACTAAAGCCCGGCGTGCGCTCGGCAATAACCTCAAGGTTTACGTCCTCGGCCAGAGGCTTGCGGCGCGCATGGATCTGCAAAATGTCCAAGCGGTCTCCCCTGTCCGGCAACTCTATGACGACGCGCCTATCAAAGCGGCCGGGGCGCAGCAAGGCCGGGTCCAAAACGTCGGGGCGGTTGGTCGCGGCCATGACAATTACCTTTTCGTTTGGCTCAAAGCCGTCCATCTCGACGAGTATCTGGTTGAGCGTTTGCTCGCGCTCGTCGTTGCCGCCGCCCACACCCGTGCCGCGGATGCGGCCCACGGCGTCTATCTCGTCGACAAAGATTATCGCCGGTGCGGCGCGCTTGGCGGTCAAAAAGAGGTCGCGCACACGCGATGCACCCACGCCGACAAACATCTCGACAAACTCCGAGCCCGAGATACTAAAAAACGGCACACCGGCCTCACCCGCAACCGCGCGCGCAAGCAATGTCTTGCCCGTACCCGGCGCGCCCATCAGCAAAAGGCCTTTGGGTATGCGCGCACCAATGTCCAAAAACTTTTTAGGATTTTTTAGGAAGTCGACTATTTCTATCAGCTCTTCTTTGGCCTCTTTGGCGCCTGCAACATCTCTAAACGTCACCTTTTGCCCCGCATCGTTGGGGTCTGTCACGCGCGGCTTAGATTGCCCAAAGCTAAATGCCTGCATACCCGCACCGCGCACTTGGCGCGAGAGATACCACGCAAACGCCGCGATGACGACAAAGGAGAGCAGGAACGGCGCGAGCGCATTAAACCAGTATTGCAGCGGATTTTCGCGCTTGATGGTTATCGTTACCTTGTCGAGCGAGGCTTTGGTGACGCCGTAGTTGTTGAGTGTATCGGTCAGTGAGCCCTCGGCCTCTTTTTTGGATGTTTTTTTGCTCTGGTCGGTGTAAGTTACGTTGAGGTTGTCGCCGTCGACCTCTATCGAGGTAACTTTGCCGGCGTTAACATCTTGCGCCACCTGCGAGAGCGGTACGTCGGCCGGAGCCGCAGTGCCGCCCGCAACGTAGCTGTACCCTGCCGCCAAGATGAGCAATATTATGACCGAGACGCCAAGATTGACCCAAAAGTTATCGCCCATGCCCATCTTGGGCATCTTGGGCATGGGCGGCAGGTTGCCGCGGCGCTTGCCTCCCCCGCGACGAGGAACGAGCGGGAGCTTGGGTCTTTCGTCGTTATTGTCCGCCATATATGAGTCAATACAATACCATGCATGATGAATTTAGGCAAAAGAAACGCAAATATAAAATAGCAAAGGGCCCAGTTGCAAGCAACCGGGCCCCGAGCGAACTTGAAGAACTTAGTGTTTGGAGTGTTCGGCGTTTCTGGACCGCTGTGAGTGGCTCAGCACCAACACGGCCGAAACCAGAACGACGAACGGGGTGACAGCGGCGATCGCCCCCGAGAAGTAGTAGACGATCATGAGAGCACTCTCCTTAGGCGGTGGACCAAGCACGTAAGTCCACACCAAGTAGCCTAATATGTTGACAACGGTGAAGACGAGGCCTGATTGAGTCACCCAATCCAGACTCTGCCAAAAGCGCCACGCATTCCCAAAAAACCTATTCATGGTCTTTCCCCTTTTGTTGACAGGACCACCCCGTCGGCATTCCGCACAATTGTACACCCAAACAGTCCTATTGTCAAGGGCTACAAAAGGGCGTACAATAAGGCTGTTTTATGGCGTTGATAGAGCACAAAAAGGCGCGGATGGACTACGGGATACTCAATGAGTTTGAGGCGGGCTTGGAGCTGCTTGGCCACGAGGTCAAGAGTCTCCGCAGCAAACTCGGTAAGCTCGAGGGCTCTCATGTTGTCATCAGGGGCGGCGAGGCATATTTGGTGGGGGCGCACATTCCTCCCTATCAGCCCAAAAACACCGAGCTTGGCTATGATCCGGCGCGTACGCGCAGGTTGCTGCTCACTAAAAAAGAGCTGGCCGAGCTGGTGGGGGTGGAGGGGCAAAAGGGCTTGACAATAGTGCCCTTGAGGGTGTATAATAAAGGGCGTAATCTCAAGCTGGCTATAGGTGTGGCGCGCGGTCGCAAACAATACGACAAGCGCGAGGTGCTTAAAAAGCGCGACACCGAGCGGGAGATGCGCAGGACATTGAAAAGAGAATAGTGCTCGGAGGAGTCAGAAGTTTTCGAAAAGTGCGGGCTTAGCGTCGCGCATTTCTCGGGGATGACAGGCTTCGACAATGGATCAACGCGATTGATGCGCGAGACAGAACTGGGCTAATTCTCAAAACTGGCCCAAACTCTAACTGGCAAATCAGTTGCATCGCCGTTTTTCACGGTGAATGATTTCGACTTCGCCTACGCTAAGGCGTAAGTCGTCGGCGCTCGCTCAATGCGTGTGAGAGTGAGTACGCTGTAATATCACCACGATGCTGCAAGGGAGCTGTCCACTCTCCTGCCTAAGCAATGGACTCTAACCGTTTGCGCTTTTGGTTATTTTTTATGCAAACGGTCGAGAACTCAAAGTAACCTACGTCCCGTAGAAGCCCAATCCGTTACTCATTGCACGGGGGTTCGATTCCCCCCGTCTCCACAAATGCAGCCCGCGCAAGCGGGCTTTTGCATTTGTGAGAGACGAGCAGAGTGTTTGAACACCCTGCGTGGGGGAATCGAAAGGCGCAGCGTTGCCCAGCACTTGCTGGGCCGCGAGCTGGGGTCGCAAAAACTTTTTGTGTCGACAAAAAGTTATTTGTGACCGATTCAACCTCTACGAAGCAAAAACTACAAAATTGGTTGCTTTTTTAAGAGTAAGAGGGTCTTCCCTCCATGTTGCTCAATCCTCAAAAAATGCACTTCTTGCCCGTCAGCTTTCAAAAACAAATAACTCTCCTTATCTCGAAGCTTGTATTCTTTCTTACTCGTAGAAAAGTTGTATTCTTTCCTGAAAATAGAAACCGTGGAGCTGTTGTTCTTAATGGCCCCTTTAAATTTGAATTCACTAATATTTTCTCCAAAGCCTGGCTCCGTCCATGTACCGACAATTTTCTCTCCATTAACCCTTATAGAAAATATGGTCCCGTTGTCTGACCTCCAATCTCCGCTAATTAAGGCGAGGGTATGGCCTGGCACATGCTTGGCCTCGGCATAAGCAGTAAAAAATTTTCTTTGTACTAAAGCTCTTTTGGTCGCCTCTTTTTCAAGAGCACCCTCTTCTTCTTCAATTTTTGCCGCATCTGATATGGCAGCCCCCACGTTTGGATGAGGGTCAGTTTGGCCTTTTGCAGTATCCAGTTTTTGAGTGGCCTCTTTTACAAACCCAGCGCCCATAAGTCGATAAGCCAAGTTTGCAGAAGCCAGCGTATTCCCTTCTTTTTCTGCATCCTGATAACTTTGTATCGACTTCGACGGCATTTTTAAATTCTCGTATTGAACACCGAGGTTATTTTTTACAGAGTCGTTCTTGGGGTCAACGTGCGTTGCATTAAGGTAGTGGAGAAGTGACAACTCGTCGTAGTTGCTCTGCGAATAGGCGTAACCAGCACCAAAAAGTAAACCGGGGTTGTTTGGCTTAAATTCCAAAGCTTTATCCAAGACAAAAGCCCGATTATCGTAATCCTTTTCTTTTTCGTAAATATCTGCGAGCTCTTCGTATAAGTCAGCGCGGAGTTCATCAGAGGAAACTTCAATGAGTGTTTTACCTAAGAAGTCTATCGCTTCCTCCTTTTGACCGTCTTTATAAAGAGAGGAAGAAAAATTACGTGCCAACCCAGTCTTCTCTTCCTCAGTCTTGGCTAAGGCAATAGCCTTCTCGTAATAGTGGTTAGCGTTTTTATAGTCATTAGAACTGGCGTAGCAAAATCCAAGCGCCATATGTACGTCGTATGCGATGTCAGGATCTCCAAGTTTTTCTTTGAGTTTAGAAAGGGAGCTTGTGTCCCCTGCTGTATTTTTCGTTCGTAAATAAAGAACTTCCGATCTTTTTTTGATTAGTTCACTTGGACAAAGTTTTAGGAGCTCTACATAAGCTCTCTCAAAAAGCTCAGGGTTATTAGTCCACGACGCAATTATCATTTCCGTACGCCACCCTTCATATGTTGTGGGCTGTTCCTCAACCTTCTCATCTTCTCTCTTTTCCTCTTGATAGGTTTTTTCGGGCACTTCAGCTTCCTTGTTTTCGGTAATAGGTTTGTCTTCACCGGGAGAGTGAGAGGAGAGGTCGAGCATATCCTTACCGACCTTGGCGCGAGTAAGGCGCTCAATAAAACCTGAAATAGGCCTCCTAAAGATAAGTAGTGCTACCATTGAGACAACAGCAATCCAGAAAGGGGTCGAATTGACTAACAACTTCAGCAGCTCACCCCAGCCCACGGACGACACGGGAGTTGTGGAGGAAAAGGCCAAATTGATACTCTCAGGCATAAGTACTTCTACTGTACTCTTCACGCAACATTTCGCCAGTTCCCCCTATCCCCCACCCCGTTGTTCTGATATGGTGCCGGATGAAAGGACGCCCAGATGGGACAGACAGAGGTACGGATCGGACCAGGGTATTGGCTCCGTGACGACGAAATTGAACGGCATGCGCGCATGCCGCTCCGGAATGCCAAAGCGGAGTGCGCGATGGCGGACGAGATGCGCCGGAGCCGCAAAAACCTGTGGATCGGCGCGCACCCGGGCGAAACGGTCGTCATCAACGCCCGCACACTCAAAGAGGCCTTTGGGGCCACACACGACAAAGCAGTCAGTGCGCACAAGGCCAAGCATGGCGCATCACAGGGCGATTACATGATTGCCCAGTTGCTGGTCCATTCCCGCCCCGTCAAAATTTGAGCGGGGCTTTTTTTATTGCTCGCACACAGGATGGGTTTGGTGTATAACAGCGGCTGGAGGTATCGTCATGGGCAAACGACGCGATGCGATAGTACGCAAAATCGAAGCCTTCGAGGCTGAAATGGCCGAGTATTCTAAAACCCACGGGGCGGGATATACCTTCAGCCTGAACAAGCGCGTCCACCGCAGCATTTTGGAAATTGCGCGAACTGAACAGCGAAGCGTTGACTCGATTTTGGAAGACCTGCGGCCGGGTATCAAAAAGTTGATCGACGACCCAACAAGAGGTACTCCACTTTCGGAGTGGAGCCCCGAGCAATTCGCACAGTATCTCAAAGCCACCGGCAAACTTCACTGAAGCCGGGGCTTTTTTATTTTTACAAGAAAACAACCCGGCTCAATGCCGAGTTGGGGTCTTGCGTTTGGAGTGCCGTTGCACGCTCGCATAGTACGGCCGCGCTTGAGATGGGTCTACGCCAAGGTTTTGCACTTCGAGCGGAGCGTGGCCCGCTTTGGTAAAGCCGAGCAGGCTCGCAAACGCATGCGACACGTCAATCAACACGCCCGGCACACCCGGCCCGCGGTCGCGCACCACACCCTCGACGCTTTTGCCTGTCTGCGGGTTGGTCAGCCGCAGGCGCGTACCAAACGGCAGACTCCTGTGGGCAATAGTCTTTTCTGTCGGCGCGGCGTAGTAGCTTGCTACCATCCGCTCCGCGTGCGCGGGTGATAGATGCAAACAAAAGACCACTGCTGCAAGCAAAAGACGAAGATACATTACGCTACTCCCGTTTAGTTGCAGCCCTTGCACAGTATTGCAAAGTGACACTAAGAAAAAAGTGAATTACAAAAATTCCTCCCCTAATGGGAGGAATTTTTGTTTATTAGTAGCTTGTGCCGCCGGTCCCGCCGGTGTTGGTGCCGCCAGGTGTGCCGTTGTCCGGCACGGTTACGTTGATACTGGCGCCGGAGTTTTGCGGTACGGCCGCCGGCGTGCGGTAGCGCGCCCATACAAAGGCCGCTACGGCGATTGCAATAATAACAATCACTGCGACCGCCCACCCTGCGCCCGAGTCGCTAGTAACAATCTCGCGGCTAGGCCGCTCTACAATTACATCTGCCATAAAGATAAAAGGTCAAAGCCGATAATGTCGACCTGACCTCCTACCCTAGCGCTGTAGTGCTGAATGCCGCGTGAATTAGAATCCGAATATAGTCCGGAAGAAGTTGCCCAACCCGCCAAAGAATTGGCCTATGTGCAAACCCTTGTTGCCTTTATCCTGGCCAAGATGCTTACCGTTGTCATCACCCTTGGGAGTTGTGGATGCGTTATCTTTATCCTTTTTATCTTTAGCAACCTTAGGTGTCTGGTCAAAGATGGTCGTGGCAGTAATGACAGAGCCGTTGACGACACCCTGCACCAGCACCATGTCGCCTACGGCAACCGAGCTAAGTGTGGAGGTCGCGCCCTTTTTAACAATCACCGCATCGGAGGTATTGACCGTAAAGGTCGTGCTACCCATGTTGGAAATAGTGATAGAGGCGCTGCTGGTAGCGGTGACTTTGCCCGCCACAATCGGCTGGCCGGTACCTGTGATATCGCCCGCATGGAGACCGACGTTGATATTGGCTTTGCCCTTGCCCTCATTGGCAAACGCGGGAGCCGCTACTAAAAGTGTGCCCAATAGAGCTGAGCTTGCGACTGCAACTGCAAGTTTGTTGTATTTCATGTAATTAATGAATTAATTGTGGAACATACATGAAGACGGCCCCCACGGGGCCGTCTTACAAACCCTACAATGAAGTGAGTGCCTAGCGACCCTTGGCCGGCATCACCGAGAGGAAGTGGAACGATGCATACGCCAAGTACGTTGCCACCGCCACGCCAAACCATGACAGCCACATGGGGATGTCCCAGTTGAGGATAATGAGGTCCGCCCCCGTAAAGATGCGGAAGAGGTGCGCCACTGCAACCACGGTAAAGACGATAGCGACGAGCAGGATATAGGTGCGCTCGCGCATGCGTGGGATCTTGCCTATTGACCAGCCGTAGTGGACCAGGATAAGGAACACCGCTATCTCAAAGATCATCGCGGGTATCGCAATATCTTGCGTGATGGTCATGCCAAAGAACGACGCCGACTTGAGGTTGCTTTGGACAAACCACACGAGCCAAAGAAAGTCCGCCGCCGCAAGTCCGGCCGCGAGCTTGGCTACTTCTTGTAAAGGATGATTACGCATAAAAACCAAAAGAACTATCTATTAATGTATATAGTGTAGCGTGGAATTTTGGAGCGCCATGCATTTGTACACAGGGCAAGTATGTCGTATAGTCACGGGTAGTTGGACGCAGCTAGAGGGCCAGATCATGATACCGTTCCGCAAACGGGAAGTTGTAATGAAGTTCATCGCGTGCGACCCAGGCCGATGGGGTAAAGATCGGTACGTCTACGGCATCACCGGTGGAACAATCGCGTGGGGCTCCGATCGCAACAAAGCCCACGGCTTTGAGACAAGTATCGGCGCTAGGACGGAGCTCAAGGATTTGGTCGGCTCGAAATTGGACCGGATGACCTTCACCCCCATGACGGTCTAAGGAGGACCATATGTCACACTGGACAACGCGCTATCACCTCTCGCCGACTCAGACGAGGTGGCGGGGATGGCTTCGCGGCAAACTCCCCTTTCTCAACTGGTTCCGATATGGCACATAAGCCCACCTCACGGTTGGGCTTTTTCTTTGGCCTTCGTAGCCTTGGCGAAGTAGGCTTATTTGTATAGCTATGGTATAGTGTACGCAACAACCACTTGGATAACACTCGGATTAATCATCAGATACGGGCGAAGGAGGTGCGCGTCGTCGGCGCCGAGGGGGAAAACCTGGGCGTTTTGGCCCTGTCCGACGCTATACAGCGGGCCCAAGAGATAGGCTTGGACCTTATAGAAATATCGCCCAACGCCGTCCCGCCGGTTGCAAAGATCATGGAATATGGTAAATTCCAATACGAGCAGCAGAAAAAACGCCGGGAAATAAAGGCCAAATCCCATACGACCGAGACAAAGTCCGTCCAGGTCAAGATAGGCACCGGTGAGCACGATATGCAGCTTAAGGCCAAAAAGGCAGCTGCCTGGCTGAGTGAAGGGCACCGGGTCAAGGTAGACCTCTTTTTGTGGGGACGGTACAAGTACATGGAGTTTCCCTTCCTTAAGGAGCGGCTCGAGCGGTTTTTGCAGCTTATACCGGCCGACTACAAGATAGCCGACACTATAACTAAGAGTCCCAAAGGACTTAGCTGCGTATTGGAGAAAGCAAGAAAACAATCATGAAAACGAACAAATCTTTTACCAAGCGCCTCAAGGTTACCCGCAGGGGGAAGATTGTCGCGCGCAAGCCGGGGCAAAACCACTTTAACGCCAAGGAGTCCCGCAACAAGCAGATGAACGGCCGCCGCACCCAGAGCCTCTCGACCTCGATGATGACTAAAAAGGTCAACCAAAACTACACCAATTTTAAATAAAATTATATGGCACGCGTAAAAGGAGGCAAAACCAGTAATAAGCGCCGCAAAAATATCTTGGCAATGACCAAGGGCTACCGCCACGCACGCTCTACCAAAAAGCGCGCGGCCAAGGAGGCAATCTTTCATGCAGGCAAGTACGCCTTTGCGCACCGCAAGGATAAAAAGGGTGACTTCCGCCGCCTGTGGACGGTCCGCATCAACGGTGCACTCGACTCGCTCGAAATAAAGGCTGCTAACGGCAAGGACCTCTCTTACAGCAGGCTGATGGACGGGCTCAAAAAGAAAGGGATTTTGATAAACCGCAAAATGCTCTCCGAGCTCGCGGCGCAGTCTCCCGAAACCTTTTCCCGAATAGTCGCCAAAATCTAAGCAAAGAAAAAAGAGCCCATCAGGGGCTCTTTTGATTTCCACTATTGAGCTCCATAAGGACGGTCGCCTTCCACACCTTAAGTGTTTCGTCGATTTCCTTTTGGATTTCGTCGATGAGCTTGTCCGTCGGCTCCAAGATGAGATGGGACCCTTTCTGCTTCGGGCGTTTGGTGAGATATCCTTCTTCCAACGCGCTGTCGATAACTTTCGAAAGCTGATAGCCTTGTTTGAAATTACCGCAGAAATATACTTCCATCGTGTTCATCGGTGCCGCACCCTGCAATTGCCGTTGATACATTTCCAAATACACGGCGCGAATGCAGCGAACCGAATGGGCCTGCAGATACAGTTTTAGCTGTTCAGCAATACGGCAATTTCGGGCGCAAGCAGCTTCTTCGTTGGCAGGCATGGGTCCATCTCCTCTGTGCCATACGGGACTATTCCCACTCGCGACTATACAACATATTGAAATAAAAAACTCTAGCTTCAAGCGAAAGTTTTTACTTCCCACGCGGAGGTGGGATTTCTAGGTCCTTACAAATCTTCTTTGCTATGTGCGTAAAAATTTCAGCATGACGGCCGACCGAAGATTGCTTATCATTTTTGGGGTTGTGATAAATACTGTGTTTGGCACCCTCGCGCCACAACTCACAGCCATGCATCCGGAGATGACGCAATAAATCCGCCCGCTTCATCTATTCTGCAAAAACAAACCGCTCACGCTCTACTTTATCTCCACGCGATTCTTTACGGGAGAGTTCCCGTTGCGCCGCAAGCATCATCTTGAGTGCATCTTGCAAATTTTCGCGAGCCTCTTGCTTGGTCTTGCCCTGCGTGTTGACGCCAGAGATTTCTTCAATCCAAGCGGCGTATCCCCCACGGACCTTTTTGTAGACAGCCGTATACATGCCCTTACTATAGCATATTCGGTAGTTGCAAAAAATCTAAACAAAGAAAAAAGAGCCCATCAGGGGCTCTTTTGCATTGCGTCGATGATCTGCCGAGCGGTGGTGTGTTTGCCTTCGCCACTATCCAGTCGCCGGATGTGGAGAGGAAGACCATCAGCGCGAACGTATACCAGCAGGGTATCAAACCGCGTATACGTTTTGATTTTTCCTCGGTTGTGCTCGTCCCATTCGAAGAACTTCCCCTTCGGCCGCTTCCACCAATATTTCTCCAAGAGTGGGGCCTCACGCGGGATTTCAGAGAGGAGTTTTGGCACCGGTGGGCTGCGCTGCTCATCTTTTTCAACCTCATCAACACGAACTGCGACAATGATTGTCTTGTCTTTGATGAGACCGTTGAGGGCGTCTCGGAATTCCTTCTCGGAATAAGCTTCGGAAGAGACCTTGAAAAGCTTGTCCAGCCCGAGCCCCGCAGACACCCCTTCATTCATATTTTTGAAACTTCTACGCAGCGACCGAATTGCGGCAACGATGAACTCGGCACAAGGCGGCTTCCTTTTGGCCATACTACTCTCCTCGGTCAAATGGTCCTGAAGCGAACCCAACCCTACCAGAAAAGAAAAAACTCCGCCACTGGCGGGGTTTTAGTTTCAGATGGCAGACGAGCGGAAGTCGCGAAATTGGTCGGCCGGCGGCGGACTTTTGCAGTTGCGCGGCAGTTCCCATGCACGGTGGCCCTCTCTGGGTGTGGGGCGTTCTGATGTTTGGGGTTGTTGATTTGTGCGCGCGTCTTGCAGCTGCTGGACCGTGTCCATAACTTTGTTCATGCCATTCTCCTGTGCTCCCTCCCCCACTGTACCGCTCAAAATTAAAGTGCGGGTGAGATGGGTGTGGATTGCTCGGCTGCTCCCGGAGCCGGAGCAAAACGGAAGGAGGCGCGGTTGAGGTGGTCCTTTTTGACCATCTCCACTACCCGCTCCACGAGCGCCTTAGGGTCACTGTCAAAGACAATCAGGTCGTTGGCGCGATGGCCCTTCTCTAATATCATTCTAAATTCTTCGTCGGTCTCCCAGTTGGCCTCCAAAATGCCCATCGGCTTTTTGTCCTCAAACGCAATAGTAAACTCGTGTATCGTGCCGATGCGCCCGCAGCCAAAAAATACCGCATCGCTCGAGCGGGTCATCAGCAAGTCGCGCCCCGGAAAGCCAAATCCGGTGTATACAATTACGTCCATATACTCGACCGGCAAGTTGTACGTCTCTATATGTTCCTTTTCCGTATTAGCGGGGCTAAAGCCGAGCGTAAAGCCTCCCGCCTGCTTGGCTCCCATCGCTGTCCAGAGCGGAAATCCGGTCGTCGCGCCGTTGACCAGCACCGCACCGATTTTTGCAATTTCTTGCCCCAGCGCAATCCCCTTGTCGTACGCATCTATGCCGCAGTGGCCCGTCTCCGCAGCCCCCGACACCGCCAACTTTATCTTGAGCTGCTCGTGCTTAAAATCAGGCATTTAGAAATTTATTGTAACACTCTCCCCTGCCTCGGGGGTCGTGGCTTTAAGCCCGAGATAGTCGCGGATGCGCTGTGCCAAAAAGCTCGCGGCCGCGGGCTCGCCCTCGACCACAAACACCTGCTCGATGTTGCTTGACGCTTTGTTTACAAACTCTAAGAGCTGTTCGCCGTCCATGTGCGCCGAGTATCCGTAGTTGGCCTCGACGTGGCAGTTAACTGCGACCATTTGGCCGCGGATTTTAATCTTTTTCTCCCCCTCGATAAGCCTGCGGCCTATCGTGCCCGCTGCCTGATAGCCGGCTATAAGCACGGTCGATTTTGGGTCGGGCAATATATGCCCAAAGTGCGCCACAATGCGGCCGCCGCTCCCCATGCCCGAGCCCGCCAAAATAAGTTTAGGATCAGGTTTACTCAAAAGCTTGGCCGAATCCTCGGCATGCTCGACAAAGTGCATATTGGGAAAGGTAAACACGTCGCCCTTGGCAAGATACTCGACAAACACCGCGGTTATCTTTTCGGCCAGAGGACTGTCAACATACACCGGCATTTGCGGCACGCGCTTTTCGACCATCAGACCTCTGATTTCAAACAGCAGGTCTTGTGTGCGCTCGGTTGAAAAGGCCGGGATAAGGAGCGTGCCGCCGCGCGTGGCGCTGTTTTCTATCATATTCTCCAACATCTCGCGGCGATTTTTGTCCTCGGGGCGTGTGCGGTCGCCGTACACGCTCTCCATCACCACATAGTGCGCACCCAACGGCTCCTCTGTCTTTTGCAAAAGTGGCGAGTTGCCGCCGCCCAAGTCGCCGGTTACAACGAGCACGCGGCCTCCCCTCTCAAACCGCGCCATGGCCGAGCCCAAGATGTGACCGGAGTCCAAGAGTGTGAGAGTCACGCCGTCGGGCAACCCGACTGTTTGATGGTAGTCATGGGTTTGCCACAACTTAAGTGCTGCATCGATATCGTGCTCTTCGTACAACGGTTCGCGCCCGGTGCGCTTGGCGTCGTGCGCCAAAATCTCGAGTGCGTCGCGGAGCAGCGGGTCGGCAAGTGCTTTGGTAGCGGGCGTCGAAATTATAGTGCCCACAAAACCGTCTTTGACCAGCTTGGGGATGCGGCCTATGTGGTCGAGATGCGCATGCGTAATTATTAAATGCGAAACAGTTTTAGGGTCGTAGCCAAACGGCTCCCAGTTTTTGTCCGCGTCTTCGTCGCGCCCCTGCCGCAGGCCGCAGTCTATTAAAAACTTAGCCGCACCGCTGTCGAGCATAAAGTTGCTCCCGGTGACCGCCCCCGCCCCGCCGTAAAAAGTTATTTTTGATTGCATAACTGAAGTCTTTTATGGAAAATCCCGCTCCATGGCTTGAGGAAACCAGAAGCGGGACTCTCTATAGGACCGTGAAAGCAAGCGTCTCCCTGTGCTATAGGTGGGTGCCCTATCGGCACTCACAACCGAGGTTGCTGTGCCCGCCTTCAGGCTCCCTGAGAAACACTAAGGACATTTGCCTTCAAAGTCCTACGACCATTATATCACTAGCAAATATTTTGCAAATTTATTGCTCAAATACTCTGAACTCCCCTTCATAAAACTATCTCTTTATACTTGTGTTCCCATCAAAACAATATTCGGCATATTTAAGAGTTGTTGGCACCGGATATTGCGCCTTATTTAGTGCACTGCACGGGGGGTCGTCTTGCCCCCGCCACACTTCTATAAAATGGCCGTCCTTCCATAGTTGTGCGATAAGTAGAATACCTCCACCATTTACAGGGTCGGACAGATCAAACACATAGGTATTGTCTGCCTCTTCTACCAGACCAACTCTAATATCGCTCGTTATATGCAAATCGGAAATAAGCTGCGGGACAAGAATTTTATTGTCTTGTGCCAACACGTACTCATCGTGTTGAGTCTTGGACGTATCTGTAAAAACGCCTTGTGGCGCTATTGGGTACACCCGAGACTGGTTTGTTTTATATACACCAAAAGAGACTAGCCCGAGCACAATCAACCCGATAAGAATAAACTTTGCGTTTATCTTACTCATCGATGCCAAAGCGCTTGTATTTGAAAATCGGCTTTTTGCCAAACCAATGAGCAATTTCGTGCTTGGCTTCTTGCGGGGTCTCGCTGGCATGCACCAAGTTGTAGACCGCGCGCTTGTCAATGTTGGCGGAGACAGCGGAGTCGACAGAGTAGTCGCCGCGGATGGTGCCCATCTCGGCGGTGTTGGGCATGGTGGGCCCTACAATCTTGCGGACCATGTCTACCGCGTGCACACCCTGCACCACCAGCTTTATCATCGGGGCCGAGGACATAAAGTCCAAGAGCCAGTTGCGCACCGTCTTGCCGATTTTTATAAGGTCGGAGGTACCAAAGTCATCTTTGACATTGTGGCCGTACTTAACATAGTTGGCCATGGTCTTTTCGCCGATGCGGCGCAACCAGCGCTCGTCCTTGGGGTAGTGGCCATCCATCTCGCGGCGGCTGGGGTGGAACATCTCTAGCGCGACGACCTTGAGGTCGCGCTGCTCAAAGCGCTTGATGATCTCCCCCACCAGCCCCTTGCGGACGCCGTCGGGCTTGATGAGCACAAATGTCTTTTCCTCCTTGGGATGCATGTGGCGTTACTTTACAACGAATGAAAGACTAACGCAACGCGCTACCGGGTCAAAATTTCGGGCCCGTTTTTAGTCAAGATGACCGTGTCTTCAAAATGCGCGGCGCGCTTGCCGTCCTCCATGCGGTACGTCCACTGGTCGCGGTCCAAAATAATTGCGCCCCTGCCCTCGCACAGCATCGGCTCGATAGCGAGCACGTGGCCCTCTAGCAGTTTGTCGCCCTCGCCCGCCACCCCATCGTTGGCTATAAAAGGCTTTTCGTGCACGGCGCGGCCCACCGCGTGGCCGCCCAAGTCCTCGACAATGCCGAGTTTATACTTTGTGGCGACCTCTACCGTCGCCGCGCCGATGTCCCCCGTGTAGCCGCCCACCTTGGCGGCCTTGATTGCGGCATCGAGCGCCTCTTTGGTGGCTATCAAAAGCAGTTGGGCCGCGGAGTCTACCTCGCCCACCGCCACCGTGCGCGCGGCGTCGACAAAGTAGCCGTTGTAAGAGAGCCCCAGGTCGAGCGACACAACATCGCCGTCTTGGATGACAACCGTTTCGTGCGGGATACCGTGCACCACCTCGTCGTTGATAGAGACGCACAGCGACGCCGGATACGGCGTGGGCGAGCCCTCGGGCTTGTAGCCCAAAAACACCGGCACCGCGTCAAACTCCTTAATCATACGCTCCGCGGCAAGATCAAGCTCGGCGGTAGTGACCCCCACCTTGGTCATGACAACCAGCTCGCGCAACACGTGCGCCAACATCTTGCCCGCTTTGCGCAGGTCGGCAAAATCTTTTTCTTTCGCTATCATTACAACCCTAACTTAGCACAAATATCTTTTTGAATCTCCTCGACCGAGCGCTCGCCGTCTATATCGACTACGGTGTATGCCGGATTTTTGCGGAACCACTCTATATTGGGCATAGTTTCCTCGCGCGACCATTGCAGGCGCTTGCGTATGCTCTCCTCGGTATCGTCGCTGCGTCCGCGCAACATAAGCCGCTTGACCGCCTCCTCGTCGCTAATGTCGATAACAACCAGCGTCGGCTTGGGACGCTGATAAAACTCTACCAATGCCGAGTCGAGCATCGGCACCTGGGTTGCCGTACGGGGAAATCCGTCTATAAAGAGATGTTCGTCGTTGGTCTTGAGGTTGTTCATCAGGTACTGCCCAAAGAGCGACGAGGAGATGGCGTATGGTATGAGCCCTCCCGCGAGCAAAATCTCCTGCGTATGTTTGCCGCTGAAGTCGGCATGCGTCCCCAGCTCGCGCAACTGCTTGCCCATCTCAAAGTGCACAACGGGGTGCGTCGGGTCGCTGTCCATAATGTGCTTTTTAAGCAACTCAATTTGAGTCCCCTTCCCACTGCCCTGCGGCCCCAAAAATATTAGTGTCTGTTGATCCATAG
>JAZKAA010000005.1:59334-63003 GCA_040389385.1 Patescibacteria group bacterium | reverse complement strand
TAATTTGGTCTACCTCGTCAACCGCACGTTCCAACTGACCGTTGGCATTGGTGACAGAGTAGTCGTACTCGCCTTCCTCGGTCATCTCGCGCAGCGCATTTTCCTTGCGTAGGGCGTGCTCTTGCTCGGACATTTCCGGATTGCGCTTTGCGAGCCGGCCCTGCAACTCCTCTACACTGCCGGGCTTAACAAACACGGTTGTGGCGTTGTAGCGCTCTTTATAAAACTTGGCGCCCTTGAGGTCGGGATTAAAAATGACGATAAAACCGCGCGAAAGCTTTTCGTCCAGGTCGGGCTTGTAGGTGCCGTAGTAGGTGTCGCGATTCTCCACATAGGTCTCCTCCAAAAGCTCCCCTGCCGCGCGAGCCGCCGCAAACTGTTCTTTGGTAAAGAAAAAGTAGTCAATGCCGTTTTGCTCGCCGCGCCGCGGCTCGCGCGTCGTCGATGTCACCAATCGCACCACCTTGTGCGGGTAGCGCTTAACAATCTCGTTGGTAATCGTGCTTTCGCCGCTGCCCGTGGGGCCGGCGATCACGAGTATCTGCTTTGCTGTTTCCATTCTGTAATCTGCACAATATCACCTATCCCGCATTACTCAAGTTTTTGAGTGCCGCCTGATACCGCTCCTCAAACAGAGTATCCAAAAAGGGGCTAATGCCTTTGCACTCCTCGGCAATACTCTTAGCTCCGCGGACATAGTCCAGTGCCCGCCCGGGCGTCATATCAAGAAACATACCGCTGCCAACCGTTGGCACATTAGATGTTTGGTCGGCGAGTTTAATTCTGCGGACTGAAATACTTTCGCCCCTGACACGCTCGGCCTGCTTGGCCTTACGCTCGGCCACGGGCAATTTTTCAAACTCCGGCAAGTCGGTGAGCCCGTGCACAATCTCAGCGATCTCATCACCAAACTCACGCTTAATGTCCTCTATTGTTGTCGGCGTATCCTCTACCGTGTCGTGTAGCCACGCCGCGGCCACTTCCTGTGCACTCCCGCCCGACTTCGCTACCAAATCCGCAACTTCTTCCGGATGGACGATGTAAGGACTCCCCTCTGCATCCATACGCTTATGCCCGGTATGCGCCCGATGGGCATACGCTTTTGCCTTTTCTATAAGTTCTGCACCCTCCATACAGTAGGAGTGTACCCTATTTAGTACTCGCGGATGGAGAGCTGGGCGTCGATGCGCCGCGCCAAGTCCAAGACTACGGAGACGACGATCAAGAGGCCGGTGCCGCCTATTGCCAAGTTGGCGATGCCGGTCAGGGACTGCACACCAATTGGGAGTACTGCGATAATTGCCAAGAAGATTGCGCCAACAAAGGTTGTGCGGGTAATGACTTTAGAGAGGTACTCCATCGTGGAGTTGCCGGGGCGCACGCCGGGGATAAACGCGCCGTTTTTCTGCAGGTTTTCCGCTATCTGGCTGGGGTCAAAAGTGACCATCGTGTAAAAGTAGGTAAACGCAAACACCAACACAAAGTAGATAGCGCCGTAGATGCCGAGATTTTGCAGCACGCCAAGGAGCCACTGGCTTGCCACGGCGAGCAGGTGGATTGAGGAGTTTTGAAAAAAGTTCGCGAACATTTGAGGCAAAAGGAGGAACGAGAGCGCAAAGATAATCGGAATAACACCCGCTTGGTTAAGGCGCAAAGGCAGGTACGTGTCTCCACCGCCAAAAAAGCGCATACCGCGCACGCGCTTGGCATAGGTAACCGGCACCGGGCGCTCGGCCTCGGTGATGTAGACCACCGCCGCAACAACCGCTGTGGCCGCGGCCAAAAAGGCTACATAGGTCGGCAGCTGCGACGGGTCAAAGGCAAACAGTGCCTGCGACACCGAGCTGGGCAGGCGCGCAACGATACCCGCAAAGATAATCACCGAGACACCGTTGCCCAAGCCATACTCCGAGATAAGCTCCCCTATCCACATAATAAGCAGCGAGCCCGCAACAATGGTGGTGAGGTTGATAGCAAACTGGAGCGGCGTCAGCCCCGGCAAGACCCCCTGGCGCTCGAGGATGATAAGGAAGCTGATACCTTGCACCACAGCAATAGGGAGCGTCAGCCAGCGGCTGTACTGCGCAAAGCGCGCGCGACCGGCCTCGCCCTCCTCTTGGTACATAGCCTTGAGGCTCGGGATCATGAGTGTGAGCAGCTGCATGACGATAGAGGCGGTGATGTACGGGCCTACGCCGAGCATGAGTATAGAAAGGCTAGAGAGTCCGCCGCCGGAAAAGAGGTTGAGCAAACCAAAAAATTGATTGCCCGAGAAAAACAGCGAGAGCTGCGCTGCATCAACGCCCGGCACCGGGATACTCGAGAGCAGGCGAAAGACTGCCAGCGCGCCGATGACAAACAAAAGCCGTCCGCGCAACTGCGCGTCGGTCAGGAGGAGCGCAAATTTTTGAGCAAAAGTGTTCACAAAAGTTATACCGTAACGGAGCCGCCTGCCTTTTCTATCTTACCGCGTGCACTAACCGAGACCTCGCAGCCCGTGATAACGAGCTTTTTGGTTACCTCGCCATCACCCAAAATTTTGATCTTAGGCGTTACTGCACCGCGGCGGGCGCGCACCAAGCGTCGAGAGGCAATGAGCTTAGGCGTAATAGCCTCGCCCGCGGCAAAGGTTGCGTCGAGCGCGCCGACGTTGACCACCATCTGTGTGCCGTGGTGGATGCTGGGCATCTTGTAGCCGCGGAGTTTAGGGAGCTTCTTGAGTTTTTCGCGGACATCGGGGCGCTTTTTGTGGCCGGCGCGGGCGTTTTGGCCCTTGGTGCCGCGACCGGAGGTCTTGCCCTTGCCGGACGCGCGGCCACGACCGACACGTTTGCTGCCTTGGCGCTCTGTTTTAGGTTTTAGTTCGTTAAGTTGCATACAAATTTTTTACGCTTTCAATTTCTTGAGGGCCTCGATTGCGGCGCGTGCATTGTTAAGGCCGTTTTTGCTGCCGGAGTGCACCTTGGCAACCGTGTTGGTGATGCCTGCAAGCTCCAACACAGGGCGTACCGAACTGCCCGCCACCAAGCCGCGGCCCTTGGCCGGCTGCATCGTTACAAGCGAGGCGTTGTACTTAGCCGAGACCTCGTGCTTGATAGAGTTGTCGGCTTTAAGAGCGACAGTGATCATGTGCTTTTTGGCGTCGCGGGTTGCCTTGTCGATAGCGAGCGTGGTGTCGCCGGCTTTGCCGAGGCCCACACCGACCTTGCCCTTTTTGTTGCCGATGATAAGTGCCACCGAGAAGGAAAAGCGGCGGCCGCCTGCAACCACGCGGGCTACGCGACGGATGTTAATCATCTTGGTATCAAACTCGCTGCGCGGGCGCGCGGTGCGGCTGGGGCCGCGGCGCTCGCGGCCGCCCGGGCGGCCGCCACGGCGGTCTCCCCCACGGCCGGCGCGCGGTGCGTCTGCGGTCGGAGCAGCAACAGGCGCAGATGAGACCTCCGGTGCGGGAGTCTCGGGAGCGATTACTTTTTGTTCAGCATCTTGCATATAAATCAATTTAGAATTTCAATCCGCCCTCGCGTGCAGCATCAGCCAAGTTTTTAACCGCACCAGCGTAGCGAAACCCGCCGCGGTCAAACACCACCGCCTCGAGCCCGGCCGCCTTGGCGCGCTTGGCAATTTCTGCCCCCAACTTTTTGGCATCATCCATCTTGGCAGAAAAGA
>JAZKAA010000005.1:58686-59324 GCA_040389385.1 Patescibacteria group bacterium | reverse complement strand
AAGCGAGAAGGTCATAAGGGTATTCTCCGAGGCTGCGGCCTGCGTCGTCGTCGACAACCTGCACCTCCATGTACTTGTTGGAGCGGTACACAGCAAGGCGCGGGCGCGTTGCAGTGCCTTTGATTTTGGCGCGGATGCGCTTGTGGCGGGCTATTTTGTTTTTTTGGCGGTTATCCATATCATTATTAAACGGCCTTCTTACCCTGCTTGCGGCGGATCACTTCGCCCTCGTAGTGGATACCCTTGCCTTTGTACGGCTCGGGCTTTTTCTGTGCGCGGACATTTGCGGCAAACTGCCCGACCACCTCTTTGTCAAAGCCGCTTATATCGAGCACGCCCTTGTCGGCCTTGACCGTGACACCCTCGGGTATTGTCATCTTGACCGGATGGCTAAAGCCGAGCGCCATCACCAACTCCTTGCCCTTGACCTCCCACTTGTAGCCGACGCCCTCGATGGCCAACTTTTTAGTAAAGCCGGTCGTGACACCCGCGAGCATGTTGCGGATGTGCGCGGCGGTCGTACCTAGCATTTGCTGACTCTCGCGCGACTCTACTTTAGGAGTGACCATAACGCCCTCGGGAGTATTTTCTACCGCAATCAAGCGGCGCGCTTATTACCAATTTATATAATCAAACGG
>JAZKAA010000005.1:48651-58676 GCA_040389385.1 Patescibacteria group bacterium | reverse complement strand
GCGGTGCGTACGGCGTGTGAGTGTGCCCTTGGGGCCTTTGACCGCAATCTCCGAGCCCGAGATTGTTATCTCGGTCTTGGGCGGGAGTGCTATGGGTCGTTTAGCTAGTCGTGACATACAAGTTTATTCAGCCGGGTTACACATTATTACCAAATCTCAAACAGGACCTCCCCGCCGACGCGCTTACTCTTGGCGTCTTTGCCGGAGAGCACGCCCGCCGGGGTCGACAGCACCATCAATCCGTAGCCGCTCTTGATAGGGCGGACGTCGCGCACGCCCATGTAGACGCGGCGGCTGGGCTTGCTGATGCGCTTGGCGCCCTGGACCTTGGGCTGCTTGTTGATGTAAGAAAGTTTGAGCGAGAGGTTGCCGTTTTTGGTATCGACGCCCGAGATGTAGCCCTCTTGGTGCAAGACCTTGGCCACCGCCGCCTTGAGGTTGGAGTACGGGATGTGCACGCTCTCCTTGCTTACCTTGGAGGCGTTCGTAATCCGTATGAGCATGTCTGCGATAGGGTCTGTCATATAGAAAATTACCAGGACGACTTGCGGATGCCGGGGATAAGGCCCTCGGAAGCAGCTTCGCGGAAGCAGGCGCGGCACATACCAAAGTCGCGCATAAACGAGCGCTTGCGGCCGCAGCGGAAGCAACGGCGAACGACCCGAGATGCAAACTTCGGGGGCTTGTTGGAGCGTGCGACAGTAGATTTCTTTGCCATTCGACTTTTTTATTGGCTTAAACCGCGTCGGGTTTAAGAAAACCCCCGTCAGGGGCTTGTGCACCTACCCTATCACAGGGGCGTATAGCATGCAAGCTTTTTTAAAGGCTAAAAATAAGGGTATTTCTGACCCATTGACATTCTCCACACTTGGGGGTATAATAGAGGGTGAACTCTGTACACGTTCGAAAACTGTCTCAAACCTAGGGAAGGGCCTAACCATGGCTCGAAGGACAGCAACGGTCATCCCCTTCCGGTCTAAGGCCAAGAGGGGGACGGTCAATAAGCTGGCACTTGATTGCGCTATCCCGGTGGCCGCTGCTATCGGGCACTACGTCATCGGGTATCCGTGGTGGGTGGTCCTGGTGGGCACCATCGTGGGTATCTTCCTCGTCCACAAAATCGAAATCTAGGGAGTCGGCAATGCGACCATCTACGATGATCAAGCTCACAAACTGGATGATCGGCGTTCTGCTGATTTGCCTGTTTGCGGGTACCTTTACGACAGGTCGTATCGGCGATCTGTTCAATGTGGCGTTTCTGCTCAGCTGCACGGTGGTCGGGATTCTTGTGATCTACGGGCCGCCCGACGCCACTTCACCCTACTGGAAACTCTGGGAACAAGCCCAGGAAAGGAACAGACCATGCTGAAGGTTATCCACCGAGCGGCGGTAACGGCTATGCTGTGCCCGCCGCTTGCCATCCTGGCCGTCGCCGCGTTTTACGCGATTGACGGCCGGGCTGACGTCTGGGGCGAGAAAGCCTCATTCCTGGAATGTCTGCCGAGTGCGGCAGGACGGGTCGCCGAGTTCCTTACTTTCGGCTACTCGCAGGAGGGCATCACCTGGCTGAGTATCGCCTGCGTCGGTGCCCTGGGAGCGTTCTTCGTCACCAAGGGAGTCTCTGGCGTGATCAAGGGCGACCTTGCTGGTGACCCGATCGGTCAGGTGTGGCGCAGGTCTACTGCCCGCGAGCACACAAATGCCGTGATGGTCGCCGTGCTGGGTGCCGCTGCCTTCTGCGGCATCATCGGAGCGTTCATCCACAACCACGTCAATTGAGGAGCTGAACATGAGACAGAGAATAATGGGTTTTGTCTGCAATCCAGAACAGGGGCCAGTAAGCCCCAAGCTCGACAAGTTCGTTGTGGCTTTGCAGGAGGACGGTATGAGGGTCATCAACTTCGTCGGTGTCCGATTGGCCACCGACAAGGCCTTCGAGTATTCCTTCCTCTGCGAAGAAAAGTCCTAGGGTTAACAAGCCCCGCAAATAGAAAAGCCGCGCGCTTCTCTACTTTGCGGGGCTTTTCATATGGTAATTGCGTCGGCCCTTCCCCGTCATATACGTTGTGGTATAGTATGTGCTCTATTAATAGGTGCTAGTTTTTTAAATTAAAATATGAAATCAAAAATACTTCCGGCACTATCGACCGCCCTGCTCATTTCGGCGGCGATGGTCACTATCGCGTCGGCCCAAGATGTAACCGCGGTAAACGTTAACGCAAATATCAACGCCACTGCCGAGGTACACGCACAAGGCACCACCAGCGCCGACCTGCAAGCAGAGGACCGCGACAACGCCACCGGCGAGGCCACAGAGACAGAGCACGCTACCGGTGCAAGCGCGAGCACAAGTGCTAACGGGGAGGTTACTGCCGCGTCGCACCGCAGCGCAGTGGCATCGTTTGTGCAGTCGCTCCTTGCCATCGCCAACCGCGAGGGCGGCGTTGGTGCGCAAGTACGCGCCGTAGCACAGTCGCAGCAAGACTCGGCCAGCACCTCGGCAGATGCAATGGCTAAGGTAGAGGCCCGCAGCGCGCTCAAGACGCTCTTTTTGGGCAGCGACTATCACAGCCTTGGACAGTTACGCAGCGAGATGGCAACCACGTCGGCCAATATAGCCAAGCTCAAGGCCCTCCTTGCTCAGACAACAGACGCCTCGGTCCAGGCTGACCTCTCGGCCCAGATACAGGTGCTCGAAAATCAGCAGGCAGAAGTAAACGCATTTGTGCAGGCGCACGAAAGCTCGTTTAGCTTCTTTGGCTGGTTCGTCAAACTGTTTGTAAAGTAATCCCGTCTCAACAAAACAAAAACCCCGCCTCATGGCGGGGTTTTTGTATGTCTAAAATTTACTTTTTGAAGGGAAAACCGAGGTGGGTTAGGTACGCTTTGGCAGATGCTTTGTCCTTGGCGGTGGTGACGACAGTCACACCTATGCCAAAAACGTCTTTGATATCCTCGTCGGCCGTCTCAGGGAACACGGAGTGCTCTTTGATGCCGAGCGTGTAGTTGCCCATCTCGTCGATGGCGCCGACATTGATGCCCTTAAAGTCCTTGGTGCGCGGGAGCGCAACGTGGATAAGGCGGTTAAGAAAGTCCTGTGCGCGCTTGCCGCGGAGTGTAACCTGATATCCGATTTTGTCGCCGATGCGGGTCTTGTAGGTTGCGATAGACTTTTTGGCGCCGCGGTCCGCCGGCTTTTGGCCGGTGATGCGTGCCAAGCGGTTGGCCACCAACTCTACTTTGGGCTTGTCCTTCATAAACTTGCCAACGCCTGCAGCCACAACCACCTTGGTTACTTTAGGCGTCTGCATAGAGCTGGTCCACCCATGGTTTTTGCCAAGATCTTTAAATACGCTCTTTTGTCTGTCTTGAATAAGTTCCATACAATTTATTTTTTGAGGGCGACTTTAGACGCGGCAATCGGGTGCTGCTTTTGCACCACTTGGCCAGACTGGCCGGCGCGGCGCGGCTTTTGGTGCTTGGTGCGCATGTTAATGCCCTCGACAACTACTTTGCCGAGTTTAGGAAAGACCGCGGTTACCTTGCCGCTCTTGCCTTTGTCATTGCCGGACATCACCACTACGGTGTCGCCCTTTTTTACGTGGAGTTTCGGATTCATAGTGTTATACAACTTCCGGGGCGCGGGAGATTATCGTCTGGTAGCCGAGCTCCTGCAGCTCGCGCGGGATAGGGCCAAAGATGCGGCCGGCCTTGGGCTCCTTCTTGTCTTTTGCACCCCACTCGAGTACTACCACCGCGTTTTCGTCAAAGCGGATGTAGCTGCCGTCTTTGCGGCGGAAGGGCTGTCGCTGACGCACAACCACACCGTGCAAAATATCCTTTTTCTTAACGGCCTTGCGCGGCTCGGCTGTCTGTACAGAAAAGACAACCACCTCCCCTATCGAGGCGTAGCGCTTTTTGGAGCCGCCGGGCACCTTAAAAATGCGTCCAATCTTGGCGCCGGAATTATCTGCAACAACAACGAGTGAGCGGTCTTGGATCATATAGGTATTATGCGAACACTATCTCGAACGATTTGTTTTTGGACAGCGGGCGGCAGGAGCGGATGACCACCTTGTCCCCCTCCTTGGCCTTGTTGCCCGGGTTGTCGGCGATAAACTTGCTGGTCTTCTTCATGTACTTTTTGTACTTGGGATGTTTGACGTAGCGCGAGACAGCAACCACGGCAGAGCCAGTCATTTTGTCAGAGACAACGACACCGTTAAAGGTGCGTGGTCCAACTTTTATATGTGTAGCTGTATGGTCCATATAGTTATTTGGCTGCCTTTGTGGGGGCATTGATGGCTGTCAGAGCACGGGCTATCTCTTTGCGGAGTTTGCTTGCTGCCTTAACGTCTTTGTTTTTACTACCTGCGACGTTAAAGCGCAAGGTGCGCAACTGCTCGCGTTTATCAGCGACGATTTTGTTGAGCTCGTCGGGGGTATTGGTTTTGTAGTCGAGTTTCTTAGCCATATAGGTATTAGTGGCGGGCCACTACTTTAGTCTTAAGCGGCAGCTTTTTGCCCGCCTTGGTCAGCGCGTCGATAGCAATGACATCCGTAACGCCGTCCACCTCAAACAGCACGCGGCCGGGCCATACCTCTACCTCGTACCCAACCGGGTCGCCCTTGCCCTTGCCGAGCTTTACTTCGGGCGGCTTTTGGGTAAACGGCTTGTCGGGGAAGATACGTATCCAGCTCTTGCCGGTCTTGCCAAGTGAGCGCGCAATAACCTTACGTGCGCTCTCTATCTGGTTGGAGCGGACGCGGGCGGGCGTCATAGCCTTGAGCCCGTGGCTGCCAAAGGCAACCGTAATACCGCGCGTAGCCACCTTAGGCGACTTGGGGTTACGGCGCATCGTGTGCCATTTGCGGAATTTTACTTTTTTGGGTACCAACATAGTAGTTATTGCTGCTTGTTCTCTTTTGCGTTTTTGGCAAAGATGTCACCCTTATATATCCAAACTTTGACGCCAATAACACCGAGCGGCAGGTTGGCCCGCTCGCGGGCAAAGTCCACGTCGGCGCGCAGGGTCTGGAGCGGGATGCGGCCTTTTTTAAGGTGCTCGGTGCGCGACATCGAGCCGCCGCCGAGCATGCCGCTAAGGCCGATGCGTACGCCCTTGACCTCGCGGTTGGCCATTACCTTTTCCACGGTCTGCTTCATCACACGGCGGAAGGCCAGGCGCTTTTCCAGCCCCTCGGCAACCATGTAGGCGACAATAGCCGCGTTGCCCTCGGGGTTGCGGATCTCCTCGATATCCAACTTTATTTCCGGCACGGGGAGGTTTTTCTTCTTCAAAAAGTCGGCGATGCTATTGCGCATCTTGAGCGAGCCCTCGCCCGAGCGGCCAATGATGATGCCGGGGCGGCTGGTCTTAACTATCACACGCAGCTTGCCGTTGCCGCGCTCAATTTCGAGCCCGCCGATGTACATACCGCGCAATTGCTTGAGCAAAAACTCGCGTAGCAAAACGTCTGCCTTGAGGTTATCGCGGTACGCGGCACCCTCGGCAAAGCCGCGGTGACGCCAGTCGCGCAGGATGCCAAGACGATGAGAAAATGGATTAACTACTTTAGACATAGTATTACTTTAATTTGTTTCGCCGGGGCGAGATACGGCCTTTTTAGGTGCTTTGCGGGCGAGGGAGATAGTGATGTGGCTGGTCTTTTTCTTGATGGGGGCTGCTTTGCCGCGGGCGCGGGGCATAAAGCGCTTAAAGATAACGCCGCCGCCCACCTCGATTTTAGAAATGTAGAGATCCCCCATCGGTATATCCTTGGCATTGGCTGCCGCGGAGCGGATGAGCTTTTCCATCGGGCCCGATGCGCGCTTGGGCAACACTTGGAGCTGCATGAGTGCGCGCTCAACCGACTTGCCGCGCACGAGGTCGGCAATCAGGCGCACCTTGCGCGGTGCTTGGCGATAATTTTTGAGTTGTGCGCTAGAGGTATCCATAATTATTTAACAGCGGCCTTTTTGGCGCCTGCGGCATCCGCAGCACCCTTGGCAGCCTGTGCGGCTGCTATCTCGGCCTCCTTGGCCTTGGTCTCCATCTCCTTTTGCATCTTGCCGCCGTGACGGACAAACTTTTTGGTGGGAGAGAACTCGCCCAGGCGGTGCCCGACCATGTCCTCGCTCACCAAGACCTCGATATGCTTTTGGCCGTTGTAGACGCCAAACTTAAACCCGACCATCTCGGGGGCAATCTGGCTGCGGCGCGCCCACGTCTTAATAAGCTCTGTTGCCAGAGGCTTTTTGCCCTCTATCTTCTTAAGAAGCTTCGGGTCAACGTAGGGTCCTTTTTTGAGTGATCGAGCCATGTGGCAAAATGAAATTCCCTGCCCGTCATAGCCAGAGAGCGGCTAGACCTTGCGGCACGGAAGTACGGACACTTTACACGCGCGTGCCGCCTAAGTCAAATTTGTGCTACAGTCCCCGTGGAACCCCTGGAGGCACGCATGCGTACAACCCCGCGGCCTTCGGATGACGATGGCCCGCCTTATCCTGATCCACCCCCTCACCCCAACCCGGTGAGCTGTTCAGAATTGCGCCAGATTTGGAAGGAAGCAACAAAGCACTTCCTCACCAAGTCCTTGTAACGAAAAATCGCCCCCGAGTGGAGGCGATTTTTTATTACGTAGTTAATTACGTACTTAGGTACGTACCTACTTACTGCTTGGCGCCGCGTTTGCCGACTTTGCGGCGCGAGACTATCAGGTAGTTGGAGTACTTTTTGGGGCGGCGTGTCTTTTGACCCTTGCCGGTGGGCTTGCCCCACATGCTCTTGGCGCGGCGCGTACCGCGGCCCTGACGGCCCTCGCCGCCGCCGTGCGGGTGGTCAACCGGGTTCATCGCGGTACCGCGGACAGTCGGGCGGATACCCAACCAGCGGCTGCGGCCGGCCTTGCCTATCGTGCGCAGGTGGTGCTCGTCGTTGGAGACCTCGCCGAGCGTGGCCCAGCAGGTCTCCTGTACGCGGCGCACCTCGCTCGAGGGCATCTTAAGGTCGGCGTACCCGGCGTCGCGCGCGATAAGCTCGATGTGCGTACCCGCAGCACGGCCAAGCTTGCCGCCTTGGCCGGGCTTGATCTCTACGTTGTATATAAATGCGCCGATGGGCATTGCCTTAAGCGGCATGCGGTTGCCCGGCTTGGCCGATGCATTGTCGCTTGTCTCGACAGTGTCCCCTACCTTGCTCGTGCGCGGCAAGAGTGCGTAACGGCGCTCGCCGTCGCGGTACAAAAGCAGGCCGATAAAGCCGGAGCGGTTCGGGTCGTACTCGACCGTTTCGATGCGGGCAGGCACTTGCTTGTCGTACTTAAAGTCGATAGCGCGGAAGAGGCGCTTGTGTCCGCCGCCCTTGTGGCGCACCGAGATGCGGCCGTGGCTGCGACCCATGTCGCGTTTGCCGCCCTTGGTCAGCGCCTTGTGCGGCTCGTCAACGGTGATTTTGCCCTTAAAGGTGACAGTCGTCATGTGACGACGGGACTTGGTGTAAGGTTTGTAGGATTTCATATCAGTAAATTTATGACAGCTCTATCTTGTCACCCTTTTTAAGAAAGACGTACGCCTTCTTGCCGCCGCGGGTAGAGCCTACACGGTTGGTACCGCGGGTCTGGACAGCCTTTTTCTGGATTGCAACCATCGTAACTTTGCGCGGCGACACTTTGTATATCGCGCGGATAGCCTCGGCAATCTGCGCCTTGTTGGCGCCCACCGCGACGTTAAAGACGTAGCAACCCTGCTCTGCCAGGTACGCGGCCTTTTCGGTGATGCGGGGCTCTTTGAGAATGTTGGTTGCGTTAGTCATATATTATTTGTCGTCAGCGCCGGTTACCTTTTTAGACAAAATCTCGACGGCCGCCTGCGGGTCAACAATCACGAGCATCTTTTTGCTCAGTACATCGCTTGCGTTGAGGTTGCGGACATCCTCGACCATCACGTTGCCAAAGTTGCCAAAGCTCTTGGTCGTTGCAACATCTTTGCCCGGCAAGACTACCAGCGCGGCGTGGTTGCGGCGGTCAATCTTAAATGCGGAGAGAAAGGCCTTGGCCTCGGTTGCCTTGGGCCCGGCAAAGCTAAGCGAGTCTACCAACGTAATCTCGCCGTCGCGGAGCTTGCGCGAGAGCGCAACCAAGAGCGCCTTTTGCTTGACCTTGCGGTTGAGCTTGCGGGCGTAGATCTTTTGCGCGAGCGGGCCGTGCGTAACGCCGCCGCCCTTCCAAATAGGCGAGCGTGTCGAGCCATGACGGGCGCGGCCGGTACCCTTTTGCTGCCAGGGCTTTTTGCCGCCGCCGCGTACCTCGCCGCGGCCCTTGGTATGGGCAACCGGCATGCGCGCGTTGCTGGCCATCGCTACCACTACTTGGTGGATAAGGTCGGCGTTCCACTGCACACCAAAGATGCCCTCCGGCAGCGCAATGCTCCCCGACTCCTTACCTGCTTTGTTGTAAATTTTAGTTTCCATACGAATTTTTATCCTTTGACCTCAACGAGCGTACCTGTGCGGCCCGGTATTGCGCCTGCAATAACCAGCTCGCCTGTCTCGAGGTGCACCTGCAAGATCGAAAGATTGCGGACGGTAACGCGGTCGCTACCCAAACGCCCGGCCATGCGCATGCCCTTGGCAACGCGACCGCCTGCGCGACCGCCCGAGCCGCCGATCGATCCAGGGGAGCGCTCGGAGTGCTTTTGACCGTGCGAGCGCGGACCGCCATGGAAGCCGTGGCGCTTAACCACGCCTGCAAAGCCCTTGCCCTTGGAGATAGCCGAAACCTCTACCCTGTCGCCTACTGCAAATGCCGAGACATCCATCGTCGAGCCTATTTCCGGCGCGTCTTCGGTGCGGTACTCGCGGAATGCGCGGAAGCCTTTGCCCTTGGCGTGACCAAGCTGCGGCTTGGCGATATTTTTTGTCTTTTTTGTTTCGAGCGCGCCGATTTGGACAGCCTGGTAGCCGTCCTTTTCTTTGGTTTTGACCTGGGTCACTGTGTTGGGGGCGGCATTAATGACAGTCGCGGCAAAAGCCCGACCCTCGTCGGTAAATACAGTGAGCATACGGCCCTTGGTACCAAGGATGAATTTCATGATGTTGTCGATTGGTCCCCGAGGGGACATGAACAACGCTATAACTTAGCGCAGGGAGGAATACAAACTAGTTTGTATTCTGACCGAAGCGACAGTTATATCACTTATAGTGATATTTCTAACGTCCCAAGGACTATACCCTAGGGCTATTTTTTATGCAAGAAAAAGACCTCACGAAAGTCGTGAGGTCGAAACTACCGCCGGTGGCGCGCCGAGCATGCACTCACCGGCGGAGGGTGGCTATGGAGAGCCACCGACCCGGGCAGCCGTCCGACGGGCCGCCCGATCCAATTCCACATATTCAAGATCAGGGTATTCGTTCCGAAATGCCTCGTACCCCGGATTTGTGAGATTGATTGCATAGTCATTGGGACCAGTGCCGTCGTTTTTGTGCACGATGAGCCCGCCGTCCTTCAACTCTGCAACCAACGCCGCAACAACAGGATACTGGACATCAATCAGCCAATACCGCTGAGAGGAGGCTCCCAACTTGTAATTACCGCCCGGACCCGGGAAGTACGTGGCAACACGGAGCATCCCCTCCCCCGTTGCGGGGTCGACGATTATGCGCCTGTTGCCCGGCGTGTTCATCTTGTCGGTCTTGGGCCGCGGCGTCAGGAGATCAAGGACGAGCTTTTTGTCATCGGGCCAAAATGCAGGCTCCACCTTTCTCTTGTAGCGACTCTCTAGGTCGTACAACAACGTCAGATCTTGCACTTGCATTGCAGTCCCCTTTCGTTTCCGCCACCACCGTATCACGGCGCGTACAAATAAAAAAGCCCGCGCATAAAGCAGCGGGCTTGGAATTGGGCCCCCGCCGGGCCGCGTGGGCATCACACGTGCCCGGCGAGAACAACCCAGCTACCGAAAGAAAGTGCCTCTCGTGCTCTGGGCCGCCAATACAATAGCAAGAAAAAACCGCCCTTGCGAGGCG
>JAZKAA010000005.1:9093-48641 GCA_040389385.1 Patescibacteria group bacterium | reverse complement strand
TGACTCTTTTTGACTAGGCCATTTTGACGTCTATCGTCACTCCGGATGGGAGAGACAAGTTGGTCAGAGCCTCGATGACTTTGGGGGTCGGGTCGAGGATGTCGATGAGGCGCTTGTGGATGCGCATCTCAAACTGCTCACGCGCATCTTTGTAGATGAAGGTTGAGCGGTTGACCGTATACTTTTTTATCTCCGTAGGCAGCGGTATGGGGCCGGCAACTTTGGCGTCGTAGCGCAGCGCGGTGTCGAGTATCTGCTTAACAGATGCGTCCAACACCTTGTGCTCATACGCGCGCACCTTAATGCGCAGGCGCGTGACTTGGGCTACGGCCGGCGCCTTCTTTGCGCGCGGCTTGGCCGGCGCTTTCTTAACTGTTTCTTTCTTCTCTTTTGGTTCGGTTGCCATAATGATTGGGTCTAGTTGTTCCTTCGACAAGCTCAGGATAACCTATACCCGATTAGCTAACGCTTACAGATTAATAAACGAACGCTAGTGAGTATGCCGCAATTTTTATAAAAAAGCAATCAGTACCCAACGATAGTAAAAGGGTCTAGATAATTGAAAATTCCTGCCAGGACTAAAATCCAAACAATAGAGGCGCCAAACAAAGCAATGGTTGTAGAATTGAAACCAAAAAATGCATTGACCATTCCTATAGGACGAAACCCAAATCTAAGAGAAATTACTAAAGGTACTACGCTGCCAAACGCCAGCGCAAAGCAGATAGCAAAAAGAGTTGCTGACACGTAATTGTCAATTTGAAAAACGTGATTGTACAAACCAAACCAGCCTAAAAATGCCGTCAAAAGAATACCCAGAGCTAGGTTTAATACAACTTGTTGCATGTATGCTCTAAGTTTCATGCGGTCATTGTACAACGAAAAAACCCGCTCTTACGAGCGGGCTTTTCTTTTTAGTTCTAGGGAGATTACGCGGTGATTTTGGTGACGACGCCTGCACCTACCGTCTTGCCGCCCTCGCGGACCGCAAAGCGGGTCTGTGCCTCGAGCGCAACCGGCGCTACGAGCTTGACCTTAAAGGTGATGGTGTCGCCCGGCATGACCATCTCGGTGCCGGCCGGGAGTGTTACCTCGCCGGTGACGTCGGTCGTGCGGACATAGAATTGCGGCTTATATCCGGTAAAGAACGGCGTGTGACGACCGCCCTCATCCTTGGTAAGCACGTAAACCTCGGCCTCAAACTCGGTGTGCGGAGTTACCGAACCGGGCTTGGCCAATACCTGACCGCGGTGGATGTCATCCTTGGCGGTACCGCGGAGCAAGATGCCCGCGTTGTCGCCTGCCTGACCCTGGTCGAGCTGCTTGTTAAACATCTCGATACCCGTAATCGTGGTCTTGGTGGTGGGCTGCAAGCCGACGATCTCGACTTCCTCGCCTACCTTAACAACACCGCGCTCGATACGGCCGGTAACTACCGTGCCGCGACCCTCGATGGAGAAGATGTCTTCGACAGGCATCAGGAATGGCTTGTCCAACTCGCGGACCGGGTCCGGGAGGAAGGAGTCCATAGTGTTGACCAACTCGAGCACGCCCTTGGCATACTCATCGTCGAGGCTCTTAGACTCGAGCGCCTTTAGACCGGAGCCACGGAGTATCGGTGCGTCGGCGTAGTTTTGCTTCTTCAAGAGATCGCGCACCTCCTCTTCTACCAAGTCGACAAGGTCTTTGTCGTCTACCATGTCTACCTTGTTGAGGAAGACGATGATCTTCGGCACGCCAACCTGGCGCGCAAGGAGAATGTGCTCGCGGGTCTGGGGCATAACGCCGTCAGTTGCGGCAACCACGAGTACCGCGCCGTCCATTTGGGCGGCACCGGTGATCATGTTTTTGATGTAGTCGGCGTGGCCCGGCGCGTCGATGTGCGCATAGTGGCGCTTGGGAGTCTCATACTCGCTGTGGTGGAGCGCGATGGTGATACCGCGTGCCTTTTCCTCGGGCGCGTTGTCGATACCGTCGACACCCTCGACGCGTGCGCTGTACCCCTGGCCCTTGGCCATGTCGAGCACGTGCAGGATAGATGCGGTGAGCGTGGTCTTGCCGTGGTCAACGTGACCGATGGTACCCACGTTCATGTGCGGCTTTGTTCTGTCGAAATTTGCCATAACAAATATTATTAATTACTAATTTATAATTCGTACGCCAAACACCCTTAGAGCAAAAGAAAAACACGCCCTAGTGCGTTGCGCCCTATAGTAGCAGAGGCCTCAAAACGGTGCAAGGTTAATAGACCGTAAACACGCCGCTTTTTGCCGTCGCGGTGGGCTGCTGGTTGTCAAAGCCGTTGCCCGGCACCAGCGACACTTGCACGTAGTAGCTGCCGCCAACCAGGTTTTGTCCGCACAGGCCGTTGGGGTAGATCATTGCGCACATGTAGTTGATGGGGATGCGCGGCACATTCCAGCTGTACGAGCCGCTTGACTGTGTGGCGCTTTGGATAGCTATCGTGCCTACCTTGGCACCGGCGGCTGTATAGAGGTCGAGCACATAGCTACCACTCGTTACCAAGTACGGCGCCCCCCAATTAATAGCGAGCGACGTGCCGTTTTGTACTTGCTGGCCCTGCACAGGCGAGCTGACGATCATGGCACCCACCACCTGGCCCGATGTAACCACCACGGTTGCAGTACCTAGGATTTGCTGCGCGGCAAAGGTGTAGCACTGCGGCGTCGTGTGCAAGCACGCCATGTCGCTCGTCGCCGTTACGGTGTGGGTACCGGGCTGCGTGTAGGTATGAGTGACACTCCCCTGCAGCATGTACTGAGTCTGTCCGTCGCCAAACTGTACGGCCCAGTAGCCCGTGGGGTACTGGCCCGGCGTAATAGTGACAGTGAGCGGCGCCGCGCCCGAGGAGGGATTTACCGAGAGCCCTTGCTGCTGCGTGCCGCCGGTGACTAACACGCTTGCTGTGCCGGTAGTGCTGCGACCGTATTGGTCGGTGGCGGTAAAGGTAATGGTGTAGGTGCCTGCGCTCTGGTAGCTGTGGGTAAAGGTATTTTGTTGCGCAATGTACGAGGACTGCGCTGCAGAGCCGGTGGCATATGGGTATTGCAGCTCATCACCCCAACGGACACTGATAGACACATATGAGCCTTGGAGTGCGCTGGTGGTTACCTGCCAGGTGCCGGACTGCCCAACCGCAAGTGAGTTCGGGCCGCTAATGCCGGTGATAGAAACACCGCCTGTGGGCTGCGGAGGAACTACGACACCGCCGCACGTACGCGCAATAGCCGCGCGGGTAAGCGGGCCGACGCCGCCGGTAATAGGGTACACGCTTTGTGCGCGTTGAAACTGCGCCACATTAGCGCGCGTCATCGAGCCGAAGTAGCCCGTTATGGGTTGGTAGTACCCCTGCGTGCTCAAAAATTGCTGCAGCTGCGTCACTTGGCCGCGGGTATAGTAGTCGCTCAACCCTATATATAAGTTGTAGGAGAATTGCGGGCAGTACACGGCGGGGGCCGATACTGTCGCTGTCGAGGATACCCCATAACCATACGGGTAGGTCTGCGCCAGCGCGGGCACAGCGACAGCACAAAGCGCCAGTACAGCAATAGCCTTTTTCATGCTATCCATACTGACGCTGACGGATGAAGAATGCAAGTATTACTAGAACGCGCCCGTTGTTGATGCTTGGCTGGCCGCGGATACGTTTATCGCCGTCGAGGAGAGCATCTGTTGCCCGCTGCTCATCAGCTTTGCGGTGTAGGTGCCCGGCTGAGAGTAAGTATGCGTAACATTGTAGGTGCAGGAGTCCGCAGTAGCGGCGCTGCAGAATCCGCTATAGGCACTTGAACCTCCGCCCACCCACGCCACAGACCCGTCACCAAAATTTATATAATTTGACGTTAAATAAGTGCTAAAGGTAACAGCGAGCGGCACAGTACCAGAATTGGGCCACGCTGAAAACACAACCGGGGCTTGAGTAGTGGAGTCAGTAACAACGACATATCCTGAGCATGTTGCTTGCGCACCAGTGCTTGATACCACCACAAGGTTTGCCTCGAGAGTGGCCGCACCTTTGCCGCTCACCGTAAATGTTTGCGAACCACTGGGGGATAGTTTGTCACCGGGCAGACCAAGGAGCAGCCCTGTCTGATTTTGTGTCCAATATACATAATTGGCGTTGGTTGACGTCCACGAGATGGTAACGCTTTGTCCGGATACTATGGTTGCCGGAGTTACGCCAACTTTACAAGCGGGCGCGCTCACCGTGACAGCGGCAGAAATAGCCATCACACTCTTAACGCCGCTTTGACTTGTGTAGGTGCAATAACCAGAGTCACTGAGACCGTATTTTTCATTGCGCGAACCAGTACAAAGTGTTTTGCAATTGTCAGCAGTTTGGGCCATGTCTGTGTTAAACGATATCTGACTCGTCAGTCCAGTACCACTCGAAGTGTATGCACAAGTAGCCAATGAGCTAGTGACCGACGACGCTGTCGGTTTGACATTGACGACGACACTATCGTCGCCATTTACACTTAGGTCTGCGCCGGCACAATGCACAGTTATGGTTCTCACTGCGGATGAGTCTGGAGAACTTATCCACGCAGATGCTCCCATGCTGCCGGACGTTTGCGTTGTGTTATAAATGTGCGGGGTAATCGCACCTGCCAGTTGGCAAAAGGTAAAGGCAGGATTCGTTGATGTCCACGACAGCGTAATAGCATCCCCATCGCTCAAAGTCACTGGCCCATCCGAGCCATTCACTTTCAGGTCAACAACTTTGCCTCCGCTGTTCGTTGTTTGTGTCTGCACCTTAGTTGCGGTGCCCTGCGTAATGGTAAAGGCCTTACTGTCTGCAGTGGCATATATTACTTTTGCATCATTGCCGTCCCTGACAGTGGCACGGATTTTGTAGTGGCCAGGGACAAGAGTCCCCTTCTCAGAAGTCTGCGTTGTGACGTTCCACACAAACGAGTCTTTTGCTGTCGCCTGATATATCGAGCCTCCAAGGCTGCTATCGACGTTGGCGCCGGTATCAGCCGAGATCAACTGCAAGTAGATATAGCCGCGAGGGTTCGGAAAAGTCCATGAGACGGTCAAACTTCCGCCGAATGAAACAATTGCCTCGTTGGTCGGCGAGTTAAATACAAAACCGCTCTGCGCGTTAGTGGCGTTGGGTTGAGTGGATGTCGTAGACTCTTTTGAGTTGTTAGAGGAACCACTACACGCCGCCGCGATAGCTGCACGGGTGAGTTGGCCTACTATGCCCAGCGCAGGAAGCCCCTTTTCTTGTTGAAACTGCACCACATATTGTTGGGTGAGCTTGCCAAAATACCCTCCGACTACAACATTTTCATCCAAATTATAATAATCGGTGAGAAAAGCTTGCAGTTCTGTCACCTGTCCTCCTGCGCCATTGTCGCGCGAGCCTTTTTGTAGAGTCGTCGAGAGTTTAGGGCAGTACACGCCGCTTGTTGGCGACGCACCAGTGCCGTAGTCATCGGCCAACGCCAGAACAGTGTTTGCTGACTGCCCCACACCCAAAGAGACCATCACATCGCTCAGTGCGTCGGTCAAAATCTCAAACGGAGCGGTCGCAACTGCTGCGAGGTTGGAGTTAAACGAGTCCGAGTAGTCCGCCGTAAACTGCAGCACTGCGCTAGCATTGCTTTGTGGCTTACTCGCTACATCACTCAATACTGCAAACGGAGCGGTTACAACCGCGGCAAGGTTATCGTTAAATGAGTCCGAGTAGTCCGCTATAAATTGCAGCACCGAGCCTGCACTGCTTTGCTCACGACTTGATGTCGAAGCCGGAGCGGGCCGTGGCGGCTTGGGCGGCGTGGTTGAGCCCATTTGGGTACGGAGAGTTGACGATGAGTGCTCGTCTGGCCCACCCTTCAAAATGGCGGACACTGCCTTTATCTTTCCGTCCGGCACACCGTACGTGGAGAGGAGCCCTTGTATCACGCTCATTTGCTTGGGCGACAGGCCCTCTGCATGTGCGATAGGTGCTGCAAAAAAGAAGCTGCAGCAGAATATGACTACCGCCAGGAGGGCGGTAGTTGCAAAATACGGACTGACTATAGGGGCGGGCAAACAGAGTATGCGACTCATGGGTCTAAAGGGCTTACTTATAAGGAGAAAGGGCACCCAGCTTTCGCTGGTGCCCTGTTACTCTCCATAGTATCCCCTCTTGAAATCCACGCTAGTGCGTGGTGTGGATAACTATTTGGCCTATTTGCTCTTGTGGAGGATAGCGTTGACGTTGGCAACGGTGGCTGCCGGGACGTTAAATGCAACGAGCATGCCCAATATTGCGCTTATTTGAGCCTCAGTCAGGGCCGCGGCGTGCGCCTGCTGCACAGGCAGGATAAAGAAGGACGACACAATAAGAGCTACCCCGACAAACCCCGCAACCACGTACTGCATACCCGCGCGCACCAATGTTTTTGTATTCATATATCTAGTATAAACCCAATTATTTGCGTGCGGCAATGATGCCCGCTGCAACCTGCGGCGGGACCATCTCGTAGTGGTCAAACTCCATCGTAAAGCTGGCCCGGCCCTCGGTCATAGAGCGCAGGTTGGTTGTATAGCCAAACATCTCACTTAGCGGCACCTTGGCCTTGATGGCGCGCGCCAAACCGCGCTCTTCCATACCCTCTATCTGACCGCGCTTGCCGTTGAGGCTGCCGGTCACATCACCCATGAACTTTTCCGGCGTGACGACCTCGACCTTCATTATCGGCTCAAGCAAGACCGGCTTGGCGCGGCCCACCGCCTCTTGAAAGCCCATTGAGCCTGCGATTTTAAAAGCAATTTCGGAGGAGTCGACATCGTGGTAGCTGCCGTCGTAGAGCTCGCAGGAGATGTCCACCATCTTAAAGCCGGCTACAAAGCCGCGCTCCATAGCCTCGCGTACGCCGTCCTCGACAGGGCCGATAAACTCGTTGGGCACCACACCGCCCTTGATTGAGTTGATAAACTCAAAATGCTCTTCGCGCGTCGTATTTTTAGAAACTTTTTTATCCGGGTCGACGGGCTCCAGGGGCTTGAGGCGCAGGCGCACATGGCCGTACTGACCCTTGCCTCCTGTCTGCTTGATGTACTTGCCCTCGGCCTCTGCAGGCGCGGTGATTGTCTCGCGGTAGGCCACTTGGGGCTTGCCCACGTTGGCCTCGACGCTAAACTCCCTCTTCATCCGGTCGACGATAATCTCCAGGTGCAGCTCGCCCATGCCGCTTATGAGCGTCTCTTGTGTCTCCGGGTCGTTGGTTACTTTAAACGTCGGGTCCTCATCGGCGAGTTTCTTCATCGCCATGCCCATCTTTTCCTGGTCGGCTTTTGTCTTGGGCTCGATGCGCAAGCTAATAACCGGCTCGGGGAATTTGATTTGTTCCAAAATAATCGGGTTGGCTTCGTCGCAAAGTGTGTGCGATGTCTTGGTGTCTTTCAATCCTACTGCTGCGGCAATCTCGCCGGCGTAGACCTTTTTAACCTCCTCGCGCGCGTTGGCTTGCAGGCGCACAATGCGGCCCAAGCGCTCTTTGGTGCCGGTAGTGGAGTTGTAAATATAGCTGCCCGCCTCGATAGTGCCCGAGTATACGCGGAAGAAGGTCAACTGGCCCACAAACGGGTCGGCCTGGAGCTTAAACGCAAGCGCGGTAAAGGGCTCGTCGTCGCTGGCATGGCGCTGTATCGGGTCGCCTGTTTTGGGGTTGATGCCCGTTACCGGCGGCATATCAAGCGGCGAGGGCAGGTAGTCGACAACTGCATCAAGCACCAACTGCACGCCCTTATTTTTGAGCGCGCTGCCGGTGTAGACAGGAAATATCTCGTTGGCGATAACCGCTTTGCGCAGCGTCGTCTTAAGCTCTGCGAGCGTCGGCTCTTTGCCGTCGAGGTAGCTGGTCATCAACGCATCGTCGTGCTCGACAATTTTTTCTACCAGCATCGCGCGGTACTTGGCTATGTCGGCCTTCATGTCCTCGGGCACGGGTATCTCGACAACACTCTCCCCCATCGCGCCCTCAAAGTCGTAGGCCTTTTGCTGGAGCAGGTCAACAACCGCATTAAAGTTCCCCTCCTCGCCAATAGGCAGCTGCATGCGCACTGCTTTAGGCGACAGGCGGTCGATAATAGAGGCAAACGACTTTTCAAAACTTGCCCCCGTGCGGTCGAGCTTGTTGATAAAGCAGATGCGCGGCACCTTGGCCTCGTCGGCATAGCGCCAGTTGGTCTCGGACTGCGGCTCGACGCCGGCCACGCCGTCAAAGACGACTATCGCGCCGTCGAGTACGCGGAGCGAACGCTTAACCTCTACGGTAAAGTCGATGTGGCCCGGAGTGTCGATGATGTTAAAGCGGTACTTTTTATCAATCGCTTTTTTATCCGGCTCTTGGGTAACGGCCCAAAAACAGGTAATGGCCGCGGCGGTAATAGTGATGCCGCGCTCGCGCTCCTGCTCCATCCAATCGGTGGTCGTCTCGCCCTCATGGACCTCGCCTATTTTGTGCTGGGAGCCGGTGTAGTACAAAACGCGCTCAGACGTGGTGGTCTTGCCCGCATCGATGTGCGCGATTATGCCGAAGTTGCGTACTTTGTTGAGTGGATAGTCTCTGCCGTCTGCCATAAAAAATCGCGCCGTTTGGCGTTAGCAACAGAATAACGGATTGTAGAGAAAAAGCAACGGCTATGGTATGGTCGTGGCGGCAATCAAACAGGAGTTCCATGTCATGCCACAACCCAAAAGTTTGCGCCTGCAAGTCGCCGACATTCTCGGTCTGCAAAACGATAGCAAGGAAGCGCGGGTAATCTATATGCTCGTGGACAAAATCGAGGTCCTCGAGAAAAAGTGCGGAGAACTCGAGGGCGAACTCGGCAACCTCGACAGCCGAACCAGTGGTCTCAAAACATATGGCGGGCCCAAAAGCCCCCGCAGCCGTTGACATCAGCGCCACCTCGGCGCTGTTTTTTATAACAAAGTGTTTTGAACCTTTTCAAATTCCAACACCTCTGTATTTCTTATCAAGATGGTACGGCCGGTAGTGAACGAAAGCCCTCTGTTGGGTTGCATCTCAAAACCAAGATAGACACAGACCACGTCGCGCTCTTTTGTTTCGGTTATAGCAGGCTGCAAGTCGGAGTCCGAACTACCCAAGATAATCTCTTTTATCGAGTATCTTCATAATTTTAGTTTACCAGGCGAAGTGGGCAAAGGCCTTGTTGGACTCGGCCATGCGGTGCGTGTCCTCCTTCTTTTTGATTGCGGGGCCCTCGTTGTTGGCAGCAGCCATCAACTCTGCAGCGAGCTTTTGCGCCATCGGCTTGCCCTTGCCCGCGCGAGCGGCAGTCAGTATCCAGCGATACGCCAGCGCCTCTTTGCGCTCGGGGCGTACCTCGCGCGGCACCTGGTAGTTGGCGCCACCGACGCGGCGGGAGCGAATTTCCATCTGCGGCCCTACATTGCGGATTGCGGTGTCAAAAATCTCCAACGGATTTTCTACCTTGGCTTTCTCTTTGATGATATCGAAGGCGTCGTAGACAACCTTGCGTGCGGTGGACTTTTTGCCATCCCACATAACCGAGTTGATAAACTTTTCAACACGCTTGGACTGGAACTTGAGGTCCGGGCCGACGATATTACGATTTTTTACTGGGCGACGCATAGTATTTTATTTAGGGCGCTTAGCACCGTAGCGCGAGCGCGAGACACGGCGGTTAGGCAAACCGGCAGCATCGAGCTTGCCGCGGACAATCTGGTAGCGGACGTTGATGTCTTTAACGCGGCCGGCGCGCACCATGACCACCGAGTGCTCTTGCAAGTTGTGGCCCTCGCCCGGGATGTAGGCCGTTATTTCCTGACCGTTGGTCAGGCGTACGCGGGCGATTTTGCGGATTGCCGAGTTAGGCTTGCGGGGCGTTACGGTCGTTACCTTGGTGCAGACACCGCGCTTAAACGGCGACGGATAAAATACCGGACGGTTTTTGAGCGTGTTAAAACCGCGCCCCAGAGCGGGCGACTTGGACTTGCGGGTAAATTGTGTGCGTCCTTTGCGGACGAGTTGGGATATACGAGCCATTTTTAGTGAAAAACGCGCCCGTTGCGCGTTCTCACCAATCTATATTAGATAGCCGCTCCTGTCAAAAGTATGTACAGCCACGTTATAAACGCCTGAGAGTACGGCGCCAAAAAGATATACACTACCAATATAAGGAGTGTGCCCGAGAGCACACCCAGCCGCTCAAAGTTGGAGCGAAACAGGTCATAGCCCTCGGACAGTGCCCCGGGCAATATTCCCGAAAGTATCTTAGAGCCATCGAGTGGCGGTATAGGGATGAGGTTAAATATTGCGAGCACCATGTTGACCAACACTATGACGGTAAAAGCGTGCAGCATCGTCGGCGATATGGCCGCCGCGCCAAAGCGGATAATCAGGCCAAACAGCACCGCAAGCACAATGTTGGTGCCGGGGCCGGCGGCGGCCACCAGCGTCTCGTCGTATTTGCCCGGTAAGTTGTACGGGTTGTAGGGCACCGGCTTGGCGTAGCCGATTAAAAACGGTGAGCCGGTAATAGAGAGGATAAGCGGAAGGAGCACCGAGCCCACCGGGTCGAGATGCGATATGGGGTTGAGTGTCAGCCGGCCCTGCAGGCGCGCGGTCGGATCGCCCAGCCAGTTGGCCATGTAGCCGTGCGCCACCTCGTGCAAGATGACGCTCACTATAAGTACGACGAGCCAAAATGCAGTATCCATTGGCACTAGTATACAAGATATGTTACAGTGTTGCGGCTATGGCAAGGATATGTGCAGTAACCAAAAAGGGCTCCAAGGTTGTAGGCCGCTACAGCAACAAGGTGCGTGCCACCAAGTTTAACCCCGGCGGCAACCTCCGTAAGCATGCCAACTTCCAAAAGAAGCGCGTATTTATCCCCGAGCTCAATCGCTCTATCACTGTTACCCTCTCCACCAAGGGGTTGCGCACGATGGCCAAAAACGGCCCGTACAAAACCCTCAAGGCAGCCGGCCTTATTTAATCCGTTTTAAAATTTGAAGAAAAAATCCGCCTTGAATTCCTCAAGGCGAATTTAATTATCTGCGGGAGAACTGCTTTGAAGTAGGAAGGGACGGACTCGGACCTTCGGTAAAATTCCGGACAAAGAGACTAAATCCGATCAACCATAGTACCAAGCCGACCAGGCCATCGCCACTGACTATCGAAAGTCCGAGCATTTGGATTGCCATCCCCCATCCACACCGATTGGCATGACGAGCGCTAAACCCAACCTTGGTAAGGGCATATCGTGCCCAAACATAGGAAACAAAGTTTAGCGTAAGGGAGACAACGAGTATCGATGCGACCACCGAGAACGTCAGAGATTCAAAGTCCCGGGGCGGGGGACCAAGGATCACTCCGGCTGCATATGCAGAGAGCAAAACCAAGGCGTACGAGCCCAAAAACACCAGCAGAAAAAATCTGACGAACCGAGCATTAATATCGTTACGGTGGAATGTCGGGGCCAAAAAAAGTCTGCGGAGCACATGCATGTCGTCACCTCTCTGTTCTAACCCAACCGTAACAAAGAAACTTTAATTCGACCAGCTCGAGTATTTTTGTTTTAGGCGCGCTATGTCGGCGGGCTGGAGCGCGTTGTAGACCGCTAACCAGTCGGTTGCTATCTGTACTTGGGCTTGCTGCAAATCTATATGACCCTTACACACCTCCTCATACAAATACACTTCCACTACATCCTTCTCTCTAAAGCCCGGTTTGGGCGCAGCCGCTTCGGGAAATAAGTTGGCCGCAGAGTTGTCGCCCGCGAGGGCGAGCGGGATAAAATGGTCGAGCTCGTAGGTGCCGGTCGGCGGCGGATATGCAATGTCGTATGCGCGGTAAATCTGCTGGCGCAATTTTGTCGAAACGCTGCGCACGGTCTTGGTGTACCCGCTTACGCAGATGGTTGATGTTGCCGCGTCTTTAAATACCTCGCCCGGCGTGCACGCGGTGTCCGGGTACGAGCCGTTTATGATGCAGCCGCTTGTTTTGGTGCGCGCGGGCAACGCAGCATCCGGCGGCAGCGCGGCAAAAAGCGCCGCAACTTTGTCTGTGCTGGTTTGCTCTACCTTAAGAGCGTCGGCAAACCACTGCGGCTCGATGTCTTGTACGGAAAGTGTTGCGGGCAATGGCCCCGGAGCAAAAATGTAACTCCAGATAGCAAGGGACAAAAATAAAAGTGCACCAATCGCGAGGACTGGTGCACTGTGGTGACGCTTCATGCGGTAATTGTAACCGCTACTTGTTGTACTCACGCGTCAGGTTGCGAACCTGCTCCAGCGCGGTCGGCGCTGGCACGTGGTCAGCCTTGCCGCACTCGTCGCAGTCCTTGGCGGACTTGATGCCGACGAGCTTGTTGCTCTTGGCCAACCGGTTTACGTCGGTCGGCAGGACGACCGGCGCGGCCGCGATGAGGCTCGGGATGAACGTCCCGTTTTTCACCTGGTAGGCGATCTCGACCGAACCGGGCATCGGTTGCATGGTCAAGCGCGCCGGGTTGATGGCCAGAGCCACCAGAGCCGCAGCAGAACCGACACCAACGCCGACAGCCAACCCAGCGACACACAGGCCGCCAATAAACATCTTACGCATGTGGGATATCCCCCGTTTGATGAAACTGCGGAGCTAACCTACTCCGCCCTCTATTATAGCATATTTGGGGGAAATTGCAAGTAGTTGGGGATATTCATTTTATCTTGCCAAATAAGGTGATTTACTACCCCTATATGGACTATTCACCAAAAACATTCAGTATCCCCTCTTTGGACGGAATCTCGGACGAGTCGGTCAAGCAGCACATCGGACTATACGAGGGCTATGTAAAAAACTTTAATCAAATCTCCGCAGCAATGCCGGAGTACGCCAAGGACACCGAAAAGAACGCGCACGCGTTGAGTGAGCTTATCCGCCGCCGCTCATTTGAGTTTGGCGGTATGCGCCTGCACGAATATTACTTTCAGCAGTTTGAGGGCGGTGCGAAAGCGCTCAACCCTTCCGGCAAACTGGCCGCACAGTTTGAAAAGGAGTATCACTCGTATCACAAGGAGTATCTGACGGCCATCGGCAACATGCGCGGCCCGGGCTGGGCACTGTTGTACTGGGACGCATACGGCCAGCAACTACTCGCGGGCTTTAGCGGCGAGCAGCACCAAGGGCACTTTGTTACCTTGCCGATTGTACTTGCAATAGATGTGTGGGAGCACACGTACTTGTTGGACTACGGCGCAGCAGGCAAAGGCAAATACTTGGAAGCGTTTTTCAAAAATCTTAACTGGGGCGTTGTCGAGGCGCGCTTTGACGCGCTGTCTTCGTGGCAGCCCAAGTAAGTGGAACATACACTGCGAGTGCGATCCAAAGCGGAAACGCGGTAATAGTTGTCGAGACAAACGGGAGCGAGGCTCCCGCTTTTGTTATCAGCAGCATTGCGCGCAGCAAGATATCACACGCAAGTGCAGGAACAATGGCCAACATTGGGTGCAGTAGCCCAATGATGCCTGCGGCAAATCCCGTGAGCATCACCAGCCACACCCACGGCAACACCAACAGATTGACCGGCAACGCCGCCAAAGAAAAATTGCCTGAGTAATACAAAAGCGCAGGCAGTAAATAAATTTCTACTGCAATGGTCGAGGCTGCAATAGAGCGCAAGTTAAACTGCGGCCAGCTTGGCACCCACGGCAATTTCTTTTCGAGCCACGGCGAAAGCGTTATCAACCCAAACGTCGCGAGCACACTCAACATAAAGCCCGAGTCCAGTACAAAAAGCGGATTCCAAATAATCATCGCGGCTACCGCCACACCAAGCGCGCGCAATGCGAGTTGAGGCCTGCGCAAGTAGCGCGCGACCAGGCCGATGCCACCCATGATAAGCGAGCGCACCGCCGCCGCGCCCGAGCCGGTCATCAGTACAAACAAAAGTATCGCAACGCCACCCAAAAGATAACGCAGCGCCCGCGGTACAAACCCGAGCGCGCGGAAGACCCCCTCCCCCACTATTGATATGTTGGAGCCCGACAGCACCACCACGTGTATCAGCCCGACCGTTACAAACATCTGCAAGAGCGTGCTGCTTAACCCACCGCGCTCGCCGAGCAAGATACCCTCTAGCAATGCGGCTTGTGGCTGCGGTATAGAGCGCTCGAGCGAGTGCTCAAACGCATGTTTGATCCAAAACAATCCGCGTAAGACTGACCATCCGCCGTTTTGCTGCGAAAGGAGTTTGGCAAACGACATGGTGGCCGAGATACCGCGCACGCGCAAGTAATTTTGGTAGTCAAACTCCCTACCGCCCTGGGTCTCGAAATTTTTGGGCGCCTCGACTTTGCCGCGAACCTCTACCCTATCTCCATACGCAACTTCCGTGCCAATAGGCAAAGATGCGATTAGCTTGCCTGAGCCGGTATCAATAGTTACGCGCGTACTCGTGTCGCGCACGTCGGGGTCGTCGGCCACAGTGCCCTCAACCACTGCGGTGGTACCTATCAGCTCTGTAATTGTTTGCCCCGACTCTTGCCGAAGCAACAGCTCGATACGAAATATAAAAAGCGCCGCAAACACGAGCCCCACCAGCGCCCATTTAGTGGCCTGCGGCATTGGAAAACTGCGCCACAATTGCCTTTTCGTCCTCTGCGGAGAGAGATTTTTTAAACCGGGCTTTTTTGCCTTGTACTCGCGCCTTGCACTCCTCCCAAGCGCGGTGCACCATCACCACGCCTCCCACCTCGCTTATGTAGGAGTACGCTTTGGCTTTGGAGCGCTCACTCGACTTGGACTTTGACTGCTTCTTTACGTCATCGACGCCAATATTGGCGAGATTAACTGTATACGTACTCGACGGCCCTGAGTACAACTCGACATGTTTGTTCACCGCAAAGTCGGATGCAATAGCGTCTACGCGCTCGTTACCGGCAACGCCCACGTGTCCGCCGACATACCTCCAATCAATCAATGCACCGAGCGAGAGCGCCGCTGTGTGGAGCTGCTCCCACAAGTCGCGGTTGAGGACCTCTTTTTTTTCTTTGGTAAGCCAGCCTTTCTTCTTCCATCCGTGGACCCATTTAGAAATCCCGTTGATAACGTAGTTGGAGTCGGTGTACACTACCACCGATGCAGGCCCCTTGGGCGCTACGTAGCGTAGCGCATTGAGTGCCGCCGTAAGCTCCATGCGGTTGTTGGTGGTGTGAGCCTCCGCGCCGCCCAACTCCTGCACATGACCCCCCGCCAGCACCACGGCCCCCCACCCACCCAGGCCGGGGTTGCCCTTGCTTGCACCGTCACAAAAAATAACCGCTTTATCCATCGCCTGAAGTATATCGTGCCGTGTCTAATCTAAATACTCACGGATAAAACGGTCGTGGCGGTATTTTTGAGTTTTAGGCCACTCCCCCATATTTGCCGTAAGCCACGCCGCCCTAAAGAATGAAAAGCTCTCGATGGAGCTAGAAATTGGCGGAAACCCGGCCGTTGTAGATACGTTGTCGCACATATCTAAAAACTCTGCTTTTTGAGCGGGAGTAAAGTAATACGGCGTAACCTCAAACTCAAATTCCACATCACCTGGGTACCAATCCCCAGTCATCAGAGCGCACACGGCATCGTATCCAAAAGGAGCAGATAGTGAGTCTTCTAAGTCGATTATTCCCTCAGGAAAAAGATTATTCGGACTAAGGTCTCCGTGCGAAAGCACAAACGGAAACCGCGACAACAACTTGAGGTGCTCGGATGCTTTTGCTTGGATTCTTTCGGCATACTCAGGCAATTCCTTACAAAGTCGGTTGACTTGAACCTTCTCAATAAATGTAGCCGCGTCACCGTCAGCTACTGCCTTTGTCTGTGCAGTCAGATATCGACGCATTATATTAATAAATGACGAAAAAGATTCTTCTAATATGTGGCCTGTATTGGCAAACTCCTCTGCAAACTGCAGTCGGAGTATGGTGTCTCCTAAGGACTCCTCGATAAAATATTTTTCATCACCTACTGCACCCTCTCCTAAAATACGCGGAACAGGGAATCCCGCTTTTTCTAAACGCCTATGAACCAAAAGATTGGCGTCTATCTTTTCTGCATTCCCTACTCTTACGAACACACCATCACCTTTATAGAGACGCGAATCGCCGGGAGCTGGTGGCCGATGACGGGCAACCGGCTCGTAGATGCGACCTTCTATCAAAATGTTTTGAGATTCCATTAAATAATATCAACCACGCGGATGCGGGGCTTGCCGCGCCAGTCCATCTCGACATGGCCTACAATATCGGCACGCACGCCGCCCGCGGCTTTTTTGGTAAATGACTCGGAGTTAGAAAAGAACGCTATTGCTCCCGTGTGTGCGCCGTTTTGCTCCAGATAAAAATCAAGATGGTTTTGCTGCTTGCCAAAGGTCTTCATTGATTTAATCGTTGTCTGGCCAAAGATAAACAACGGCTTGGTGTTGCCGACACCAAAGGGTGCCAGTTGCTGCAAGTCTTTGTACGCGGCGGGCACCTCGGCCAGCGACAGCTCGCGGTCGACTATCTTCTCCTCGCTCACGACACCCTGCGCCGCAAGAGTTTCGTACGCAGACTGAAGTCGTGCGGGCAACTCGTGCACCTTTTCTTCCGCCAAAGAAAATCCGCCCGACGCTGTGTGCCCGCCAAACTCCTCAAACGCATCCTTGGCGGCGCCCATCAGCTCGACAACGCTGACCCCATTGGAGCGCACCGAGCCGCGTATGGCAGTGCCACCCTCGCGCCCCCACAAAAACACGGGCTTACCGTGCGCCTCCATCAGACTGTTAGCCACCAGCCCGAGTATCCCCGGCCGCCACGCGGGGCTACCCATCACAATAAGCGGGCTTGGTGTGCCAAGCGCCAGGCGCTTGTTGGCCTCTTTGACCGTTGTGGCAACCAACGTTTTGCGAGCGTCGTTGATGGTGTTGAGCTCGCGCGCCAACTCTACGGCGCGTGCGCCGTCAGTGGCGCCCAAAAGTGCGGCCGCCACATGCGGGTTGTCCATGCGGCTTGCCGCGTTGATGCGCGGGCTCACCATAAACGCGACGTCGTCTTCGGTGAGTGTCGAGGGCTTGATGCGCAGCACTTCTAAAAGCGCACGCAGCCCGGGCCGGCGCGCGCGGCGCATCACGGTCAGGCCAAAGCGCGCGAGCATCCGGTTTTCGCCCACCAAGGGCACCATATCCGAGAGCGTGCCCAAGCCGGCCAAGTCGAGTAGCCACTTTTCCTGCCCCTCGCCGAGCGTGTGTGTTTTATTTTGCAGCGCCTGAGCCAACTTCCACGCGACACCTGCGCCGCACAAGCCGTCAAATGGATATTTACTATCGGGGCGCTTGGGATTGATCACCAATGCATCGGGCAATGCGCCGTGTACCAAGTGATGGTCGGTCACTATTGTGTCTACTCCCTTTGCTTTAGCATAAGCAACACACTCGATATCGGTCGTGCCCAAGTCAACCGTAATCATCAGCGAAACTTTTTGCTCCACCAACTCATCTATGCCCTCATTATTTAATCCGTACCCCTCCTTGTGACGATGAGGTATGTAGTGCGTAACAGCAAGCCCCATCGCGCGCAAAAACTCCGTAAGCAAAACGCCACCGGGGATTCCGTCGCAATCATAATCGCTCCACACGGCAACCTTTTCATTATTTTTTTGTGCGGACAAAATACGCTCAACTGCCGCGGGCATATCGGGCAACAACATCGGGTCGTGGCCATCGGCGATGTAGTCTGGGTTAAGAAAGTGCTCTTTAGCCTCGGGCATAATGCCCCGGGCCAGCAGCAAGTCATCAACCAAGTCGTCGTGCTGTCTCTCCCGTACTCGATACGACTTCATTTGCTATAGTATACGTCATGCCCGATTGTATCTTTTGCAAAATAGGCCGACACGAGGTACCTGCCAAGGTGGTATACGAGGACCAGGACACTATTGCTTTTTATGATATTGCGCCCAAGTCGCCCGGCCATACGCTGCTTATACCCAAAAGCCACCACCAATGGTTCCAAGATCTGCCGGACAGCGTGTCTGACCCCCTATTCCGCGCGGCCAAGACTGTGGCCCACAAACTAAAAGTCGACCACAAGGCCGACTTTGTGCGCATGAATATCGTTGGCACCGACGTACCACATGTGCATATACATTTATTTCCGCAGAGCATCCAGCCCGGGGAGAGTCCCGCTCATTAAAAACTCGAGCATCGCGCCGCCGCCGGTCGAGATAAACACCTTTTCCGGGTCAAATGTAAATTTCTTTAGTGCGGCCACCGTGTCGCCGCCGCCCACAACCGCTTTGCAGTTACTTTTTGTTATCGCCTCGGCCAGCGTGTCGGTGCCGAGGGTAAAGCCGAGCTCGTAGATGCCCATCGGGCCGTTCCACAGCACAAACGGGGCGGCGGCGATTTTTTGTGCCCATGCCGCGGCTGTTGCCGGGCCGATGTCGATTATTGCCTCGCCTATTTGTGTGTCGACAACCAACGTCGTGCGCTCGGCACCTTGCTCCCCCTCGCGCACGGTAGCATCTGTCGGCACCACCAGGCGCTCGTTGCCTGCAATATCTACCGGCACCCCGAGCTCCGATACGTGTGATGCGCCCACCGGCCAGCCGCGTGCCTTGAGCACGTCGTTGGCCAGCGCGCCGCCGAGCAAAAGTTCGCTGTAGGTGTCGAGCAATTTTTTGAGCAGAGGCTCTTTTGTCTCAAACTTGGCCCCGCCAATGAGCGCGATGCTGCCTTGGGGCGGCGTGAGTGCCTGCGAGAGATGCTCGATCTCTGTCTCTACCAACAGCCCGGCGTAGCTGGGCAACAGGCGCGGGAGCGACAGGTGGGTTGCGTACGGGCGATGCAGGTCGGCAAAGGCGTCGTTTACAAAAATATCCGCCTTTTGTGCGAGCTCTTGCGCAAGTGCTACGTCGTTTGCAGCCTCGCGGGGGTCAAATAAAATATTTTCCAAGAGCGACACATTGGGCGCGTCAAAAAGCTCACGCAAGCGCTTGGCCACAGGGGCCACACGCAATTCTTCTACTATTTTTCCGCCGGGCCTGCCCAAATGCGTGACTACAATAATTTCTGCAGCACCCTTCTCGCGCAAAAAATTGAGCGTCGGGAGCGCTGCCTTAATCCGTGTATCATCTGCAACGACGCCATCTGCAATTGGCACATTAAAATCTACGCGCACCATCACGCGCTTGCCTTTAACGTCTGCATCGCGTACCGACTTTATCCCTTGCATTGTTTTACAATCTCCAAAAACTCTTCCGGACTGGCGCTGGCGTGTCCAATCAAAAATCCGCCCACCCCGCCCTCGTAGCGTAATGCGTGCGCGTTGGCAGGCTCGACCGAGCCGCCGTACAAGACAGGTACTTTAAGAGCCGCTGTGCGGCCCAGCACCTCGGCCAATACTTTGCGGATAAAAATCACCGTCTCTTCTATCTGCGGCGGCTTCATCGCGTGCTCGGCGCTCTTGCCTATCGCCCACACGGGTTCGTAGGCAACAGCAACTTTTTTTGCCAACGACTGCGCGCCTGCAAATGCGCTGCGCAACTGCTCCTCTATATATGTAAAGTGCGCGCCGTCTTGCGAGCGCGCCTGCTCACCCACACACAAGACTACCGTGAGCCCCGCCTTGAGTGCCGCGGCAAACTGCGCGTGCACGGCCTCGTTGGTGTCGCCTGCTGCACGGCGCTCCGAGTGCCCGACAAGCGTAAATGATGCGCCGCTGTTTTTAACCATTGTGGCCGACACCTCGCCGGTGTGTGCGTGATGTGCAGCATCCAGCCGCGACACAGTCTGAGCTCCTACGGACAATGCCGACTTGGCAAAGAGCGGGATAAATGGGGCCGGCACCGCCGCCCACACTTCGGCATCCTTTTTGGCCCTCCCTACCTTGGCTACCCAAGCGCGGGCGACCTCGGGCGACTCTATATACATCTTCCAATTGGCGATGACGAGCGACCGTTTCTGCATGTGCCTATAGTATCAGAAAAACAAAAAGCCCCCGATGTTTCCATCAGGGGCCTCTCGCACATCGGCCTATGGCCGCAAAGAACTAATGGTGGTCGTCATCGTCGTCGATGATTTCGACACGCCTGGGCTTCTTCTTCTTCGGCTTGGCTTTGCTGAAGGTCTTCTTGCCATCAGCAGCAATTTTCCGAAACAGCCAAAGGACAAAGAAGATGAGCCCAATGACAAACGCGAACGACACGATGCGCGCGTCGTCGCCTGGCTGTGCCGGACTGGCAAGCCAGTTGAGGAACCCTTGTGTTGTCCGGTCCATAGCTCGGCCCGGATTTGGGCTCGTCGCGATTGGAAGAAAGAACTGCACCGCGATGAAGTAAACGATCATCGCTCCAATGCCGAGTCCGACAATGGTCTTAATTGTCTTCCACATGTTGCCCTCCTTTAGAGCGACGTTGAATTTCTGACGATGCTTATCACCGCCAGTGGGGCACAAACGAGGCTGTCCAAAAAATGGAACAGTAGAGGGTCTCGTTTGCACCCCGCTAGCGACGCGGTGGGATGTAGTATCCCTTTCAAACACTCCACTTGTAATGAAGGGCTTGAAAGGGACCGGCAACAAAAGAGAGTTGCCGATCAGTTTGGGAGGATGGCAGGTGGTGAGACCTGCCGGCGAAGAACTGGTTACCAGCTGAGGGGCGCCGCGCCGACGACCTGCTTCAGCTTTTGCTTCGGCTTGGGAGCCGGAGCGGATTTCTGACACTCGCCGGTGCAAATTTGCATCGGCTTGTTTTCGGCCGACTTCGCTCCACTTGACGCGAACGCCAGGATGAACACCGTCGCCGCACCCGCGATGAGCAGTCGCGCAATAACGGGCAGACGATTAGAAGTTGCCGCTAACACGGCAACGATTGCAACACCTGCAACGAGGATTGCACCTGTCATGACACTCTCCTTCTGTGAGAAGCAGGGATGGACACTGCGCGACGCGCAGCATGCAAACCCTCGTACCGCGCCTACTGTCAGGCCCGGCGACGAGGAATAACATTGGCGATTGCTCTAAGAGCGGTTTTTTCGCCGATATCCCTTCTCGCTATGAAACTGTGTCAAAGGCCTCTACTCCTTGACTGTGTAAGCATAGTATACACCCTAGCTTGACTTTTGTCAAGCCCTATAGCCTAAAATACCAAAATATGGCTCTAAATAAGGAGTTTTTGGACCTCCTCGACACTGGTCAGCCCTTGGGCCGCCTTAAATAGCCCGTCTTCTATCAAATTGAGCCCGGCGCGCGCTCCTGCCTGCGCAGGCAGGCCCCTCGCATGTACCTCTTGCAGGCCGATGTGCCCAAAGTAACCGGTCGGGTGTCCGGAGCTCGGCGTGGGATGTGCAAACATAATATCCTTCCATGCGGCGCCAGGCTCTATCACTTTTTCCTCTTTTAAAGCGTCGTACAGCCGTGCCGGCGTAATCTGCTCGGCAAAGGCGTTAACCTCGGCACGCGACAACTTTTGCATCTGCCTAAACTGGTCATTGGCCAAGCGCTGCACGCGCGCAACACGGACTTCGACATCAGGCGCATCAAATAACCCGTCGGCACCTACGCCGGCCACCACAAGAACGCCGCGTCGCGCGGCAGCAGTGGCAAGCGCCGCGAGAGCCGGGTCGCGTACGTCATCCAAAAAGAGTGCGTGCGGGTCGTGTCGCAGCGCTGCGCGCGCGGTGGCGGCATTGTCTGCCCACAACACCGTGCGATGAGGCGAGAGTAGCAGGTCCTCAATCGTCTGGAGCGCGGTTGTCTTGCCGCCGCCAAGTGCGCCGGTGATAGTGATGAGCCCCTGCTCGCGCGCGAGCACCCGCTCGACTGCCGCAAGCGCCTCGCCATGTAGCCCGAGCGACTCAAGCATGTAGCCGCGCGCGGCGTTGCCGCGTGCCAGGCGCAGGTGTAGCCGCTCGCCGCCTTTGTGCGGCATCGCATGCACGCGCACGTTGGTTATCTGGCCGTCCTTTTCTATTTTAAATTTACCCTCCTGTGCGCGCTCCACCGGCAGGAGTTTGGCCAGCGCCTTGAGTTGCCCCACCAATTGCTTGCCCGCCTGCGCGGGGAGCGCAAACGCCTCGTGCATCGCGTGGCCTATTTGGTAGCGCACCAATGTGGTCATTTGCCCGGCGTCTATGTGCACACCGCCCGCGCGGCTGTAGAGCGCGTGGTTTATCAACGCCTCGCCCAGGTGGGCGCCCGTGGTCAGCAGCTCGCCAAACTTTTCTTTAAGATGTTTTTGGTAGTGCAGGAGCGCCTCGCGCATCGAGCGCGCGTCGGTCAGCCGCGGCAACACGCGGTGCGTGCGCTTGAGGTCGGCAAGTGCTCCCAAGTCGGCCAGGTCGAGCGCGGCTACCTCGACGGCGCCGTCGGCAAGTTTGTACGCAAAGACATTGTGCGCGCGGGCAAGGGGCTCGGGTATAAGTAGCATCGCATCGAGCGCCAGCTCGTGCCGCGCAAGTGTGACAAACGGCACGCCAAGTGCGTGCGCCGACGCGCGGCGCAAATCATCCTCGCCAAGCACCCCCATTTCGGAGAGCGCAAGCGCAAGAGGGCCCTCACCCGCACGCTGTAGTGCATCGGCAAGTTGCGAGCGGCTTAGTAGCCCCGCATCAACCAAAAAGTCGCGCAACAATACGTCGTCTCCGTGCATAGGTTTTATTATATACCCCGACGTTTGGGGTCGGGGCTCCGACCAAAGCGTCGGAGTTGACTTTAAAAAACAGCGGGAGTATAGTTGGAATATCTGAAAGACTGCCCCGAGGGGCAGTCTTTCTTTTTAAAAAAACAAGAATACACCAACATGATGGATCTCAAAGTAATGAACTCTGTTTTGGGCGAACTCGAGGAGGACAAGGGTATCCCGCGCGCCAAAGTTATCGAGGCTATCGAGGCCGCGCTCGCAACCGCATACAAAAAAGAGTACGCACAAAAAGGGCAGGTCATCCGCGCACACCTGGATATGAACTCGGGCAAAACCGAGTTTGTGCAGGTCAAAGAAATTGTAGACGAAAACACCGTCCGGATGGAAGAGGAGCTGGACCAAGACGCCGAGCCTGTGCTCGACGCCGAGGGCAACCCCGTTCCGCCCAAGCCGCTCTATAACCCCGAGCAGCACATCATGCTTAGCGACGCCAAGTTTATTAAGCGCGACGCCGTTGTGGGCGAGGAGCTCGTCTTTCCTCTCGAGGCCAAAGACGACTACGGTCGCATTGCGGCCCAGACCGCCAAGCAAGTCATCATCCAAAAAATCCGCGAGGCGGAAAAGGTCTCCGTCGTGGCCGAGTACGGCAAAAAGGTGGGCGAGATTATCGGCGGTACGGTGCAGCGTATGGAGCGCGGCAACTTATATATTGACTTGGGCCGCGCCACGGGCATCTTGCCGTACGAGGAGCAGATACCGGGCGAGCGCTACCGCCAGGGCGAGCGCATACGCGCGCTTTTGTACCAAGTAGAGGAGTCGCCCCGCGGTATTTACCTGCGACTCTCGCGCGCGCATCCGGACTTCCTCAAGAAATTGTTTGAGATGGAAGCGCCGGAGGCACAAAACGGCGTCGTCATATTTAAAGCTATCGCGCGCGAGGCCGGCAGCCGCGCCAAAGTGGCGGTGGCATCGACCGATGCGCACGTCGACCCTGTCGGCAGTTTGGTTGGCCAGCGCGGCGTCCGTGTCAGTACTGTCACCAGCGAGTTGGGTGGCGAAAAGATAGACATTATAGAGTGGAACGCCGACCCTAAAGCCTTTATCGAGGAAGCACTGTCCCCTGCCCGCGTAATGAGCGTCGTCTTGGACGAGGAGTCACACACGGCCAAAGTGTCGGTGGCAGACGACCAGCAGTCGCTCGCTATCGGCCGCGGCGGCCAAAACGTCCGTCTAGCAGCCAAGCTTACCAACTGGCGTATCGACATCGACTCGGTCGGCGGCAAGGTAGAAAAGAAAGAGGATGCCCCGGTTGCCGAAGCAACTCTTGCAGAAGCGACCGAAGTTACAAAAGACGACGCTACACCTGCAGCGCAGGAATAATCTGCTTTTTGCGCGAGACGATGCCCGGCAAGACTACAGTGTCGCCGGGCACGTTCGTACCAAACGATTTTTCTACAATAGTTTTTACAAACTCGTCGTAGACAAAGACGGTCGCCTCTTCTTTTAAAATATCCACAACAAAAAACAGGATGCCGTCCTGGCCCTTAGGCGCCTCGGCTTTGAGCGCCTGCATAATCCCCTCTTTGCGGCCGAGCACCGCTCGAGCTGACGCGGTCTCTACCACTGATACGCGGAGGTTTTTGCCGCCGACGGGGAATACTTTGCTGTCTATATGGATGAGCCCTTGGTCACTGTAGTCGCTGACGTCAGACTTGGCGGCAAACAACTCGGCCGCATACTGGGGTATTGCAACACCGAGCTTTTGGGCAAGCGCCTCTGCCACTGCCTTGTCGTGCGGCGTCGTTGTGGGCGAGCGAAACTCGAGCGTGTCGGAGAGTATGCAGCTAAGCATCACACCCATCATCTCCTTGGGCATCTGCTCGGCGACGGTGCCCATCATGTCGTATATAAGAGTGGCGGTGCAGGCCAGCGGGCGCATGGTGATGGTCGGCGGGTTTTTGCTGGTGAGCCCTCCTACCAGCTTGTGATGGTCTATCACGGCCAACAGGTTGGCGTTATTGATGTTGTCGGGCAGCTCGGCGGGGTTGTTGGTGTCGACAACCACCACGTCGTCATCTGCAGCAAGCTCCAAAAGCGCCGGAGTAGGCACGCCCCAACGGGTGAGCACAAACTGGGTTTCTTTATTGAGATCGCCCAATACAAAAGGGGTGGCGGGGGTGGTCGTGTGGTTGGTGAGGTACCACGCCCACAACACAGCCGAGCCGGTCGTGTCGGTGTCGGGCGACTTATGTCCAAAAACTTTTATCGATGCCATGTACACCACTGTACCCCCATTGACCGCGTGTGGCAAAAGTTCTCCAACTAGCAATCCACACATTTTGTGTACGAGCAGATTGCATGCCACTCATATACTTACAGTATGGATGCCTCTCTCGACACACCGCTCGCTCCACAAGAAAGCAAAAAAGAAAGGTTGGGCGTCGGCCCCATGGTCGCTATCGCGTTGTTGATACTGGTATTTGCCGCCGGCGGCGTGTACTTTTTTGTGCGAGAAAAGGCCCTGCTCAATACTCCACCCGTGCAAGAGACTATTAATGCGTAGGCTTTTGCCGCGCTTTGTGATATCCTCGCGAAATGCAATTTGAAGCGCTGGCGAAACAGTTCGCCCTTAAAAACCTGCCCGAGTCCGAGGTAGATATCTCGGGTGAGGTGCCGTTTGAGGTGCTGGCACCCTACCGCGAGCGGGCTATCACCCACTTGGCCGAGCATATGGAGCTACCCGGATTTCGCCCCGGTAAAGTGCCGCCCGCGACAGCAGTACAAAAGGTAGGCGAGGTTGGCGTCTTGGAGGAGGCCGCCGAGCTGTTTATAAAAGACTTTTACCCCGAGCTGGTCGAGGCGCACAAGCTCGATGTTGTCGGCCGGCCGGAAATCAAGGTGACCAAGCTGGCGCCCGGCAATCCGGTCGGGCTTGTTATCCGCACTACGCTCTACCCGGAAGTGTCGGTACCCAAGACATGGAAGTTTTTGCACGAAAAGGTCGCTCTGGAGACCGCGCTCCCCGGCACCGACGAGGAGGTGGACAAAACATTGGAGGACCTACGCCAGTCGCGCAAGAAAAATGATGTCGTACCTGAGCTGGATGATGCGTTTGCTAAATCAGTTGGTGCATTTGAGACTCTTGACGCGCTCAAGGAGCAAATGAAAAAGGGCATCACCGAGGAAAAGCTGCGCCGTGCGCAGTCTACGCGGCGCGGCAAGCTGGTCGAGCTTTTGCTCGAGCAAACTCCGCTCGCCGTACCCAAGATTTTTGTCGAGAGCGAGCTGGGCAAGATTATGGCGCAGATGCAGGAGGATGTGCAGCGAATGGGGCTCAAGTTTGAGGACTATCTCAAGCACTCCCAGAAGACCGAGGAGCAAATCCGCAAAGACTTCACGGACCAGGCACAAAAGCGCGCGCGCTTGCAGTTGATTTTAAACAAACTGGCCGATGAGGAGAGTGTCACCGCTGATGAAAAGGAAATAGAGGCCGAGCTCAAGCATGCGATAGAGCATTTCCCAGACGCTAACCCCGAGCTGGTCCGCGTACATATAGAGACAGTCCTCCGCAACGAAAAAGTGTTGAAGCTTTTGGAAGGAGCGAAGTAGATTTTATATAGAACAAGGGCCCAGACAGAAGTCCGGACCCTTCGAACTCGAACAGAAGAACTACTTGTCCAACCCTGGGATGTACGGAATGTACGCCCCGTGGACAACAACAGTGCGGGACGCATGCGACACCGAGAGCTTCTTGGTGCCGGAGATGATCAGCGCAAGGCCGACGAATCCCAGTGCGATTGTGCTGGCTGGAATCCAAGCCGGAAGATCTGCAGTGCCGAAAAACATCGACGCCGCAAAAATAACGACGAGAATCAGACCAACGATCAAGCGAGTCATGGTGGCCTCCAATGTTGCGCCGTTGCTCATATGAGAACGGACGAGAAGAGATTGCCCTGTGGCGTTATTGTGCGCTTGAAAAAGTTTATCGTCAAGTATATACTGAGGACATGCAAAACAACGAAAAATATTCCAAAGAATACGCTCAACTGGTGCCGATGGTGATAGAAAAGACGCCGCATGGCGAGCGCGCCTTTGATATCTACTCCAGATTGCTCAAAGAGCGCATTATCTTCCTCTCCGGCCCTATCGAGGACCAGACCGCCAACTTGGTCATTGCCCAACTCCTATTTTTGGAGGCCGAGGACCCCAAAAAGGATATCCAACTGTACGTTAACTCCCCCGGCGGCTCGGTGACGGCCGGCTTGGCAATCCTCGACACAATGAACCACATCAAGCCCGACGTCGCCACGGTGTGCGTGGGTATTGCGGCCAGTGCTGCGGCGGTTATTTTGGCCTGTGGGCAAAAGGGCAAGCGCTTTGCGCTCCCTAACGCCGAGGTGATGATTCATCAGCCGTGGGGCGGCGCGCAAGGCCAGGCCACCGACATCGAAATCACCGCGCGTCACATTATTGCCACTCGCGAGCGCCTCAACAAGATACTCTCCAAAGCGACCGGCCAACCTCTTGAGAAAATAGAAAAAGACGTCGACCGCGACTACTTTATGATGGCGGACGAGGCCAAAAAGTACGGCATTGTAGACGAAATCTTCACCCAAAAAGGTATCACCACGGCTAAAAAGTAGCCATTTTGGTGAATTAGACATATATAGAGACATGAGGTACTCTAACGGAGTGCTTTTGAACCAAACTTTTATGTCTACTTTTTATGTCATTAACAAATCTACTCCTGCTCCTCGCGGGCTCAGCGCTCGGGGGTGCGGTCATTGGCTACGTCTTTCGTTGGTTGCTCGTTCTCTCGCGTAAGGGCTCGATAGAGGTCGAAATTAGGCAGATACTTTTTACCGCCAAGGAAGAGGCGGCGCAGATTTTGCTGCGTGCCGAGGAGGAGTCAAAGGCAAAACTCCTGCAAGCCGATGAGCTGGTAAAAGAAAAAGAGGAAAAGGTCCTGCGCGCCGAGGAGCGCGTCTTTAAGCGCGAGGAATCTCTGGATAAAAAACAAATCGAGCTCGACAAAGAGGTCGAGGCGGTCAAAGGAAAGATAGAGGAGGTCAAACAAGTAAAAGAGCGGGCCGAGGCCATGGTAACCGCTCGCGCCGACGAGCTGGCCAAGGTGGCAGGGCTCTCTAAAGAGCAGGCCAAGGAGCAGCTATACGCCGAGCTTGAGCGCGAGCAGAGCGACGACATGATGATGCGCGCGGCCAAGCTCGAGCGCGACGGCATGGAGCGCCTGGAGCGCCGCGCACGCGAGATACTCACCACGGCGATACACCGCTTGGGCAACTCGGTTGCATCGGACACTATGGCCACTGCCATAACCATCCCCAACGACGACCTCAAGGGTAAAATAATCGGCAAGGAGGGCCGCAATATCAAGGCACTCGAGCGCGCCACGGGTGTCGAGGTTATTATCGACGACACGCCGGGCTCTATTATCCTCTCGAGCTACGACCCGATACGCCGCGCGGTTGCGCGCGTCGCATTGGAAAACTTAATAATCGACGGCCGCATCCAACCGGCCAAGATAGAGGAGACTGTCGCCAAGGCGCAGGCCGAGGTGCAAAAAATAATCAAAGACAAGGGCGAAGCCGCGGCGTTTGAGGCCGGGGTGCTCAACCTGCCGCCGCAACTCATTATGATTTTGGGCCGGCTCTTTTTCCGCACATCATACGGACAGTCGGTGCTGCAGCACTCGGTAGAGATGTCGCACATCGCGGGCATGCTTGCCGAAGAGCTGGGCGCCAACGTGCAGGTGGCACGCGCGGGCGCGCTCTTGCATGACATCGGCAAGGCTTTGGACCACGAGGTGCAGGGCACTCACGTGGAGATAGGCCGCCGCATATTGCAAAAGTTTGGTGTGCAAGAAGAGGTCATCAAGGCCATGCAGGCCCACCACGAGGAGTACCCGTACGAAACTCCGGAGAGCATGATTGTGCAGGTGGCCGATGCAATATCGGGCGGGCGCCCCGGCGCGCGCCGCGACAGTGTCGAGCAATACATCAAGCGCTTGGCCGACATCGAGGGCATTGCCAACTCGTTTGCGGGGGTAGAAAAATCGTACGCAATTTCTGCCGGCCGCGAAGTGCGCGTCTTTGTTAAGCCCGAAGAGATGACCGACTTTCAGGCGCGCGAGCTGGCGCGCAATATTGCGCTGCGTATAGAAAACGAGCTTAAATATCCGGGCGAAATAAAGGTGGCCGTCTTCCGCGAAACCCGCGCCATCGAGTTTGCCCGGTAGAGTTTACCTGCTACAGTCAAAGAGGCTGAACCCCTGCATTGGAGCGCGTCATGGCAGAAAACATCTATGTCTGTCTGGAGAACACGCTGGAGACTGGCGTCGCCGAGTTGGCCGCCGATCACATCCGCATGGCACTCAAGGCCAGCTACCCCGACAGCGAAGCTGTTGTAGAGCTGGTTAAAGTCCGTTCCTACAGCAAGGCGGAGTACGCAAACATTCCTCTCACCATGCTCCGACGCACGGCCGAGGATACCAAGGTACACAAAGCAACGCTGGCGGCGCGCGTGGTGCCTATGATTATGGCGTCCCAGATAAGTTGGAATGTCCATCCCCAACACGCAATGCTGCTCGTTACCACGACTGCGGAGGACGGCAGCGGTGACTGGATCGGTACTCCGGCATACAGCAATCACGAACCACACGACTCGTTTACCCAGGTGTTGGACATCCTCACGATGGTGGGAGAAGAAATCGACACCGTCATACAGACCAGCCCCGAGGTAACAAAACTCTCGCGGCTGATAGTCGGTGCACTGCAATGCAATAGTTTTTCGCAAAAACACTGACCCCACACTCCGGGGTCTTTTTATTTGCAAAACAAACGCGACGGGCGTAGGGTTAAAAATGGAAGATTGGGAGGAGCGCCATGTTTACTTTTGCTTTGGCTATCGACGCGCCTAACTTTTGTTGGCTTGCTATCACGGAGGCCCTGCAAGAGCCCTACCGGCCCGGCGAGGTGGATGTCATCGAGTTCAAGATGCCTCAGACCCACTACGCTACTCACAGTCTGATCGAGCAAAGAGCTATCAACTTGATGCCCATTTTGCAGACCAAATCACAGGCGGAGGTGTATGTGGTGGCCACCAGCGGCACCGTAGTGCAAGGCCAGCAACACCACTCTACGGCCAGACGGTACGACTACGCGCACGTGCGTCACATGACAGGTCTTACCTACGGTCAGCCGCTTAAAGGGGACCCCGTACATGTGCCCCAAATAGAGCTGGGCAACCTATCGCGGACCCCGCGCGAAATAATCATCGCGCTCAAGCACTTTCTGGTCCTGCAATGCCGATATCTGAACGGCAAATCTATCAACCTTGTTGCCAAATCTCCCTAACCACGGGAGATTTTTTTACTTAACTGCTGCTATAAAAAAGGTGGCGTTGTTTTTGTGGTCTTGAATTGCGGGCGCCACAATGTTTAGACCATAGAGTTTGGCGGCGGCGGCAGATGCAACTACCGCGGTCGAGCGCGGCAGCTTGCCCGCTGCAAGGTCCTTGGCCGCTTTGGCCGTATCGGCATACTCTTTGAGCTTGGCCCTAGGCCAACGATGCTTGAGCTGGAGCTTGCACTGCTCGAGCGCGGGGAGTTGCGAGACTATTGTGCGGATATCACGCGCGGCTACCCCCGGCCGGGCCAGCAAATTTTGCACTACCTGGATAGTAAAGGCCTCCTTCATCGTAAAGCGGTACCGCGACACCGCATGCATGGCCTCGAGCACCACGCCCATGCTCGAGTTGGCGACAGGAAAGACCCCAACCGCAACATCTCCCCTCTCAACAGCCGCAAGCACGTGCTCTACCGTCACCAAATGCTTGATCGTGTACTGCTTGAGACGCTTTTTGGCCGCGTATGCCTCCCCCGCCATCTCGCTAAAGCTCCCCCGCACGCCAGAAACCCCAATAACGATAGGGTTTTTCGCCTTTTTTACAGTCATTGGTGCCCACAATATCACAGCCCCGACGCTCCGACTACGGTCTGGAGGTCGGGGAGCCGACCAAAGCGTCGGCTTTGCAATCTATTTTGAGGGGGGTATACTGCCGCTACAGGGCATAACCATTACTAACCAACGTATTTTGTCATGAATAAGCAGGACATTGCGGAAAAGGTGCACGGCGTCTTGGGCACCACCAAGGCCGACGGCGAACGCGCTGTCGAGACGATGGTCGACACCATTGTCGGGGCGCTCAAGCGCGGCGAAGAGGTCTCCATAGCCGGTTTGGGCATCTTTAAGACCAAGATGCGCGCCGCACGCACTGCGCGCAACCCGCGCACAGGCGAGGCGGTCCAGGTCCCCTCTATGCGGGTGCCTAAGTTCCAGCCAGCAAAGGCACTAAAAGAAGCCGTTAAGTAAGTTCCCATAAACTCAAATTTTGCCGTCGCAAAATTTGGTTTCTGGCCCGGGACTCGCCGTCCTGCCATTGCAGGACATGGCTCCGTCCATCATTTGCGGGCAAAAAGCAAAGAAGTTTGCTTTTTATGCCAAATGATCCTCTCGAGACGAAAAAACCCGCCATTCCGGCGGGTTTTTTCGTTAGTGATTGATGTCCGAAAGCGGGATCCGCACCTCAAAGCTACCCATTACATATGCAGCTACCTGGTAGGGCGGAATTTCTATCACCAACGTGTCGCCGTCTATGACAAAGTCTTGGAAGTTCTCTTCTTTTGGTTCTGTACCCTCCGCATAAAAGCCATAGGACGAATCCGGAAGCCCGTCCGCACTCAATGTTGTTTTGTCAGGCCCAAAACCGAGGCGGTCTTCCATCTGCTTGAGCACATCAGCACGCACCAACTGCGAGAGCTTGGTGAGGTCGGGCCCCACTACGTCTTTGATTCCAATCCGATTGCCGTCTTTATCAAACACAAAAGTCTTAAAGTACGCGTTGGGGTGCGCCCCGCCGGTGTCTTCAAAGATAGTGTAAAAGTACGAGCTGGTATCGGTCGAGTGGTACTCCTTGTACCCTGCAACAAACTCAAGCTTGTGCCCGTCGGCCAAGCTCGGCATCACCGTTGCGTCAAGACCGGCAACGCTCTGCCTAAAGTCCGCAATGTCCTTGTCTATCTCGGCCTCGATAGCGGCGCGCTCTTTAGCCGGCGCAGTCGGGTACTCAACTTTGATGGTGCTGTATTGAGCGTCTTCGTTAAACGTGCTGGCCTGCACGGTCTGCGGCGTTGTCATTGGTGCCGGAGCGGGAGCCTTAGCCAAAAACCACCACACGCCGCCTGCAATAACTATAACGACAAGGACACTTATAATTTGTTTGGTATTCATATAAACTGAGTATACACAGACTCGCGGGATTAGTTTAGTGGTAAAACGACAGTTTTCCAAACTGTAGTTGCCGGTCCGATTCCGGCATCCCGCACACATATATGAATCTGATAGCCGCCATACTTAATGTGCTTGGGATCATCGCGCTTATTGTTGTCGGAATATTTGGCCTGACCCATACCGCGCTCGCTCCGACCCCCACGAGCCTGCCCACCGAGACAACCACCGGCGGGGAGTTTCCTATCGCAAGCACGACGTCAGCAAAGCCGGAACTTACGGGGCAGAAGTCTGGCCTGCCGAGTTCCCCGCAGGAGACGGGGACCCGGACGGGAGACCCGAGGACTTCTGTTCCGGAAGTTCCGGCGGCGCCCACCCTGTCAGACACTGACCTCAACACGCTCGTGCGCGGCGCGCTCGTTAATATTTTATGCACGACAATCAGTGGGGGTGCATTCCAACCCATCTCGGGCAGCGGTGTTGTCATCGACAGTCGCGGCGTCATACTCACCAACGCGCATGTCGGACAATTTTTCCTCCTGCGTGACTATATAGTCAAAAATAATATCACGTGCGTTATCCGTATCGGCAGCCCCGCACAGGCACGCTACAGTGCCGAGTTGCTGTACCTGCCGCAGCAATGGATAGACGACAACGCCGAGCAAATTAAAGCCGAGCAGGCCAAAGGCACCGGACAAAACGACTACGCATTTGTGCGCATTACCGGCACCACCAACCCAGCCGGTGTGCTGCCAAGCAGCTTCCCTGCCCTGGCGTGGTCGACCTCTCCGCCCCGCGTGGGCACCCGCATGATACTCGCCTCATATCCCGCGGGGCTTTTGGGCGGCGACATCATCGCCACCTCGCTGTATGCAACATCCGCATTTGCGACCGTAGGACAACTCTTTTCCTTTGACGGCGGGCTGCAAGTGGACACCTTTTCTGTGGGCGGGACGATTGCATCGCAAGCGGGCTCGTCCGGCGGCGCAGTGGCCAGCACCGACGGCAACTTGCGCGGACTTATCTCCACTGCCAACCTTGGCGCCACCACCGGCGCGAGCACGCTCTACGCTATCTCACTCGGCCACATTAGCCGCAGTTTGGCCGCAGAGGGCCAGGGCGGTATCCCGGTCTTGCTCGACGGCGATATTGTCGCCAAAGCAGCCAACTTTAACGCAACGGTAGCAAAGTCAGAAGCAAAAAAGCTGGAAGCGGTTTTGGATAGCATGCACTAAATAAAAAGCCCCCGAACATTCGGGGGCTACTTAGGGCCCTTGTCGAGCTGGAGCAGTGCATGCAGATATGCTTTTGCGACAGCGAGAGCGGGGTCAGGATTACGGCTTGTGCCGATGACGCAGACGTTCCCGCGCGAGGCAATGAGGTGAGCCTCGACCCTACGACCGACAATCTGTACCACGGGCCGCTCGACAAACACCCCTGCAGGCACCAGCAAGCAAATCGCGCTTAGAGCGGCCTCTGCGGCATTGCTGCCGTTTTGCTCCTCGACCATCTTTACCCCGCGCGCTGTACAAACAAGCGTCACGCGCGCGTATTTGTCACTGATAGACGTAGAGGTCGCCGACGTGACCACAATTTCCCAGCTTGCTACCGGCTCTGGAGCCAACTCGACTTTTTCTGCCAACGAACTTTGTGCCATTCCCGTCTCCTCCTGTGTGATTGGGACGCAAAACAAAACCCTCCGGGTGGAGGGCTTGTTTGGTTCTCAATCTTTCTGTCGATTTAGACGCAAGCAAGGCCTCCACCCTTTCTAAGGAGGAGAAGGAGGCCGAGGAGGCTTTGCGTCTGCTTCATACCCTTATAGTACCTGCGGAAAAAAGTTTGACAAGTGGGTCTGTGCAAGTAGAGTGGCTAGTGGAAGAGGGAGATTCTGGATGCCTGATGACAAATTGAAAACTGCTCGGGACAAGCTCAAGCCCTACGACGACAAGCTCGCCCGGCTGTACGGTCCCGAGTTTGAACGATCTTCGGCATTTGAGTCCATCCTCAACGCCGTCGCCAAAGACGATCGCCCCGTGGCAGGCATTATTGCCGATTTAGGCAGCCCCATCTAACATCAAGCCCTGCTTGGTGTTTTTTTATTATTTAGACCAGCGGGCGAAGATGCCGGCGGGGAGTAATCTACCGGACAAAGATTCCTCTATTGTTAGGTCGCCGTGCTCTATACGGCCGCCGAATTTTTTTACCAACGGGTCGAGGTTGTAGGCAAAGGCTTGCGAGGAGTAGCCGGCTGCGTATCCGTTTATTAAAAAGAATTTTGCATCGTCGCTCAAAAGCTCGCTGCACATTGCAACAAACTCCATAAAGTTTTCCTCTATCTTCCACAACTCGTCTTTGGGCCCGTGGCCAAACGCCGGCGGATCCATAATGATGCCGTCGTAGGTGTTGCCGCGTTTTATTTCGCGTTTAACAAATTGCATCGCGTCCTCGACTATCCAACGGATGGGCTTATCCCCTAGCCCGCTTAGCTTTGCATTGTCGCTCGCCCATGCCACCGCGGTCTTGCTTGCATCAACGTGTGTCACCTCTGCGCCCGCTTTGGCCGCGGCCAAGCTCACGCCGCCGGTGTAGCCAAACAAGTTCAAAACTTTTTTTGGTTTTTGTGCGGCAACCCACTCCCAGTTGGGAAGTTGCTCGGGGAAGAGGCCCGTGTGTTTAAAGCTTGTCGGCTTGATTATAAAGTTGAGCCCGCCAAACTCTATCGGCCACTCCTTGGGCAGGTCGTTGGCATACCAAATACCCTCCGTGCCATTGCGCTCAAAGCGCCCCTGCGCACTTCCCCATTTATCCTCCCCCATCATCTTGGGCCACAGCGCCTGCGGGTCCGGGCGCGCCAAAAGCACCGCGCCATAGCGCTCGAGCTTTTGCTCATTGCCGCTGTCCAACAACTCGTAGTCTTTGGACCCTTTGGTCGTGAGAGTTACTCTATTCATATTCTGGTCGGGGCGCTGAGAATCGGACTCAGACCTCATCCCCTTCGGGGCCGCGGATGTCTCCCAGACATCCGGTGAAAAACTTAGTCGGGGCGCTGAGAATCGGACTCAGACCTCATGCTCCCAAAGCAAGTGTACTACCACTATACTACGCCCCGACTAAATTTTTCACCCCACACAAGCGTTACTCCCTATAGAGAACGCCCCGATGTCCTTTATGTGTCCTTTACACCAAAGTACCCTTACAATATCACATTTTCCAGCATTTCCACCCTCGCCTTACGCGTACCAAAGTCCAAGTACACGCAGGCCACGTCTATCTGCCACTCTATGTCGTCCTTGACCTTATGGTCCAAGAGGTAAGTTTGGATAGCCCTATGGAGCCGTTTGAGCTTGGCCGGATGGACATTCTCCTCTGGCCTATAGCCGTCGGTTACACGTGAACCCTCTCCCCTCAGGGCCTATCCCCCGCAAGTAAGTACCGTGGTATGGTGTGTATAGGGGATTTACGTAGATTTCACCCGTTTTAGCTATATTTAAGGCTTCTGGGGATAAAAACCCTTGATAAAGGACAGGGTAAAGGACATAGTTAGGAGGTACAGACCGTACACAACCTCGCGACGACAAAAGGCACCTTTCCGGGGTGCCTTTTGCTTTCGTCCCTACTTTGTTCGTTTCTCCTAAAATCGCATCAGGATTGGTGGTTTACCCTCCTCTTCTGCGATTGGGATTCCTCTTGGAAAGAGTCGTCCCAGTTGCGGGATTCACTTATTCTTTCGGGAGTACCTCGGCGGTTGAATGTCCAGGCTTAACCTTTGCCTAGCGAACGTAACCACCCTTAATCCACCCTCCTATAGTCATAAAACTTTAGGTTAGGGGTAAACGTCCTGCCTCGCGACTACGAAGCATTACTCCTATACAAACACGACTTTCAAAAAGTCCAAAGGGAGGTTATGCACAGTTACTTTTCTACCCAGTCGTCAGGCCGTTTTTTAGTAGCCCCGCACACCGTACACGGGTCTTCTGTCCAGACGCCCAAGAAATGCTTTCTACACGGCTTATACGGCCATACACGGTCTTTCTCAAGACTCATACGCAAGGTTTTTAGCTTGTAACAAAGTCCCACCCTGGAGACGGAAACCTTGCGAGTAACCGGAGCCCCAAGGCAGGACTCTGTTCGCAAGGTTTTTCAGTTGTAGGGGGTGGGAGTAAATATTATATCGTATTTGCTTATATTTAACTACTTGGAGGGGATAGACTCTCTCCCCTCACACTTTCACGTGAAACGGACTTTACCTCAATAAAATATAGTCTTTTCGCCTTCTCCGCCAGGATATCGATCTCCCCCCATGGCTTAAGGTAGTTGCGCTCTAGTACCGTATAGCCTTTCCCTGCCAGATACTTGCAGGCGACTTCCTCTCCCTGATCGCCGAGCTGTCTTTTAGCCGTTTTCATGTGTAACGTTACTATTGAAACGTTTGAATCTGAAGAAATAGTGAATTTAAGGACATTTTGGCGCTGTGGGGCTGTCTTTTATGCACATGTCCCCAAGTTTATCCACAGTTGTGGGAGATTAGCTTTACTTTTCAACAAATTTGCTGTCCACACCCTGGCTGTCTTTTAACTTCTATTGTTCTTTGTGCGGATATGGGTACATATCAGCTTGCTCGCTCGCAAAAGCAGATAAAAGCAAGCTTTTTCTGCGTTTTCTCACTCGACTGTGCGGATAGGGAGAATCGAACTCCCGCTAAGTGATTGGCAACCACTTGTCATACCATTAGACCATATCCGCATTCATTTCCTCTGCTATCAGACGAAGCCATACTAACATTTTTTCTTTAAAAAAACGACTGGAAACAACTATACTACAAATTCCATAGCCGTTCCTCTTTGTCGGATGTCTACCCCGAATAAAGGTGGCTTTTTTAAAGTTTTCTATAGGTATTTTGGTCTCCAAACTCCATCGTTTTTTCAGAACTTGTTCGTCCAAATCGGGATATAGGATCAACCAGCAGCTAATTTTACTACCGGGGATACCGCATTTTTTAGTAAGAAAAAGCCAAAAAAGGCGGACCATTGCCGGGTCACTATTTGCAAGCCTACAAAGATGTTTGGTGGCTTTGTCTCCTTCACCCCAATAGGCAACGATTCCTGCTACAAATAGGGGATCTGTCTTCAATTTTTCGAATTCCTGACTCGCAACTTTTCTTCCTAAATCATAGAGGGTATCGAGTCGGGAGCCACGGATTTTATTTAGCTCAATTATTTTTGTGGTACTGTCTGAAATCTGTTGGAAAATAAGCTTTTTACCTATATCCTTGGACCACTCAAGATCTTTAAACCATAGGCACAACGTGCTGAGAGACGCCCCCGTTTCCTTTCTGATTTCTCGGTAACTCTTCCCAGCCCTCCGCAAAGCTGTGGCAACATCCTTGTCGCTCCTCATCATTACATACTATCATGCAGGACTAGACGGATGTTTTGTTATCCACAAAAACGATTTTGTGCGCCCGCCAGGACTCGAACCTGGAACAAATGCTTCGAAGGCACTTATGATTTCCGTTTCACCACGGGCGCAGTTAACAGGTCAATGGTAACAAATATCTGCTAGAATTGCGCTAAACCCAAATGGAACTCAAGCCCAGCAAAATACCCCCCGAGGTCAAACAGGTCACCGATGCGCTAGAGCAAGCGGGTTTTGAGGCGTGGGTAGTAGGGGGGTGCGTGCGCGACTTGCTGCTTAATCGCACGCCCAACGACTGGGACGTCACCACCAACGCCACGCCGGAGCAGATCCAGGCCGCATTTCCGCACACCTACTACACCAACGAGTTTGGCACCGTCGGTGTGGTCAACGACGCTGTCACAGACGACAAGCTTAAGGTCGTCGAGGTAACACCCTATAGGCTCGAGGGCACGTATAGCGACGCCCGACGGCCTGATAGTGTTATTTTTAGCCAAAAACTCGAGGATGATCTTAAGCGCCGCGACTTTACTATCAATGCTTTGGCCTATAGCCCCAGCAAAGGGGAGTTGATTGACCTTTATGATGGGCTAAAAGACATCGACACAGGCGTTATACGGGCAGTTGGAGCCCCTACAGAGCGTTTTAATGAGGATGCGCTGCGTATCCTGCGCGCAGTACGCCTATCGGCCGAGTTGGGCTTTGCTTTAGAGCCCGACACCAGTGCTGCAATGGGGGAGTGCGCGGCCCAGTTGGGCCGGATATCCCAAGAGCGCATCCGCGACGAGCTAGTGCGGATAATCATGTCGCCGCAGCCCATGCCGGCGCTTATTGTGTGCCAAAAACTGGGCCTTTTGCCCTTTATCCTGCCCGAGCTTTTGGAGGGGGTAGGGGTAGAGCAAAATCAGGCCCATAAGTACGATGTCTTTGAGCACAACCTGCGTGCGCTGCAGCATGCGGCCGACAAAGAGTGGCCTTTAGAGGTCCGGTTGGCGGCTATTTTGCATGACATTGGCAAGCCGGCGGCCCGGCGCTGGGGCGATGAGAAAAAGGATTGGACCTTCCATGGCCACGAGGTGGTCGGGGCCCGTATGGCCAAAAAGATATTGCAGCGGCTCAAGTTTCCGGGCGAAACAATCGCTACGGTGGTCAGCTTGGTGCGGTGGCATATGTTTTTTAGCGACCCGGCGGTGGTTACGCTCTCGGCCGTGCGCCGCATAGTGGCCAACGTCGGCCAAGGGCACATTTGGGACCTCGTTAACCTGCGTATTTGCGACCGGATAGGGACCGGGCGGCCTAAGGAGCAGCCCTTCCGCCTCCGTAAGTACCAGGCGATGATAGAACAGGCTATGCGCGACCCTATCTCTGTAGGCATGCTCAAGACCGACGGCAAGCGGCTGATGGATGTTACACGTGAAAGCCCGGGCCCGCGGTTGGGCTGGATGTTACACGCGCTTTTGGAGGAGGTATTGGACGACCCCGCGCACAACACCGAAGAGTATTTAAATAAGCGGGCTCTGGAGCTGGCGGTGCTGAAAGACAACGAGCTTAAAGCGCTAGGGGAGGGCGGCAAAGAGCGCAAAGCCGCCGAAGAAGAGGATGCTGTAAAGGACATTCAGAAGAAGTATTTCGTGGAGTAACTTTGCCCCGACGCCTATAGGGTCGGGGAGCCGACCAAGGCGTCGGCTTAGAGTAAGGCGATTTAGGGACAGGGAGTTATCCCCACAATGTGTCCTTTACAATGTCCTTTATAAGCGTACTATCAATATCAGACTATCGGTTCGGCGCATATTTCTGCCCTGTAATAGGCGAACGAATCAAAATTGATCTTTGTACGTAATTACGTTTAGGTCTGTCACTATGTTAGTCCAAAATTGCGTTGCGAGATGGTAATCTCTCAACCTTAGAAAATTTGTGGATTTACTATCTTTAGCTCCGCCTGATCACCGAGGTAAAGATCGCGGATTGACATAATACCGACAGACAAGCCCCGGCATTACTCCATAGCCGGGGTTTTTCATACCCAAAAATCGTATTGTATAAACAAAGACGCCCACCAGACTATGGCGGGCGTCGCTGCCTTGATTGATGTGCTTCAGTCGCGCTCAAGGACGTCAGCCGGAACAAATTTCGGCTTGGCCTCTGTCGCCAACAGGAACTTGTAGCTGAACACCTGGCT
>JAZKAA010000005.1:0-9083 GCA_040389385.1 Patescibacteria group bacterium | reverse complement strand
ACGAAGCATGTCGGCCGAGTACAAGCCCTCCATGCCGTCGTCGTACATGTCCAGAGCCAGCAGATCGCCCTTCCCGAACGTGGTCAAAAGGGGCCACTGCTGGAGCAGCTTGCCGGCAATAAAGTCGACAATCGGTCCATGGGTGATGGCCATAGTCTGGCTGTCGACCGGCGCTTCGGCCACCTTCCGGCGAAGGAAGTTGGCGCCGAGGAACCCAATCGGCCGGACGATGTCCTCGTGCTGGACGACCATTTCGGCGGCAGACTTCTCGGTCTTGCCGTCGCTCTGGAAGGAAACCGCCTTCCAAACATCCTCGCCCCAGATAGCCTCCGGGTCGAGCTCAATCGCCGTCAGTGAGGTCTGCCGGGCAAGCAGCTCGGCCGTCTCTTTGGCGCGATCGAGCCCGCTGTCCCATACACGACCTTCGTACGTCCGCTCCGTCCCGTGGAAATCGCGGACGGCGCATAAGACGTCGAGTTGGGCTGTGTCGAGGGGCGCACGCCGCTTCCAAAACGAGGTGTCAGCGGGGTCGTTCTTCTGCTGGCCATGACGGCCCAGAATCAGCTTCTTCATCGAACGCTTCCTTCTCTCTGGTTGAAACGCTCCTATAGACGGAATACCTACGGGAGTAACTGTATTCTTTGCTATTATACACCCAAACAACCCAATTGTCAAGGGCGACAAATGGCTCAAAATATGGCATTTTGGGGGTATCTATGCAGCTCATCCGGACCTTTAACGAGCTCGGCAAGGGGGACGCCGGCATAGCCGGCGGTAAGGGGGCTAGCTTAGGGGAGATGACCCAGGCGGGGATACCCGTGCCCCCGGGGTTTGTTATTTTGGCCGACGCCTTTGAGCGCTTTATAGAGGAGACTGGCTTGGTTAAAAAAATAGAGGACGTCTTGGAGACGGTGGACACCGACGCTATGTCTACGGTAGAGGTGGCCTCGCAAAAAATCCAAGATTTGATACTGACGGCAGAAATGCCTGCTGACATAGCAGGGGAGGTAGAAAAGAATTTTAAAGTGCTTGGTGCCGAGCACGTAGCAGTACGCAGCAGTGCAACTGCCGAGGACTCCGCATCTGCAGCGTGGGCAGGACAGCTCGACAGCTATCTCAACACCACACACGAGGAACTTTTGCGCAACGTGCAGCGCTGCTGGGCATCGCTCTTTACTCCGCGGGCAATCTTTTACCGGTTTGAAAAGAAATTGCACCTCACCAAAATCTCCGTGGCGGTCGTGGTGCAAACAATGGTGCACAGCGAAGTCTCCGGCATAGCGTTTTCTGTCCACCCTGTGACCGAGGACCGCAACCAGTTGATTATCGAAGCCGGCTACGGTTTGGGCGAGGCAATAGTGTCGGGCCAAGTAACCCCCGACAGCTATGTGGTAGAAAAAGCTCCGCGCAAAATATCTGAAATAAATGTCAGTACACAGTCACGTGGCTTGTACCGTGCAGAAAAAGGGGGTAACGAGTGGCAGATAATCCAAGAGCCCAAAGCGTCGGCGCAAACGCTTACGCACGAGCAGATAGACGAGCTTGCACATATTGTTGTGCGTATCGAGATGCATTACGGCTTTCCCTGCGACATCGAGTGGGCGTTTGCCGAGGGCAAATTTTACATAGTCCAATCCCGCCCCATCACAACGTTGTCTGCAGAAACAGAAAAGGCCGCGCGTATATTTAAAGCAGACAAGGTGTCCGGTGTTGGCGGAAGCATTTTTGCTCTCTCGTCACTTTTGGAAGTGATTTGTCAGAGCAATGTACAACATACGTTTAAGTTTCCCTTTTATGCTCTTTCTATAAACGACGCGGAACAAAAGGCCGATGAGTGGATAGACGAAGCAGCCTACGGAAGTGTAGTCGAAACAATCCTGACTCATGTCGAAAATAATGGCGTTTCTTACTTTGAGCAGACCAGGGACAAGGTTGTTGCACAAGCAGACCAAATCCATCGTCTTGCCGGAGAGGTGACCGCCGGCTTGCCTACCCTGAGCGATGCGGAGTTGGTCCAGAGCTACACCGACTTTATGCAAACGTACACGCGCTTTTTTGGGACCGGCGCGGTTTCCTTCCTGTATGAAGGCATGATATCCGACTTCCTTAGCGAGTCGCTCAAAATTAAATACGAAAACGCCACCGACGAAATAGCAGCGCTCCTAAAGTCGCCGTACAGAAGCTTTATGTTTGATAACGAAGACCGTCTCTTTGCAATCAAACAAGAAAAAGATCAGCATGCTCAAGAGGCGTTGATCGCCGCTTACAAGAAGGAGTTCTTTTATATTAATTCCGGATTTTCTTACACCCGCCCACTCGATACAGAGACCGTACTATCACTTGCCAAAGAGGCGAGCGTGCATACAGCGCATGCCGAGGCACTAGCGACTATGCTTGTTTTGACAAAAGGGGAGCAAAATATCATATCGCTTTTACGTGTAACTGAAGCAATACGCGACCAACGCAAACGGACAAACTACATAGGCAACTTTGTTATGTTCCGCTTTTTGGATGAGGCGTGCCGCCGAAACAAATACCCTGTTTCGATTGTACAAAAAATGTTTTGGACAGAGTTTGCAGACTCTATAACGCAACCCAACGAACTCATACATAAGTTGGAACAGCGCACCATTGGGTCAGTGGTGCTTGAACAGGGCCAAACCTACTACTTGGAGTACGATGCGCTTTCGCCACGGGTGGCGCTCGATGCGTCTGTAACAGAATGCAAGGGCACACCTGCATGCCGCGGGCTGGTAAAGGGTCCGGCAAACATTATTTTGACCACGGCAGACTTTGCCAAGTTTAAAGAGGGAGATGTGCTCATTACCGAAATGACCCGTCCCGAGTTTGTCCCGTTGATGAAGAAGGCGAGCGCGATTGTCACCGACGAAGGCGGCCTAACCTGCCACGCGGCTATTGTCAGCCGCGAGCTCAACAAACCCTGTGTCATTGGTACAAAAATCGCGAGCCAAATTTTTAAAGACGGCGAAATGGTGGAGGTAGACGCCGACAACGGCGTGGTGCGGATAGTTCAACGCATAAACGGTATCCCGTCATACATAAAAAATAAAGATGACTACTTTTTGCAGGGCAAGTGGGCGGCGCCGACCTTGGCGTGGTCCGTCTGGACCATGTGGGCCCATTCGCCCAAAGCACGCGAGCTGGGCTTTAAAAGAGCCGGCTCGCAGTACTTGATTCTTAACCCGGCTTCTTTTTTAGAGAAAGACGGCCTCAATACCGAAGTGTATGACACCGTATATGGGGAGCTTGTACAAGGCAAAAGTTCAACAGCCGAAAAACTTTTTGCCCATGCCAAAGAAATTGAGGATGAGATAGCTGCCCACACAGCCACCATACGCACAGACCCTTCCTCGGAAGAAAACCTGGTAAAAGCGCTGTTGCTATACGAGCGGGGAGTGTTTCCTGCTATGACGACCGACCATATGGGCAATGCGGCGGAGAAATTAATCGAGGACACAATCGCCAAGCAGGGACTCGATAGCGCAGCGGTGTACTCCAACATACGCGATCTGAAATCTCTCCCTTTATATGACTTTGATGTCCAGCGCGAGCTCAAAGAGGCACTCGAGGCTCTTGGCTTGGGGCGAGATGTCACATATACAGAAGTTGAGCAGCGCGACCCGGCTCTTGCAGCCCGCATACAGGCACATCAGCAAGAAACCGAGTACATGGGCACGCACAACGTGCAGGGGAGCCCGCGCACAATGGACAAATTTTTACACGGACTATTTGATGTCGCACCCGCGTTTAGTGTCGCGCCAATGGCTGTCGAGATGCCTGCCTCTTTACAAGCTGCACTCAAGGTGGCCGAACAGGCAATATATTGGCGGACTCAGATGGGAGAAGTTATGACCCGCATGATGTACGCCACAAAGCCTGCGATGGAAAACCTGGCCAAAAAATTTGACATGACGTTTGAGGAACTGACCTACGCCACTCATCTAGAAATAATTGACGCCGTTACCAACGGAGCGGCAATAGATAAAACACAATGCCTCGCGCGGATGCAAAACTATGGCCTTGTTGCACCCGCAGACGAAAGGCGCGTTGACGTATTTGTCGGAGCTACGTTTGATGCGCTGCAAGAAAAGTTTGGCCTCAAGACGGTAGTGGAGATGGCGGGGGAGATACAAGGCAAAACAGCGTACAAAGGTAAAGCACGGGGCAGAGCCGTTGTGCTTATGCGCGCAAGCGATGGCGACCAACTCCTACCGGGAGACATACTTGTCGCGGCAGAAACAACACCCGACTATATTTTGGCCATGAATCGCGCCGCAGCGTTTGTTACCGACCGCGGGGGCATCACCAGCCACGCGGCGATTATTGCGCGCGAAATGCGCAAACCCTGCATCATCGCGACCAAAGTCGGCACACAAGTCCTCAAAACCGGCGATATGGTGGAGGTAGATGCCGACCATGGTGTTGTGCGTAAAATTTCCTAATATGGCAATCATTTTTGAAAAATCATACGGTCGCGATACTACATTCTCTTTGCAAGAATTTTTTGTGGAATGTCTTCTGGGCAAAGGACACGTGTCCGTTGGAGGCGGCAATCCGCACACTCCTCTATATATCCACCACTTTGACGGGACCAGTATCCAGATGTACGAAAACAAAGAGGGCATGGACTGGTTTTATGACGATTTGTCTAAAAAAATTTCTGCTTCCCCCAATTTGATGCAAGACATCATTAATGATCAATACAAACTCCTGCCGTTTTTAAAAGAGTATTGGAGCAATCCATCGCTTACAGATGCCGAGCTTGCGGAGTACCTCCCGTTGGCACGCCGCGCGATGGAAAATCTTACGCTGTATTATCTGGGCATTGACGAGGGGTCCCCCGCTGCAGTTAAACAGATGGCCACGGAACTGCGGAAAGTAGACGAGCTGGGAGCAGATCACGATGGATTTGTCAGGCGTATTGTAGAGTCGCGTGGATACCCAGCAGCGTATGCCAACGTGCTACACGCCGATGAGCTAAGCGCAATGCCTGCGCGCGACGTGATGGATAAACGTATGCGAGGCGCAATTATGATTGACGGAAAAGAAATATTTGCCGGCACGTTAGACGAATACACAAGTCAGCATCCAGAGTACGAATTTGAAGGATTGGGTCAAACACATACCAACGTAACGGAAGTCCATGGACAGGTTGCGCAGAAAGGTTTGGTTAGTGGCAAGGTCCGCATTGTCAAAAATATCGAGCAGGCAAATGCCTTGCTCGAGAGGGAGATTATCGTGTCACCGATGACGACACCCAACTTTATCGCTGCAATGCACAAAGCAGGCGCCTTTGTAACGGACGAAGGCGGCATAATGTGCCACGCCGCGATTGTTGCGAGAGAAATGAAGAAGCCGTGCGTGATTGGTACAAAAATCGCCACGCAGATATTCCGCGACGGCGATATGGTGGAGGTTGATGCGGAGAAAGGGACTGTAAGAAAGATATAACTATGGACACTCCGAATGCAAAAGAATACGCCCTAACATTTGAGAGTTACGGTCTGACCTTTGCACTGGGCGAAATCGGCATACTAGATTACATGCCCGCCGAATCGATGATTATCGGCCAAAGAGGGAAGCACTCCGAGTTTATGTCTGCTGAGCACACACTGGCGGCAATGGACAGAGAGGGTGTTGAATTTTTTTCTACAATCGGCCCCATACGCGCCTCTGCAAAACGCCTCGACGGACTTTTTGCTCAAATGAACGAAACTCTGCTTCAATTTAAAAACCCCGGGGCCGTTGACAAAGAATCAATGCGCCAAGTATATGAGTTGATGGGTAAAATCCAAGACGAGTACCGCCACTTTGGGCACGGCTACACCGACACAGTGTTCTTAGAGTCAGAGACCGACCCCGCCAAGCGCGAGGCCTTGGAGTTTGTAGCGGCGCACAAAAATGATATCCGTGTCCAATACGACAAAGTTGTTTTTAACGCCGATGGCGGGATTCCCACAATTTTAAATAAGATAGGACAACAATTTGGAATCAGCGCAGAAGAATTGACATGGTATTTACAGAAAGAAATTCTGGACCTATTCCGTGGAAAGGCTATGGACAGGTTGCACATTGAAGCAAGAAAGTTGGCATACGTGTTTTATAAAACTGTGCCTGGCAGAGATTACGTATTTTATGAAGGACGAGATGCAGAAAAATTTATAGAAGAGTTTGGAGCTTTTAAGACACCGGAGGGTGTACGGGAGGTTAAGGGCAGAACAGCCAACAAAGGCCCCGTAGTGCGCGGCGTGGCTCGCATTATTAACTCCAACTACTCAGACCCGGGCAGCGTAGAAAAGAAAATGTCAGACATGCAACAAGGAGACATCTTAATAGCCACTGTAACCGCCCCCGACCTCATGACAGCATGTCGCAAGGCCGCAGCTATTGTGACTGACGTGGGTGGGCTGTTGTCCCACGGCGCAATAATCAGCCGCGAACTCGGCATCCCTTCTATAGTAGACACACAGATAGGGAGTAAAGTATTTAAAGACGGCGACATGGTGGAGGTTGACGCGGAGAGGGGTATAGTACGGAAGATCTAATGGATATAGTCGAACGATTTAAAAAATATCTGGGTAATGAGGAGCCGGGGCAGGCAGCCGGCGTATTTTCGCCGCTTATTGCCGGGGGTACCTTTGGTCACGAGTGGGTCACTAATCTCAATAGAGACTACGACTTTGACTGGGGACCTTTTGTGGGCTTGTTTTGGGAAAAGGCGGGGACATACTTCTTTAAGCTTGATAGCTGGCCCAACACCATGCGCGTCGGGCTGCGCCACTATCTCAAAGATGAGGAACGCATGCATCTTATGCAAGCCTTTAAACAATCGTGGGCTGACACCGAAGCATTGGAGAGGCAGTACCCGTTGTCAAAACTCACTGACGCGACCGATGCCGAGCTGCAGTCGCTCCTGCGGCGTGTTTTTGAACTGGCAAAAGTGCTTTTGAGCACGACTATTTTTGCCGAAATGATAGAGAAAGAGGATATCGCAAAATTTTATAAAGAGGCCGGAGGCACGGCAGAACTTTTGGACGAATTTTTTGAGACAGCGTCGTTGGCTACCTTTGAGTCGGTGGGCCTGCGGATGGACGAAGTGCTGGCAAGCGACAAGTCTGATGCTGCGTTACAACCGTACTTTAGCGACTATTTTATTACCCCGACGATAGAAGAAACATCAGCGCGCAGGGCCAAGCTTTTGGCCGAGCATGGCGGAGTGCAGGGTATACAAAAAGAAATAGGGCGCATCCGCATGGAGGTGGAGCAAAACAAAACCAAAGTGGCCGCGCACCGGGCGTTGCATGCGCCGGGCGTGCAGAAAATATTTGACTTTATGCAACTATCGGCGTGGGTGCGGGATGTGCGTCGCAAACCATTTAATACACTGTTTACCCTTGCCTCGGAAATTGCCCGCGAAATGTTCAGACGCGCAGGCATGGACCCCGCGCTTGCGCCCTATGCCTTTTATGACGAGCTCGCGGCGGGCAAACTGGCAGATCCTGCATATAGAACACTCTTGGTAGACAGGCCATCCGGAGGAGTGCACTCCTATATAGACGCCGAAGGATACGTGAGACACGAGGGCGGCACCGCTCAAACACGCGAGCAGCTACTTGCTATCTTCGACGCGGCCCACACCACCAAAGAGATAAAAGGCGCCGTGGCATACCGCGGGCATGTGCACGGCAAGGTACAAGTAATCCACGGCGAGAAGGATTTCGCCTCGTTTGAGAAGGGGAGCGTGCTGGTGACATCAATGACGCGGCCGGAGTTTGTCCCGCTGATGAAATTGGCGAGTGCGATTGTAACCGATGAGGGTGGTATCACTTGCCACGCTGCGATAGTAAGCCGCGAACTTAAAAAACCCTGCATCATCGGCACACGCAACGCCACGCGCGTACTCAAAACCGGCGACATGGTGGAGGTGGATGCCGAAAAGGGGGTAGTGCGGATTTTGAAATAGTGGTAGGGTAGCGCCAGCTTGGACAACACAGGGGGACCCAATGGGCCCTGTGCTCAAGATGATTACTTCCGGCGCGCTCTTTGAGAGTGCGGCTTTAACTTTTTACCTCATTGACTGTTTATACAGTTTGTAATACATTGTATTACATGCGTACTATCATCAATATATCGGTACCCAAGGAAACTGCCGTGGAGTTAAAGAAAACCGCCCGCAAAGACGGTTTTGCATCCGTGAGCGAGTATTTCCGCTATCTTTTGCGCGAGGAAAACCGCCGCAAACTTGCAAAAGAACTCCATCGTCAGGAAAAAAGCGGTAAGTGGATAGAAGCTAAATCTGTTCGAGATTTGCGCTAAACTCAAAGAGTGAAGATTTCATACGCACCCAAGTTTGTCCGCCAGTATAAAAAACTTACGTGGGAGATGCAGGAACTGGTAGCCAAACGAGAAAATATATTTCGAAAGGACCCGTTCGATCCACGGCTCAAAACGCACAAACTGTCTGGTGCCTTGGATGGCTTTTATGCCTTTTCGATTACTTACTCGCACAGGGTGATATTCAAATTTATTGACCCTGTCAACATCCACTTCCACCAAGTCGGCGATCACGACATTTACGAGTAGCCGGGACAGAGCAAAAGAGGTGTGCGGGAGGCTTCGCAAGTACGACGGTACGAGACTTGAGGAATTTTTTAGCAAAAAAAATCCGTACCCCCGCACACCTGCTTTTGCGGAGCTTATTTAATCTCTATCAGCACTGGACAGTGGTCGGAGCCCATTACCTCGGGCAAAATTTTTGCACTCTTTAGGCGGGGGAGGAGTTTTTTGGAGACAAACCAGTAGTCTATGCGCCACCCTACGTTGCGCTCGCGCGAGAGTGCGAAGTGCGACCACCACGTGTAATGGCCGTTGCCCTTAGGCACAAAGTGGCGGAAGGAGTCTATAAATCCGCCAGCAATTATTTTGTCGATGCTGCTGCGCTCCTCCGTGGTAAATCCTTTTTTGCCCTCGTTGGGCTTGGGGTTGGCGAGGTCCTCGGCTGTATGTGCGACGTTGAGGTCGCCACAAAACAAAACGGGCTTAGTTTTTTCCAACCGCTGCAT
>JAZKAA010000004.1:0-14381 GCA_040389385.1 Patescibacteria group bacterium | reverse complement strand
ATTCTGCGGCGGCCCGCATGTAGAGCACACCGCCGAGCTGTCGCAGTCCGGCACCTTTAAAATCCAAAAAGAAGAGGCCGTAGCCCAGGGCGTCCGCCGCATCAAAGCAGTGTTAGAATAAAAACCATGTTGTTTGGGCAAAAAAAGCCCGAGGGTAAGACGGTACTCCTTTTAGACGTGGACAACGGCAGCGTAGGCGCTGCATTGGTGCGGCTCGAGGTAGACAAAGCGCCGCGCCTGTTTGGTGAGACGCGCGAGTACATGCGTGCGCCTGCAACGCGCGATACACAGTCACTCATGCAGGCAATAGGTACTTCTGCACGCACAGTGCTTGGCAAAGCGGCCGAGGTCGCGGGCAGACTGCGCAACTCTTCCTCGCTACAAGCGCGCGATGCCGGCGTGATATCAGAGGCCAAGATATTTCTCTCCGCACCGTGGGGGTTGCCCGACCTAGCTGGCGAGCCGGTGTTTGTACCCCCCATGGAGCAACTCCTGCGGGAGAGCCTCGCAGGGCCTTTGGCGGGCACCCCTGTCACTCTGCATACTGCCGCCGGAGGGATGCTCGGTGGCGCGCGTCAGGTGTTACCGTACGAAGAGTCATATCTGTTGTGCCTTATAGGCAGTGAGGTGAGCGAGCTTTTGCTCGTATCGGGCGGTCTGCCTTCGGCATACGCCACTGCGCCATTTGGGCGACACACGGTAGTCCGCACATTGCGTACCCACGGTGGGCTAACCGACGAAGAGGCGCACTCACTGTTTGCATTGCGTGGGGCACCGCACGAGGCCGCCGCAGAAGCATCGCGACACTTTGCAGAGGGTTTCGCCGATGCCGCAGGAGACATTCTGACCGGCACGCCCGCGGCAAAAGTTTTTGTACTCGCACACGGCAACAGCGGCGAGTGGTTTGCTCGCGCGTTATCGGCAAGCCCCGCAATGAGCGAGCTGTTTCCCCGCGGTGGGGTAGTGCGTGCTCTGGGTGCCCGTCACGTAAGCCCGTTCTTGACTGCCCACTCGCAAGAGCCCGACCTGATGCTTGGGCTTGAGGCTCTTTTTACTAACGATTCGCTAAAGTGGTAATATCAGTACTACCCATGCGTGACATCAATCCCGACCCATACGGCCCGCGCGAGCGCTCGATACGTAATGTCCCTGTCGGCAAGCGAGCCCACCCCGCGCCAGAACCGCGTCAAAGACCGCCTCGCCGCCGGCGCCCGCGCCGCAGGATGCTCTTGTGGTCGGGAGCTATTTTACTAGTTTGCATTGCTGCAGGTGTACTTATCTCGACTGTTTTTGCCGGAGCAACAGTAACCGTCTCGCCGCGCACCGAGACCGTAACACCACCCGGCGCTATCACAGCATTCCTTACCGCTCCGTCCAACGGTCTTGCGTACAAAATAGTTAGCGTCACAAAAAGCTCGACCACCACCGTCCCCGCGACCGGCACCAAAACTGTTAGCCGCCAGGCCTCGGGTGTTGTAACCATCTCCAACAGTTTTTCCACGACACCCCAACGTTTAATAGCCAACACGCGCTTTGCCGCGCCTGACGGCAAAATATACCGCATCCGCGACTCGGTAACCGTGCCCGGCATGTCCGGTGTCACACCGGGCACCACGATGGCAACCCTCTATGCTGACAGTCCCGGCGACACATACAATCGCAGCGGCGTCACCACATTTACCATCCCCGGATTTAAGGGCGACCCCCGTTATGACAAATTTAGCGCTGTGTCGCAGGGCGCTATAACCGGCGGCTTTATCGGCACCGAGCCGTCGGTGGCCGACGCCGACCTCTCCAAGGCCAAAGCCGAGTTGGGTCAAACCCTAACGGCCGCAGTCAACGCCGGCGCTGCTAGTGTCATACCCGACGGGTACGTTGCGGTGCCGGGGACGCTCAAAGTAGTGCTGGGTGACGTGGCAGTTGCGCCGGCGACTGACGGCAGCGCCGCAGTAGTAGAGAGTGCAACAGCTACCGGCGCTGTTGTGGCAATAAGTGATCTTGCAGCGGCGATAGCTCGTGGAAGCATCAAAGATTATACAGGCGCATCGGTGACCCTCGATCCGGCATCCCAAATGACTGTGGCTGCAGCATCATCAACCGATCTGGCGTTGGGCACATTACTGCTTGGACTCTCTGGTACGGCCGTAATCGTGTGGCAGTTTGACCCGGCCGCCGTCAAAGAGGGCTTACTGGGCAAGCCTAAAGGCCAGTTTGAGGACATACTCAAGTCGTTTGCTCCAGCATTGCGCTGCAGTGCGCAGGCGCCGTGTGAGGCATCGATACGCCCCTTCTGGCAATCCAGTTTCCCCTCCAACCCGGACAAAATCACCTTAGTGGTGCGATTGTTAAAATGATATACTTTAGATACCATGGCTGACTTTAAGAGTCTCGAAAAGAAAATAGATGATCTGACAGGAGCAGTTGCCAAAGGTTTTGTTCGTGTCGAAAAACGTCTTGAAAAGTTGGAAAAACACACCAAAGTTGTTGATCAGAAATTTGCTGTGATAGACGAGAGGTTTAATGTTGTCGATCAAAAGCTCGACCGCATAGAGCGCCGCTTGGACGACCGCGCCGAGATGGTCCAAAACCACGAGTCTCGCTTGGGCAAAGTGGAAAGGGTAGTCTTCCCCCAACCAGCAAAATAATTTTAGAAATTGAAAAGCCCCGCAAAAGAGAAGCGCGAGGCTTTTCTCTTTGCGGGACGTGTTAGCGCCGGGATAGCTTGCCGCTAAGTAAGCGGCCGGTGACCGCGCCCGTGATCATGACGACCACGACCAGTATCAGTGACGCGATGGGCGGCGGAGCAGGCCAAACCTGTGTGATGACCGTCTGTGCCGCGCCACCCCAAAGTCCTCCCAGAAACAGCACTGCGATCAAGAGGATGCAAATGCCGATCCACGGCCTCTTCATTTGGTTGAAGATGCCGGTCTCGACCGCCGTACACAGAAAGGCGGTCACTAACCAACCAATAGCCTGTAGCATAGGGTTTCTCCTCGATGTGAGGCCAAGATGGCCAGGTTCTAGTTCAGGACTAATTATACACCCTATGGCAGTGTTTGTCAAGTGCCTTGAGAAATAGGCTTATTTTGGGGCCTGTATTGTTGACAGGGGTACACCCATGCGTTAAGATGGTTTTTGTCAGTCGTAATGGAGGATAACAAGGCAGAAGTACAGGGCGTTGTAGAAGAGGCCCTGCCTAACACGCTATTTAGACTTACCCTGGAGAACGGGGAGTCCAACTTGGCGTACCTCGCGGGCAAAATGCGGCTCCATCGCATCAAAGTCCTGGTAGGAGACAAGGTTCTTGTTAAGCTCGATCCGTACGGTGGCAAAGGGCGTATTACTCGCAGACTGTAAGAGTCTGCTTGCCAGCAGAAATGAAAATAAAGTCTTCCATACACACTCGGTGTGCTAATTGTAAAATGCTCCGCCGCAAGGGGCGGGTATATGTTGTCTGCACTAACCCGCGCCACAAGCAGCGCCAAGGCTAATTTTTGATATATGCGTATTTCAGGCATCACACTCCCCAATAAACAACTCCCGTACGCTTTGGCGATACTCTATGGCGTTGGCATCCCGCTCGGCCGCACTATCTGCGCACAAGCCAAGGTAGACCCGACCAAGCGCGCCGACGAGCTTACCGCCGAAGAGGAGCAGGCTATCCGCAAGATAGTCGAGGTTATCAAGATGGAGGGAGACCTCAAGCGTGAGGTAGCCGGCAACATCAAGCGCCTCAAAGACATCGGTGCATACCGCGGTACCCGCCATGCGCGCCGCATGCCGGTACGCGGCCAGCGCACCAAGACCAACTCCCGCACCGTCCGCGGCAACGTCCGCAAGACCATGGGCTCCGGTCGTCGCAAGGAAAGCAAAACCTAATCCGGTAAAATTCTGATTTTACATTCATAAAAAGATATATGGGAAAGAAACGCATTGTTAAAAAAGGAGGGGACGCCGGCGCAGCCGGTAGCTCTACCCCGCGCCAGAGCAAGCGCAAACTCGACAGCGGTATTTTGTATGTCGAGGCCACCTACAACAACACCAAAGTCTCTTTGGCGGATAGTAAGGGCAACATTGTTACCTGGTCTACTTCCGGCTCGCTTGGCTTTGCCGGCGCTAAAAAGGGTACCCCGTTTGCTGCCGCCAAAGTGGGCGAGCTTGTAGGCGACCGCGCCGCAGCTATGGGGGTCAAAGATGTTGCTGTCGAGGTCCGCGGCGTAGGTGCCGGCCGCGAGTCGAGCATCCGCGCATTTGCCACCAAGGGCATCAACGTCAACTCCATTAAAGACACCACGCCGGTGCCGCACAACGGCCCGCGCCCACCTAAGCCTCGCCGCGTATAATTTTTATGATAATCGGACCAAAATACAAAATCTGCAAACGTCTTGGCGCATCCGTGTTTGAGAAGTGCCAGACGCAAAAGTTTCAGCTCGCAGAGGCGCGCGCACCCCGCAAGACCAGCCGCAAGCGCGGTGGTAGCGACTTTGGTGCACAACTTTTGGAAAAGCAAAAGGCACGCTTTACCTACGGGCTCACGGAGAGCCAGTTCTCGCGTTATGTAGCCGAAGCCATGGAGGCCAAGGGCAACAACACGACCTCACTCCTGTCGCGCCTTGAAGGCCGCCTGGACAATGTCGTGTATCGCGCCGGACTTGTTAAGACCCGCCGCGCCGCGCGCCAGATGGTCGGTCACGGCCACATTTTGGTCAACGGTCGCCGTCTCAACATCCCGAGCTACAAGGTAGAAAAGAGCGATGTTATTTCCGTGCGCCCCGAGTCGCGCCCCAGTGCCTTGTTTACCAACCGCACAGAGGCCATGGCCGAGACAAAAGCTCCGGCGTGGATGAAGTTTGAAGATAACGGTTTTGCCATAAAGGTAGAGGACACTCCTACGATAGAGGAGACGTCCGCGCCCTTTAGTGCGGCAACGGTTATCCAGTTCTACAGCCGTTAATTTATTATTAAAGTTAATACAACTGATTGAGTTATGATTGAGTATTCCATTACATTGCCGAGCAAGCCTCGGGTCGTCTCCGAAGGGGAGATGGAGGGCACGTACGAGATAGACGGCCTGTATCCTGGCTACGGTCACACGCTGGGCAACTCGCTCCGCCGCATTGTGCTGTCCTCGCTCCCGGGCGCCGCTATCACCTCCGTCAAGATGGAGGGTGTTGAGCACGAGTTTTCTACCATGCCGGGCATTAGGGAGGACGTCGTTACCATATTGCTTAACCTAAAAAAGCTCCGCTTTGAGGTTCTTACCCAAGAGCCGCAAACGGTGTCTTTGAGCATCAAGGGTCCTAAAAAGGTCACCGGCGAGGATCTTAAGTTGCCGGGCCAGGTCCGTTTGCTTAACCCCAACTCTTACCTGTGCGAGATAACCGACAAGACCGCACTCGAGGCTGAGTTTCGTGTAGAGCGCGGCTTGGGCTATGTGCCGCGTGAGGCGCTTAAAAAGGACCGTGTTGACATCGGCGAGATTTCTATCGACGCAATCTTTTCTCCTATTCGCCGCGTCAACTACGAAGTAGAAAACATGCGCGTCGGCGACCGCACCGACTTTAACCGCCTGCGTATCTCTATCGAGACCGACGGCACGCTGACTCCGCGCAAAGCTCTGGAAAATGCTATCGAGATAATGATCACGCAGCTCAAGGCCGTTGTCGGCTTTAGAGAGGAGGAGGCCCCGGCCGCTGTCGCCGAGGCTCAGATGGCCGCTGGTGCCGCGCCGCTTGATAGCGCCGAGGCAATGAAGACCCGCGTCGAGGACCTCGAGCTCTCGACCCGCACCATCTCCGCGCTCCAAGAGGCTAACATCCGCACTGTCGGCGGCCTGGCGCGCAAAAAGGAGGTGGACCTTATGGACATCGAGGGCCTGGGCCCTAAGTCGATACAGGAGATCAAGCGCGCACTCGCTAACTACGGCATCATACTTAAATAAGACCTTATTTAAGTAAATTAAAAAGAAGTAACTACCATGAGACACGTAGATAAAAACAAAAAGTTTGGCCGCAAGACGGGACCGCGCAAGGCTTTCCTTAAGTCTTTGTCGCGCAACCTTATCATCCGCGGCGGCATCCGCACCACCGAGGCCCGCGCCAAGGCTATCCGCCCGTTGGTAGAGAAGATGCTCACCAAGGCCAAGCGCGGTTCTTTGGCCGACCGCCGGCTCCTTATTGCCGAGTTGGGCGATGTACGCGTTGCAGGCAAGCTCATCAAGACCGCCGAGGCCTACAAAGAGCGTACGGGCGGGTACCTGCGCATTGTTAAGATGGGGCCGCGCAAGGGCGATGCCGCACAGATGGCCATAATTGAGTTCGTATAAAATATATGTTGACTATTGATGCAAAAGACAAGACAGTGGGGCGCGTTGCTAGTGCAGCGGCTAAGGCGCTGCTCGGCAAGCACTCTGCTGCCTTTGTTAAAAACGTTGTTGCAACCGGCGGCGTAACCGTGGTCAACGCGTCCAAGGTTGTTATCTCCGGCAACAAGACCCGCGACAAAGAGTACGTACGCTACTCCGGCTACCCGGGCGGCCAAAAGATAGAGACCTATGCGCAGCTGACCGCCCGCAAGGGGCAAAAGGAGGCCATCCGCCAGGCTATTTTGGGCATGCTGCCTAAAAACAAGCTGCGCGCACAACGCATCAAAATGCTCGTAATCGAAAATTAATTATTTTTATGGCTACTACTGCAACTAAAGAACGCTACATCGAGACCGTCGGCCGCCGCAAGACAGCTATTGCCCGCGTACGTATGACGCCCGGCGCCGCACGCACAGATGTTAAGGTCAACAACAAAGACGTCAATGACTACTTTGTTACTGAGCCTTTGCGTGTGACTGCGCTTGAGCCTTTTCTTAAGGTTTCTGTACCGACCCAGTTTGAGATAACTGTCACCGTATCGGGTGGCGGCATTGCAGGGCAGGCGGTGGCCGTGCGCCACGCTCTCTCTCGCGCTCTCGAGGACTACGACAAGACTTTGCGCGGCGTGCTCAAGGCAGAGGGCTTCCTTAAGCGCGACCCACGCGCCAAAGAGCGCCGCAAGCCGGGCTTACTCAAGGCCCGCAAGCGCAAGCAGTGGTCCAAGCGTTAATTTGACAACTAGCCCCACAGGGGCTAGTTTTGTTAATGGATGGTCTCTGTGGTTACAGAGTGGGAGGTGCGGAGAGCCGCAACTTCAGGTCGCTCTAAGTGGTCAGGAACAACCCGCTTGCCCGGCTCTTCGGGGCTGGTTACAAGAGCATCAGTGCGCGATCAGCACTCATGACCCCAACCCTCACGGGACAAGGGGAGAGGCTAATACCTGATAATCCCACCCTCGACCTTCTTCATAGGTCGGCGGTTTCTTGCAAGTTTGGGAAAGATTTATCGCCCGCCACCATCCCCGGTTTCGATCTTCTCCCCATGGCGGCCAGTGTGGTCTCATCGTCCCTTCCCAACAGACAGGAGCCGAGAGGTTCCGCCACATTGGTCGCCAGCCTCTTGGGTCGTTTGGGACCCGCCGGACGGGGCTTTAGCCCTAAGATGCCGCAACATCTGTGGCCTGCTCCGTCCGGACGTTTTCGCCGCTTGTCATTATTTGACGGCGGTGTTTTTTTATGTACAATACTCACACGTATGGAGACTTCAGAGGAAGAGTTTGTCTCCGAAGAGGAGGCTGATGGCGGCCCGGCGGCGCTTAAGTCGCTCCGCGAGCGGCTCAAAAAAGCTGTTGAGGAAAAGCAGGAGTACTTGGAAGGGTGGCAACGCAGCCGTGCCGACTTTGCCAATTACAAACGGGAAGAAGCTTCGCTTCTTCTAGATAAAGAAGGCAGGCTTAAGGCCGAACTTGTTGAGGCCCTTCTTCCGACTCTAGACACACTGGAGTTGGCTATACGGCACAACAACGACGAAACTCTCAGGATGTTACAAAAACAGTTTGACCAGTCGTTAAAGAAGGTAGGGGTAGAGCGGTTTGGAGAAAAAGGCGAGGAGTTTGATCCAACTAAGCACGAGGCGCTGGCAAAACATTCGGAAGACCACCTAGTTACTGATGTTCAGCGCTCCGGATACAAAATAAACGATCACATTATCAGACCAGCTCAAGTAATCATATAATTATGGGAAAAATACTAGGAATCGACCTCGGTACAACCAACTCCGCAATGGCGGTTATGCGCGGCGGCGAGCCCCAGATACTAGAGACCAGCGAAGGGTCGCGCACAATGCCCTCTGTAGTTGCAGTAGGCAAAACAGGCGAGCGCCTTGTGGGCCTTATTGCACGCCGGCAAGCGGTTACCAACCCTAAAAACACGGTCTACCAAATCAAGCGCTTTATCGGTCACACCTTCGATGAGGAGGGAGTACAAAAGGACATCAAGTCTGTGCCGTTTGAGGTCCGTAAGGCACAAAATGGCGGCATCGAGGTCAAAATGGGGGAGGCCTGGATGCGCCCGGAGGAAGTATCAGCCATGATACTCGGCAAACTCAAAGCCGATGCGGAAAAAAGGTTGGGTGAGCCTATAACCGAGGCCGTGATAACCGTGCCGGCATACTTTAACGACGCGCAACGCGCCGCCACACGCGATGCGGGCAAGATTGCGGGCCTGGATGTTAAGCGCATCATCAACGAGCCCACTGCGGCGGCGCTTGCGTACGGATTTAACAAAAAGAAGGACGAAAAGGTGGTCGTCTTTGACTTTGGCGGCGGTACTTTTGACATCTCTGTCTTGGAGGTGGTGATGGGCGGCGATGCCGAGGGCTCTATCGAGGTCCGCAGCACCGACGGTGACGCGCACCTGGGCGGCAAAGACATAGACCAAAAGATAATTGACTGGCTTGCGACAGAGTACCAAAAAGAGTCGGGCATTGATGTCCGCAACGACCCGCTTGCGCGTCAACGTTTGGACGAGGCCGCTGAAAAAGCCAAAATAGAGCTCTCTACCGCGACAGAGACGGAGGTGAACATCCCGTTTATCACATCCGACGCATCCGGCCCGCGGCACCTGCTCATAAAGATGACTCGTGCGAAATTGGAAGAGCTGTCGGCCGAGTTTATCGACCGCGCAATGGCAATCACCAAGCGCGCGATGGAGGCATCGCCGTTTAAAAATGCCGATATCAACGAGGTTATACTCGTCGGCGGTCAAACCCGCATGCCCGCCATGCAGGCCGCGGTAGAGAAATTCTTTGGCAAAAAGCCCAACATGTCGGTCAACCCCGACGAGGTGGTGGCCGTGGGGGCCGCCATACAGGGCGGCATCTTGGGCGGCGAGGTGCGCGACGTGCTTTTGCTCGACGTCATACCACTCTCGCTCGGTATCGAGACAATGGGCAACGTAGCTACCAAGCTTATTGAGCGCAACACCACTATCCCAACCAGCCGCTCACAGATATTCTCTACTGCGAGCGACAACCAAACCAGCGTCGAGATACATGTAACCCAAGGCGAGCGTGCCATGGCAGCGGACAACAAGTCGCTGGGCCGCTTTGTGCTTGACGGTATACCGCCGGCACCGCGTGGCTTGCCGCAGGTAGAGGTCACCTTTGATGTTGATGCCAACGGCATACTTACCGTCAAAGCCAAGGATAAGACAACCAATAAAGAGCAGTCGATACGCATCGAGGGCAGCTCGGGCTTGTCCGAGACTGATATCGAAAAGATGCGCAAAGACGCCGAAGCCAACGCCGCAACCGACAAAGCCAAAGTAGAGCTGGCCGAGGCGCGCAACATGGCCGAGCAGTCTGTCTATGCCGCGCGCAAATCTCTCGTCGACAACAAGGGTAAAGTGCCGGCAGAGCTGGAGACAGAGATTAACGCAAAAGTTGCTGCTGTAGAGGCCAAAAAGGGAAGTGACAACACTGCCGAAATAAAAGCTGCCACAGAGGATTTGGCCAAAGAGTTGTCCAAAATGTACGAGGCTATCAAAAATGCCCCGCCGCAGCCCGGCGACCAGCAAGCTCCCAAGGACACTCGGCCCGAGCCGGAGAAAAAGTAAGCCTTCATCCAATCTTAAGGGTGTTCATTGTACGGTAACGGCACAGCAGAAGTGTCGTCTTCACTGTTGGTCGCCCCTATTATTTGGTAAAAAATTAATACATCATGAAAATCTTAAAAATAGTTTCTACCGCCGCACTGCTCGGTTTTGCCGGCGTTGCTCTTGCAGCTGCAGGCCTTACCGTAGGAGTCTCGGCACCAGCCAGCGTATCAACCGGCAATGCCCGCACCTTGGCAACCATCAGCCTTATGGGTGGTGCAGACAATGTGACGCTTACGTCGCTCCCGCTCTCGCTGGGCTTTGCGGGGCAAACCGGCGTAGTTACGGCCGCATCGCCGTTGACCAACTGTCATCTCACCAACGCTGGTGGTACAACACTCAACACTGGTAGCAACACGATAGCCGCTGCTCTCGGGTCGCAGGACATCACGGTCAATTTTGACCAGGCTCTTGCCGTCCCGGCCAACGGGTTGGTAACGCTCTCGTTTGTCTGCGATGTCCCGGCCACGGTGCCGGACGGCAGCGCGTTTGCGACGGCCATCTTCCCCAACAAGGTAACGGCGCAGACGAGCGCCAGCACCAGCATTGCAATTGCGGGTACTAATGTAGGTACCACAGGCGCAGCAATGGGCGTAGCTATCATCTCTTCAGCCACAACCGGCACGCCCGACACGGGCAACACTGGTGGCAATCCGGGCACGCCTAACACAGGCGCAGGCGGCAACTCTGCCATGACGTGGTTTGTCCTCCTTGCTTCGGCTTTTGCAGCCATTGCAGCAGGTACGTACACCTACCGCACGCGCAAAGCGTAAATTCGGTTCCTAGATCATCGGCAAACACGGCTCCACCAACGGGGCCGTTTTTGTTATCCTGTTTTATTAACTTGGCAAAGGTTGTAGGATGAAGGAAATGCAGGCAGAAAAGAAAAAAATAGCGCCACCCAAAACAGTCCTCCGCACCTATTGGGCATATGTACGCCAACATCGGTTGCTTTTGAGTGCGGTGTTGGCTACCGGTGTGGCGATGCAGGTGGTCAGCCTTCTGGCGCCATGGTACATGCGCCAGTTTTTTAATACGCTGGCTCTGCAACACCCCAGTGCAGCCGCTGCCGCCGTACTTCTGTCTACCTTATGGATAATAGGCGCACTGTGGGTTGCCGACCGCCTGCTACGGCGCTTGCAAGATTCGGCAAACGTGTACCTCCAAGCAGGCATCATGACAGAGCTGTACGAGCACAGCTTTGGGTATTTGCTCGGGCACTCGTACAACTTTTTTATATCCAACTTTGCAGGCTCGCTGACGCACCGGATAAGCCGCTACACCCGCGCGTTTGAGACTATTGCAGACAACATACTCATACAGTTTCTCCCTACGGCGCTCTTTGTGGTGGGGGCGGTTGTCGTCCTGTTTATGCGCAACGTCTGGCTCGGCTCTGCTTTGGCAGTCTGGTGTATCTTTTTTGTTTGGTTTCAGATATTTATTGCTAAAGTGCGCCAACCGTTGCGCGCGGCGCGCTCAGAGGCCGATACTCGAGTAACGGGTGCGTTGGCGGACGCTGTCTCCAACCAGTCAACTATTACGCTTTTCTCCGGGACTCAATTTGAGAGTTTGCGGCTTAAAGAGGTGGTGGCCGACTGGCGCGCCAAAACGCTACGCAACTGGCTCGTAGACGGTTGGATGTGGTTTGCTATTGGGCTTTTTGTTGTGGCTATACAGGTAGGGCTTTTGTGGGGAGCGATTGTGTTTTGGCAAAAGGGCCAGCTTACGCTCGGTGACTTTGTACTTATCCAATCCTACTTGCTGACCGTCTTTAACCAGCTTATGGGCATCGGGTTTAACTTGCGGCGTTTTTATGATGCGTTTGCCGACGCCGGTGAGATGGTAGAAATCTTGAATATCCCGCATGGAGTCAAAAATATACGTGGAGCCAAACCGCTTGAGGTAGCAAAAGGCGAGGTGTGGTTTGATAACGTCAACTTTTGGTTTAATAGCAAAAAAACACAACTGCTAAAAGACTTTAACCTTACTATCGCAGGTGGGGAAAAGGTCGCACTGGTCGGGCCGTCCGGCGCGGGTAAGAGCACCATTACTAAGCTCCTGCTGAGGCTGTACGACATCCCCGAGGGCGAAATAAAGATAGACAAACAAAATATCGCCGAGGTTACGCAGGAAAGCTTGCGCCAGTCGATAGGGTTTGTGCCGCAAGAGCCGGTACTCTTTCACCGCACCCTGATGGAAAACATCCGCTACGGCCGCCGCGAGGCAACCGACCAAGAGGTGATAGAGGCCGCCAAACGCGCACACTGCCACGAGTTTATATCGCAGCTCCCGCAGGGATACGACACATATGTGGGCGAGCGCGGGATCAAACTCTCGGGTGGTGAACGTCAGCGTGTGGCAATTGCCCGCGCGATACTCAAAGACGCTCCTATATTAGTGCTCGATGAGGCGACATCATCCCTTGATAGCGAGTCGGAGGCGCTTATACAAGACGCGCTTGAGGAATTGATGAAGCAAAAAACCGTACTAGTCATTGCCCACCGCTTGAGCACTATTATGAAAATGGACAGAATAGTCGTGATGGAGAGGGGGGCGCTAGTGGCGCAGGGTACTCACCTCGAGCTTATACGCGAACGAGGGCTGTATCAGAAACTATGGAGCATTCAGGCGGGCGGATTCTTGGGCGACGGGGCCAAACCGGCGGGGGTAGATGAAGACATTGTGGATGAGGTTATTGACCCGCTTGCAGAAGAAGTAACCGACAAGTAGAATGAGTGAAATGCCTAACAAGGACTACTATCAAATACTCGGTGTAGACAAAAAAGCCTCCAAAGAGGACATCAAAAAAGCCTTTCATAAACTCGCACACAAGTTCCATCCAGACAAAAAAGAGGGCGACGCAGATAAATTTAAAGCGGTCTCCGAAGCGTACTCAATTTTGAGTGACGACAAAAAGCGCGCCGAGTACGACAGCTACGGCCGTGTGTTTGGCGGTGGTGGCCAAGGCGGGGCGGGCGGCTTTGATGCGGCGGGGTTTGACTTCTCCCAGTTTCAGGAGGCATTTTCTCGCGGCGGGTTTGGCGGTGCTGCTGGTAGCGCCGAGTGGGGCGATATATTTAACGACTTCTTTTCTGGCGCGGCCGGCGGAGTGCGTCAAAAGCGCGGTCGCGACATCTCCATAGACCTCGAAATCTCTTTTAAAGAGTCTATCTTTGGGGTTAAGCGCAACGTCTTGCTTGCCAAAACAGGCGTCTGTGAGGCCTGCCAGGGCTCAGGCGGGCAGATGGGCACCGAGATGTTGACCTGCACCACCTGCAACGGCCAAGGCAAGGTGCACGAGACCAGCAACTCCTTCTTTGGCACAGTTACGATGGTGCAGCCGTGCCGCACGTGCAAAGGCACCGGCAAAGTCCCCAAAGAAAAATGTCATGTTTGCCGCGGCGAGGGCGTCTACAAAAAACAAGAGGAGGTAGAGATAGCGGTGCCCTCCGGTATCGAGGGTGGGGAGATGATCCGGCTTACGGGCATGGGCGAAGCTATATCGGGCGGCCAGCCGGGCGACCTATATGTCAAAGTGCACGTGCAGCCTGACATGCGATTTAAAAAAGATGGCGTCAATCTTGTTACAGAGCTGACAGTCAAACTCTCCGACGCACTTTTGGGCGGCTCATACAAAGTCGCCACGCTCGAGGGCGAGGAGCACTTGGATATTCCGCCGGGCCTGGCCCATGCCGAAGTGCTCAAGATAAAGGGTAAGGGTGTGCCTCTGGGCCGCGGCAAGAGGGGAGACCTGTTGGTACGCGTCAAAATTCAACTGCCGGCCAAGTTGTCACGCAACGCCCGCAACTTGATAGAAAAACTAAAAGACGAGGGTATATAAAACTATATGCAAGAACTAATTGAAGTAATAATATCTATTATTACTTTAAATTATACTTTAAAATTTTACATATTTTTTAAACGATAAAATAAAATTTAAAAAACATTAAACATTTTTTAATTAAAAATGAAAATTATATTTAAATATTCTTACAGTTATGCAGAAATCATTGAAATAATAAATATTGATAATTTTCAAGAATTAATTTTCTTTGAAAATATTTACAAAGTAAATTAATTGATTATTTATTTTCTAAGAATTTATGGCTTTCTCAAATAATGGCCGGCAGATACAAAAAATATAAAAAAGATTTTAAACCAACAATAGATGATATAGATAATATTAGTGATACATTAAACAATGGATCTTTTTTTGAAATATATTTTGAAGTATTAGATGATATATTTTTAGATAAAAAAAATATAATTTTAAATAATGAGATAAAATTAACATTTAAACAATTATATGAAAAAATATTTACAAAGTAAATTAAAAATTTATCGTTTCATTGTATAAAGAATAA
>JAZKAA010000003.1:104964-106270 GCA_040389385.1 Patescibacteria group bacterium | reverse complement strand
AACAGTGACGAGCCGATTTAGTTCGGGTGAAACGGCTAAATCCCTATCGGGGTGCAAGGCCGTGCCCCAGCAATGGGGAGTGCCGCTCGAGCTTGTGGGCGACCACAGGCCCAGATAAATTACTGTCCACGACAGAACCCGGCTTACAGACGCGCGCGCAGTTGTTAACACCCTCCCTAAAGGAGGGTGTTGGCGTATGTCATACTTATAGAGGTTCTTTTATTAACACAGATATGAGGGCATAGTGTCCCTCTGTCGTAATCGTAACGACTACCATGCATACACGCATGATGCAGTGGTCGCGCGGCTTGTACCTGGCAGGCATAGTGCTCGCTTTGGTACTGGTTGTCCCGACCGATTGGTTCCCGTTCCAGCTCGCTAAGGTCGCCGTGTTTGTTCTGTGCTTGCTAGTTTCGTGCATATTATTCGTCGCAGGTGGGGGAGCTAGGGAGCTTTTGCGTAGCCATGGGCTTAAGGCTGCGCTCTTGGTCGCACTCCTGCCTCTTGCATATGTGCTGTCGTACTTCTTCTCGCTCGACGCTAGCGTAGGGCTTGTGGGCTACTCCGGCGAGGCAGATACGGTGTTGTTTGCCACATTGGCATTTGTTGCCTATGTCTTGGGCTTTGCGCACTTCCGCACGCTGCGCACCGCGCGGCTGTTGCTCAATGTCCTCGGCGGTGCGCTCGCAGTTGCGGCGCTCTTCCAGATAGTGAGCATCGTGTTTGGCGATGCGGCTATCCCGCTTGCCAGCTTCGCCGACCGCTCTGCTAACCTCATCGGTAAGTGGAACGACCTCGGTCTCTTGCTCGGCCTCTTGCTTACGGCAGTGCTTGCGCGCACGCAGTTTACCGAGATGGCGGGGCGCATGCGCGCCGCATTGGTGGTGCTTATGGCGGTGCTTGTTGCAGTCTTGGCGCTCGTCAACTTTGCGCTCGTGTGGGCGCTGGTGCTGGCAGGTGCTCTCGCGGTTGCCTTGGTGTCCTTCCTCTCTGCGCGCAGTGCCGCGCACGAGCAGGGTGCTGCCACGAGCCTCCGCGGCACATTGCCGGTGCTCCCTCTGGTGTTTGCAGCGCTCGCGATTGTGTTTTTGGTTTGGGGCGGGACATTCAATCTGGCGGCTACAGGGCTCTTCCCCGTCTCGTCGCTTGAGGTGCGCCCTTCGTATCAGACAACGCTCGATGTGGTCAACGCGGCCCGGGTAAACGCGCCCCAACGCTTGTTGGTAGGCGCGGGTCCTAATACCTTTGGCGAGATATGGCTCGGCGCGAAACCCGCCGAGGTTAATCAGTCTCAGTTTTGGAACCT
>JAZKAA010000003.1:34938-104954 GCA_040389385.1 Patescibacteria group bacterium | reverse complement strand
GGCAGCTCACGGCAGCTCGGCTACGCGCGCGGCGTTTGGTACCGGACCAAACACCTTTGGTCTCTCGTGGCTCACCTACAAGCCAGCCGAGGTTAACCAGTCACAGTTTTGGAACCTCGACTTTAACGTCGGGTACTCGACCGCGCTCACAGCCTACGGCACAACCGGAGTCTTGGGTGTACTAGGCTGGCTTATGCCGGCGCTCTTGGTGCTTGTCGGCCTCTTGCGCGCTGTCCGCTTTAAGCTGATCGGTCGCGAGGACAGGACGGTGGCAGTAAGCCTGACTCTTGCGGCGCTCTTCCTTGCAGGTGCGGTTATCTTCTATGTGCCGAGCGCCAATATCTTGCTCTTGATGATGGCGCTGTCGGGCGCTGCGTTTGGGTTCCTCTACCGGCAGGGACAAGCCGCTGCCGAGGAGACACACTCCCGCGTTGCGTACTTTGCATCGTTTGTTTTTCTTCTGGTATTGGTAGGGCTGACCGCGTGGCAAAGTGCTGCGCTCGCGCGACGCCTTGTCGCCGAGGCCTACGTAGGCCTGGGCACCGTGGCGCTCTCGGCCAACAATCTTGACGCCGCCATAAACTACGGCAACAAAGCAAAGGGTGTCGAGGCAACCGGCGACACGTTGCGCTTTGCAGCGACTGCCGGCGCGTCCAAGCTCCGCGCGCTTGCCCAAGACACCACGACCGAAGCGAGCACGATCCAACAGCAGTTTGCAACGGCAGTGCAAGACACGCTCACGGTAGCGGGGGCTGCGCAGGCGCAAAATCCGCACGACTACCGACCGACGCTTATCCTGGCGCAGGTATACGACCTCCTAGCGCAGCTAAAGGTACAGGGCGCTGACGCGCAGGCGCGCGCCGCGTATGATGCCGCCGCCGCCAAGGACCCGACCAACCCGCAGATACCGCTCTTGCGCGCCCGGCTCGAGGCTGTGCTCGGCGACGGTGCTGCAGTGCAAAAGCAGCTGCAGACTGCGCTCACGCTCAAGCCCAACTACACCGACGCGATGTTGTTTGTAGTGCAGCTGGCGATAGCAAACAACGACCTCAACACGGCCGTGCAGGCCGCTGGGGCCGCGGTACAGTCGGCGCCGGGTGTGCCCAGCTTGTGGTTTGAGTACGGGCTTTTGCTCTACTCCGGCAATGACAGCAAAGACGCTGTCCCGGCTCTTGAGCAGGCGGTCAAGCTCCAGGCCGACTACGCCAACGCCAAGTACTTCCTCGGACTTGCGTACTGGGCACAAAAGAACTCCGCCGGCGCGATACAGCAGTTCCAGGACCTCGCAAAGAGCAATCCTGACAACGCGGAGGTCAAGTCAATCCTAGCCAACATGGAGGCGGGCAAAGACCCCTTCGCGGGCGCGACGCCGCCGGCTGACACACCGCCGCAAAAGCGGACAACAGCTCCTGTCGCTCAGTAATAGGAGATAGAGCCCCGACGCAAGGTCGGGGCTCCGACCTCGGCAAAAGCCGAGCGTCGGAGTAGAATAGTGCAATGGTACGAGGTTTACTCACCTTTGCAGGAAAAGAGATACGCGGCATGCACCAGGCCGCGTATCTTCTTGCTACCTTTGCGCTTGGCTCGCAGCTCTTGGCGCTGGTACGCGACCGCTTGCTTGCGGGGACTTTTGGTGCGGGGCACGAGCTCGATCTCTATTACGCAGCCTTCCGTATCCCCGACCTCTTGTTTGCCACGGTGGCGTCGCTGCTGTCCTTGTATGCGCTCTTGCCGGTGATATCGCGGCTCGAGGCTAAAGGGGAGAGCCTCGTGCCCTTTATCGAGCACATGTTGTTGTACTTTTTTGCGGCGATGGCGGTGGTGTGCAGTATTGCGTTTGTGTTTGTGCCGGAGCTGCTCCATTACTTATTGCCGGGCCTCAGCGGTGGTCCGGACGGTGCAATGTTGGTGATATTGACCCGCATTTTACTTTTGCAACCGATACTCTTGGGTGCATCCAACATTGTCGCCAACCTGACGCAGTTGCGGCATCGCTTTTTGCTCTACTCGCTCTCGCCGCTCTTGTATAACCTCGGTATTATCGCAGGCATCCTGTGGCTGTATCCGCACTATGGACTCGCGGGCTTGGCATGGGGCGTTGTCGGCGGGGCGGTGCTCCACTTGGCCATACAGTTGCCGTACTTTTTTGGTGAGAGGGTTGCAGGGCCGGTGCGCGTACGCTTTGCCGACTCGTTTAGAGCGCTGCGCGAGGTACTGATGCTCTCTGTGCCGCGTACGCTCTCCTTGGCGGCTAACCAACTCTCGCTTGTGGTGCTTGTCGCGCTGGCGTCGTTTCTCTCTGCGGGCTCCATCTCGATTTTTACCTTTGCATGGAATTTGCAGGCTGTGCCTTTGACTATCATTGGCGTTTCGTACTCGGTGGCGGCATTCCCTACGCTCTCGCGATTGTTTGCCGGCGGCGGGCATGAGGAGTTTTTGCAGCATCTTACCGGCGCGCTGCGGCATATCATTTTTTGGTCTATCCCGGCGATGGTGTTTGTTGTCGTGTTGCGCGCGCAGCTAGTGCGCGCGATACTCGGGGCGGGGCAGTTTGACTGGCCGTCCACGCGCCTTGTGGCCGCGGCGCTGGCGCTCTTTATACTCGCGCTATTGGCGCAGGCAGTTTCTCTTTTGATTGCCCGCGCGTACTACGCGGCGGGGGACAGTCGCAAGCCGTTTGTGTTTGGCATTATAGATGTGGTGGTGTCGGTCGGCTCGGCGCTTATATTGGTGGATGCATTTCATGCGAGCCATTTTTGGCGGTACTTTTTGGAGTCGCTCTTGCGCGTCTCCGACATTGCGGGTACGACCGTGCTTATGCTTGCACTTGCGATGGCGCTTGGCTCTATTGCGGAGTTTGCGGTGGGGATGTGGTACTTGCAGCGCGATTTTAAATTAAACGCCAGCGGACTGTGGAAGTTATCCTTTGAGAGCTTTGCCGCGTCTATTATCGGCGGCTTTGCGGCGTACTGGGTACTCGCTGCAACCGGCTCGTATGTAAACATCGACACCGCGCCCGCCGTGGCGGCGCAAGGCGCCGCAGCGGGCATAGTGGGCCTTATTGTCACAACGGGTGTGCTCATCCTCCTAAAAAATCAAGAATTATTCGAAACGTACCGCACCCTCCACCAAAAACTCCGTCCCGAGCCAATAGTAATAGAAACCACCGAAGTCCAGTCGTAAAAAGAATAAAGCCCCACGAGGTGAGCATGGTGCTCTATTCCTCGCAGGGCTCTGCGAACTACTTCTGCTCGACTGCGGCAACGGTGCCGGGGATGTATTGGACCCCTTGCTCCTGCGAATGAATCTTCGGCTGAGAAGCAGCGCGCCGAATGCCTTCCGGGACAGGCGGCAGGACTTCTACCCAGCTGTCGACTTCGAGCAGTGTGAGGTCCGGCAGGACGATGTTGTGCGGCGTGTCGCCGTTTGCCGGCAACTCGAACGCATAGTTCTTGCCTTCGAATGAAAACGGAACGCGGGTCGTGTCGGTCATGGCTATTTTCCTCCAGGTTGTGCCAGCGCCTACTTTCCTCTCAAGTATACTCCTAAACAACATAAAAGTCAAGGTGTCAAATACAGCGACAAAATAGGGCTAGAAATAAGGGTAAAATAGGCAGGAGAAAAAATAGGAGAGGTATGGTATAGTTTGTCCATGTTAAGCGAGTTTTTGGAGAAAAAGCTTGCCCAGGCAAAGTACAAGTTGCTTAAGGACAAGACCTATTTTGGCGAAATTCCGGGCCTGCGCGGTGTGTGGGCTGATGCTCGTACTTTAGAAGGTTGCCGCAGAGAATTGCGCGAGGTGTTAGAAGATTGGTTGCTGCTTAAAGTGCGCGACCACGAGGCCGTACCGGGGCTAAAGTTGAAGGCAGACCGTCGCTCTCTCGTGCGCAATGGCTAGGAACATATCTTGGCGGAAACTTGTCCAAAAGTTTCGCCACCTTGGATTTGAGGGCCCATACTCCGGCGGTCGTCATTTGTTTATGGTAAAAGATTCTCTTAAGGTACATATCCCTAACCAACACAAAGGAGATATTTCTGCGGGGCTCATATCAGAAATTTTACGACAGGCTGGAATTTCAAATGGTGCTTGGGAGGATGCTTAATATGAAAGGAATCAGAAATTTTTCAATAATTGCCCATATTGACCACGGCAAGTCCACTTTGGCTGACCGCTTTTTGGAGGTGACCAAGACTGTCGAGGTCCGCAAGATGCGCGACCAGGTACTCGATAGCATGGACCTCGAGCGCGAGCGCGGCATCACCATTAAGATGCAGCCCGTGCGCATGGAGTACGATGGCTACGAGCTCAACCTCATCGACACGCCGGGGCATATCGACTTTAGCTACGAGGTGTCGCGCGCGCTCACCGCGGTAGAGGGCTCCATACTGCTGGTGGACTCGACCCAAGGCGTGCAGGCACAAACATTAACCACGCTGCGCATGGCGCGCGAGTTGGGGCTGGTGATTGTGCCCGTGATTTCTAAAATAGACTCGCCGCTGGCAGATGTAGAAAATACTAAAGTCCAGGTGGCCAAACTTCTTGAGATTCCGGAGAGCGAGATCTTGTCCTGCTCGGGACGCACCGGCGAGGGCGTCGAGGACGTGCTCAAGGCTATTATCGAGCGCGTTCCGCCGCCCAAGGAAGTGGGGGGCAAAGAGCCGCGCGCGCTTATCTTTGACTTTCAATACTCGGACCATCAGGGCATCATTGTGTACCTGCGTATGTTTGAGGGTACGCTCAAGAAAGGCGACGCGCTTGAGTTTGTTGCGAGCGGGCGGCAATTTAATGCGCTCGAGGTCGGCGTATTTTCGCCTCAGCCCAAGCCCACCGGTACGCTTAGTGCAGGCTCGACGGGATATGTTGTAACGGGCATTAAAGAGGCGGGGTTTGCACGCGTGGGGGACACGATACGCCAAAAGGGGAGTAAAACCCCAATGCTCGCCGGCTATGGCGAGCCCAAGCCGGTGGTGTGGGCGTCTGTGTATCCCGAAAGTCAGGACGACTTTGTTACGCTGCGCCAAGCGCTCACGCGTCTTAAACTCTCCGACTCGTCGCTATCGTTTGAGGAGGAGTCGTCAGGGCTCTTGGGCCGCGGCTTCCGGTGTGGGATGCTCGGCATGCTCCACATGGAGATAGTCACCGAGCGCCTGCGCCGTGAGTTCAATCTCTCACTCATTGTCACGACACCAACTATCACCTACGAGGTAGAGACCAAACAAGGCAAGCGGCTTACGGTGTACTCGCCGCCGCTATTCCCCGACCACGGATTGGTCGCCAAGGTCTGGGAGCCGTTTGTCGAGGCCGAAATTATCGCGCCGGCCGAGTACGTGGGCCCCTTGAGCACCCTTTTGTACGACCACGAGGCTGTGTTGGAGTCGACTGATTTGTTTTCAGAGGGCAGGATGATGCTCAAGGTGGTGATGCCGCTGCGCGAGCTGATGCGCGGCTTTTTTGACAAGGTTAAGAGCGCCTCGGCCGGTTACGCGAGCATTTCCTACGAGATGCGCGAGCTGCGCGAGGCGGATGTAACACGGCTTGACCTGCTTGTCGCCGAGGAGTCGGTGCCGGCGTTTACCCGTGTGGTCTCGAGCCGCCGCGCCAACGAGGAGGCGGTGGCCGCGGTAGAAAAGTTGTACAAAATTTTGCCCAGACAAATGTTTGCAACCAAGATACAAGGGGTCGCGCTCGGGCGCATTCTTGCCTCACGCACGCTCTCGGCAATGTCCAAAGATGTTACCCAGCATATGTACGGCGGCGATATCACCCGCAAGATGAAGTTGCGCGAAAAGCAAAAGAAGGGCAAAGCCAAGATGAAAGAGCGCGGGAGAGTCAATATCCCCGAGGATGTGTTTTTAAAAATGGTGAAAAGCGATTAGAAAGTCAGCGCAAAGGTGTAGAGCACCATCGAGAGTATAACGACGCCCCCTATGATGATGCTGCCAATGCGGACATTGCGGTCTCTGTTTTTGCCAAACATACGGTAGTACAATAACAAAGATGCAGGATTTTAGAAAGCGCCGCAATATCCGCTCCGAGGTCTTACGCGCGACTATCTCGACCGCGGGGGTTGTGGGGGTGGGGGTGTTGGCCTACTTTGCCGTCCATGGGGCGTGGGGTATGTACCAAAAGTTTGCCGCAGCCTCGGCTGCATCGGCCGCTGCCGAGCAGAACCTTGCCGAGCTCCAGGCGCGCCACGCCGAGGTAGAGACAGAGGCGACCGAATTGGGCACCCCGCGCGGCGTAGAGGGAGCGCTGCGCGAGCGCTATGGAGTCGCCCGCCCCGGTGAGGGTCAGATAACGGTCGTGCATCAGGCGGCCAGCAGCACTTCAGGCGACGCCTCCGACCAGGGCTGGTGGGGCAAGCTATGGCACGCCCTCTTTGTGTGGTAAGTTGTTAGCGCCGAGACCATACTGCGGAATTAGTTTAGTGGCAAAACATGTGCTTCCCAAGCATAGGACGGGAGTTCGATTCTCCCATTCCGCACCAATCCAATATTTGGTATAATAGGTTTATGCAAAACGTAACCATATACACCACACCCACGTGCCACTTCTGCAAGCTTGCCAAGGACTTCTTTGCGGAGAAAAACGTCCAATTTACCGCCTACGATGTCTCCACCGACGCGGCTAAGCGCGAGGAGATGATACAGATGACGGGCCAGCTTGGCGTGCCGGTTATAGTGGTGGGCGACTCGGTGATGGTCGGGTTTGACAGGGAGAGGGTAGCGGGCAAACTCGGTATCGCGGCCTAATTCTTTGCACATAGAAAGAAACCCCGGCCGCAAGGCCGGTTTGTTCGTAACGTCCCCGTAGTTCAATAGATAGAACAGCTCCGTCCTAAGGAGTAGATGTGGGTGCAATTCCTGCCGGGGACACCAGTGTAGTGCTCAACCCCGACGCGCAAGGCGGTCGGGGAGCCGACCAAGGCGTCGGCTTGCATAGAGCTACTCCGTCCTAAGGAGAGGATGTCGGTTCGATTCCGGCCGGAGACACCAAAAATAGCTTGTATACTATAGCGATATGGATCCGGAGATAGATGAGTTGAAGGCGCTCGTGGCGCGGCAGGGCAAGGTGATAGAGGAAACCAACCACATGATACGCGGCATGCGCCGCAGCCAGCGCTGGCACATGCTGTTTAGGATTGCGTGGTGGTTACTGGTGCTTGGCGCATCGGGCGCGGCGTACTACTACTATATACAGCCGTATGTCGACCAGTTTTTGCATGCATACAGCAACGCGCACGACTTCCAGCTGCAGGTGCAAAACTTTTTTGCTCAGTTTGGGCATCAAACGCAGTAATTACCTATGTGCTTGGGGCCGGGCTCGAACCGGCGACATCTTCCTCTTCAGGGAAGCGCTCTACCAACTGAGCTACCCAAGCGTACGCACGATTGTAGCCTAGTTAGACTTAACTTTCAATTTTGCCTGGCGGCCTTTGTCGAGCTTGGGGAGACGGATAGTAAGGAGCCCGTGCTTTTCGCTGGCCTCGGCCTCTTCTATCTCAACCTCTTGAGGCAAGACAACTGTGCGGGTAAACGCGCCCCAGTACAGCTCCTGGAAGAAAAAGTCGCCGCCCGATGACTCTGTGTGGCGCTCGCGCTTGCCGCGGACAGTAACCATGTCGCGGGTGATAGATACGTCCAAGTCCTCGGGCTTAACGCCCGCTATCATCGCCTTGATGATGATGTGGGTGGGGGTCTGGTAGACGTCTACCGCGAGCTCGCCGGCCTCTTCCTCCTCTGTCAAGGCAGGTTTGGTCGGATCGTCTTCTATAGAAATGGGCACATGTTTGGTTTTACCTGCAGGGCTGCGCACAGGGAAAGCGGCTCCGCCTTGCTCGAGGTCGTCAAAAGAGTAGTCATCCTCGGCGGAGCCGGTCAGCCACTCAAATAAGCTTTTTTTACGTGCCATCTTATTAATTTGTGAAAAGCAGACTTTTCATGGTTAACAGTAGTCCTTTGTCGGCTGCTTGAGGTGCTCGGTAATCAGCAGCACTCCTATTATACCGCACCAAATCAGGAGGAAGACCCAAAAGGTCGAACTTCCACCCCCCTTAAGTATAAAAAAGTTAAACACCGTGTGCAAGAAAATAGCGAGGATAAGTCCGCCCAATGCGGCCACACGCCGCTCCACCGCCGGCCGCACAAAAGACAGCGCCAGCATAATACCGATAGTCGCAGATGTAAGCGTATGCAGTAGGGTCGCGCCAATAAACCGCAGGTCGCCCGTAACGACGCTGCGCAGGAGGTCGCCGTGGCCTATAGGTGTGAGCAAAAAGAGCACGTTCTCCATCGCACTAAAGCCGAGCGCCGCCGTAACCATGTACACCACTGCGTCTAAGGGTTCGTCATAGCTGGCCCACATAAGTGCCATTATCATTGCCGCACCAAATTTAAGCAGCTCCTCGATACTGGCCCAGCCAAGTAGGAGTGTAGTGCCCGATGCGTAGGGGACCAGAGCCTTTTCTAAAAGCAGCGCGGGCCACACGGCGAGCATGCCGGCGACAAAGCACAAAAAGATAAACCGCTTGGGCTCGGGCTGGCACCTATCCTCTAAGAGCCAAAAGGCCAACCACACCAGCGCGGGCAGTACGCCACCAAGGATACTTAAGAAGAGTGGGCCTCCGGCCATGACTCAACCATTATAAGCCCAGTTTTGCCGGGTAGGCTTTGCCAGATTTCTTCTGTAACAAACGGCATTATAGGATGCAGCAGTTTGAGTGAGTTCTCCAAAATGTAATAGAGAGTTGCGCTATACTCGGGCTTGCCTTTACTTTGTTCGATAATCTCGGCGGCAAAGCGGTCCCAGATGTAGTGATAGAGTTTGTCCGCCGCCATGTAGATGCGATACTCGTCCATGTCTTTGGTAATATCGGCTGCCATCGTATCAAACTCCTGCACCAAGTCGCCCATAAGCTCACCGGCCGGCGGTTGCGCGAGCACAAACCGCGCGATGTTCCACACCTTGTTGGCAAAGTTTTTGTACGCCTTTATTTTTGGCTCGGCGAGCGCCATGTCTTGGCCGGGGGTGTTACCGACCAATAGCGCCATGCGCAGTGCGTCGGTGCCATATTGCTTGGCGACGTCAAGTGGATTGATGACGTTGCCCTTGCTCTTACTCATTTTTTGCCGCGCGGCATCGCGCACCAGCCCGTGCAGGTACACATCGCGGAAGGGGACTTGGCCCGTGCGATACAGCCCAAACATAATCATCCGCATCACCCAAAAAAAGAGTATGTCGTACCCCGTCTCCATCACGCTCGTAGGGTAGTAGGTTTTAAAGTCGGAGGAGTCGGGGTAGCCAAGCGTAGCAAACGGCCACTGTCCGGAGCTAAACCAGGTGTCAAAGGTGTCCGGGTCGCGCTCCCAGCCCTCGCCGGGCGCGCTTTCGCCGACAAAAATCTCCTCGCCCTTAAACCATGCGGGGATAGGGATGCCCCAGACAATCTGGCGGCTGATGTTCCAGTCGTGCAGGTTGTCGAGCCAGTGGTCGAGCACCTTTTTTTGAAAGTCGGGATAGATTTTTATTGCGCCGGAGTCGACAGCATTGCGCACCAACTTGACCATGGGCTCCATCTTCATAAACCACTGCGGCATGACGCGCGGCTCCAAGACATCGTTTTCGTTTTTGTAGTTGACCAGCACGTTGTGGGTGTACTCCTCGTCGACCTTTTCCATCATGCCTTTTTCTATCAGGTCTGCGACCACCGCTTTACGCGCGTCCATAACCTTAAGCCCCGCATACTTGCCGCACTTTTCGTTGAGCTTGCCAAACTTGTCTATGACTTCGACCATGGGCAACTCGTGTCGCTCTGCTACCTCAAAGTCGTTTGGGTCGTGAGCAGGCGTAATCTTGACCACACCGGTACCAAACTCCATGTCGACGTAGTCGTCGGCCACCACCGTAAGCTTGACGGGGCCGATTAGGCCCTCGAACTCAATTTCTTTGCCCACCCACTCCTTGTAGCGGGCATCGTTGGGGTTAACAGCTACGGCCGTGTCGCCAAACTTGGTCTCGGGGCGCACCGTCGCTACGACAAAGGGACCGTACTTCATGTAGTACAGCGGGTCTTTGCGCTCGATCGACTTTGTTTCGAGGTCGGAGAGCGATGTTTGGTACTTGGTGCTCCAGTTGACCGGCCGCACGCCGCGGTACACCAAACCGTCGTCAAACAGTTGTTTAAACGTTGCGTATACAATCGAGACGATTGCAGGGTCGAGGGTAAACTTCTCCCGGCTCCAGTCGCATGATGCACCCAGTTGGCGCAGCTGGCCCTCCATAAATGTTTTGTTGGCCATCGTAAACTCGAGTGCGCCATTATAAAACTCCTGCGCGTGCATCTTAAAGCGCGAGCGGTCCTCCTTCTCCAGCTTTTTTTCGTACACCAGTTGGGTCTCAAAGCCGGCGTGGTCGGCGCCGGGGAGCCACAATGTTTTGTACCCGCGCATGCGCTTGTAGCGTATGAGCAAGTCTTGGATGGTGACAAACAGCGCGTGACCGACATGGAGCGACCCATTGGCATTGGGCGGCGGCATGATGATGGTATAGGGCTCCGTCCTATTGCCCGGTAATTTATCAGGATTAAAATACCCCGACTCCTCCCACTTTTTGTATATAGGCCCCTCAACGGCCTTGGGGTCGTAGGGTTTTAGAAACTTCTCTGGTATCTCGGGCATGTAGGCCCCATTCTAGCTTGCTATAGAAAGATTTCCAACGGCTTTTAGGTCGATGGGAGAGATGTCGTTTTTGCCCGAGAGGGCGCGGGCGAGGGCACACTGGGCAATCATTACGGCGTTGTCGCCTGTTATTGCCGGGTCGGGGAGGCGGAACTCTACATCAGAAAATTCTTCGCTCACCAATTTTTGTAGCCGCTCGCGCAGGTAAGTGTTGGCTGCCACACCCCCTCCTATAACAAATGTCTGTGCGCCTGTTTGCTCGAGCGCCGCGCGGGTTTTGTGCACAAAGACGTCGCCCACCGCCTCCTCAAACTCCGCCGCAAAGGCGGCTATCTCGTCGGCCGAGAGTGTTTGTATGCCGCCGCGGTCGCGCAAGGCGTACAGCGCGGCGGTTTTTAAACCAGAAAAAGATACGTCGCATGTGCCGGAGCTGAGCATCGGGCGGGGGAGTGCGATAGTTGATTTTGATTTCGCTGTTTTGGCTATTCTTGAAATCTCGGGTCCACCAGGGTATTTCAACCCCAACATTCGAGCTACCTTATCAAAACACTCGCCCGCGGCATCGTCGAGAGTCTGGCCGATTATTTTGTAGCTAAACCACTCCGGCATATGCACAAACTCCGTATGCCCTCCGGATATAAGTAGAGCAAGTACTGACATTCTAACGTTTTGCAAAACGTTTGATTGAGCCAAAGATGATATCAGGTGTGCCTCCATGTGGTTGATGGGGAGTAGGGGCACGCCGCGCTCCGCGGCTACGCGCTTGGCAAACCCCACACCCTGCCACAGCGCGGGCTCGAGCCCCGGGCCCACCGTTACGGCCACAGCGTCGCATGGCATATCCGCAAACTCGCGGTACAAAATGGGCAAATTCTTTTCGTGCTCGCGCTTGGCCAAGTTGGGGTACACGCCGCCGTACTCGGCGTGGAGCGCAGCCTGGCTCAAAAGAGCGGCATGTTCTGTTTTAAACACAAAACCGTCTCCGGACTTTTCGCCGGATACAAGGGCAATGCCCGTTTCGTCGCACGAGGTCTCAAACGCTAAAATTCTCATGTGTGCGCGGTATAGGATTCGAACCTATGGCCTTTTCTACGTCAAAGAAACGCTCTACCAACTGAGCTAACCGCGCATTGCTAGCGCAGTTACAATAACAAAACGCCCAGCTTTTGTCACAGGCTACCAGCCTCGCCTAGCGAGTCTAGGCGGGCATTTTTGGTTGGATGATGCCAAAGGTGTTGCCCTCGGTGTCACCGCAGTAAGCCAGGCGGCCCACGTTTGGTACATCCATCGCCGCCATATGCTCACCGCCGCCCGCCTCAATAACTTTTTTCATCATTTGGTCGACATCGTCCACGCCGATAATGCACACGTATGCGTTGGGCCCGACCCCTTTGGGCGGACGCGGGGCGTTTGCCTTCATCATCCCGCCGTTGATGCCGATGTCTTTCATGGCGATTGGCTTGCCGCCGAGCTCGTCCGGCCCCGGCCCGCTTTTAAGTACGACGTAGTCGCCGTACTCGCCGCCCATACCTATCATCTCCCACCCAAACACATCATGATAAAACTTTTGCGCGCGTGCCATGTCGTCTGCATGGATTTCGAAATGTACAACTCTGTTCATATCCACCCAGTATACGCATTTTTCTTAATTTGTTATGAGCACACACTTTTGGTAGGGTAGGGGCGGAACGGCAACCCGGAGAACGAGCATGCATGAATTTGTTGCTAGTGCCCCTTGCAACCTGGAGGCGCTCAAGGCTAACTCCTACCCCGGCCGTATTGTGGCGGGCAGGCTCGACGAAAGTGGCAAGTACTTCATGCTTGGGTCGGCCATCATGGGGCGTAGCCACAACAGCCGCAACCGTGTCTACAGGCAGGACGGTTGCCGGGTCTACACTGACCTGTTTGAACCCGATCCCAAGGCTAACACCGTGCTCACCGTCTACAACGCGATGAACGAGTGGGGTCCTCACTGGGTAGCGAGCAACGGTGACCAGACAGACACGGTTGTCGAGTTTCTCAAACAGGGCAAGCTCTCGACTGAGGCTTTGCAGACCCGGACCTACGAACCCGATGCTCCAAACTACACACCACGGATCACGGCGGTGATTCAGATTGATCCCTTACGGCTCACTCTCTCGCGCATCTGCAAACTGCAAAATGCGGAGGATGCCAAAGAACACGCACTCCACGAGCACTACGACTACTACTATGCGAGAGCACAAATGCCGCCCGGCATTACCTGGTGCTTGCAGACGTATGAGGGCGACAGCAAGGGCGAGCTACCAAGCTATCGCGGCAAGCCCTACTCGCTGCCGTTGAAAGGCGGGATGGAGGAGGTCGCCGACACGCTGTGGTCGGCGCTAAATGTCGACAATCGCGTCGGCTTAGCGATCAAGTTTATCGAGATCGCGTCTGGCAAGTCGAGCGTGACGCTCCGCAACAAACACTTAGGCGACTAACGCCACCGCACCGCGCGGTGGTTTTTTCTTTGTCAAAAGAGTAAAAAAGTGGTATTTTGCTGTTGTTTGTTAAGGAGGAGTGGCTGAGTGGTTTAAGGCACCACACTCGAAATGTGGCGTGGGGGAAACCCTACCGTGAGTTCAAATCTCACCTCCTCCGCCCGTGCGCTTACGGCCCCGTCGTCTAACGGTTAGGACATGAGCTTTTCAAGCTCAGAACGAGGGTTCGATTCCCTCCGGGGTCACAAAAGACACAAACACCTGCCCTGCGGCAGGTTTTGTGCTTTTGTGACGGGCGCAGTGATGTTTTGCACTTGCAAAACCACGAGCCGGGGTCGCGAGGCGTTTGCGCGACGGCGCGAACGAACTTGTGACCACGCGAAACAAAATTTGAGTTGTGGGCCACGTAAATCCGGGTATATACTTTTGGTATGAAGAAATATTTGATAGGGATTGGAATCCTAATAATTATAGGAGCGGGTGTTGGTTATTATTTTCTTAAACCCCCGTCCTCGGATAAGGATTCTATTGTTTTTATGTGTGACGGGAATAAGACAATTGAAGCAGTATACAGTCCACCTAATCCTGCCTACTACAATTCTTCGGACAGCGTCTCAATGACCCTTTCAGACGGCAGGCATCTTGAGTTACAAAACGACCATCTTGCGATGGGTGCCTCATACTCCAGTAAAGATACGACCATCCAATTTGTAGAAGGCGGTCAAAATGACAACTATCTTGCGGAGAATGGAAAAGCAACTTACAACAATTGCAAAGACCCTAATTATAGATAATTTAAAACTACGAGCTAAAGAAAAACTGCGCCAAGAGGCCGACCACGGCGCCGATGCCGAGGAGGCCGCCGATGAGCGATATCTTTTTTACGGTGCCTACTTTTTTTATGTGCAGCACGTATGCCAGCACCAATAGCAAAAAGAAGTACAGCGCGCTCATAAAGTACCAGTCAAACACCTGCAGCACCGCGATAAATGTTTTAGAGTAAGCGGGGTTATTAAACACGTGCGTCTGCAGCCAAAAGTGGATGGCATCGGTAGGGTCGGGCGCCAGCTCGCCCAAAGTAGCTCCAAGTAAAAATATTCCAACGGGAGTTTTTAAAAATTTGCGCTCAGGCGCGGTCTCAATCAGCAACTCTTTTTCCGCATAATTAATCGGGTTGTCCATCTTTGATATACTAACACTCATGACTCCGCGCACCGCAGCACTTAGCATCGTGGTATTTATAGCGCTTGCGGCGGTCGCTCTTTATATAAGCCTCAAGGTGTCGCCCACGCCTGCACCTGGCCCCCAACAGGAACCCTCGGCGTATCCCGAGCAGCCGGGCACCTAACTGGTACAATATAGCGGTGAGGAAAATACTGGTATTTTTTGACAAGCTCGAGGACTGGGTACGCGCGGGCCTTAGCCGCAGCCCAATTGCCTACGCGCTCATCGGCGCAGTTGGCGTTATCCTGATTTGGAAAGGGGTAGAGGAAACCGCGGGGCTCTTTCCGTTTTTGTACGGGCCCGGCTCGTTTGTACTTGGGGTGGCGATACTGCTCCTGAGTGGGCTTTTGGTGTCGTTTTTTATCGGAGACAGTATCATAATGTCGGGCCTGCGGCGCGAAAAAAAGCTGGCCGAAAAGACAGAGAAGGAGGTTGAGACCGAGCAGTTGGAGACTAAAGAAATTTTAACTGAGCTCAAGCATATTGAGCAGGAGCTGCACGAAATACAGCGGCCTTAGACGCCCTTAGCAGCGCGGAGGTAAAAGTAGATGTCTTCGAGCGCTTTGACCGCGTCGCCCGCGGCAATATTGTTTTGGTGATACAGACCGTCGGAGCAATCGCCCGCGGCCCAGATACCCGCTACGCTCGCCCGTTGGCTTTTGCCGTCTACCTTAACCCGGCCCCACTCATCCATGTCTACCAAGCCGGCGACAAGCCCCGTGTTAGATACCATACCAATCTCGACAAACACAGCCGCGACGGGTGTCTCGGTCAGCGCACCTGTCTCGACATCTTTTGTAACAATAGATGAGACAAACTGCTTGCCCAAAACCCTCGCAGGCTCGGCATTGTAGATAACGCGCATGTTGGGGTGGGCGAGCACGGCGTCGACGGTTGATTTGTCGGCGCGGGCAAAGTCCTTGTGTCGGTGTATAAGCGTAACCGACTTGCAGTAAGCCAAGAGCTGCGCCGCTGTCTCAAACCCCGCGTTGCCGCCGCCCACCACGGCGACGTCTTGTCCGCCAAAGAGCGGGCCGTCGCAGCTGGCGCAGTAGGTGACGCCCTTATTTTCGTATTCGGCGGCGCCCGGGACCAACAGCTTTTTGCGCGAGCCGCCGGTGGCTATCAAAACTGCGCGCGCCTCATATGTGGTGCTGCCGCTTGTTTCTATTACAAACATCTCTCCGTTTTTTGTAACTTTGATAGCGCGGCCGCCGAGCTTGATCTCGACAACGTCGGTAGCATACTCGCGCAGGTGCACCTCGAGCGCCTTGGCCAGGTCCATACCGGCGATATGCGGCGTGCCTATCCAGTTTTGAATGTCCTGGCTGTCTGTTGATTGTCCGCCGATAAGCTCGGCGATAAAGACCGTCTTGAGCCGCTTGCGCGCGGCATACACACCGGCAGCCACCCCCGCGGGGCCGCCCCCGATAATCGCCAAGTCGTACATGGATTGCTATTTTACCCCACCCGTGATTTATTGGCGAGTGGGAGCAATTGGAGAGAAAAGAGATGGTCGAATTCAATCCCGATTTTATCGACATCGCCTTGAGAAATGCCCGCGCTGATTTTCGAACTCAACGCGACCCTGATCCGATAAAAATTTTGCGCACGGCAGCACACAAGTGCATCGGTTTTGGCATCGGTCCCAAACAACGCCGCGCTATTGCAAAGGCAGCGATTTCTCGACTTGTGTCCGAAGGCCTTAAAACCCCGCCTAGTGGCTAGGTTTTTTTTATTTAATTTTTGGGCGGCGGAGGAAGGATGGCACTGCACCCCACTCGTCCTCATCCTCGGTGGCGGGCTTGGGGGCCATCGGCGCGGGAGCGGCTTTGGGCTCCTCCATCTTTACCTCCTCTTTCTTTTCCTCTTTGCGGGTTGGGGAGTTAAATATCTTGCCCAGCGGCGCTACGTCTTTTTCCGCCTCTTTGGGGAAGGAGCTAAACAGCGGCATGCCACGTGGTGCCGATGGTCCGGTGGGGAAGCCGGTCGCAATAACAGTCACGCGTATCTCGCCCTTTTTGAGTTTGTCGTCTTTGATAGCGCCAAAGATTATCTTGGCGTTGGGGTCAACCGACTCGGTGATTATCTTGGCGGCCTCGTGCACCTCGAGCATGCCGAGGTCGTCCTGGCCGGCAATGGCAAACAGCACGCCCTTTGCGCCGTTGATAGAAAGTTCGAGGAGAGGAGAAGAGACTGCCGCCTTGGCCGCAGCGGCCGCGCGGCCCTCGCCGCTACTGACGCCTATGCCCATGAGTGCACTACCCGAGTTTTCCATCACGGCGCGCACGTCGGCAAAGTCTACGTTGATGATGCCCGGGTGGGTGATGAGGTCGGAGATACCCTCGACGGCTTGCTTAAGTACGTCGTCGCACATAGCAAATGCGGCCTTAAGAGTTGTCTCTTTTTGTACCGTGGCGAGCAAGCGGTCGTTGGGGATGACAATCAACGCGTCTACCTCTTTGCGCAGCTCGTCGAGTCCTATCTCGGCCAGCTTCATCCGTTGCTGACCCTCAAAGCTAAACGGCTTAGTAACAACAGCTACCGTAAGCGCGCCCATCTCTTTGGCCGTGCGCGCAACAACAGGCGCCGCGCCGGTACCCGTGCCGCCGCCCATACCGCACGCTACAAAGACCATATCGCTGCCTTTTATGGCCTGCTGGATTTCCTCCTTAGTTTCCTCCGATGCGCGCTTGCCTATTTCCGGATTCATCCCTGCGCCAAGGCCGCGCGTCAGATTTTTGCCGATATGAATCTTTTTCTTGGCCTGCGAGTTGTGCAGGTCCTGCGCGTCGGTGTTGATGGCGATAAAATCAACGCCGCGGACCTTGTCCTCTATCATGTGGTTGGTGGCGTTTTTGCCCGAGCCTCCAACACCAATGACGCGAATCCGTGCGAATGCCTCTATTTCCGGTTGTACTTGCGCCATATCAGGGTTTGAGTAATTGATAGTTCAGCGGTTAATGCCCAGCTACTCTACCACCAGCCCTCTTACATATGCAAATAGGGGCCCCATGAGGGCCCCGTTTGACAAAAAACGCTTATGTTTCAAACGAAAAGCTCCACCATCGAAGGAGGAGCCTTCGCAGTGGAGCTTGGTTGTATCAGGTCGAGTATAGACGGTACCAGCGCTTGAGCTGATGCCACGTCCAGTGTGCGACATGCTGCAGAGCACAGGTAATAAAGATCCCGGGCCAGAATGCCAAGGCCGCTGTGGTCCAGCTGTCGAGCAACAGCCCGGCAATTGCCGCCAACGCACCTCCGGCACCGTTGATGGCGCCGTAGACTGCGCCACCTTCGATTTTGGTAGGGGGCTTTTCGAACACCGTCGGCCAGCGTTTCTGGATGAGGTATCCGAGCAGACATAGCCCACCAACCACCTCCGCCACATTGAACGCAGTCGACACGTACCAAATGTAGGTGCTCAGGAAGTCGGCACCCTTGGTGAGTCGCCACATGTAGAAGAACGGCAACAGGAACACTGCGCCAATCACCCACACGTTGCCTCCTTCGTTGCGCGTATGCGACAGACTCGCGTTATTCTCTCCGATCATCACTCTCTCCCTTGATTGCGATTTAAAAGCCGAAAAATTCGGCGGGCTTTCACTACCCATTATACTCCTATTTATTTAAAATGTCAATAGCCTAAAAAAGGGAACTATATACAATGTTACCCTAGATAGTAGTTTCGTCTCCGGGATAGCCGCCAAAATTATGGCAACCAACACGAATAAATCTTTTGACCGACGGGTCATTGGTTACGGCAAGAATTTTTTAAACCAGCGCCAGAGCGAACGGAGCCCGTCCATAAAGACCCCCTGCTCGTGATTTTCGAACTCCGCCCCTTCGCTCGCGCCCCAGACAGTCAGGCCGTAGGCCACCGCCCAGCTGCCGCCCTGGCCTTGCCAGCGGCCGCCTTGGCTGGAGTTGTCGGCGCCTGCGATACGCGCGGGCAATTTGAGCACCTGCTTGGCCAACTCGGCCGCGCCATGTAGCTGCGAGCCGCCGCCGGTCAGGACCACGCCTGCGGGCAACAACTCCGCGCGCCCAATCTTTTTTAAATGAGCCTCGACTTGTTTAAAGAGGTCTTGCGTGCGGCGGTTGAGAATAGTTTCGACCGTGCGCTTGGGGAATGTGCTGCCCAATACCGCACCCAATTTAAATTGCTCGGCCTCTTCAGGACTGATGCGCAAACCAAGCGCAAGGTCGTTGGTGATATCCGAGCCCCCGGTGGGGAATACCTTTACCGATACGGGCGCTGAGTCTTCAAACACGGCAACAGATGTTGTCTCCGCGCCGATGTTGCACAAGATGCAACCCACGCGCTTTTGCATTTTGTTGAGTGCCACAAACGAGGCCGCAATCGGCGACGCGACCACGTCCTCGACCTCCACACCCGCGCTCTCGGTGGCCTCGACAAGGTCGTGTACGTGGCGTTCGAGCGCGGTTACAAACAGCATCTCAACGCTGACGCGGGCCCCCTTCATCCCCGCGGGGTTTTTGCCCAGTACTTTGGTGCCGTCTATCCAATAACTTAATGGTATCGAGTGCAGTATGCGGCGGTTAAGCGTGTTTTGCGGCGCCAGTGCGGCCTCGGCCGCTTTGGCCGCGCGCGCCAAGTCTCTGTCGGTGACCATGCTGTCGCCCCTCTCGACAACCACCTCGCCGCGCGCGGCGGCCTCCTCGAGCCCCATACCGCCGATAGATAGGTGCGCGCGCTTGACCTTGACCCGTGCGGCCTTGCTGGCCTGTGAGAGCGCAGCTGCGATAGAGCGTGCCGCGTCTTGCACGCCGGTGACGTAGCCCTTTTGTACCCCGCGACTCTCGGCGTAGCCGGTGCCCAGTATCTGGGGGAGCTCACGCGGGTCGGTTGGAGATTGCGCAATAACGACCTTAACGTGATGCGAGCCTACGTCTATGCCGGTTACTATTGATTGCATACTGGCGGAGACCAAACTTTTTTAAAATTTGGGCTTCCTTAGCCTCCATACTAGCACCATGTTTGAGCCCTTTGAGGTGGCAGAGCCCGTGGATAAACAGATACTCAACCGTAAAGGGCTTTGCCGCGCTTTTACAGATGAGTATCTCGCCCGAGGTTTTGGAGAGGGGAAAGGAGAGTACATTACTGACGTGATTTGTGCCCTTGGTCTTTTTGGTGACCGCTCGCATTTTGGGAGCAGTCAAAAACGCCACGGACAGGTCGTAGCGTTTGCCGAGCACATACTCTTTAATTTTGTTGAATTTAGCGTCTACCACGTCCGCGGCGGGGAGTTTCTATCATTTTGCCGAGTTTGATGAGCTCTTGGACGTTTTCGCGGCGGGCAAGGCGCTTGAGCGCGTTCTTGCGGCGGACAGCGGGGGACAGTGCGCGGGTCTTGTAGCGGTTAGAGCGCATGCGCGGAAGTAGGCCGGCGCCTTGTACGCGCTTGCTAAAGCGGCGGATCAGGTTGACCGCCGTCTCGTTATCGTTTTTCTGGACCTCTGCGTTTACTGCCATAAGCCTGCACAGAGTAGCAGACTACTTCAAATTTTTCAAGTGGCGGGCCAAGTGGGCGACAGGCATGACCTCTTGCGATGAGTTGGACATCTCGCGCACCAAGACCGTGCCGTCGAGGGCCTCGCGCGCTCCCATAATTATCAAATGCGTCACTTTGGCGTCGCGGGCTGCCTGCAATTGCGGCCCCAGCGATGAGGAGTTAAACGTCTGCAGCACCGGCACGCCCGCGCGGCGCAGCTCCTCGAGTACACGTAGCCCCATAAGCTTGGCGGGCAGGCCCAGCTGGACAAAAAATATCTTGGCGCGGCGGCGGATCTCGGGCAGTGCAACGGCGCCGCGGGCGGGGCCCTGCTTTTCAAAAAACAAAGAGGCCGATACTGCCGAGCCCTCCTTTTTGTTGGTGATGCGCCGCAGGTAGTCATCAAACCTGCCGCCCTGGACCAGGCGTATCGTGGCATCCTCCTCGGCCAAGTCGAGCGCAAAGGCGACGCGAGGCTCGCGCTCGTCGCCGACCAGCGTGTCGTCCAACTCGTAGGGGAGACCAATCTTTTCCAAGTGTTCTAGCACCTCCCTAAAGTGCGCGCGGCTCTTTTCTGTAAGAAAGTTCATTGGGCGCGGGCCGGCCTCGACCACCTCGCGGCTCACAAGTGTCTGGCAGGCAAACGCGGCGATAGGGTCGCGGCCCAGCATCTCGCGGCACTCGTCGTTAAGCTCGGTCGCGTGGCGCCTGAGGTAGCTGGCCAGCTCGCGTGCAAAGCGCAGCTTGCTGTCTTTGTCGCCGAGCGCGTTGACGCGTACGCGCGACACGGTTGCACCCCACTCCTCGGCAATATTGGCGGCCGTTTTTATCAGTATGACCTCGCCGACGCTCCCCGGTGCGCCGACCGCCGAGATAGTAAACTCGCTCACCTCGCGCAGGTTAAGGCCGGTCTGCAAAGGCAGCTGCGCCGGCGAGTGCGATGCAAAGTATGCCAGCGCGGGCTCGGTGGGATGTGCCGCATGCTGGGCCGAGAGTGCAGCGGCGGCCGCAGCAAAGCTCTGTGCCTTGATAGGTTTAAAGCCGTAAAACGACGAGACGTCGGAGGAGAGTTTGATAAATCCAACCGGTGCGCCGCGCCGCGGTGCAGCAGCTTTGATGACAGGTACTCGTACTGTGATGCTCATATTATTGAGAGCTGATACTGCCGGGGAAAATGCCAATGGAGGAGATGGGGAAGAGCCGCACGATCGCGCGGCCGACAATATTTTGCCGCGGCAAGAGGCCCCAGATGCGGCTGTCGGAGCTCTGGGTGCGATTGTCGCCCATCACAAAGTACTCGTCGGCGCCGACTCTGTAGGTGGCGTCGTTGCCGCTGGTTGCTCCGTGTACGTACGGCTCCTGCAGGGCGGTGGTGTGGCCGCTCGCGTCGGTGACGGACACCTCGCCGCCTGCAATACTAACTGTCTCGCCGGGCAAGCCGATGATGCGCTTGATAAAGTACTCGCGCGGATCGCGCGGATACTTAAAGATAATTACATCGCCATGTGCCGGCGGGACAAAGCGGTACGAGAGCTCATCTACTACGAGGTATTGGCCGTTTTCAAACGTGGGGTGCATGCTTTCGCCCGAGACAATAAAGGGTTGCGCGACAAAAAAGCGTATCGGTATGACGATAACGGCCGCAACTACTATAAACTTGAGGAGCTCGGTGAAAAAATTTTCACTTCTCTCCTGTGGCATGGAGCAATTGTATGGGTTATTGTGTAGGAGTCAATATGAAATACACGATTGTAGGATTGGGAAACCCCGGCGACGAGTACGCAAGTACCCGGCACAACGTCGGCAAGGAGCTTGTAGAGCAGCTTAAGGACAAATTGTCCGGCGCCAAGGTGATAGAGCTGAATGTGTATATGAACAACAGCGGTCCTGCGATAAAAAAGGCAATAGGCATGGGCAAAAATCTGGTCGTGGTGCATGATGAGCTCGACATGCCGCTTGGCCGTGTCAAAATCTCTTACGGTAGCAGCGCTGGCGGGCACAACGGGGTAAAAAGTATAGAGAAGGCGCTCAAGACCAAGGAGTATGTGCGCGTGCGCGTGGGGATAAGCAATGCAACGGCGGGCGGCAAGCTGCGTCGCCCCGCGCCCGAAAAGATTACCGACTTTGTGCTGGGCAAATTTAAACCCGCAGACAAAGAAAAGCTAAAGAAAGTTAAAAAACTGGTGGGCGAAGCGCTCGAGCTACTAATAGAGCACGGCAAAGACCGTGCGATGAGCGAAATAAACAGCCGCTAAGGGTTGCGTGCGCGAGTAGGGGCGCTATACTCTCTGCGGAACAGGGGAGCGTTGAGCATGCAAGAAGCGGCAACAAAAGAGCGCGTGGTGCAGCTCGGCGGGTTGGCTATTCATCTCAGTCAGATATGCGTCATGTACAAAGGAAGGCCTGTCTCGTTGCTCAAGAAGTCGTTTTTGCTTCTTGATCGTCTGGCACAAGATGCCGAGGAGGTGGTAGAGCACGACAAGTTGCACACACATCTCTACGGCTCTAAGTGCCGATGCAAGCGAAACCTGGACACGCAGGCATCTCTATTGCGGCGAGCCCTTGCGAGCCAGTGCGAGGGGAAGAACTTCATCAAATCCGTGCGTTCCAAGGGCTATAAGCTCATTAATCCCGACACACAAGCCGCCAAATGACATTGGCGGTTTTTTTGTTGCTTGCCACTCCGTACTCGCGTATAGTTGGCGCGGATTCGTCGAAAAAATTCACCGGGAGTTTGACATCATGGCTGACAGGATGATGGTTTTTGCCACCGGCTCAGGCCGGGTGCTCGCCGAAAAGATTTGCGGGCATCTTAGCGTCAATCTTGGCGACGCATTGGTCGGGCGCTTTGGCGACGGCGAGGTGCGCGTTGAGATAAAGCAGAACGTGCGCGGCGCCGACCTCTACATCGTCGGCTCACTGTGTCCGCCGGCGGAAAATTGGATCGAGATGATGCTTTTATGCGAGGCAGCCCGATACTCGTCGGCGGAGCGCATCACGCTCGTGCCGACCTACCTTGGCTACAACCGGCAAGACCGCAAGGACAAGCCGCGCGTACCCATCAGCGCGCACGTGATGATGGATATGCTGAAACACCGCGGGGCTGACCGTGCGTTGCTGTTTGATCTCCACTCGGAGCAGACGGCAGCACACTTTCATCCCCAAATGGTCACGGACCACCTCTATGGTTCTATCGTGGCGGTGCCGTACCTCCGCACCATACTCAGCGGGGACTACGTGGTTGCTGCCCCGGACAATGGTGCGGTGCCCCGGGCCTCGAAGTACCTCGAGCTCCTTAACAACGGCGAGGCAAGTCTGGTCATCTGCGACAAGCGGCGTAAAAATGCAGGTGCCGTCGAAAAGGTGAACATCATCGGCGATGTTGCCGGCAAACATGTGCTGATTGTCGATGATATCATCGACAGCGGCGGCACACTTATTGCCAACGCCAAGGCTGCAAAGGATGCCGGGGCAAAAGACATGTATGCCTTTGCCACGCACGCGCTCTTTTCCAAAGGAGCGGCAATCTTTGATGACAGTCCGTTCTCCGAGATTATCGTCACAGACTCGATCCCTCATACGCCGGAACGGCTTGAGACCAAGCGGGTCAAGGTAACGGTGCTGTCGCTTGCGCCAAAAGTCGCCGAGGCAATCCGTCGTACGCACGACGGGCAGTCGCTTTCGGAGATGATAACCGCACGCACATAAAAACCGCCCCACATTGGGAGCGGTTTTTTTATTGCCTTGCCGCAAAACGGCGCTTGGGTATACTCACGACGGAACAGGGGAGACACGGCATGAATGTACGTGTACGCAAGAGCCCTTATCCCTACGAAATTGTAGTGGGGGAACTCAAACTTAGTCTGGTGTCGACTATGGTTTTCTTCAAAGACAAGTTCTTGAGTGTAAGTGTAAAAGAGCACAATCTTTTGCGCTACCTTGCTCTTAGGAACGGTGTCCCTGTCAGTTTGTCAACGTTGGCTCTTCATATCTATGGGTCCAGCGGGCTGCCGCAACAAAGAATCGTCACCGCCTGTTACAACCACCTTAGGTCAAAGTTTGGGGACGATGCGGATTTGTATTTGCCGCAGACCATGAAGAGGGGGTACGTACTTCGGCCTCCATCAACCAAAACCGCCCCGTCGACATGACGAGGCGGTTTTTTAATTGACTACATAGCCGGCCTTGCGTATGCTCGGGGTGGATAACGACAAGGAGAGACCATGCGTGCAATAGTTGTGGGCGACGCCCGCCTTCGGGGAGCCACGGCGCTAAGCCGCCTGTGGCATGTCTCGCAAGTTACGTCCATAAGCAGGGCGGTCGAGCTCGCCGACTCCTGCAAGGCTGACGCGATTGTGTTGGCGAGGTCAACGTTGGTTGACGACGACTTTGCAGACATAACAAAAATCCACTTACTCGCAGCAGCACCGCTCGTGGTCGTGGTCGACAACGAGTGGGCAATCGGCGAGATTGAGAGTCTTGAGGCGGGAGCAGACGACTTTGTTTGCTCGCGGAAGGAACTCTTGCCAAGGCTCTTTGCGGTGGCGCGAAGATATCACGGATTTGCGTCATCGGTGATACGATCCGGCGACCTTGAGGTGGATATCGAGACACACCGCATCCGGTATGGTGAGAGGGAAGAGATTTACGTCCCGACAGCGCTGTTTAGCGCTATCGAGGCGTTGCTCCTGCGCGCTGGCAAGTTTGTAAGCCGTGAGTTTCTTGCCGACCGGTATGGCATTCCCGGCCACCTTGATATGAGGTCGGTGGATAGCAATATACGCAAAGTGCGCGACATCCTTCGGTCAGTCGGATGCAGGACGGATCACATTTTGACTCTGTATGGAGTTGGCTACTCCTGGAAGCACCCTGAACAACCCGCTCAAACGCAAACCGCTCCGTCAAAGTGACGAGGCGGTTTTTTTATTACGTACTTAGGTACGTACCTATGTACGTACTATTTCTTGTCGCCGGTGTAGGAGAGTGCCATGCGCATTTCCTTGGGGTCAAACAACGAGATTGTAAACGGGTAGCGGCTGCCGAGCGAGAGGTTGCGGCGCAGACCCTCCTCGGTGCCAAACTCGCTGACGTGGATAAGCCCTGCGATGCCCTCCTCGATAGAGGCGAGCGCGCCGTGCTTGTTAAATTTAATCACCACGCCCTCGACTTTGTCGCCCTTGTGATACTTTTCGCTTGCGACCTGCCACGGGTTGTCCTTGAGCTGCTTCACAGACAGACTTATCTTGCCCTCTTTTATATCAATTATCTTAACCTTGAGCTTTTCGCCCACCTTAAAGAAGTGGCGCGGGTCATCTACCAAGCCCCAGTCAATTTCGCTTATGTGCACGAGGCCCTCCAAGCCCTCTTCCAACTTAACAAAGACGCCAAAGTCAACCATGCCCGTAACTTCGCCGGTAACGGTGTCGCCGACATTGTAATTTTGTATGAGCTCCTGCTTTTCTTTATCATCAACGCCCTTTTCGCTAAATATTAGTTTGCCTTCCTTCGGACTGACGCCGATTACCGAGACCGGAATTTTAGTCCCGACCAGTTTGCGCAACTCGACTTGTATTTTGTCCTTGTCGCCGTCGGCTACGCGCGGGTAGTGCTCGGCCTTGAGCTGCGACGCGGGGAGAAAGCCACTCAGACCCTGCCACTCGATAATAAGCCCGCCCTTGTTTGCCTCTTTGATAACCAGCTCGAGCAAAGCCTTGCTCTTGAGTATCTCCTCGGCCTGCGCCCATGTGGCGGCCTGGCGCGCCTCTTTGAGCGAGAGCTCGATGTAGCCGTCTTTGGTATTGGTGGAGATTATTTTGGCGGCGATAATATCGCCGACATTGGTGCGCTTGATGACCTCGCGGGCGGCCATATACTCGCGTCCGTAGATAATGCCCGTGCCCCACGGCGGCAGGTCGATGTAGAGCCGTGCGCGGTCCAAGGCCAAAACCTTGCCCTCGACTATCTCGCCCTCGCGCGGGACCTCCTGTGCCTGCTCGGCAAAGGCCTGCATCACGGATGCAGGTACATCAATATCAACTTGTTCAGCTTCTTTAGACATTTATTTGGTTGTTGGTCGGCGCTCTAGCTAAATGCCAGGATTAACACCGAGCCGGTTAATAAAAAGCACGAGGCTTCTTATTGATAGGCACTATACACGGTATATAAAAAGATTCAACCCCCGGTGACGAATCACCGGGGGCCGATAGTAAGGCTCTTCCGAGCCCAGCAAAGCATCAGCTCAACGACGACCCTGACTTAGGATCCGTCGTGAGCCGAGACGCGCGCGATAGTCATTTTCATGACCGTTCTCCAGGTTCGCATCACCATCTTCCGCTCCACTGTGTCATCCAGGACGAACCTTGGACAGGGGCCGCGGGGTGTGCAAGGTAACAGTAGCGCTTGCAGAAAACCTGTCAACGCCGCTGTGCACAAACCCTTCGACAAGCTCAGGGTAAATAAAAAACCCGCCAACAGTGTTGGTCGGGCTTGTGGGTGGGGCGATTCCTCCCTCGGAATCAGACCGTCGCTTGTTGCGACTGATGATGCTGGTACGCCGCGTAGGCGCCGTCGTAGATGTGCTTGCGACCGTCACCAGGGTTGGTGTCGGTTGTGCGAGGCTCGACCTCGATCAAGTCGCTCTTGTAGAGCTGCTTCTTGGCCGGTGCCTTGTTGCTGCCACCGTGCCGTTGCATCCTCTGCGATATTCCGAGTTCCCAACTTTGCATTGGTACTGTCCCCTCGTAAATTAATGATCTCCCCGTCACAAACGAAATACCACCTCATAGGTGGTACTGGACCTCGCGGTCTTTCGCCCGAACGTGCCTCCATCCTAACCCGCCTTGCCTGAAAAGTCAATTAATACGGGACAACCCTTCGACAGGCTCAGGGTAAAAAAATACCCCAGCGTTGCTGGGGCTACTTCTTATCGAGGCCGCTAAAGGGCCGGAGGGGGATATGGCCCAAGCTTGGGCTACCACAACGGCGCGCGGAAACCACAGAGGCGTGAGGAGGGAGCTTGCGCACCTGGTCTTTGGCATGTTGCGTTCGGCGCTGCTCCGCTGCCGTCTTTTTAGTGACTGCGCCATGCTTGTCAGCCATCGAAGAACTCCTACTAAACTGCGATGTTTTTATGGTAGCAAAAATGGCTGAAATATGCTAGAATTAAGCCATATGGTGATCAGTTACCAGGGCGGTGAATGCTTCAAAATCACGCAGGGTGATTTGACCATTGCGTACAACCCCCCGTCCAAAGACTCCTCCATTGCGGCGACTAAATTTGGCGCCGATATCGCCCTTGTGAGCATGCATCACGACGACTTTGCGGGGGTAGAAAACGCCGCCTTTGGCGAGCGCGAGCCGTTTGTTGTCGAGGGCCCGGGCGAGTACGAGATAAAGGGCGTGCAAGTGCGCGGCTTTGGCAACACGGTGCCGTACGACGGCGAGCAAAAAATAAATACCGTCTACGGCGTAACCCTAGAGGGGATGAACTTGGCCTTTTTGGGCGCGCAAACAGGCGATGTGCCCGCGGCGGCCAAGCAAGAGCTCGACGACATAGACGTGCTGTTTGTGCCGCTTGCCACACTCGGCGCCGCCGAGGCGTACAAGCTGTCGGTCAAACTCGAGCCAAAAGTGGTGGTGCCGATGCACTACGACGCGGCGCAGCTCAAGGCATTTCTTAAAGAGGCGGGCGCCGAGGGCACCAAGCCGGAGGACAAGCTGACGGTCAAGAGAAAAGATTTGGAGGGTAAAGAGGTCGAGGTTGTGGTGCTCTCTCACTAAATAAAATGAAGCAATACTTTAACCACATCAAGTTGCAAGAGCCGCATGTGCGCCGCAAGCACGCGCTGCGTATTGCGGGCGCAATCACGGGCCTGTTTGCGTTGGCGTGGTTGGTAACGCTGCCGGCGCGGCTCAACACCGACACGGTTGCAGCCAAGGCAACAGCGAGCGACCAAGTGGCCGCCGCAGCGGCGGCCGCGCAGTACAACCCTGCGCAGCTTGAGGTTGCCAGCACAACTTTATATAACTACTAGCGCATATGGCAGACATGGAAGATAAAAAGCCCCACAACGGCGGCAAAACGATAGGACGTAACATCTCAACCGAGATGCGCGAGGCGTACCTCGACTACGCCATGTCGGTTATCACATCGCGCGCGCTGCCCGATGTGCGCGACGGGCTCAAGCCCGTGCACCGCCGCATCCTCTACACCATGCACCGGCTGGGGCTCACACCACAGTCGCGCTTCCGCAAAAGCGCGCTCGTGGTGGGCGACGTGCTCGGCAAGTACCATCCACATGGCGACAGTGCCGTGTACGAGGCGATGGTCAAGATGACGCAGCTTTTTGCGATGCGCTACCCGTTGGTGGTAGGGCAGGGCAACTTTGGCTCGATAGACGGCGATAGTGCGGCAGCCATGCGCTACACCGAGGCCAAGATGTCTACGATGGCCACGCAGCTCCTGCAGGATTTGGAAAAGGATACGGTCAACTGGCGCCCCAACTACGACGGCACGCTCAAAGAGCCCGAGGTGCTCCCATCTACCGTGCCCAACATTTTGCTCAACGGCACGCTCGGCATTGCTGTCGGTATGGCGACCAACATCCCGCCGCACCACTTGGGCGAGTTGATGCAGGCGCTCGCGCACTTGATAGATACACCCGACGCAACTGTAGAGGACCTTATGCAGTTTGTGTCCGGACCCGACTTTCCGACCGGGGCGGTTGCGTTTAATAAAAAAGATTTGCTCCATGCGTACTCCACCGGCCGCGGGCCGCTTGTTGTGCGCGGCGTCGCCGAGACTGTGGAAGGGAAAAAGGGCGACTACCAAATCATCATCACGAGCCTGCCATACCGCGTCAACAAAGCCGATCTTATTGTCCGTGTCGCCGACTTGGTGCGCGATAAAAAGATAGACGGCATCCGCGGGCTGCGCGACGAGTCCACAAGCGATATCCGTATTGTTATAGACCTCAAGCAGGGCGCACATCCGCAAAAGGTGCTCAACTATTTGTACAAGCACACGGCTTTAGAGGACACGTTCCACTTCAACATGGTTGTCCTTGTAGACGGGGTGCCTCAAACACTCTCGCTCAAAGGGATTTTGGAAGAGTTTATCAAGCACCGCAAAGAGGTGGTCAAGCGCCGCACGCAGTTTGACCTTACGCGCGCACAGGAGCGCGAGCATATTTTGCTCGGGCTTACTAAAGCGCTCGACCATATCGACGAGGTGATTAAAGTCATCAGGGCATCTAAAGATGTTGCCGAGGCTGAGATCAATTTGATTAAAAAGTTTAAGTTTAGTGAGCTGCAGGCCAAAGCAATTTTGGAGATGCGCCTCAGCCGGCTTGCCAACCTCGAGCGCAAAAAGGTAGAGGACGAGCTTGCCGAGGTGCAGGCGCTTATAGAGGAGTGGACTGCTTTGCTTAAGAGCGAAAAGAAAATGCTCGGCGTAGTTAAGACCGAGTTTGCCGATGTCGCCAAAAAGTTTGCCGACGACCGCCAGACCACGGTGATGAAGAGTGCCGCAGGCATCATCAACGTCGAGGACCTGGTGCCCGACGAGGAGCAGGTGGTGGTGTTGACCCAAGGCGGCTATGTTAAGCGCACCAACCCCGAGGAGTTCCGCAAGCAAAAGCGCGGCGGGGTAGGGGTTATTGACCTTGATACCAAGGAGGAGGACTTTGTAACGACGTTCCTTACCACCTCGACCCACAGCGATCTGCTCTTCTTTACTAACGCGGGCAAGGCGTACCAGCTCAAGATGTACGAGTTGCCCGAGGGCAAGCGCTCTACAAAGGGCCGGCCTATAGTTAACTTCCTCTCCGTCTCGGGCGAGGAGCGGATTACCTCGATACTCCCGATGCGCAAGAAGCAGAAAGAGGGCGAGAAGTATCTATATATGATTACCAAGCAGGGCACTGTCAAAAAGTGTGATGCAACCGCGTTCCATGATGTACGCCGCTCGGGCTTGATTGCAATTAAGTTGATGCAAAAGCCCGCCTCGACTCGCAAAGGCGAGCCGACGCGAGGCGGGGGTGATGAGTTGATTGCCGCGTTGTTGGTAGAGAAGGGTGACGAAATCTTTTTGAGCACGGCCAAGGGGCAGTCAATCCGGTTTAAAGAGGGAGATGTGCGCCCGATGGGCCGCAGTGCCGGTGGCGTACGCGGGATGAAGTTGAGTGCCGGCGACACCATAGTGGGCGCCGATGTAATCCCCAAGGGCAAAGAAGGCGACAAATACGAGGTGCTTGTAGTGTCGCGCAACGGTTACGGCAAAACTACCAAGACTACCGAGTACAAAACTCAAGGCCGCGGCGGCTCGGGCATCAAGACAATGAACATGACCGCCAAAACCGGCCCCCTAATCGCCGCGCAAGTAATTTCTAAAGAGGAAGGCGTAGGCGAAGACGAAATCGTCGTAATCTCCAAAAAAGGCCAAGTCATAAGAACTGAATTGAAAGAAATCCCCAGTCTTTCCCGCAGTACCCAAGGCGTCCGTGTAATGAAATTGAGAGAAGGCGACGCGATAGCATCTTTCGTTTGTTTGTAAAATATGCCAAACCTTTTTCCAAAACCTCTTCAGCACGCTACTGATGAGGAATTATTGCAGTGGACAAATACTAACAATCCAACTTTTGGAGTACTTCCGTCGGAAGAATTGACACGGAGAAGTTTAAAGAAACTGAACGATACAATCACTCGTAACAATGAAGAAACTAAGGAATTTAACTCACTGGTATTTTGGCTGAATTCCCTTCTTTTCGTTCTCGCGTGTGTACAAATATTTCTCGCGTACCTCCAGGTAAAGCCTATTTTGGATCAACAAGCATCTAATGAAACAAGATATAGAAGTTGGTGTAAGCAGGACCCCACTACTACGGTTACATTTGCTAATGGACAAACAACAACGTGCCAAAAAGCTTTTCCTGACTTATAAACTCCCAAGATTAAAGCTTGGGACAAAGAAAAATAGAGGAGGTGCAGTACGTTGCTTGCGTAATACTCGCGACAACGCGCGCGGATGTTAACGGCCTTGTGCGCGACGTGCTTGGCACCAAAAAGATTTCTTTTGCACCGATGGAGGAGGCTGTGCAGGGGAGCGGCATGGAGTTTGGCGCAATCACTCCTATTGGCCTGCCCGCAAGCTGGCCTATATTAGTAGACAAAGCCGTCGTCGACTCCGCGCACGTAATAATAGGCGCCGGCATCCGCAAGTCCAAACTGTTGGTCCCAGGCTCCTTCCTCGCCTCCCTCCCTAATGTGCAGGTGTTAGAGGGTTTGGGGCAGATAAAACCGGTTGCTTGACCAAAGTTTTTAAAACGTTACTATCAAAATACAAAGCGATGAACGGGAACAGTACCCTTTGCTTGCGAAGGGGAACCGGCTCGGGAGCTGCGCAGGCTAATAACTTGCGACGCAGGCCCAAGCGTAAAACAGGGAGGCTAGTGTTGCCTAGAAGTTAAACAGGCCAAAGCTAGCTACCAAGGTCCAAATAGCAATATTTGGACAAACGTAAAGTGGTACCACGAGAGAAGTCTCGTCTTTACACGGAACGAAAGTTCTTTGTAGTGGCGAGCTTTTTCTTTTTCTCACACAGGAGCAGAGCATGAGAAAGAAGAGTGCGGTCGAAAAGTCGATCGAGCGGCACAAGGTAAAGGCTGCCTTGAGAGCAAAGCAAAAAGCAAAAACGGGCGGCGACACCGGCGTCCCGCATGGCTGGGGCTGGGGCATGGGTTGGCCGGAGCGCAAGGACTTTGCGACCGAGGCCGAGTACGTCGCTTATAGGCGCAAGATGGACCCGCACTACGCCCCGGGCCACGACGGCAGACTCTACGCCATCGTGTGAGCCGATGTAGCCCGCGAGATTACTCGCGGGCTTTTTCTTTGGTAGAGTAATGGCATGAATATAACTTTTATAGTTATTTTACTTTTCCTCGGGATAGCTTTTGGTCTGATAGTGTATCGCAATCCGAAGGTGGATATTATTGACGTTGTAGTTTCATTTTTAAAGACAATATTTTGGAGCTCATAATTTCCTTATGCTAGTGTTTTGCAAAACACTAGCATAGCAAAAGTACGTAATTATGTACGTACCTAAATTTGAACTACTGCGCATGATGCAGTAAGGTGGGGGCGGATCGGTTTGTCTACGGAAGAGAGGACTGCACCATGATCAGTATTAATGCGGCTGTCGCCGGCAGTGGCGGCGGTACGACGATGGCGACTATCCAGCGCGCCACCAAGGATGGGCGGTTGCCCAAGGTCCAGATTGGCCTGGTGTTTGCCAGTTCGGAAAAGGCCGGGCTCATCAGCTTGATGCAGGAGGAGGGGGTCCCGCGCGAGCGCATCTTGGTGTATCCCAAGGGCTACTCCAAAGACCCGGACATGCTCGCCGACTTTATCCTCACCAACTGCAAAAGGTACGGCATCAATTTTTGGGGCAGTATGGCCTGTTGCCGCTGACCCCGGACGCGGTTGCAAAGCACTTCCGCAATATGTCGGTCAACCAGCATCCGGGCTGTCTCGATCCAAAAGCACCACCCGGTTATGACTATGGTGGCAAGGGTATGCATGGGCGCCGTGTGATGCAGACCGCAATACTTTTTTGTCGCAGGGTGGAGCGCAATTACTGGACCGAGGCCGTCGCGCATCGGGTCGGTGAGCTCGACCGGGGCGAGGTACTTGGTGTTAGGCGTGTCGACATCAACGACCGTACAAAAGTGGATACTCCAAAGGGGCTCAAGCGCCGCATACTGCGGCAAGAGCACGCGCTCCAGGTGGATGTCTTACGGCGTTTGTCCAACGACACACTGCGGCCTATTCGCAATCGCCCCGCTCACTGGCTAGTCAAGCCGGATGAGCGGGACATCCTTGACGCGTGTAAGTTTGAGGCAATCCGGACATATCCAGACGGTTAGTCCCGATCAACAGAGCGGGCTTTTTGTTTGTATACTCAAGCGATGAGTAAGGGAGACTTAGTGCCGCTACTGCCTGCAGATGCGCCAAAGGCGGAGGAGGCATATAGGCATTACAAAGGTGACAGCTACAAAGTGGTGCTACTTGCGCTGCACTCCAACGACAACGAGTGGATGGTGGTGTACGAGCCTATGTACCCCGGCCCCGGCGCGCCCTACTTTACCCGCCCGCTCCGCGAGTGGGCCGAGCTGGTCGAATGGCAAGGCACCCAAATCGCCCGCTTCACTAAAGTGTAGTAGTATTAATTCAAGCATTTTGCAAAATACTTGAATGAAACCAAACGAGTACAGAAAGCTAGAGCGGATAGTCAAAGGATTTGCCAACCATCGGCGGATTGAAATTTTGGATGTACTCAAAAAGGAGCCCGAGCTTGCTGTGGATGAAATAGCGGAGCGATTAGGGAGTAGCTATTTCAACATCTCGGACCATTTGCGCAAAATGGCAATTGCCGGACTTGTTCTGAAGCGTTCTGATGGATTAAATGTACGGCACAAATTAACTGCCCGCGCAGAAGTTATTCAAGTATTTTGCAAAAAGCTTGAATAGTAATAATGGCTATATGAAAAAGGTTGTATTGCTGGATGCGGATGGGGTTGTATTTAAGAAATCGCCCGAGTACTTTAGCGAGCGGTTTTGCCGCGAGTACGGCGCACCGAGAGAGGAGGTGGAGACGTTTTTTAAAAATGAGTTCAAACTCTGTACACGAGGCAAAGCGGATTTGAAAGAGGAGCTGGCTAAACGTTTGCCCGCATGGGGCTGGCCTAAGTCGGTGGAGGAGTATCTGGAGTGGTGGTTTAGCAACGACACAGAGTTAGACGAGGAGGTTTTGGCTGTAACGAAAGAACTGCAAAAACAGGGAACGGAGTGCTATCTCGCAAGCGACCAGGAGGTATACCGCAGCGAATATATAGTGCAAAAGTTGCTCGGGCGGCTTAACGGTGCCTGGTTTGCGTGCGACTTGGGCTATACCAAATCGCAACCGGAGTTTTTTAAGGAAATTATCAAGCGATGGGAGAGGCGCTACACGCCCCAAGAGATGTGGTTTTGGGACGACATGCAGCACAATGTCGACTCCGCCCGCTCGGTCGGCATCAACGCGTTTTTGTTTACCTCGGTAGAGGATTTAAAACAGGTGCTACAGTTGGGGAGGGGCTTTTAGGGAGAGATGCTATGGTCAGTACACACGGGCAAGAAGCGGTGCAGATCTTTGACCGAGCTACCAAGCGTCAGCAGGCGACTCCCGTCCGCGACCTGGAGGCATGGACTGCAATGGCTGCGGCAAACGCTGCGATTTGTTTTTGGATGTTTGTGCCCCCGGTAGCGCTCTACTGGGAGAATCAGTATTTTGGATATCTGACGCCGGCCCGCTCTTAGGAGCGGGACTTTTCTTTTTTATTTGTTAAAATACTGCGCATGCGCACTAAAGAAGCCCAGGCCGCGTACGACGCGTACAAGCACAAAGGCGGGTTGGACAACGGCTGCCGGCTGTGCGACGCGCCGGCCCTGCAGACTTTTAAACACTGGAAGATAGTCGAAAATAAGTTCCCCTACGACTTGGTGGCGGGCAAGCATGACATGATAGTGCCGGTTGAGCACTGCATCACCAAAGATGTATCTGCCGAGGCGTGGGCCGAGCTCCAACAAATACGCGCCGATGTTATCAACAAGCTGTATGACTTTTGGATAGAGGCAACCCCGCGCATGGGCTCAATACCTGATCACCTGCACGCGCATTTGGTGGTGCTAAAAGAGATTGCTTAAGTACAAAAGCCGTGGCATAGTGGGGGAGAAAGGGGCGTACCATGTCAGCACAAGTAATCCGCCGCCGGGTTGATCAGTGGAAGGGGCCACCCCCTCCGCGCAGGCCCACGCCGGCTGATATCAGCTGGGTCCCGCAGCAGCCGTTGGTGCAGGACCGCGGGCCGTCATTGGTGTCGGCTTTAATGCCGCTGCCTATCACCGCCGTAACAATTGCAGCTCTGTTCTTGGCAGCCTTTGTTGCTGTTGTAATCGGCTAGTCTCCGCCCACAGTTGGTGCGGAGATTTTTTATTTCCGGCAAAAATTCATGTAAGAATCACGCTCGCTGTGCGTATATAGTAGTATGCGCGCGCGAGTAGAGAAAAACATCGGGTTGGTCGGGACGGTGGCCTTGGCGCTGACCGTTATTGCTCTCTACTCGCTTTGGGGCGTCACTCTTTTAGAAACTCAAAAACACGCCTCGGCCGACCGGGGCCAGGTGGCCACTAACCAGTAGGCCACAACTCTTTTTTGTGATACGGTAGCGGCGGACGAATCTGCCTCTTGTATAGGAGCTACCGATGCGCCTCGGCGCCCTGTTGCTGATGCTTTGCCTGTTTGTTGCCCCGGCTGCTGCCGAGGGCCGCGACTACTGCGGTGCCGATAGGCTGGCCCCGCTCGACATCGGGCTCCAGCGCGACAAGGAGTCTCGCGTCGTAATCTCCCGCTTTTGCACCAAAATCCCGATTGAGTTTGTGAGTCTGCTGCGCTCTGCGGGACTTGCCGCCGACAAGTGGCAAAGCGACCTCAAGAACGAGGGGGTGGACATACACGATGTCTATCGCTTGGGGATCATTGTCGACAACGACAGCCCACACCCCCTCAAGGTCTCTGTGCAGGCGTTGTACGCCAGAGAGTTTGGCGAGTCAGCCTTTGCTCAGATGGGGGCCACCGCCATTAGTCTGGAGCCGTGTCAGCGGGTACTCAAAACGTTTCTGGCCCCCGGCCGACCTGTGCTCAGCAAGGTACAGCTCAATATCTCCAAAGTGCGCGCCGCCAACCAGCAGCCGGAGCGTCTCCATAGTGGCGTCGCGGAGGTGTTGATACCCGACAAGTGGCAGGTGATGAGTTTTCTGGAGAAAGAGAATTCTCTCACTATCCCCAAAGATATCGCTAAGTCCCCAAACTGTCAGAAATAAGTTCCGCCACTGCGCGGAGCTTTTTTATTGTTGTCATTTGACAGCGGGGCAATATGAAAATAGGCTGAACAGTGGAGCGGTTTATCTCCATGCCGGCAACCCCTAGCGTCAGGAGGATGCTATGCGAGCTATATGCTACGGCTTGGCTTTGCTTGTGGCGGGAGCGTGCTTGTGGATTGCGCTGTCGGTGGCTCACGCGCATGGGCCTGCGGAGTGGATTCAGCGCGGGGGCTTCAAAAATGCGGCCGGCGAGTTGTGTTGCGGCGAGCGGGACTGCTTCGGGCTAACCGACGCAGATGTCAAAATCACCTCGGCTGGGTACTACGTTGTCTCAATTAAGGAGACGGTGCCGTTTTCGGAAGCGACTCCGACGTGGCCGGGGGCAGAATATTCCTACTGGCGCTGTCAGTGGGGTGGCTCGCGCAAGTGTTTCTTCGCACCACTGACTAGCGGTTGGATGAACGCCAAAATCCGCTTTGCCCAATTGGTCGGCTACACCGGGACGCTCTAACAAGGGCGTCTTTTTATTTTGCGTTACAATGAGTGCATGGCTGAAAGCTCTTTTTTAAATCCTGCCAAGCTTGTGCACGCCGCGATGGTGCATGAGGGGATGAAGGTCGCCGACTTTGGCGCCGGCTCGGGCTTTGTCGCGCGCGCGTTGGGCCGCGCGGTAGGCCCCGGCGGTGTGGTGTGGGCTGTGGACCAAAATCGCGACCTGCTGCCGCGGATAAAAAATGTCGCGCAAGGCGAAGGGCTCAAAAATATCGAGGTGATGCAGGGCGATGTCTCGCATCTGGGCGGCACACACCTACCGGAAAACTATTTTGATATGGTGTTTATCTGCAACACGCTCTTTGCGATGGAGTGCAAGGGCTGTGTGGCGGGAGAGGCCGCCCGGGTGCTTAAGCCGGGCGGCAAGGTTGCACTTGTAGACTGGGCGGGCACGTTTGGTGGCCTCGGGCCCCGCGAGGACCACGTGGTTACCCAAGACCAAGCGCGCGAAGTTTTTGAGCAAAACGGTTTTGTGGCGGGAGATGCATTACCCGCAGGCGCCTATCATTGGGGCTGTATACTAAAGAAGAAGAGTCAGGGCACCAAACACTAGCATGTCGGGATTCCAAATGGTTGTCATAGGGTTGTTTGCCTTTTTCCTCATCGCGGGGGTTGCCATTTTTGCGATATTTGGCGGTGCCTTTGGCGGACAAAGCGTCGGCGCGGTAACTATCTGGGGCACCGAGGACCAGGCCACGATGCAGTACCTGCTCGATAGTCTGCGGCAAAGCGACAGCTCGCTCAGTGACACCACATATATAGAAAAAAGCGCGACCACCTACAGCGCCGACCTGCTCAACGCCATGGCCGCCGGCACCGCGCCCGACCTGTTTGTCGTGTCGCAAGAGGACATCGGCCAGTTTGGCGACAAGGTGGCGCTCGTGCCGTACGCCGCGGTGTCGCAGGCGACGTTTCTTGCCAATTATATAGACGAGGGGCGGCTGTTTTTGACGCCGCAAGGGGTGCTTGCGTTGCCGTTTGATGTCGACCCGCTGGTGATGTACTGGAACCGCGATTTGTACGTGAGCGCAGGCCAAGCCTCGCCGCCGCAATACTGGAGCGACCTGCTCAACATATCGCCAATCCTGCGCAAACTCGACAGCTCGCAGGGTGTTACGCGCAGCGCCGTAGCACTTGGCACCTGGGGCAACATTACGGACGCCAAGGCGATACTCTCGGCACTGTTTATCCAGGCGGGGGAGTTGCTGACGGGGCGCACGGCGAGCGGCGCGCTTGTATCGACCTTTGGGTCGGTCCCCAACGGTGCGACAGAGGCGCCGGCCGCCGCGGCATTGCGCTTTTACACCGAGTTTGCCAATCCGACCAAGGCCACCTACTCTTGGAACAGGGCTCTGCCCAACTCCACAGACGCCTTTGCCGCGGGCAACTTGGCCACATACTTTGGGTTTGCGAGCGAGTACCGCGCGCTCTTGGCACGCAACCCCAACCTCTCGGTGGGTGTGGCGGTACTGCCGCAGCTTAAGGGGTCGAGCAGCCAGAGCACGTTTGGCAGACTGAGCGGGCTTGCTATACCGCGCAGTGCTAAAAATCCCAACGGAGCGCTCGCCGTGGCGCAAAAGCTCACCTCGCCTGCGGCCGCAACGACATGGATGACTACCACCGGCTTGCCCTCCGGGCGGCGTGACGTGGCGGCGGACACCTCCGCCAACGCGGCGGCGAGCGTGTTTTTACAATCAGCTTTGCTTGCGCACGGCTGGGTAGACCCGGACCCCGTAACGACCGACCAGCTGTTTGCCTCCATGATACAATCGGTGCTATCGGGCGCCAACGACCCGGCGGGCGCGGTGAGCGAGGCGGCACAAGGATTTAACGCGCTTTTGCCCAACCGCGGACAGTAATTTTGCATATGGCTTTAGCTTTATATAGGCAGCGGTTTATTATCGGGCTTGTTGTTATGTTTTTGATTTCTGCGCCGCTGTTGGCGGGAGCCGCTACATTTGATACACCTCAACCGACACCCTCTAACGGCTCCTACTCGGTCAACAATCCGCTCCAGGTAACCAGCGTCTGCGGCCTGCTCAAAAAGATCCTCGAGGGCGCTGTCGCTGTCGGGATCCCTGTGGCGGTACTGTTTATTATTTGGTCGGGCTTTAGGTTTGTCCTGGCGCAAGGCAAGCCAAAAGACTTACAGGCGGCGCGCCGCAACTTTTATTACACCGTTATAGGCATAGCGCTGTTTGTGGGCGCATGGGTCTTGGCGATGATTATAGCCGGCACCATCAACGCCATAGGCGGCGCCAATATTCTCACCTGCAACTAAATGGTCACCTCATCCACTGCCACGTTTGCCTCGGTCATTGCCTACCTTGTGGGGATACTCAATCAGCTGGTGGGGGTGCTGGCTGCAGCCGCGGTGCTCTTGTTTATGTGGGGGGCGTTTCAGTATGTATACCAATCGTCCGGAGGCAAAAGTGCAGGAAGCCGCCGGAAAACAATGGTCTGGAGCCTCGTGGCGCTGTTTATCCTCTTTTCTATCTGGGGGATACTGCGTATAGCCTGCGACTCTTTGCTCGCGTCAAATTGCGGGACCCCAAATGCGGGTACGGCGTCCAACTTTACCAGTCCGAGCTCTTATGGACAGTGGCAGCCGTAATCCACAGAGCCCGGCCTTGCCCGTTTAGAGGATGCTACACTTACTAACATAACCATTTATAGATTTTTATGCTATCCAACATCCCGCAGCTCATTGCTTTTGTAGGGGACACACTCAACCGGCTTATCCCGGTAGTCATTGCGCTTACAGTCATTATCTTTTTCTGGGGTCTCTTTAAGTACGTTAAAGGTGCAGGCAAAGATGCCGCAAGCGGTAGACATATCATGATCGCAGGCCTTTTGGCACTCTTTGTGATGGTCTCGGTCTGGGGTATCATCCGCTTGATGCAAAACACGCTCGGCGTCTCGGTGGCGCCGGTGGCTATCCCGCAGGTCCCACAACGCTAAGCTAACTGTATGGACGTTACGACACTCGTCAACAACGTGACGAGAGTGCTTATCAACCCCGCGATACTGCTTATTTTTGGGATCGCGCTTGTGGTGTTTATCTGGGGGTTAGTGCAATTTTTGTGGGCAGCCAACGTGGGCGGCAAAGAGAGCAACACCGGCAAGCAGCACATGCTATGGGGCGTGGTGGGCATGTTTATTATGGTCGCGTCGTTTGGGATACTGACGCTGATACAAAATACGGTCAATTCGCTGCATTAAAAAAATAAACCCCGACGCGCGAAAGCGGTCGGGGTCCCGACCAGAGCGTCGGGAAATAAAGCGGCGCGCTACTTTCGTAGCGCGCCGTATTGTTTGTTGAGACCAAAGATCTAGTCCTTGGGCGGGAAGATGCCGATGGCAACCGCCCTTGGTCCGACCGAGCGCACCCAGTAGGCGGTGGGCAGCTTGCCGGCCGAGGGACCCTTGGCCTTTTCTCTTACCAAGGGGTTGAGGTCTTTGTCGAGATACTCAATGGCACCCTCGGTGGGCCGCATGGTTGCGCTCTTGCAGCCCTCGGGTATCTGTTGAGGGTCGCGATAGAGCACGATCTTGGGGTATGTACCGCCGCAGTAGCTCGGCACCCCCTGCTCGTACTCCGGCAGCGACGGAAGCCAGGCAGGCCACTTACTGTCGGTTTTGGACTCCGGCTTGGCAGCAGACTTTGCCTCTTTCTCCCGGCGGATGTCGTCGGTCCGGCACGCAACGAGGCGCAACCCGCGCTCCTCGCACGTGCCGCCGTCTGCCGGCTTGGCAGGGTCGACTTTTTTCTCCACCACCTTTTCGGGCGGCGGTTGTTCAGCCGGGGCACCCTTGAACCAGATACCGCCGTAGATTCCACCGATGAAGAGAGCGAGTGCTCCCAACCCGAGGAGGATTCGAAACAAACCACGCATAGATGTCTCCTGTTGTCTTAATGGGCGGGAAATTCTTCACGCTCCCGGGCTGCAGACGTGATTCTGAACACGATTGCGAGACCGAGAAAGAAGTCGAACGCGCACGCGAGTGTGCACCAACGCTCGATCAGGATATGCTCGTAGCTGAGCGTATATCCCGGGCGGGCAAACAGCAGGACAAATATCACGATGCCGACGATCATGCCGGCGAAGGACAAGCCGTTGTCCCAGAAGAATTCCGTGATTTTGGTCCAGCTTTGTTGTGATGTCTCGTAGATTTCGATCGTCATGTAAAGAAGAAGCACGTCCGGCAACCACTCTTTGATTCTTATCAAGAGCAGAATTGACTCGGGTGCGTACTGAACCCCCAACATAAACACGATGAGCAACAGCGTCGCCCAGCGCGCCGTATGGCGGTCTGTCTTCTTTACCGTCCTTGGCAGTTGAGTCATTTTGGCCCCCTTCGGTTTGAGTTGAATGAGAAGGACGGGTGTCCTAGGGGGTATTATATCATATTGTACAATATTGTCAAGCGTGCTAAAATAGCCCCGTGCTATAGCGCTGGAGTGGCGGAATTGGTATACGCGCCTGCCTTAGGAGCAGGTCCCGCAAGGGATGGAGGTTCAAGTCCTCTCTCCAGCACCCGTTAAGCAAAGACGGCTATCGCCGAGGACAAGAAGATGACCGCACCGGCAAGAAGTACGGTGGGCCATACAAGTATGCGTGAGTGAGAGGGCATACAAATGTGTAATTAAATATATAAAACAAATGCGACGCTTTAAGCGCCAGTTGTATCCTGTTGCACCTTAAAATCGCGTGAAGCTGCTTTGTGCGCCCAGTAGGATTCGAACCTACGACCATCTCCTTAAGAGGGAGTTGCTCTACCAACTGAGCTATGGGCGCGTGACTTCTTTTTTACCACACTTTCTCTCTTCTTACCAAAATTTGTCGCGGACAAACCGCCACAAGAGGGGAGGGTACACGACATACTGCTGCACAAAGTGCGACTTAAAGACGGAGAACCCTTTCCACTGCCGAGAGTCTCCGCGTTGCCAAAAATAGGTAAACACCTGATACATAACTCCGCGTCGCTGTGACTCGGCAAACCAATAATCCATAACTCCGGTCATTGCATGCGATGACGTGGCCTCTTTGAGCATAAAGGGGCACTCACGCACAGAGGCACTCTGGCTCGGCGGATAATGTACAGCCATCCCTGCAATTATTTTGTTTGCTACAACATCGCGTACGCCCCACAACACGAGTTGTGCGCGCGTCTCCGGCAGCGCCCACTTGCGTTCAAATATCTCGAGTAAATGAGACCCGGCTTTTTTGTATGCCGTACTTTTTTTATACGATTCGGCAAACTGCCCAAATGACAACGGTTCGACACGGTATTTCCCTGCGGCGGCGTCCTCGCGCCACCTACGCACATCATGACGAGCTTTCTTATGCCATAGCTCGGTGTAATCGACGCCGGATTGTAATTCAAAAAAACCGTCTGTGCGCCACGGTCGCGGCCGCATAGGTGCATGCCATCCGGCAGGCACGTCCGTGCGGGCAACCCGTTTCCACAGCACAATGCGATTGTAGGCAAGCGCGCCATGCGCGTTGGACGCAATGTTGGGCTCGGTATCGCTTGTGTAGAGCTCAAAGCACAGCGGCCATAGACACCACCGCGTACCTCCCTCAACATTTTCGCGACGACATAAGGGCGCGGGTAGAGCGACCATGCCGTACTCCTTCCATGCATCGGGCGGAGTAAACCCAACAGCAGTAGTGCGGAAAGCGCCGAGATGATTCTCTTTGTAGGTCCATACGTCAGACCATCCAAAGATCCCTGAAGCCGCTTCTAGGTATTCTTTATTTTTGTATACATTGAGTAGTACGACACCAGAAGGGTTTAGGTGTGCCTGCAGCGCCCGGAGGTATGTCGTATCTTTAGACAGTAAGGACGGTTCCGGTCCGTCAAAGAGGTCCACAATAATGACGTCAAACTTTTCTGCAATGTGGCTAAATACTAATGCGGCATCCATCTCCATTATCGTTGGAAGGGTGACAGCCTGTTGTGTAAGAGCTTCCCGCGCCAGTTTTATCATTACCGGATCGTACTCCACCGCTGTAATGGTGCAGCCGGGAAAATATTCGTACAGAAGGGAGACACCGCCGCCACCGCCAAGGCCTAGCATAAGTACTGCGGGGCGTACCGGACGAACAGCAAGGCGCTCAAACGCCCCTGTCCACATGGCGTTGGTATAGTCGGTGGTCTGGCCGCAGCCTTTTACAAACACTTCTTGAGCTCTACCTCTTCGGCGGGTAATTATTTCGCCGTTTTTTGGCGAGGGGACAACGTCTTTTCGGGTCAGCCAACTCATGTACGTCTCAGTATAGTGCCTTTAGCGAAACGGAATAGCGCCGGGGGATAGGCGATGTACTGAGGATTAAATTTGGACTTAAATAGAGAAAACCCTTTCCATTGCTTTGGGTCGCCGGGTTTCCAAAATCCGCCAAAGTGCAGAAACTTGATTCCGTTTGTAACTGCGTAGGCGTGCCAATGGTCCATAAGCCCAATCATAAGAGGGGCGTCGGCGATATTCCGGCGGATACACGCCGCTTGATAATACGAAGAGTGGGTAGAGGGAGAAGACACTACAACAAGCGTCGCATCTATCTTGCCTATATCAAGACGCCGCGCTCCCCACAGTGTTGTGTGTTGCCGGCTTTTGGGAGAACCGAGGAGAGCCTTAACGACCCTCAATTGATACTCCTGTGCGTGTTTATATACGGTACCGTCCTTGTATGTCTCTGCAAATTCCTCGTATGTGATGGGCTCTATGACATACTGCGTGCCTGCATACTGCGTGCGCCATTTTTTGAGATACCGCCGTGCCGATTCGGACCACGTTTTTTCGTACGGCATTCCTGGCTCGAGCATGGAAAATCCCTCAAGCTTTGCAGGCTTAAAAGAAAATTGCGTCCAACCGATACATCTACCGAGAGGGACGACGCGTTGCCATATAACTATGCGTGCAGGGTCTTTGCGTTGGGGAGACAGTACAGGCTCGGCTTGTTGTACATACTCTTCAAAATAGAGGGGCCACATACCCCAACGCGTGCCTGAGCCCACGTAGCGGGGGTGAGCTCTGGGGAGCAGCGTGGTCGTAATGTCATACTCGGGCCATTGTTGGCGGGGCACATAGCCGCTCGGCAACTGCTCGATCCATGGGCCGTAGGGATACATAGTACCGGGGGAGAGACTCGAACTCTCATGAGGGTGTTTAATTCCTCTCGGGATTTTAAGTCCCGTATGTCTACCAATTCCATCACCCCGGCATTTTAAACGTGAGGCCACGGAGGGATTCGCACCCTCGCATAGCGGTTTTGCAGACCGCCGCGTTGCTTCTTCGCCACGTGGCCAGAGCCCTTACTTTATCCTTATTTTCCGAGCTCGTCTAACCGGCGGCGGTACTTCTCGCCCTCGTCTATGACAAACTCTACGTGCGGCAGCCTCATGCCGCGCACGCGCTTTTCAAAAAATTTGCCAAACTCGCCGCGGTTGCGGTTGCAAAAATTGAGAGCACCCACCTCGGCGCTGTCGGGATATACCGTTATGTAGATGACACCGTGCTTGCGGTCTTCGCCCATCTCGGCGCGGGTGACGGTTATAAGCGACTCACGGCCGGCCTCCCTAGCCAAAAACTCGGCTGCGGTCGTGCGGAGTGTTTCTGTGTCGCGCTCGTGCATGTTACTTGTGGTGAGTCATGTCGAACTATTTTTGCTCGACCAAGTACGCCTCTATCCGGTCGCCTGCGGCGGGCAGCGCCTCTGTCTTAACCTGTGCGCCAAACTCGCTTCCGATCTCGACCTCTTTGACATCCTTTTTGCTCGACTGGAGTGAGGTGATTTTGCCGCGGCCAATCTCTATATCGCGCCGCAGTATCTTTACCTCCGCGCCGTCTTTGAGTACACCCTCCTCAACGCGGCCGCCCAAAATCACGCGGCCTTTTGTTGCAGAGAAAAACTTGAGCACCTTGGCGGCGCCGACAACCATTTCCACTTTTGTGCGCGGACGGCGCTCTTCTATACGTGCACCAAGCCACTCGGCAAGCTTATAAATAATGTCAAAGGTCTCGATAGTGACGCCTTGGCGCTCGGCGAGGTCTTTTGCCTCGCGCTCGACCTTGACGTTAAAGCCGACGATAACGCCCGGCGCGCTGCCGCCTGCAAGGGTCTTAACATCCGCCTCGTTGATGGTGCCCACGGCGCGATTAACAAAGCGCACCTCCAAGTTGTCATGTGTCGGCAGTTTGGCCAGCTCGTGCATCACCGCCTCGCCCGTGCCCGCGACGTCTGTTTTGATAATGAGAGGGAACACAGCCATCTCTACAGGCTCTTCGGGCGCGCCTGCAACACCGCTGCCAACAGGTCCTCGGGTCGTCTTCGCCTCAACCAGACCATGTTGGACAGGACGTTGCAGGCGCGCCTCTGCCACGTCTATCTCCGCCTCTTTTTTTGTTTCGACTGTTTTGACGCTCGCGCCTACCGCGGGCAAGACACTCCAGCCCACAATGCGCACGGGGCTACCGGGCGGGGCCTCCTTAATAGGCTTGCCCAAAAAGTTTTCCATAATACGCACCGGCGCGAGCGCCTCGCCGGAGACGACAAACTCGCCGCTATTAATCGTGCCGTCCTGCACGATAATGGTCGCGGTGTTGCCGCGGCGCTGGTCGACATGCGCCTCTATCACGAGGCCCGAGCCGGGAGCGAGCGCGTCTGATGTCAGGCCCTCTAGCTCGGCCTGCAGCAATATCAAGTCCAACAGCTCGGGGACGCCCTCGCCGCTCTTGCCCGATACCCCCACCCACGGCACATCACCGCCGAGTCCCTCCAAAAACACCTGCGCCTCAAGCATCGACATTTTTGCCTTCTCGATATTGGCGCCGGGCTTGTCTATTTTTGTAAACGCAACGATGTACGGTATCTTGGCTTCTGCTATCAAACTAAGCGCCTCTTTGGTCTGCGGCTTTGCGCCGTCGTCGGCCGCGACAACAAGTATTGCCACATCGGCCACGCGCAAGCCGCGCGAGCGCATCGCGGCAAAGGCCTCGTGTCCCGGTGTGTCCAAAAAAGTGATCACATGCTCGCCTGCGGCGTTTTTGTGCGTCGCCTGATATGCGGAGAGGTGTTGCGTGATGCCACCCGCCTCGCCTTCGGCAACATTGCTCTTGCGTATGTAGTCGAGCAGCGTGGACTTGCCGTGGTCGATATGGCCCACGACAGCGACTATGGGGGGCTGGCTTGGCCCCGGCACTGTTGCAGGGTCTGTGTTGGATTTTTTAGCCATGGTTTCTATGTGCTCTTGGTGAGCTTTGCTATCTCCTCTTTAGCCTTGGTGATGGCCGCCTTTTCCTCTGCGGTCAGCTCAAACTCCGACTTTCCTCCATCAATCGGCTTGGCGTAGACCGCCACGCGGTCGCGCGAGTAGAGCGTCGACAGTACCACACCTACTCCGCGCTCGTCCATCAGTGCTACTGCGGCGCTTTGGTTGCCGCCTTGGCCTTGGCCCTCAAACGGGTTGAAGCGCACGACACCGATACCGGTTACTGCGCCACGCAAACGGGCCTCGGCGGTCTTGAGGTACTTTTGCAACTCGACACGAAAGGTCTTAAGCTCGTCCAGCTCTCGCTTGATGATATTGACCGACTCCTCGATGCTGCCGGTCCGTCCGAGCGCGAGCCGCTTGAGGCGCCGTGTAAGCAAAAAGGCGTAGACGAGACATCCGAGCGCAAGCACCAACGCAGCCGCCGCAAGATACGGCGATACAAGCTGCAAATAAGCAGTAGCTAACAACATACAAACTAGTATACTGCAAGTCATGTGGTTTAAGAAATCACGCATCTATGCAGACGCGGCAGCCGCAACGCCGCTGTTTCCGCGCGCCAAAGCGGAGCTGGTGCGCCTTTTAGACTTGTACGGCAACCCGGGCGCGCTACACAAAGAGGCCGTCGCCGCAAAAAATGAATTGGAAAAGGCACGCAAAATAGTTGCCGACGCGATAGGTGCGCACCCGGACGAAATTATTTTTACCTCCGGCGGCACCGAGGCCAACAATCTTGCCCTGCACAATGCGCATGGGCACGTGGTTACAAGTGCAATAGAGCACTCATCTGTTTTGGCTCCGTTAGAAAAAAGTGGCGCAACAGTAACGCGTTTGTATGAGTTTGATGATATTAAAGATGCAATAACGCCGGAGACAACGCTAATATCAATCCAGTTGGTTAATAGCGAGGTGGGGACTATCCAGCCGATTGCTGACATAGCAAAAAAAATACACGGCAAAAACATACTGCTCCACGCCGACGCATCTCAAGCGCCTCTGTGGGTGGATATACAGGTGGAAAAGCTCCATGTCGACATGATGACCTTGGACGGCCAAAAGATAGGCGGGCCCAAGGGTGTGGGCTGTATATATATAAAGAGGGGTACCAAGCTAGACCCCCTTATATATGGAGGCGGGCAAGAGCGGGGAATGCGCAGCGGGACAGAAAATGTGCCGCTTGTTGGGGCGTTTGCGGTGGCTTTGCAAGACGCACAAACAAATATAAAAGAGCGAGTACAAAAAGTGGGGGAGGTGCGCGACTATCTGTGGCAGGAAATAAAAAAAATCGCACCGGATGCCGTGCTGCATGGGCCCGAGCCGCGCGTTGCAAATAATTTAAACTTTTCTATCCCCGGTTTGGACGGCCAAATGGCCGTGATAGCGCTGGACGCCGCAGGCATAGCCGCAGGCACGCGCAGCGCGTGTGACACCGGCGACGACGCCCCGAGCCATGTCCTCCTCGCGCTCGGCGTCGAGCCTAATTTGGCTCGCGGCGCAATCCGTATTTCGCTATTGCCCAATGCAACAAAAACCGACACTAGCTGTATTGTAAAAGAGATAGCTAACGTGGTTAATCTTTATAGACAAAAGTAAGTAGCGCGGTATTCTTGAGATGGATGCCCGTCCGGGCTCCCATCCAACGGGAGTGCTCGATGCACACTATCACTCAACGTGAAGCCAACTATCGTGCGGCAATCGCAACCTTTGCAATTACGATTTATTTTGTCTTGAATGCAACGTGGCCGCACTGGCTGCTGCTCGCTGCGGTTGTGGTCGGCATACTGTCCATCCTCGTTCTTTTTGCATTCTTCCACGAGATCGCAGGCTACTGGCCCAGTTCGCTTCTGGCGTTGTTGTCGGCTGTGCTTGCCGGCGTGGCGGGATATGTCTGGAACAACGGTCTCTTCTTCATGGACCCGCCCTACTGGCCGGTTCCGCTGCCTCCGCAGCTCTACCCGTTCTTTGCAGTAAGCATCTGGGGCTTGGCGGGGTGTGCGGCATTTGTTGCCGCCATTCTGCGCATCTTTCAGGAGATGCAGCCCGGGGTCAGATTTTCCGGTGTTTGGAGCAGGTTTGACTGGGAAATGCTGTTGCCAATGGCTGTATTTGGCGGCGCGTACGGAGCCTTTGGAGGCGAGCGATTTGTGGGCCTTATGTTGCTGGCAGTCTGTATGGTTGTGCAGTCCCGCTGGCGCCCGATAATCAAAATATATCCGCCTGTTCTTGCCTGAATCATTCCGCCTAGCTTGTAGCTCGGCGGTTTTTCTTTTTGGTACACATACGATATAATGTCTATATGGACCTGGAGCATTTGAATAAGCATCAAATCGTTCTCCTGACGCTCCTTGTGAGCTTTGTTACGTCCATCGCGACGGGCATTGTTACGGTGTCGCTTATGGATCAGGCACCCCCTTCCGTATCGCGCACAATCAACCAGATAGTAGAGCGCACGGTAGAGACCGTGTCTGCGCCTGCGGCAAACCCTGCGGCGGTTGCAACCGAGCACACCGTGGTGGTTAAAGAGGACGACCTGACGGCGCAGTCCATTAGCCTCGTACAAAAGGCGATGGTACGCATCGTGGATGCGGCCGACCCAGACACGCTTGTGGCCCGCGGCATCATCGTCGACAAAACAGGTTTGGCGCTGACCGACCGCACTGCTGTCTATGCATCCGGCGCCAAGACTTTTCTGGCAATACTTCCCGGCGGCGAGCTCGTTGATGTGATGATACCCAAAGACCAGGCCACTAGTACGGACACGCTTGTACTTAGCCTGGCAGTAGGGACCACCACCGGCTGGGCGCCGGCAACCATTGCCGACCCGTCGAAAGTAAAACTCGGCAGCTCCGTCATCCGCATCGGCGGCACCGGTGCCGACACGGTCAATACCGGTGTCGTTGCGAGTTTGCCTCACGGAGGGCTCATCGAGGCCTCCGTACCATCAGCCACACCGGGCTCGGTCCTGCTCAATCTCTTTGGCGAGGTTGTCGGAATTATGACCGGCGACTCTATCGCACAAGGGGCCGATTATTACAGTGTCCCCGCTATGCCGGCGCCCAGTCCGACTCCTGTAGCCCCCACCAAGAAATCTTCTTCTTAGCCGTGTAGTTATAAATCGCACTATGCCTCCATTCAATCACTTCACCACTAAAGCAAAAGAGGCCGTCCGCCGCGCGCACGAGCTCGCGGTTGAGCGCGGTCAAAATCAGGTCAGCCCTATGCACTTGTTGGGCGCACTTTTGCTGCAAGAAGAGTCGTTGGTCGCCTCTGTGTTGGAAAAACTGGACGTCGACCTGACCTTGCTTACCGACACCGTACTCGAGAATTTGGAGGGAGCGGCTTCGGGCTCGGTAATGTCGCCGAGCTATCAGCTGTACCTTACTCCCGAGCTCGTGCAGGCGCTGGAGCGCAGCGGCAAGATAGCAACCGAGCTCCACGACGAGTTTGTATCGACCGAGCACCTCTTTCTCTCCCTGCTCGATGTGCCGGGTGCGTCGCGCGATGTGCTGAGCCGCTTCCGCATTACGCGCGAGGCCGTTGTGCGCGCCTTGATGGAGTTGCGCCAGCAAAAGCAGGCCGCTGCACCGGAGCAAAAAAAATTCCGCGCACTCAACAAATACACCCGCTCGCTCACCAAAATGGCCGCAGAGAACAAGCTCGACCCTGTTATCGGTAGGGACGAGGAGATAGGTCGAGTTATCCAAATACTTAGCCGTCGCACCAAAAACAATCCGATACTTATCGGCGAGGCGGGCGTCGGCAAGACGGCTATCGCCGAGGGCTTGGCCGCGCGTATTGCCATGGGCGATGTGCCCGAGAGCTTGCGCGACAAAGACTTGGTATCGCTCGACCTGGGCTCTTTAATTGCCGGCACCAAGTACCGCGGCGAGTTTGAGGAGCGCTTGAAAGCAATAATGAAGGAGATAGAACGCTCCGAGGGCAAGGTGATACTTTTTATCGACGAGATACACACCATGATAGGGGCCGGCGCCGCCGAGGGCGCAATGGACGCAAGCAACATGCTCAAGCCCGCGCTCGCGCGCGGCGACTTGCACGTGATTGGCGCCACAACGCTGCGCGAGTACCAAAAGCACATTGAGCGCGACCCGGCCTTCCAGCGCCGCTTCCAGCCTGTGTATGTGCTGGAGCCGTCTCTCGACGATGCGGTGGCGATACTCCGCGGCCTTAAAGAAAAGTACGAGCTGTTTCATGGCGTGCATATCACCGACGACGCTATTGTGGCTGCGGTGCAACTTTCTGCCCGTTACATACCGGACCGCTTTTTGCCCGACAAAGCCATAGATCTTATAGACGAGGCATCATCTTCGCTCCGCATCAGTTTGGAAAATAAACCGCCCGTGTTGGAAGACGCGCACCGCAAGATCATGCGCCTGCAGGTAGAGAAGGAAGCTTTGCGCAAAGAGGCCGACGCCAGCGGCGAGGAGGGCTCTACACGCAAGGCCAAGACGCGCGTCAAAGCGATAGACAAAGACATTGCCGAGCTAAAAGAAAAGACAAGCGAGATAGAAAGCCGCTGGAAGAACGAAAAGCAGGTCTTGGCCGACATTAAATCAATCAAAAAAGAGCTCGAGGGCCTGCGCATGGAGGCTGACTCCGCCGAGGCGTCGGTAGACCTTTCCCGCGCGGCCGAGATACGCTACGGCGAGATCCCGTCGCTGGAGCGCGAGTTGGAGCAAAAGATGAAGCGGCTCAAAAAGCTGCAGAGCACCCGCCGCATACTCAAAGAGGAGATAGTCGAGGCCGACATCGCCGGCGTGGTGGCCAAGTGGACCGGCATCCCGGTCAACCGCATGCTCGAGGAAGAGGCCAAGCGGCTCTCTCGCATCGAGGAGGTCCTGCAGCAACGCGTGGTGGGGCAGCAGGCAGCCGTGGCCAAGGTGGCCGACTCGGTCAAGCGCTCGCGTGCAGGCATCTCCGACCCCAACCGGCCTATTGCATCGTTTATGTTCCTCGGCCCCACGGGCGTCGGCAAGACGGAGCTTACGCGTGCACTTGCGGAGTTTATGTTTGATGACGAAAAGGCGCTGATACGCGTCGACATGTCGGAGTATATGGAAAAGCACTCCGTGAGCAAACTCATCGGCTCGCCGCCAGGCTATGTGGGCCACGACGAGGGAGGCGGGCTCACTGAGTTGGTGCGCCACCGCCCGTACGCGGTCTTGCTGTTTGACGAGATAGAAAAGGCGCACCCGGAGGTGTTTAACGTGCTACTGCAGGTGTTGGACAACGGCCAGCTGACAGACGCCAAGGGGCGCAAGGTCAACTTCCGCAACACAATCATCATCATGACCTCTAACATCGGCGCGCAGTACATCGACAAGATGGAGCAGCTGGGCTTTGCCACGCGCGGCAACACCGACGAGGCCAACTACGTAATGGCTAAGGAGAAAGTTGAGCAGAGCCTCAAGGACTACTTCCGTCCCGAGTTTCTTAACCGTATCGACGAGATAATTATCTTTAACATCCTCTCCCAAGAAGCCGTGCGTGACATTGTCGGCATACAGGTTAAAGAGGTTGTCGCGCGGCTCGAGGCAAAAGACATTTCGCTCACTATCACCCCTGCGGTGTACGAATACTTGGGCAAAGAGGGCTACAACCCGCACTACGGTGCCCGCCCGTTGCGCCGCTTGATACAGGACAAAATACTTACCAAGGTTGCGGGCCTGATGGTCAGCCGCGGTGTGCTCTCCGGCGGGGCGGTCACTGTCGATATAGACAAAAAAGGTGAGTTTATCCTCGACGTCAAAAAAACCGGCAAAGGCAAAGCAATAAAAGTCCCGTCAGAAGTCCTGGGCGAACCCAAAGTCGCGTAACTAAAAGTACGTAATAAAAAAGCCCCGGCACAAGGCTGGGGCTCAATCTCTGTAGCTCATTATAATCTTGCTTTCGTCCGCGTCACGCTCCCATTCTGGGTGTCGAGATATTCTTGCCTGCAGAAGGCTCCTTTTTGCTGACGCTTCGGTATCGTAATATGCTGTTTGGTTCTCTGTTTGTGCAACATCCCGCCAAATGCCGGAGGGATACAGATAGAAGTAGTATGGATAGTGTTCTTTGGGAGCTATAGCCAAGCCCTGGACCATAAATTTTCCGGCAAGGGCGGGGACCTCGATTGGGAAAGGGTATTTGGTTACCTTCGGTTCCGTGAAGAACAGGAGGTCAGTGCCGGCATAATCGGACATTGCACCCTCCGTGTACAGGTTTGATGGGAATGTACCACACTTTAAAAATTGGGCAATTTGCGCTATTCTAGAGCAGTTCTCCATGCGTCGGTGGCGGAGTGGTCAATCGCAACTGGCTGTAAACCAGTCGCCCTTGTGGCTACGTAGGTTCGAATCCTACCCGGCGCACCAGAAGTAGAGCTAGACAGAAAAATTAGGGGTTACAATTACCGTATGAAGCGGGTCTTTGCCCTTGTGTTGGTCGTTGCATATTTGGCCCCGATGCTTGCTATGGCACAGACGGTGCCGTTGGTGAGCGTCAGTACGCCTAACGGCGGCCAGCCGCCCAACGCTACCGTTATGCCCGGTGCCAACTTGCCGGCGGTGGCGGTTACCTTTACTGCAAGCAGCGCCGCGACTATCAGCAGCATTACAGTGCAGCGTGTGGGCTCAGCCCCCGACAGCGTTGTTACCAAGCTCACTGCGGTTGATACTCAAAACAATACGCTAGGGTCGGCGACGTTGTCGGGAGGCACCGCAACCGTGCCGCTGTCGCTTTCTATCCCTTCAGGCGAGGCTCGCACGGTAGTGGTGTTTGCGACGGTGGCGGGCAACCTTACGGCTAATCAGGGCCAGTTTTTTGACATAAACATCACCGCCATCAACACGTCGGCAGTGGTCAACGGCGCCTTGCCTCTATTTGGCGCGCAGCTGACGCTAAACAGCGGCGTCCAAAAACCGACATGCCAAATTTTTGCCACCCCAAGCACTTACACCACCGGCCAAACCGTCACGCTCAAGTGGCAGAGTGTCGACGCGACCGGCGGCACCATCACGGGCTTGGGCTCTGTAGGCCCGAGCGGCCAGCAGGGGATATTGCCCCCGACCTCCTTGTCCTCAAATGTGCAGACGACATATACAGGCACCTTTACCGGCCCCGGCGGCACGGGCACGTGCTCGGTACCCATCACGTTTAACCCCAGCAACGGGAGCTTTGTCGACCCGGGCGGTGTCGACTCAGGCGGGTCAGTAGGTGCCCCGGGCGCGGTTGGCACTCCGGGCTCGGCCGGCGCGGGCACCGTGACCCCGGGCCAGCAGACAACCGTTACGCCGGCCACAACCAACGGGAGCACCGGCCCTGGCATCGCGCAAGTGTGTACAGGGCTCAATTGTCAGCTATGCGACTTTGCATCTCTCGGGCAAAAAATAATTAACTTTGTCATCGGATTTTCGATACCCATTGCGGCATTGATGTTTGCATGGGCGGGCATTTTGTACTTTACCTCCGCATCGAGCCTAAGCAATATTGAGCGCGCCAAGGCGGCTCTGCGCGTTGCGTTTTGGGGCTTTCTTATCGCTATCTCCGCATGGCTCATTATCCAGACTATGCTCAAATTTATTTTAAATCCGCAGCAGTATCAGAGTTGGAATCGGCTCGATTGCTCAAAGGCCCAGCGCGCCGGCACAATCCTCGGCCCCAACGGCAACACAACCTCGTTGGACAAGTTATTTAACTCCGTGTTTGGTCAAAACGGCGGCTTGGATACCAGCAAGCCGGGAGTTGCAGTGGGCGGCTACACCTCTCAATACACGTCGGGACAAAATCAAGGCTATGTGGGCGGGGATATTTGCGGCAATTGCGGAGCGGGATACGCATGTGCAAATGACGGTAAAGAATATTGGTGTCAAAAAAACGGCACCACCTTTGATCCAAACAACCCCAACAACGAAGATAATTGGAAGGAGGTTCCTGGCGGCGGGATCAGCGGTGGCTCGAGAGGTTACGCTCAATGTATGACCGGTAATACCAACTGCGATGTTGGTACACTTGCCGGACTCGGAATGACGCAAACGCAAGCTAATGTGATGTCGTGTATAGCCGTGACTGAACTGTCCGGCAACTCTGTAGGCTGTAGTGATACCAATGCGTGCGGCGCTTTCCAAATTACGCGAGGCAATTGGACCAAGTACGCTCCGTCCGGGTGCACCGCGGCTGATTTTGGAGGAAATATAACCGCCGCCCAAAATAACGTGCAGTGCAACCAGCAGGTGGCCATAGCGCTGATGAATGCTAACCCCAACAACCCATATCAGCCGTGGACGGGCACATGTAATTCCCCGTCAGGATGTGGAGGCACCGCGTATGGTCAACCATGGAACGCGGCCGCAAGCACATGTGTAAAAAATTATGCGAATAATTAATTCGATCGCGTATGAATAAAACCCAATACATAGTCCTTGGCCTTATTGTCGCGGTACTTATTGCAGCGGTAGTTGTCGTGATGTTTATTTTTGGCGGCCTTGGTGCGCCCGCCGCTGCCCCTGCTGACACCACATCACAAAATGGTTTGCCGGACAGTAGGCCTGCGATAAATCCCGATACCGGCACCTCGCTCCGAAAGGACATATTAAAGGACCCTCAGACAAAAGAGGACTCTAACAACAAAGGGCATTACTTTGTAGGAAATTATATCAACCCAGCAGTTAATACGTCGCCTACGGTCCCGTATGTTATCGAGTATATTGCGGCGACCGATTACTTTAATATTGCACTTATGCAGGAGCCTTTGGGCAGCGCCCGCATGCAGGCGGAGCAGTACTTGATGCAGCACTTGGGTATCACCCAGACCGAGATGTGCCACCTCAAATATATGGTTACCACGCCGGCGTGGGTTAGCACCGCATATGCCAATACCAGTCTTGGGTTTAGCTTCTGCCCCGGGGCGACCAAGCTTCCTTAGTTGCCAAGGATAGGGCAATCCTGTATATTCCCTATACGCGCCAAGGCGCATTTTACGTATGTCCCAAGACCGACTCATAAAACTGCAGTGCTCCAAATGCAAGCGCATTAACTACTGGAGTTCCAAAAATAAAAAACTGGTTACCCGCAAGATAGAGCTTAAAAAGTTCTGCAACTGGTGCCGGGCCTCGACCGTGCACAAAGAGGCCAAGAAGTAGTATCCTTTAGCACAGAATAGGAGAGGAGGGTCTGCAATGCATGCCACGCAGCATGTACAGGCGGCTGATGACCGCTTGCCTACAAAGTCATTCTTCAAGGTTGTGAGTGAAATGCCGTCGAGCTGGCCATGCGACTACAGCAAAGAAAAAGTCCAGAAGTTGTATGACCGGATACTGCCGCTCAGGCTGATAGATGCATTACAAGGGCAGTATCCCGGTTGCAAAGTCGGTCGCTGGGTGAGCATCGAGGCATCAAACGACAGGATTTCGATACTCGTGACGCTCACCTACCGCAGTCCGGACCGTTGCGTCGTACGGCGCTCGGTCCTCTGGATTCCGGACAATGCCGAGAGCATCGTTACCTTTGGCATGACCGTCAGCGAGCACCGCTTGCCTAAATATGTGGATGAGTTGCCCGAATGCGTTGTCGGGATACTCAAACCTTTGATGAAGCAGTGTTGCGACCGCCACTAAGGCGGTCTTTTTATATCGTAGCGGGCGATGGAGGAATCGAACCTCCACTAACGGTTTTGGAGACCGTTGTGATACCATTTCACCAATCGCCCAAACGCGTTTATCTTAGCGCGAAAGGAAGCCTTTCGCCAGACGTAGAGCCTCACTTTTGTTTTTGATCCAATAGATGTCTTTGTTGCGTTTAAACCAGCGCCATTGGCGCTTGGCATATTTTTGCTCGCCTCGTACAAGCTCTTTAGCAAGGGTAGTCCTTGCTAACTTTCCGTCCAAATAATCTGCAAGCAATGCAAACTCAAACCCGAGTTCAGCGTAGCGCTTTTTGGAGAGGGTAGACCGGAGCTTTTTGGCCTCGGCGACCATACCTGCTTTGAGCCGTGCCTCGACGCCCGCTGTAAGATTTTTCTGCTCTTTGAGCCCCAGCCACAACACGTTGTATTGCGTTGAGAGGGCAGGGGCGGGGACCTTGCCTAGCGCTTTTGCTATTTCGATTGCGCGGACTATGCGCGGTCTGTTTTTGAGGTCAACGCGCTTTGCGCTCGCAGGATCGAGTTTTTTGAGCCTTGCGGCTATTTGTCTTGTTGTTAGTTGTTCTAGTTGCTCTCGTAATTTCTTATTTGGAGCAACCTCGGGCATAGCCATGCGCCCAAGCAATGTGTCTATATAAAACCCGGTACCCCCAACGACAATTGGTATTCTAGTCTTTTGCAAAACACTGGAACAAGCCTTTACATACTCGCCAGCACTAAATTGCCGGCGTGGGTCGGCCACGCCCACCATGTGGGCTTTGTCGGCGCGCGATATAACCCGCATGCCGCGGTATGCCTGTCTGGAGTCAGCGGCAATAATCTCTCCGCCCAGATTATGGGCAAGATACGCGCCCAAGCTCGACTTGCCCGAGCCAGTAGGCCCGACGATAGCTATAACCTTTTTCTTTAGCACGATGGCACTCTAGCACAATAAAAAACACCGGCCAGTTAGACCGGTGCTGTTGATGCGACAAACTCCTTGCCGTGGCCAACTTCTGTGTTGACGGTGATCCCACTGAAGCACATGGGGCACTCGTGCTCGGGATATGTTTGCTGCACTTTCTGCAACAGCGTGACGAGCTTGGGAACACCAAGTTTCTCCGCGGTCGTGCCGCCGTTGTTGAGAGCAGCCACGCCCACCGCTATGCCGCCCAGCCGCTCAACGGTTGTTACCACCTTGCCGGCAGAGCCGCCGGTTGTCAGCTGGTCCTCAACCACAAGCACGCGCTTGCCGAGTATGAGTTTGCTGTATCCGCGCTTGATCACAAAGCCGTTGTCGCTCTTTTCCGCATAGGCTGACAACACGGGTGGGTGGTCGTTGGTGGTACGAAACTTGTCCAGCCAGCCCGCAACGCTGTGCCCAAGCACAATCGCGCCCTTTTCCGGCGCGACAACGACCTCCACGCGGTCTTTGTCAAACGCGAGCGCCAACGCTTGCGCCAACTCGTCGGTAATCCGCGGGTGCGCAAACACCGCATCTTTATTGAAGTACGTTGCGCAGTGCACTTTGGAGGTAAAGACAAAATGTCCCTCCAAAAATGCTCCGGCGCGGGTCAACAACTCTGTAGCACGTTTCTCGTCCATGGCACGACTCCCTGCCGATGAAGCTCCGCTGACAAAACTATCACAGTGGCATAAAAATAAAAAGCGCAGTAGAGTGTGCTCGGCAACAAGTTTCGTTGTCCTTACGAAAGGGCTACGCATGACAAAGCGTTTGATCGCTGCTGACCGGAGCATAATGATTGCTGCGGACGTCCCCACCATTGCTGCAGCAAAGCTGTTGGCGTCGGTGGGCCTTACCAATACCGGAGTCAGCAGTTACAAGGTGGGATTCCAGCTTGGGCTCAAGGGTCTCGAAGGAGTCGTCCAGAGCATACGCCACAGTGCCGGCCATACAGTCGTCATCTACGACCATCAGAAGGCCGGCAACGATATCCCCGACATGGGAGCCAAGTTGGCAAGTCAGCTCAAGATCTTCGGCGTCGACGCGGTGATTTTGTTTCCCTTTACCGGCCCTGATGTGCAACGCGAGTGGACCAAGGCCTGCAAAGGCGAGGGTCTGCACGTGCTGGTCGGCGGCATGATGACGCACGACAGGTTTCTGGTGAGCGAGGGCGGTTACATCGACAACGACACGCCGGAGCGGATCTACAAGTCGGCCATAGAGCAAGAAGTGACCGACTTTGTCATGCCGGGCACCAAGCTCGAATGGGTGCAAAAGATTTGCCAATGGCTCGAGCATGGTCTCGGCCATGGCAACTATGACGCCTATGCACCCGGCTTCATCTCGCAGGGTGGAGACATCACTAAGTGTGGCAAGGCGGCGGGGCCACGTTTCCACGCCATTGTCGGCAGCGCCATCTATGGCAAGAATCAGCTGGCGAGCCTTGAGCAAATGAGGGCCGCGGCGTTTCAATGCACGAGCAGTCTCGGGCTCTAGTCGCACCACTCGGTGCGGCTTTTTTCTTTGTGCCGGGAGAGAGAATCGAACTCTCACGGGGTTGCCCCCGCAGGATTTTGAGTCCTGTGCGTCTACCAATTCCGCCATCCCGGCATTGTGTGCTGTGTTAGAATATCCCGTATGTCGCAGTTTTACAATAACGCGATTTTTTGGGTCGAGGTGGATAAAATCACGCCTAACCCCTTTCAACCTCGCAGGGAGTTTGACGAGGCCAAGCTGGCCGACCTTGCGCGCTCGATACGACAGTACGGCGTTATCCAGCCGCTTACCGTCAGCCGCAAAGAGGTAGAAAAGCCCGATGGCGGCATCGCCGCCGAGTACGAGCTGATTGCCGGCGAGCGCCGCCTGCGCGCGGCCAAGTTGGCGGGCGTACGCGAGGTGCCGGTGCTTATCCGTGCCGCTTTTGACGACGACAAGACCAAGCTGGAGCTCGCTATTATAGAAAACCTGCAGCGCGAGGACCTCAACCCGATAGACCGCGCCAAGGCGTTTGACCAGTTGGCCAAGCAATTTAATTTCAAACACACCGAGATTGCTGAGAAAGTGGGCAAGAGCAGGGAGTATGTCAGCAACTCGATACGCCTGTTGGCGCTGCCGGTAGAGATGCAGCAGGCGCTGCAAGACGGCAAGATAAGCGAAGGCCACACGCGACCTTTGTTGATGTTGGCCGACCGCAAAGAGGAGCAGCTGGTGCTGTTTAAAGAGATTTTGATTCGGCGCGTTACGGTGCGCGACGCGGAGAACATGGCGCGGCGCATTGCCCAAGACCGTGTGCGCAAAAAGGAATATCTTTTCTCCCCCGATGTGCTTGAGATGGAGCGCGAACTCTCCAGTGTGCTTGGTACACGCGTCGTCATCGAGCCAAAAGAAAAGGGAGGCAAGCTGGTGATTGACTACATGGCCGAGGAGGATTTGAAGTCGATACTGGCGCAGCTCTCAAATAGGGCAGAGGTCCCGCAAAAGCTTTCCGCCTCCGGAGAGATAGACACGACCCCAACTCCTCCGTCGGAAACTTTTGCGGGACCTCTGGATGACCGCAGCAAAGACGAAATAGAAAGGGACGAAAATACCTTCGACCCGTCAAGTTTTAGTCTATGAAGACAGTCTACTTTGTCCGCCACGGTCAATCGGAAGATAATGTTAAAAAAGTACACCAAGCTCCGGACAGTCCTCTCACTGAGCTGGGTTTCAAGGAGGCGGCTATTATTGCCGATCGGGTGTCCAAACTACCGGTTGAAGCATTTATAGCCAGTCCTTTTCTACGGACAAAGCAGACCGCTGAATGTATTACACAAAAAATAGGCATACAGCCCGAGTACAACGCATTATTTGCTGAAGGTCGGGGTATGACCCAGTTTATAGGCATGTCTGAAACAAGCCCTGAAGCTGTTGCCGCATACAAAACGCTCCGCTCTAATTATGGTCCGGGGTATCACTTTGGAGATGAGGAGGGTTACGACGAACATACGGCACGCGCAAATGCGGCGTTGGATTTTTTAGCCAAGCGGCAAGAAGAGCACATAGTAGTTGTCACGCACGGGTTTTTTGTGCGAATTCTACTGGCCCATGTAATTTTTAATCTCAAGCCCACAGCACAGGAGATACAGAGTATAACGTGGAACATAGACACCCCACTCAATACGTCCGTATCTCTATTTACACACGACGAGCAAAGAGCTCAGTCGTGGCGTCTATGGGTGTGGAACGACCACGCGCACCTGGCGGAGTAGCTACTGCTTCTCGAGCGCGTTGCGGATGTGGCGACGCGCCATGGTGGTTTTGGTAAAGTCGAGCCATTTTTTTGAGGGGTGGGCAGTCTTTCGCGTTTGTATCTCGACAATGTCGCCGTTGTGGAGATGTGTGTCCAGGTGGACCATCTTGCCGTTGACCTTGGCACCAAACGCGTGGTCGCCGATGTCGGAGTGTATCGCGTACGCAAAGTCGATAGGGGACGAGTCGGCGGGGAGGTCGACGACATCGCCCGTGGGGGTAAAGACAAACACCCGGCGGCTAAAGAGGTCGGTCTTAAGCGCCGTCTCGATATCGGGCTCTTGTGCGTCGTCGCCTATGTCGGCTAGCCAGTCGGGCGCACCTATCGCGCTGTAGCGCTTGTGCGCGGCGTCCTCGGCGGCCTTCTCCCTCTTAAAGCCGGGCACCAGACTTTTTATCCAGTCAAAGCTGCCCGACTTGGGCGCGCCCTCTTTGTAGCCGACGTGCGCGGCGATACCAAGCTCGGCCTCGGCGTGCATTTCCTCGGTGCGTATTTGTACCTCGACAATGCCGCCGTCGCCGGTAAAGACGGTGGTGTGGAGCGATTGATACCCGTTGGGCTTGGGGAAGGCAATGTAGTCTTTAATCTTGCCCGGCAGCGGCTGCCAAATATTGTTGACCAATCCTAAGACGCGGTAGCAGTCGGTGACGCTTGGCACAATAATGCGCAGCGCCGCGATGTCATAAATCTTTTCTATATCGCCCTCTTTGCGCTGCAGTTTGCGGTACAAGCTGTACAGGCCCTTAACCCGCGCGTCGGTGCGAAACTTGGTGATGCCATTTTTTCCAAACTCTTTGCGCAGCGTTTTGACCATCTTTTCCAGACGCTCGAGCGTCGTGCGGCTTTGAGTGTTGAGGAGCGTTTTTGTTTCTTTAAACTCTGCCGGCAAAGCATACTCAAACGCAAGGTCCTCCAACTCGCGGCGGACGAGCCCCATACCCAAGCGGTGGGCAATGGCTGCGTATATTTCTAGTGTCTCCAGCGCAATGCGCGCACGCTTGGCCTCGGGCACATGCACAAGCGTGCGCATATTGTGCAGGCGGTCCATCAGCTTGATTATCAAAACCCGCGCATCTTTGCCGGTTGCCACCAGCAGCTTGCGCATGCTCTCGCGATGGCGCTCCGCTCCGTGGTACTTAACGTGTCCGAGCTTGGTTACGCCCTCCACCAAAAATCGTATCTCTTTGCCGAACTCCTTTTCCAATGTCTCGGGTAAAATGCCCGCGTCCTCGATACTGTCGTGCAATAAACCGGCCGCGACTGTTTTGGCCGACAGCCCGAGCCCGGCCAAGCCTTTGGCAGTCTCTACCAGGTGGCCGATGTATGGCTCGCCGCTGTAGCGCTTATGGTCCTTGTGCGCGACCATCGCAAAGGCGTAGGCCTTTTCCACCAGCTCCTTATCAGCCGAGCTGGGCGAGCGCATAAGCGCCGTAATCTCCTGTGCGCCGGATAGAGGCATACGCCCAGTATAACCAATAAGCCTTAAAATAAGGGTCTATTTGACACCTTGACAAACCTATTGTCTGGGTGTATAATAGAGAGGAAATACTGAACCTTGGCAGGAGCCCACAATGAACTACTACCGCGATTCTGAACAGGAAAGAAAGTTCGAAGACATCGGCGTCAAGTTCATGCAACGCTATCGTCTCGATGGCGTCAACCAAGCTGCAGGGCTCGAAGCCCTGAAGCACTTTGTGGCCAACACAAAGCAAGTCGCTGCCGAACTCGGCATCGACATCATGGACGCGTTTTTCTTCCAGCGTCGCCTGTGCTACCGCTGGCTGTCAAACTAATCAACCACCAACAAGAAAGGGCAAAAGCCACTACTTGTCGGTGGTTTTTGTTTTGCGTGCAAAGCCTCTACGTTTCTTTTCTTCTTTCAATATCTCCAACGCACGCTCAAAGGTGATGTCGTACGGGCTGTCGGTTTTTAGGGAGCGGAAGTCGGGTTTGGGTTTGGTGTTATGTGCAATGTACGGGCCAAAGCGCCCCACGTTGGCGATTATTTTCTCTCCAGTTACCGGGTGCACACCAAGCTCGCGTGGGAGCGAGAGATAAATCAAAGCGTCGGCCAGTGTTACGTCTTCCGGCTTTTTGTCTTTGGGCAAGCTCGAGCGGCGCGGCTTGGCCTTTTTAGTTTTGCCTTTACCGGTCGGCATCTCGCCCAACTGCACATACGGCCCAAAGCGGCCGTCCAGTACATAAATATCCTCGCCGGTCTCCGGGTGCTTGCCGATTGGTTTGGCGGGCTCGTTGCTCAAGATTTCGCCCAACTCTGTGCGTGCGCCAATGCAGTCGGGGAACTTGCTGCACGACATAAACTTGCCCTGGCGCGAGAGTTTGTACACCATCGTGCTGCTACAGAGCGGGCACGTAAACTCGGCCGGAGTGGGCCCCAGGTCGGTAATCTTGCCGGCCTCTTTGTCTTTTATCTTTACCTCTTTAAGAAACGGACCATAAAAGTCTTTGAGCGTTTTTGCATACTCGCGCTTGCCGGTGGCGATGTCGTCCAACTCATCCTCCATCTCGGCGGTAAACGTGTCGGATATGTAGGTGGGGAAGTTCGCTTCTAAAAAGCTCGATACCACGTCGCCCGTGTCAGTGGGCTTGAGGCTGCGACCCTCCTTCTCGACATAGCCGCGGTCGGCGAGCGTCTTCATTATTGACGCGTAGGTGCTGGGGCGGCCGATGCCTCGCTTTTCTAGCTCCTTAACCAGCCCAGCCTCGGTGTAGCGCGGCGGCGGCGTGGTCTGCTTTTCCTCAATATCAACACTATTAACTTTGAGCGCCTCTCCTACAGCAACTTTGGGTAGCTCGACATCCTCGCCGCGCGCGGCGGTGTCGCACGCCAGCCAACCCGGGAAGAGTACGCGCGAGCCGGTGGCCACAAACTCCGGCACTTTGGCGTCTTTGGTCTTGGCGACAATTTTTGTCTTGAGTACCTTGGCATCGGCCATTTGTGACGCAACCGCGCGGCGCCAGATAAGCTCGTACAGCTTTTTTTGCTCCGGCGTGGTGCCGGCCGACTCTTTGGCCACATTGGTGGGGCGGATAGCCTCGTGCGCCTCCTGCGCGTTTTTAGACTTGGCGGTATAGGTGCGCGACTCGGCATACTCTTTGCCAAACTTTTTTTCTACCGCAGCCAGTATTGCGGCGCGCGCCGGCGCACCCAAGTTGACCGAGTCTGTGCGCATGTAGGTTATGTGTCCCTGCTCGTACAACTTTTGCGCAATGCGCATGGTGTTAGCGGGCGAGTAGCCCAGGCGCGAGCTGGCAGCCTGCTGCAAGGTCGAGGTTGTGAGCGGTGGGCGCGCAGCGCGCTTGGCCTCTGCCTCGCCGACGTCGGCAATTGTGAGACCGTCTTTTTTGACCGCCTCTACTATATGTTCGGCCTCGCCCTTCTTCTTAGGCTCCTCAACACAGGTTAGAGCCAGCGTGGCCTTTTTGGGCGTCTCTGTTTGTGCGGTTATTACAAAAAAAGTTTCCGGCACAAAGGCGCGTATCTCGCGCTCGCGCTCCATGAGTATGCGCAGCGCCGGCGACTGCACGCGACCTGCAGACAATCCATAGCGGACCTTTTTCCAAATCAGGCCTGAGAGATCGTACCCCACCAGGCGGTCCAAGACGCGGCGTGCCTCTTGCGCCGCGCGCAGGTGCTCGTCTATCGCGCGCGGGTGTGCAAGCGCCTCGGCTATCGCGTCTTTTGTGATTTCGTGAAATACGATGCGGTCGGGCTTTTTGAGCTTGAGCTCCTGTTGGATGTGCCAGGCAATAGCCTCGCCCTCGCGGTCGGGGTCGGTCGCGAGTATTACCTCATCGGCCTTTTTGGCCAAGGCTTTGAGGTCGGCTATAACCTCGGCCTTGCCGGCCACCACCTCGTAGTGAGGGACAAAGCCGCCCTCAATGTCGATAGCCTTTTTGTTGTTTTTGGGCAGGTCGCGCACATGGCCGACGCTGGCGCGTACGCGGAAGTCGCCGCCGGAGTCTATCTCCGACAAATATTTTTCTATGGTCTTTGCTTTCGCAGGACTTTCTACAATTACCAATTTCATCAGTAGTGCTCCTTGATACTACACCCTTTCAATTTTGCCAAGCCGTTCGGTTATCAATCCGCGGATTAATAGCGACGACAATGCGACACCGGCATCTTGCGCGCTAAGCTCGGCAAGCTCAATAAGTTCGTCGCGCACGAGCGCTTCGGTGAGAGTGTGGAGTACCCGCGCTTCTGTCTCGGAGAGGTCAGTCGGCAGCGCTTGCTGCGTAGGCTCGGTCTCTTTTAGCCCGAGCGCCTGCAGCACGTCGCTTGCGTCACGCACCAAGGTTGCACCCTCGCGTATCAAGCGGTTGACGCCGGCGCCTGTCTCGCGGCCGATTTCGTGGGGGATAGCAAGCACCTCGCGGTTGTAGTCGAGTGCCAGGCGCGCGGTGATAAGCGTGCCCGACTTTTCGCCCGCCTCTACTATAAGTGTCGCCGTGCACATGCCTGCGCTAATGCGGTTGCGCTTGGGGAAGTCATATATAGCGGCCTTGTGCGGTTTGCCCGACTCGCTTATGAGTGCGCTCCCGCGCGCAAGTATACGCTGAGCAAGCGGCCGGTTGGTCGAGGGGTAGATACTCTCCTCGTCGGCCGATGATGGCAGCACCGCTATGGTGGGCAGGCCGACATCAAGCGCGGCTTTGTGCGCCTCGCTATCCAGGCCGAGCGCCATGCCGGAGACTATAGCTACCGGGTATTGTGCGAGCCCCGCGATTATTTTTTGGGTCATGCGGCGCGCATACGGCGAGCACGCGCGGCTGCCGACAACGCACAAGAGCGCGTAGTCTTTAGGCGGCATGGTGCCGCGGATATATAAAGTAGAGGGCTTGTCAGGTATCTCTTTTAAGAGCACCGGCCACTCGCTGGTTTTAAGCTGTCGCATGGGGAAAGCGGCCATGATAAGATTATTTTACACTCACTTTTATGCTCGACATTCAGTTTATACGGGAGAATCCGGACATAGTGCGCGCCGCGCTCAAAAACAAAAACCGCGAGGGTGTCGACCTTGACCGTGTGTTGGTGCTGGCCGACGAGCGCAAAAAGATAGCCGGCGATGTAAGCGATATCAACCGCAAGCGCAACGAGGCGCAGGCCGCGCGCGACGCCGAGGCGGGCAAGCGGCTCAAAGACGAGCTGCAGCGGGCGGAAGATAAATATAAAGAGACAGAAAAAGAGTTGGTCGGGTTGCTGATAAAAATCCCCAATATCCCGTCGGCCGACACGCCGGTAGGGCCCGACGAGAGTGGCAACAAGGTTATACGCCAGTGGGGCGACAAACCGCAGTTTGCATTTACGCCCAAGGCACACTGGGACATCGGCAAAGATCTGGGTGTTATTGATAACGAAAAGGCGGCCGAGGTATCGGGCGCGCGGTTTACGTATTTAAAGGGCGACCTAGTGATGCTCGAGGCGGCCATGATGCGCTTTGCTTTTGATACCATCACCTCGCGCGAAACTCTGCAAAAAATTATTGCGCAGTTTGGTCTTACAGCCTCCGACAAACCCTTTGTGCCTGTTGCGCCGCCCCTGATAATAAAAAAGCAGGTACAGATACGTATGGCGCGATATCTGACACCCGACGAGATGTATCTTTTCCCCGAGGACGAGACAATGCTCATCGGGAGCGCAGAGCACACGCTTGGGCCTTTGCACATGGACGAGGTTATTAAAGAAGGGCGCTTGCCCATACGCTATGCGGCGCTCACGCCGGCATTTAGACGCGAGGCCGGCGCTGCGGGCAAAGACACGCGCGGGATTTTGCGCCTGCACCAGTTTAATAAATTGGAGATGGAGAGCTTTACCAAACCCGAAGACGGCCTGGCCGAGCAGGAGCTGATGGTGGCGATACAGGAGTACTTAATGCAACAGCTCAAATTGCCGTATCAGGTTATGGCTATCTGCACAGGGGATATGGGCTTCCCTGACCAGCGGCAAATCGACATTGAGACATGGATGCCGGGCCAAGACACGTACCGCGAGACACACACGAGCGACTACATCGGCGGCTTCCAAGCACGCAGGCTCAACACGCGGCTTAAGCGCGCAGACGGCAGCATCGAGCCCGTGCATATGAACGACGCCACCGCGCTCTCGCAGCGACCGCTTATCGCGATTATGGAAAACTATCAGCAGGCAGATGGCACCGTGCTGGTGCCCGAGGTCTTGCGCCCCTATATGAATGGCAAGGATCGAATTACCGCAATCACGCCTTAGGACACGCAGGCGCCGCAGGCGCTTGATTGTGCTCGGTGTTGTACTTATTTCCACGGGCGTTGTGTTGGCCGGCATTGTCGCACTTACGCACGCGCCGTTTTTGGAAATTAACTCCATAGAGATAGCCGGTACAAAAAGTGTAGCGAGTAGCTCTGTACGAGACGTTGTGCAAAGTGCGCTCGCAGGGAGCTACTTGTATGTGTTGCCGCATGACAACATTTTTATTTATCCAAACAAAGCTATCGCCGCCACGTTGCTAAAAAAGTTTCCGGAATTTAAGTCGGCTGATGTGTATGCGGTCGACTTTCATACTATTGCTGTCGATGTTGCCGAGCGCGAGCCGATGGCATTATGGTGCTCGGGCGGAGGGGACTGTAATTTTATGGACGAGGACGGTGTGGTGTATGCCACAGCGCCGCAGGGGAGTGGCCAAGTCTTTGTTACGTACCAAGGCACCAGCACCGGTGTCGGACTGCCTAAACAATTTTTAACACCGGAGGAGTTTCGCTCGCTTGCGGCGCTGGTGACCGCGCTTAGTGCTGGGGAGCCGGCCGGCCCTGTGCGTATGGTGGTGGTAGACCAGGCAAACGATGTGCGCGCGTACTTCCAAAACGATTTTCTACTTATCTTTGCGCTGGCCAGCGCGGGGGGTGATGTATTTGAGCGGTTTAATCTCGCGCTCAAAGCCGATCCGTTTAAAAATCACAAGCTATCTGACTTTGAGTACCTTGACCTCCGTTGGGGGGATAAGCTTTACTACAAGCTCAAATGAAAAACTTTTGGGCTGAGTTGCCTAAGCCATTTTTTGTATTGGCGCCGCTTGCAAACGTCACCGACGCGGCCTTTCGCCGTGTGATAGCCACATACTCCAAGCCCGCAGGGCCGGCTGGCAACCCCGGAGGGGAAAAATTTGTAATGTATACCGAGTTTGTCTCTGCCGACGGGCTGGTCAAGGCGGGCGAGGAGGGCCGGGCCAAGTTGATGCGCGACCTTGTTTTTACCAAGGCCGAGCGGCCTATTGTTGCGCAGTTTTTTACCAGCACACCCGAGCATATGGAAAAAGCGGCCGCCCTGGCGCAAGAGTTGGGCTTTGACGGTGTAGATATAAACATGGGTTGTCCGGACAAAAGTATAGAAAAGCAGGGCGCCGGCGCAAAACTTATTTTGACGCCGGAGCGGGCGCAGGAGCTTATTGCGGCGGCCAAGCGCGGCGCACCAAGCCTGCCGGTGTCGGTAAAGACGCGTTTAGGCTACAACAAAGATATTTTGGAGGAGTGGCTGCCCAAGCTGCTTGCGGCAGAGCCTGCGGCATTGGCACTCCATGCGCGTACGCGCAAAGAAATGTCGGCGGTGCCCGCGCGGTGGGAGAGAGTCAAGCGCGCCGTGGAAATCCGCAATGAACTAGGTAGCAAAACCTTAATCATCGGCAATGGTGACGCTAAAGACATAGAGGATGCACGAGAAAAAATAAAAGAATCAGGAGCGGATGGGGTGATGTTGGGGCGTGCAATCTTTGGCCGGCCGTGGATGTTTGCAGAAACTGAGCCGACACTCGGGGAGCGGCTGCGAATAGCGGTGGAGCACACCAAGCTGTTTGAGGAGCTGATGGGAGACATAAAGAGTTTTGCGATTATGAAAAAGCACTTTAAGGCGTATGTAGAGGGATTTGCGGGTGCCAAAGAGCTGCGTATGGAGTTGATGGAGGCGACAAACGCCGCTGAGGTAGAGCAAAAGATTTCATTTTGGCTTCAGCACAACTCTGCGACGCTAGAGACATGGCAAAAACAAAATCAACAACAAAAAGAGCAGGAATTATCGAATCCGCAGTCAACGCAGTAGAGGAGTTGGGCGAGGCCGCAACGTCGTTTAAAGATTCGTGGAGCCACGTAGAGAAGGCGGGTACTAAAGCCAAGCCGGCTACCCGTGCGGCAAAGCGTGCCGGCAAGGCGACGGTCAAAGCCGCCAAGCGCATGCTACCGGGCAAGAAAAAGAGGGGAAAAAAGTAAGGTTTGTCTTTTCATAACCCCTGCTATAGTTAACCCTTAGAGGATCCGTGCGAACATACGGGACTCACTCACACGAGCAAGGGAGCCTGCCATGGCCCAGCCAGCACTGCGCGTCGTTAACAATGACGAACCTACAGGTGCGGGCACGCCCCTTCTTGTGCCCCTGAGCAAAATACGTCCTTACAAAGGACAGCCGCGAAAATACTTCAACAAGAAGGAAATCGCGGAGCTCGCGGATGACATCCAACTCAATAAGCAAGAGACGCCCAGCAAGGTTTTTGCAATCGCTGACGAGCCAGGCTACTTTGAACAGATTGGTGGTGGGCGTCGGTACCAAGCGTTCCAACTCATTGCCGAGCGGACGGGCCTCGATCCTGTCGTTGAGTGTGTGCTTGGCACCGTCAAGAACGCAAAAGACCACTTCCGCCAAGCGGTCCGCGACAACGTCAAGCGCAAGGGCTACATCCCTCGCGAGCTCGCCGATGCGTACCAGCAGATGTACAACGACAGCGAACTCACAACGCATGAGGAGAAAATCTACGAGCTCATGCGGGAAATGGGCGAGCCCGAGAAACACGTCGTTGAGCATCTTCTGGTGGCCAGTTTGCCGGAAGAAGCCAAAGATCTGATGAATCCGGACTTGCTGGACAAGCATCTGGTGTTTAAGGTTGCACTCCAGATAGCTCGGAGTACGATCGACCCCGCTTTGCGGGTGCGACTTGCAAAAGAAGCCTCCGAGCAGTGCATGCCACTCGATCGGGCACGGATCTACATCCGAGAACAGACGGGCCACACTGCGTATGGTCAGTCTGGTCGTCCTCGTGTTGCCGCCGATGAGTACGCCGCTTTTAGAAGAGCGCTTGGCGGCGTGAAAGACCGCTTGGGCAAGGTCCAGGAAACTTGGGACGTAGTTGGCTTGTACCAAGCCCGGTCCAAGCCCGAGGCTGACCGTCAAGAGGATGCCGCAATCATTCGCGAAATGATCGCGGAGCTTGAAGACCTGCTCAAGAAGGTGAGCGAACCTTCAAAACCTCAAGCGTCAAAACCGGCAGCGGCTGCGAACCCTAAGCCGGCGGCACCTCCTGCTCAACCGACGACAAAGGTGCTTACGGTGGAGCCTCCTCCACGGCCGACAAAGCAGCCCAAACCCGCGCCTGTGATGGCAATTCCGTCTACTCCGTTGAAGGCGACCCAAAAACAGAAGACCATTACCTACTACGATGATGACCTCGGCCGCAAGGTGACGGACAAAGTCACGCGCGACAAGTACATCATTCTGTGGGGCAAAGGTCAGCTGGGCTTTCAGTGGGATGACAAGGAGAGGCCTGAGTGGATGCCAACGCTGGAAGCCGCACAGCAAGATTGGGATAAGTTTTGTGAGTAGCCGACGGATAAAACCGGCGGCTTTTTTATTTGATACAAGAGTGGGGTAGACTAGACCTATGGCCAAAGGGGCAAAAACAGAAGAGCGTGCGCCTATGGCGCTATACCGCAAGTACCGCCCCGAGACATTTGACGAGGTTAAGGGCGAGCAGGATATTGTCGCGGTACTCAAGGCCGCGGTGTCGCAGGACAAGCTCGCGCATGCGTACCTGTTTGCCGGCTCGCGGGGGACAGGCAAGACGAGCATGGCGCGCATTTTGGCGCGTGCGGTCGGCACAGCCGAGGAGGATATCTACGAGATAGACGCCGCAAGCAACCGCCAGGTAGATGATGCGCGCAGTTTGCGCGAGGGCGTATCAACGTTGCCGTTTAACTCGCGGTACAAGTTTTATATTTTGGACGAGGTGCATATGTTTACCAAAGATGCGTGGAACACGCTCTTAAAAACGCTCGAGGAGCCGCCCGCGCACGCGATGTTTGTGTTGGCCACCACCGAGCTTGATAAAGTGCCCGAGACAATTGTCTCGCGCTGTCAGGTATTTGCCTTCACCAAACCCTCGCACGAAACACTCAAAAAGCTGGTGGTAGATGTCGCCAAAAAAGAGGGCGCGACAATTGACCCCGCCGGCGCGGAGCTTATAGCCATGATGGGCGACGGCGCATATCGCGACACGCTCGGGATACTGCAAAAAGTGCTGACTATCTCCACAGACAAAAAGTTGAGCGAGGCAGAGGTGGCGGCGGTCGTAGGCGCCCCCTCAAGTGCTTTGGTAAATGAGTTTATCAACGCGTTATCGGCTAAAGATATTGAGAAATCGCTGGGAGTATTTCATGATGCACTTGCTGGGGGGGTAGAGGCCAAAGTATTTCTGATGTTGGTGGTCGC
>JAZKAA010000003.1:0-34928 GCA_040389385.1 Patescibacteria group bacterium | reverse complement strand
TCTTGCGCTTTGCCCCCAAGATGGAAAAAGAGTTGGCAAGCCAGTTTGGCCCCGAGGACCTGCAGTTTTTAAAAAACGTGGCCAAAGACGGCGTCAATCTCAATGCGGCGGTGCTCTCCGAGCTCCTAGGCGCGCTTATCGAATTGCCCCGCGCCCCCATTCCCGCAATCCCGCTCGAGCTCGCGCTTTATAAGGCGTTAGGATAGAGATATGTACTTGGTGCAACTATTGCTGTGGTGCGGAGTGGTGGCAGGGCCACTTTTTGTTGCAACCTTTTTGGTTGAGGGCTATATGCGCCCCAACTATAATCCCTTGCGAAAACCTGTGAGTGTCTTGTCGCAGGGCCGGCGGGGCTGGGTGCAAAAGGCCAACTTTTTTGTAAGCGGTGTATTGCTTATAGCGTACGCGTACGGGCTCTATATGATGCTCGGGGCTGTCGGTGCGGTGTGGGGGCCGCTGTTGGTCTTTTTGCACGGAGCGGGTGTTGTTGGTGCAGGCATATTTGATACCGACTACGGTGGAGTACGAACAAAGGGCTTCCATCACAACCGGTCCGGTGTGCTCCATGATCTATTTTCGACAATCGTCTTTGTGTCGCTGTCTGTTGGCTGTATTGTCTTTGCCAATATCTTTAACATGTTGCAAGCCCCACAATGGGCGCTGTACTCAAATATCACGGGTGTGCTCTACTTGCTTGGATTTATTATTTCGGCACGCGCATTTGCTCCAAGCAGCAGTCTTGCGCCAATAGGCGGGCTCATCCAGCGGCTTACGATAATTATCGGCTGTGTCTGGGTGACGCTTAGTGCCCTGCATTTTTTGGCGGGCTGGTAGCAAGTACCCAAGGCAACATTTTTTTGCTACTATCAAGTGCGCATTGGGGGAGTGGTTTAAACATTGGGGGATCGTCTAACGGTAGGACAGTGGCCTTTGAAGCCATTAATCGGGGTTCGATTCCCTGTCCCCCAGCCAGTTAGGAATTGGTATCGTGCGTTCAAGGTGCCTTGAAAGGCATAAAAATCTCTGGGATGATTTTTTACGCATAAAAGCGTAGAATCAGGATGTCATGGCAAACAAAGACGGCGAAGGAATAGTCTATATCCTCACGAATGAGGCAATGCCTGGTTACGTAAAAATTGGAAAGACAACCACTTCAGTCGAGCAGCGGGTACTTGAACTTTCTCGTTCTACGGCTGTACCAGTTCCGTTCGAGTGCTTTTATGCCGCACGAGTTGCTGACATGAGCACAGTAGAACGAGCATTTCACGATGCTTTTGACGACTTCCGTAAAAACCCTAGAAGGGAATTCTTTTCTATCGCTCCCGAACGAGTCGTCGCAGTCCTGAGGTTGCTTGCGCTAGAAGAAGTAACTCCTTCTCGAGATAGTGGAGTAGAGTCGAGAGAGGATGCTGTAGCTCTTGAAGAAGCCCGAGAGAGACGATCTGCTTTCAATTTTAAAATGGTAGATATCTCTCCCGGTGCGATATTGACCTTCACTCGTGATGAGAGTATCACCTGTCGTGTTGCAGAAGATTTTAAACACGTAGAATTTCGTGACAAGGTTTTATCTTTGTCTAAAGCAGCTCAAGAGGCTTTGGGTAGCGCCTGGCCGGTGCAAGGCCCTGCATATTGGAAATATCATGGAGAAATTTTGGACGATAGACGCATTCGCCTTGAGGAGGGAGATGTATTGGATAGTCCTAAAATAAGATAAACAGTCCATTCCTACTTCATCCGAGCGTTTTTTCTTTTACTAGAGCTAATTTTGTGCCTGTGTTAATGTGGAATCGCATGCAAGCGAATAAGGCCTATTTAAAACAGCCAAAAAGCTTCTGGGCCCAAGTAAAATTGGTCTCAATGACTTTAGGCTACTCGCGCACTGATGAAATCAATATCTACAGTATTGAGAAGATAGTAGACTGCCTAAAAGGTCATAAATTATCAACAGATCACCTAGTAAACAAGCGCGGCATTCCTACAAAAGAAGGAGCCTTGCTAGTTTCTTATTTTAAATATCGTTCGCAAGCTCTAAAGCAATTTGCGCAGCCTAATTTGATGGATCGAGATAAGGCAAAGGCTACATTCGAGAAATTGTACAGATCGTTTAAATCAACTGTTTCTATTCCATATAACAAACAAAAGGGTGAGAAAAAACACTACGCGTATCTTACAGGCATAGTGAACTTGTTAACTGAAAGAACTTTAGGAAACACAGGGTTTGATTCTGATCCTCGTAAAGTAGTCGTAGTAACAAAGAACGGAAAACCTCTCCAAACCTTGACTCGCCGTGTCGACGGAGTTTATCCTTCGACCACCAATCCAATTGCGCTTTGGGAGATTAAAGAATATTACGGCACGACGACTTTTGGGAGCCGTGTTGCAGACGGCGTATACGAAACCATGTTGGATGGTTATGAAATTGAAGAATTGAGATCGCGGGACGGAATCGACACGAAGCACTACTTGATCGTAGATGACTACTTCACTTGGTGGAAATGTGGCAAGTCTTATCTATGCCGAATGGTAGATATGCTCCACGAGGGTTTTGTTGATGAGGTAATATTTGGGAAAGAAGTTTTAAAGAGGTGGCCTGAGATTGTAAAAAGCTGGCCTAAGGCTACCAAGTCAACAGTAATCGGTCGCGAACATCTTCTCCGGTCATAACCTGGTCTTTTTTTTGAAAGCGTTTAAGCATTGATGAACCTCCGTCAATGAGAAGTTGTGTCTCGAATAGGCCTTGGGGAATATCGAGCTCTACCACCTTGGCCCCAGATTTCTTATGGCCATCAATTGAAAGGGCAACGCGAGCACCTCGAGATTTTGCCTTCGAGATACTCTCCCAGAGATCGTTCAGGCTAAACGCTTGAGCTCCGTAGAGAATTGCTTGTGAATCAACATACGGAGGATCGCAGTAGACAATGTCTCCATCTCCAGCGTCACTCATGGTTTCTTGATAGGAGGCGTGAGTAAAAACAGTATTTTGAATTCTGCTGCGCCATAGGTCTACCCGTTCCTTAAAAGCTTCAGGAGGAATTGGACGATGGGGTCCTAGAGGAGTACTCATTTTGCCTTGCTTGGTGAACCTCACGACGCCTCCGTAACAGCTTCGGGAAATGAATACGAGATCTAAAGGATTGGGGTTGGTGTTAAAAGAGGCGAGGATGCGCTTATAGACAATTTCTCGATCTTTTGCAAAGTCATTCCATGTGACTTCGTAGTGCTTGTAAACTTTTTCAGGTTCTTGCTGTATCAGTTTCCACATTTCAATCAGAGGTTTTAATGCGTCTCCCGCAACACCTTTCTTTGGTGCCATTGCTCCTAAAACTGCTCCCGAACCCACAAAGGGTTCAATGTAGCGGTTGTACTCTTTAGGCAATATTGAAGCGATTTGCTCAGCAAACCTCTGTTTGTTTCCGATCCACTTTAATAGCTGCTTGGGAGGTTTTCTTTCGATATCAAAATCAAAAACCTGAATAGGCCAATCAGTAGCAGTAGAGTTTGTACCCATAAGGGGGAGTGTCTGTACCTTTGCCATAGGTTTATTTTAACACTTTTATGCCTTCTTTAGATATGGGGTTAGGAATGTTTTATTCAACCGTCACTACTCTCCTGGTGATCTTCAGTTTGGTCTTAAAGAGCCCCATCAACTGCCGCTTCTCGGCATTTGTGCCCTCGCGCAAGATGTACTTCGCGTAGGTCTTGAGGTCGGCATCCTTGTGCGCCGCGGCCGCCTCTCCCAGCACCGCACGTTGAAATTTGTTGAAGCGTCGCAGCTCGCCCTCGAAACTCGATTGCATTTTGAGCTTGTCGTAGTCCAAGTGATCGAGGAGCCCGACGATTTGCTCAATGAGCAATTCTTCCTTGAGGTAACCGCCCTTGCAGTCGCGATCTCGTGAGCGCGCGCAACCGTAGTAGATGTAATGCGCCGTCAGCCCGGACCTCTTTAAAAGCTTGTCATGTACCTCTCCGGTAAAGCCGGAGCCGCATAACCCGCAGGTAAAAAGTTTTGTAAAGGCGAACTCTCGGGATTCCGGTTTCGTAATCAAGTCACGCTTGAGTTGCGCTCGCGCTCCATCAAATAACTCTTTCGTGATAATCGGCGTGTGCTTGCCCTTGTACCAGTTGCCACTCTTTACGGGGTACTCGAAGGTACCGTAATAGAAAGGCGTATCCAAAATCTTGTGTACATTGCTAAGGGTAAGGTGCTTGTTGCCGAGGGGACTACGGAAGTTGAGGTCAAATTTGAGCCAGTGATAAACTTTGCGCCCAGTCCACTTTTCGTAAGCCACCTTTTCAAAAATCTGCTTAATCACCGGTGCACGCTCCGGGTCTATCACGACGACTCCTCTTTGGTCGGCGCTTTTGACATTACGGTAGCCGGTAGCGAGCACAAAATCATTAGGAGGAATTTGTCACTCGGGGAGTTGCCAAATTTTTGCCCGTAGGTGCGTATCTCCACGAGCGCCTTTTGATCCATCAAATCGACGAGAGAACCGAGATCGCCAGCATTCCGGCTCAATCTATCCGGATGCCACACCAGAACGCCATTGAAACGGCCATCCTTGATGTCGCGTACTATCTCATTGAACACCGGCCGCTCACCAGAAGCTTTTGCCGAATGGGACTCCCGCCGGACATCCACGACCTCCAAGCCATCTCGCTCGGCTATTTGGAGCATCTCCTTTATCTGGGAGTCCACCGAAAGGGCCTGCCTCTCCTCGCTTTCGGAGGATTTGCGGGAGTACAGGCAATACCTGACCTTAACGACTTCAGGCAACGCTTTGGGGAGTGTGTCAGCGAAGTGTGTAGTTTCCATACATACACCCTGTCGCGTCCAGGGTGCTTTGTCAGCGGCCCCCGTTCTGGCAGCCAAAACCCTCGCAGATTCTGCGGGGGATATGGGCAATCTGTGGAAAAGTACCCCAACCCCCGCAAATTTTGCGTACGCAAAATTTGCGGACTACAAAAGAAACTCTTTATACAAAAAGAATACTAGGGAGACGCAAATGGGGATAAATCAGCAATATACCAACGCTCATCCTCGTCTCGTCCGGGCCACAGCAGCTGGATGCGCTTGACAGGGCAGTGTGGTGGATGGTGGCATTAGTTATCCCTCGTTTTATCTCCCAATATCATAATACTGTAAACTGGCTCTAAATAAGGAATAAATAGATACTAATTTAGATATAGATAGATAGTATCAGCGTAGAACATATATGCCTCAAGCACTAGGCCCAGAATGCCTCTATTTAAAGGGACTTTCTGTCATGGTGGATCCATTATTCCTGTTACTGTTCTCTCACCTCCGATCAATATTTAGCTTTCGTTATGGCAAAAGACGATCAAACCAACGCTCATCCTCGTCTCGTCCGGGCCACAGCAGCTGGATGCGCTTGACAGGGCAGTGTAGCTGGATTAGACTCTTGTCATTAGTCGTTTTATCGGTTACTATCTCTATATGACAACAAACACCGTGGAGCAGCGTTTATCAGACCTTGAAGCGAGAATCTCAAAGTTAGAGAAGGGTGCGATTTCGGTGCAACCAACACATAAGGCTGGAGCAACGCAAAAAAAGGTTTCTGCCAAAGAGTATCTCATGACCAAACAGCTCGGTACCGAGACGCAAAAGACGCTTGCGCTGGGATATTATCTCGAACACATGGAAGGTCTGCCCTCATTCAATGTTGACGATTTGGTCGGAGCTTTCCAGGCCGCAAAAGAGAAGCGTCCTAAAAATATGAACGACGCCGTAAACAAAAATGTGGCGCGTGGCCTACTCATGGAGGCAGCGGAAAAGAAAGACGCAAAGAAGGCGTGGGTCTTAACTTCCACAGGAGAAAAGCATGTCGAGGACGAACTTAATAAATAATTACAAGCTACATATGGCAAAAGAGAAAACAAAACGCGCAAGTAAAACCCCGACAACTGAACTGCCGTCCCTCTGGCAAGAAGGGTTTTTCAAAGAATGGCGCTCGGCGGGTGAGGTGGCCGCAGAGTTTGCAAAAACGGGGTGTCACTTTAGTGCGTCTGCGGTGAGCAAAGCTTTGGTACGGTCCTCATTCATCACTCGTAAAGGGAAGGGGGTTGGTCTCCGCTATATCCAAACTTATCCGTTTGAAAAATAAAATCCATGACTAAGAATCAAATAGCAGAAATTTTGGCGCAACTCGCAGATCATGAAACTCGGCTGAAACAAATTGAGACTGGATCACAATCAAACTTGATATCTCCGCCAGGTGCGGGTGGGAAGCAAAAGACCTTGCGAGAAATTATTAAAGGCAAAAGGTTTAAAAATGGCCAGGAGCAAATCGCCGCTATCGTCGGCTACCACGAGAAAATACTCGGCCAACAGATTACGAAAGAAAAAATTAAGGAGGAGTGGGCAAGTTCAAAAATGAATGGGGTGTTTGCTGCCGTGTTTTTGTCTCGTGCGAAAGATACTTTTATACGTATCCATGCGGACGACCTGTGCGATCTGACTCAAAGCGGTGAAGAATTCTTCGAAAAATTACTATCCCATGAATCCACTGTCTCAGCATCTAAATAATTTGCCAAGTGATCTTGTTGGCGCTCTGCAGACCGAATTTCAAAAACTGCATCAGCAGTTTTTCTTGGGTCGCTGGGAACCGAGCCAACTGGATGCTGGGCGTTTTGCCGAAGCAGTTCTGCGTATAGTGGAATTCAAAGACTCCAGCAAATATACGGCTATAGGAAAACAGATCAATCGCTTAAAAATAGTTCAGTCAGCGGAACAAAATACCAAGCTTGTAGATTCGCTTCGTTTTCATATTCCGCGTCTAGCTGGGCTTGTGTTAGATTTTCGTAATAATAGAAATGTTGGACATCTGGGCACGATCGATGTAAACGAGATGGACTCTGCATTTGTACTCAATGCAGCGAATTGGCTTGTCGCGGAACTCATACGTCTTGAAACACAAATGAATCCGGCTGATGCTCAGGCTGAGATAAAAAAGATTATCGAGAGAAAAGTACCTATAGTCGAAGAGATTGGAGGTCGTTTGAAATGTCTTGATCCTCGTCTTGATGCAAAACTAAAATCAATGGTTTTTTGCTATCAAAAATACCCAGAGGAAATTTCTTTGGATGATTTGGTCGACTGGACCGAATATTCCAACAAAGGTGTATTGCGAAAGCAGTTGCTAGATTTAAATAAAGATGGCCGCCTCGATTTTAGAAATGACAGAGCGCGATTGACCAAGCGCGGTCTCTTGTGGGTTGAAAAAAATATTAAGTTCGAATTAGAATTCTGACTTGCCCGAAGTAGTTTCCTTTTCCACTACCTCTGCCATCTTCTCGGGTGTCACTTTTGCGCGCTCTAGCGCGGTGTTGAACTCCGCAGTCTTCTTTTTCACCCGGAGGTACCGCTTGGTCGGCTTGCCTTTGTAAGAATATTTCTTAAGGCTCTTCCACATCTGCTCGATTTCTCCCGCGGGGACAAACCGGCCGAATTTCCGCTCGCCCTTGGCAATGTTCTGCACCTTATACGCAAGGTTGTGGCACTTCCGGCACGCTAAGGAGCCATGAAGCCAGTAGAGTATGCCCACGCGGGCGAAGCAGCGTTTCTGCCCGATGCCCGGGCAGGAGAACCAGAACCGGCGCCTGCCGTAGTTGCAAGGCGTCGTCTTGAGCGCGATGCTCTGGACTATCATCGTCTGCTCGCTAAAGCGGAAGCTGTCGCCTTGGGGTACGCCGGTAACCGTCGACTCGAACTCGATGACACCTTCGAGCGGCAACATCTTCCGGGATTCATCGTCAGGATATAAATCTTCGATTTCGTCAATGAATACGGAGCTGATCTTGAAGAGATGCTCGTGCCCGACGAAGGGGTCATGCCAGCGTATCCACCCGGCCTCTCTGCCTGACAAGAAGCCTTCCTTCAGAAGTTCCTTTATAGCGATCTTGGGCATATGCTCCGCTTCCATTTTTGCCATGAAATAATTGTACCGAAATTAAAAGGGATGTATGTAGGGTAGCGCACAGCAAGGTGGTTTATAAAGGCCTAAAAAGCCTGTCCAGGGTGCGTCGAGAGGCGTGGTAAAATGTGTCTGAAAAACCCTTACGCTGTATGACGCAGCAACCTACGGGTTCGGGCTGTCCAGCAAAATGAGCCAGCGAATTTTGCTGGGAGGAAGCGAGTGGTGGGGCCACTCGCGGCAGGGAATCGAACGCCGGAGCGGGCCCCGCGCCAGCAGGCGCGGGAGCGAGGCGGTGCCTAGACCAAGTGTGCCCGACGGGGCATACTTGAGTCGAAGGAGAACCCTGTCCCCCAGCCAGTTTGTGCTAGGTTCGGACTCCGAGAAACATGGCTAATATTAAATCCGTCGACAGAATCAAGCTTGAGAAATTCCTTGAAATGCAAGGAGGGTACGTATGTGACTTTACAAACAATACCTTCGCTACATTTGTTGCTGAGACCGTGGGCGTAGATATCTACGATGATGCTTTTCTGAAAGGTCTCGGTACCTCCAAAGCTTCTCGGTTAAGAGAATTTTGGAGGCAGGGGTCAAACGAAGTTGTGGCGAAGTTGCTGGATGAGATGCTTGAATATTGGAAATCAAGTCTTCTTAGCGGCCCGCCATCGGGACATCAGCCATTCAATGAGATTCTATATAAAGGGTGCAAAGATATAGTAAAGCAATTGGCAAACGATAGGTCAGTCGATGACGCAGATGCTCTGAAGCCAAATTCTACTGATAGAGATTTTCATATACTCGCACAATCTCTCAAGGAAAATATAGAAAAAGGTAAATTTGAAGAAGCACTTGATCGTCTTCACACTTTTACGGTGAAGTACCTTAGGGTTTTGTGTGAAAGGAGAGGAATCACTTTTGATAAAAACACCGCCCTCAATGCGCTAATCGGGGGGTATATTAAATTTCTAAAAGAAAAGGGTGTAATAGAGTCAGATATGTCAATGCAGATATTAAGGTCTGCTATTAAAGTCATGGAGACTTTTGATGCTGTTAGAAATAATCAAAGCCTTGCACACGACAATCCTTTATTAAACAAGGATGAAAGCTGGCTGATCATTAGCCATGTTTCGAGCACAATTCGTTTCCTTGAAGCAATGGAAAAAAAACTTCAAGAACAATTAAAGACGAAAGAACTAGCTGACCTTAAATACGCAATGGATTTAGATGAGGCAATTTATGACCAGGCGATGGAAGATGCTGCTGTCGACGCATATATACAAGAGGAAATTGATAGGCGTCTAGGAAAATAACTCGTTCCGAGGAAACCAGCTTGGTGTGACTAATGGACATTTGGGGGAGTAGTATAGACATATGCATTTCGACTTCAAAAAGACTTCATTACTAATTTTGGCTGTAACATCCATTGTGTTCTCGAGGCTATTGTTTGTGTTTTTTAACGATCCCGAAGGCCCCAATTTGCTCATAGTGTTGGTACTGGCGGTAATCTTGTATGTGTTGTCTTTTGCGGCAGGATATATGTTCAGGGCTCCCACGGGCTCCAAGAGGTTCTTGTTGGCGCTTTTTACTCAGATATTCATAGTCACCGGGTTATATTTTGCTTTGAACTAAGGTTATGCGAAAGATAATAACAACGACGTTTGTCACGCTCGACGGCGTGATGCAGGCTCCGGGAGGTAGGGAGGAGGATACAACAGGCGGATTTGAGTATGGCGGCTGGCAACTATCTTTTCCTCAGGACGAGAAGATGGTCGCTCTTCTAAACGGATTCTTTAGTATTCCGTTTGAGCTTCTCCTGGGCAAAATCACATACGATATTTTTGCCGGATTTTGGCCTACCGCAAAAACTGATCTCCAGGTGGCGGAGCCGTTTAATAAGACGAAAAAATACGTCGTGTCGCATACGTCTTTTGAGCCTGCATGGAATAACTCAACGTGTATCACGGGCGATGTGGTGGAGCAGATCAAAAAACTGAAAGAACAAGACGGCCCCGACTTGTGGGTGTGGGGCAGCGGGAACCTTATTCAGACATTGCTCAAAAATAATTTGATTGACAGGATGCATTTGTGGATACATCCTATTACCATCGGTACAGGCAAAAAGCTTTTTGCGGAAGGAACTCAGGCAGCAAACTTTAAACTCGTTGACTCCAAAATAGGAACAACCGGCGTCATTTTTGCCACCTACGAGCCTGCCGGCCCGCTCAAAAAAGCCTAAAATGCTATACTCGGGAATATGAAAAAATTCTTTGCGATTTATCGTGTGCCGGTCGAGACCATGCAGGAGTGGAAGAAGAACACATCTCCCGAGGAGATGAAAAAGCAGGGTGAGCAGTTGGGCAAGGACATGATGGCCTGGACCGAAAAGCACAAGGCCAACTTGCCCGAGCTGGGCTGGCCCTTGGGCAAAAACAAGCGTGTCACCGGGCAGGGCGCACAAGATGTGCCAAACGACCTCAACTACGGCTGCATTGTCGAGGCCGACTCACACGAGGAGGCCGTGGCTATATTTAAAGACAACCCGCACTTTATGATACCGACATCGTATGTCGACATCATGGAAATCCCCCACATGGGGATGTAGTTTGCGACCCCGGGCGTTTTGTCGTATCCTGCAGGCAGAAATGAAACCCCTCTAGCCATAAGGCAGAGCTATGAAAAACGGCAAAGTAGCCCGTTCTTTCGAGCAAATGCTTGGGCTCGTAGGGGCTGCAAGCAATATTGTTTCGGAAGACGGCGGAATCAAAGTCCATCGCTACACAGGCGTGCAAGCCTCGTTGTGTAAAACAGAGTTGACGGACACGCACGCTCCGCTTGTTAACGGAATCAGCAACAATATTGCCCGCTTGCTGCGGCGCACTATACCGCTGACATATCTGGGTCTCGCGAGTTCGAGGTCTTTCTACGCTTTTTATGCGGAGCCGGACGGCTCTCTGCAGGTGGGCCGCATAAAGTGGCTTGTCGCCACGGAGCGCGGCGACCCAAACAAGATGGAACTTGCGCGTAAGCACTTCCGTGCGCTGGAAGAGGCTTTTGGCCGGAGTGGCTTGAGGCTTGAGCGCATGACAGTGCGTTTCGCCCGCACACCCGACGGAAGGCTGCTTGTCTCCAGCTTGTTTGAACTCCGTGACTGGGTACTGTGGCGGGGAGTAGAAAGGGTCGGTGACCCGGACTCGGCACCAAGCAAGCTTGCGGATGACTACAAAAAGCTGAACACCATCTCCGCCGACTTCGTCTGTTTGTGACTGGGAAAGGAGAAGTCGACTCGGGGCCCGCTTTGGGTTGGCACTTAAAGCCCGCACCGGTTTCTTCTCCCTCGGGTGTCCGCCTGGTCCAAGACGGACACCCGCCACTTTTGGCTCGACAGAAATGTCGGGCCTTTTTTATTTTTATGGGTCAGGTACAATAGCGCCATGCAACTCCGGACCGCACTCCTTATTGTCGTGCTTTTGCTCGCTGCCGCGGTGGGGTGGGTGTGGTACCGCAATGCTCACACAGGCCTTTCTCCCACCATAGAGCCTTTGCGCGAGGAGTTTACCTGGTCGTTTGTCGACCGCGGCGTCAATGCAACGACATCCATGCCCGCAACAGACGTGGCGCTGCGGGTGGCCGGTGTCGATGTGCCGCTCGGCACCTACGACGGCAACTGCTTTGCCATTGCAGGCTCGCAATGGCCGCTCCTTGCCAATGAGCTTTCCGGTGCTATCTGCTACTTTGCCGGCGGCGGCACAGAAATAGGTGTATTTGAGGAGGGAGGAAAGCTGATACTAAAGAAAGGTGATGTAGATGAAGGAGATGCCGAGCACGCGGGCACCCGCGGCAACTTTGTGCCGCTCTCCAAGCAACTTACGCCTTAAGCGCTTCCGCTTAACAATTTCTTCAGACGGTACTTGTTACGCTTGTTGGTGGTCGAGCATTATCCACTATCAACTAAGCTGATAGATTTATGGACAATCAAGACAAGAACAAGCAGGGCGAGGACAAAAACAAAGATGCCACGAAGGTGATGGACGAGAAAAAAGAAAAGGAAATGTCGGAGCATGACAAAAAGGCCGACAAGATAGGCAACTTTGAGCAGTAAAAGTTCAACGGCCCCGCAAGGGGCCGTGTGCGTTTATAGGCTAATGTATTTTCTATGCTACTAACTATTGCAGCGATACTGGTGGTGCTATGGATTTTGGGGCTCGTGACCTCCTACACGGTCGGCGGGTTTATCCATATCCTGCTGGTCATCGCAGTAATCATGGTGCTTATACGGCTGATACAAGGCCGCAACCCCATAGCCTAGGCACGAGTTATAGTGGGGGTATGAAGCATCTCTGGATTTGGTTTTACAGCGCAGTGATTATCACGGCGCTGTGCATCGGCATGTACTCAGTTGGACAGCAAGTGCTGCGTCAGTCTATGAACGATGTGCCTGTGCAACTTGCTGAGGACGGCGCAAGCAAACTTGATAACGGCGCTGTGCCCGCCGAGGTTGTACCGCACGGAACGCCTATTATTGATATTGCAAAGTCTCTCTCGCCTTGGCTTGTCATATACGACTCTGCAGGCAAACCTCTCGAAAATACCGGTCAGCTCGACAACTGGCCGCCTCAGATGCCGCTCGATACGTTTAATCATCTGGATTTTTGGCGGCACGGACATAGCTGGCAGCCGAGCACAGGAGTGCGGCAGGATGTGGCAATGGTTGCGACAAAAGATGGCAAATATATCGTCGCGGCCGGCCACAACATGCGCGAGATGGAGATGCACGTCGAGCACCTGGGCTACCTCATGCTTGAGGGCTGGATTGCACTGATGGTGTTCATCAGCGGTGTACAATTAGCGTATGTCTTTGGCGGAAAGTTTGCGCGCGGTGATACGCGGTGAGGTTGAGGATGCCCCGGAGGTGTTGGAGGCCAATGCGCGCGATGCGTCGCTGTTTTATGTGCGGCCCGAGGCGGTTGTACACCCCGTGGACGCGGCTGATATCGGCAAGTTGGTTGATTTTGTAAGTGCCGAGAAGAAGAAAAACTCAAAAAGCACCATCTCGCTCACCGCGCGCTCGGCCGGCACCGACATGTCGGGCGGACCGCTCAACACCTCTATTATTGTGGATGTTACAAAACATCTTAATAAACTGCTGGAGATGGGCGACGACTACGCGGTTGTCGAGCCGGGGATGTACTTTAGAGACTTTGATAAAGAGACAAAGAAAAAGGATTTGGAGCTGCCCAGCTACACGGCGAGCCGCGAGCTAAATACCCTCGGCGGCATGGCCGCCAACAACAGCGGTGGCGAAAAGAATTTAAAATACGGCAAAACTGCCCGCTATGTACTAGAGATGGATGTGGTATTGGCCGACGGCAAGGTGCACACACTTGGCACGACAGGCGAGGACGAACTGCGCGCGCGCCTAAAGACACTTGTTGATACCCACAAAGCAATCATCGAGGCACACAAACCGCAGGTAGAAAAAAATTCCTCGGGCTATGCGATATGGGACCTGGGCGAGCCCATAAACCTGGCGCGCCTTATGGTCGGTGCACAGGGGACTCTTGGCATCATCACAAAAATAAAATACAAATTGGTGCACCCTAAACCGTACTCTGCGATGACGGTTATCTTTGTAAAAAATCTCTCGCAGCTCGGCGAGCTGGTGCCCGAGGTGCTTAAGTACAACCCCGATAGTTTTGAGAGTTACGACGACCACACGGTGAGCATCGCAATGAAGTACCTGCCCGAGCTGGCAACCCAGATGAAGGCCGGCATCATCAGTTTGGGTATCTCCTTTTTGCCTGAGTTGTGGATGGCGCTGACAGGCGGCATACCCAAACTGGTCTTGATTGTGGAGTTTCGTGCCGACACGCAGGCCGAGGCCCTAAAAAAAGCCGAGACCCTTGCGGCCGAGGTGCGCAAAAACAAGTCGCGCGAGAGCGTGCGCGTCGCCAAAGACGAGGCCGCCTCGCGCAAGTACTGGGCGGTGCGCCGCGAGAGCTTTAATCTGTTGCGCAAAAAGGTGCGCGGCAAGCGCACGGCACCGTTTATAGATGACTTTGTGGTTCCGCCTTTTACCTTGCCGGAGTTTTTGCCCAAGCTGCAAAAAATATTGGCCGAATACAAAAACTTGACCTACACCATCGCAGGCCATGTGGGCGACGGCAACTTCCACATTATCCCGCTTGTCGACCCGCGTGACCCGACGCTGGGCAAAACAATCGACGAGTTGAGCCACCGGGTATACGACCTGGTGCTCGAGTATCACGGCTCTATCACCGGCGAGCACAACGACGGACTTATCCGCACCCCGTATGTGGGCAAGATGTTTGGCCCCGAGATGCTCGCACTCTTTATGGAGGTTAAAAAGATATTCGACCCGCTCAATATATTTAACCCGGGCAAAAAGGTAGGAACCAACTTTAGCGACGCACTGGCCAAACTCGACTTGCCAAAATAAAAAACACCGCCGGAGTGGCGATGCTTATTGAGTTGCAATGGATGTCGCTGGTGGCAAGTCGGGCACCGCGCCCCAGTTGTTGACGAACTTGCCGAACGGACTGGAATCCAACGGGAGCGGAATATTGACCGTGGCCTCCTCCGCTTTTGGATCCTTAAAATATCCCATCAGGTCGTCAACCAGCATTATGACAAAGGTTGGCTCAAACCCAGGGATGGGGAAGTAATTGATGTGCCCGCACACGGCTCCGAGCGTACCGCGCCAGAGGTGAAGCGTCGTTTCTTGGCGGCCCTTCTCCCACCGAGACATTTTGGTGTGTCTGATGATGTGGAACAGAAAATAATGTTGATTCACACGCAGCACAGGAGAGCGGATTTGCGGAGAAATTGAGTATTTTTCTTCCGCACTGACGGTCTCGACAATGCAGCCAGCTTCGTCGGCGGCCCACATGACTGACCGCAAGTGGGGACAGTGCACGCCTTTGACCAAATCCTCGCGTCTTTGTTGGCGGAGCGAAAAATCCCGAAATGACATCCCTAGTTCTCCCTCTGTGCGACCATTGAGCTGGTCTAAGAGTAAATGATAACGTCATTCATGCAGAACGCAAGGAGACGTTTGGTACAATAAAAAGTATGAAGATAACTAAATTGGGCCACTGCGCGATGGTTATAGAGGAGGGGGCGGCGCGTTTGTTGACCGACCCGGGGAGCTTTACGGTAGAGGTGCAGGACACGCAAACGGGCCTGGATGCAATTGTTATTACGCACGAGCATCAGGACCACTTTCATATAGACTCGGTTAAAAAACTTTTAGAGACCAATCCCGGCGTACGGGTTATAACCAACAGTGCCGTGGCCGCACTCCTGCAAAAAGAGGGCATTGCCGCCGAGGTGGTGGGCGATGGTCAGTCCGGCGAGGTTAAGGGAGTGCCTATTGAAGGGTACGGCAAAGACCACGCGCCGATATACGGCACGATGGGGCTGGTAGAGAACACCGGCTACTTTATCGGCGGCAGACTGTACTTCCCCGGAGACAACTTCCACAATCCAAACAAACAGCTTGATGTACTCGCCCTGCCGGTCGCCGGCCCGTGGATGAAAATGAGTGAGGCTATCGACTTTGTAAAATTGCTCAAGCCCCGCATCGCGTTTGGCGTGCACGACGGCATGATTACGCCCTCTTTCCGCGGGTTTGTCGGAATGGCGCTCAAGATGTTTGCCGCCGGAGTCGAATATGTATCACTCCAAGACGGCGAGTCCCGCGAGTTTTAAATAAAAAACCACCTCTTTGTGATAGAGATGGTCAAAGGGGCTGGCGGGCCAGACGGGCATCGAGCCGCGCGTTGAACTCGTCGAGCGTAAAGCCGAGCATGCCACCGTCGCCTGCATTGATGACGCGGGCGACCTCGCCGGCCATATACTCCTGAGTTTCTTCGAGGATGCCGATGGGCTGCTCCTCCATATGCGCATAGTAGTACTTGGCGCGTCCGATTGCCGACTTTTGGTCATCCACCGCTAAGGCGGGTTGGCCGGCAATCCAACGCATTTCAACCGTTTTGTCAGAGGGTGAAGGGACGTTTCCGTAGTCGGAGAGATACAGAGACACCATAGCCCCGGAGAAAAGACCACCCACCACACACATTGCTGCAATTCCTAAGCGCACGATAACCTCCCATATCAAGAGGGCCAAGCTGTCATTATTGTATGTCCCAAAGGGATTTTCTTCAATTACGCCGCCTCGCGCTCTTGGAAGCTAAAGGTGTACGTGGCGAGGGTAATGAGGATGATGCCCCACACCACCATGCCCAACAGGTCGGGCCAGATTATTGCGAGGCCCGAGCCTTTTGTCATAATCTCGCGCACCGCGGTACTAAAGTAGGTAAGCGGCAGCAGCTTGGCGATAACCTGCAGCCACGCCGGCATGCTCGAGACCGCAAAAAATGTGCCGCCCAAGAACATCATAGGGAAAACGACCAGGTTGGCAAAGACAGGCACGGAGTCGGTTGTCTTCGCCAGGCCCGAGATAGTAAACCCGAGCCCCAAAAACATAAGCGAGCCGAGGATAACAGAGAGCGCCAAGAGCCAGTACGAGCCTATCACCGTAACGTGGAAGAGGAGTAGGCCGGCAACGATAAATATTGCAGCCTGCAGCACGCTTACCAACAGGCGCGTGATGGCGTTGGCCGCAACAAACTGCAGCGGGCGCATCGGTGTGGCCAAGAGGCGCTTGAGCACACCCTTTTCTTTATATTGCGTAAACACAAACGCGACAGAAAATACCGACATCTGCATGATAGACAACGCAATCAGCCCGGGGAGCAAAAACTCGATGTAGCGCAGGTTGTGCGCGTTGACCACGCGAGTTTCGATGGTTATAAGCGGCGAGATGTGCGCTCCGGCGAGAGTTGCCGAAGATATGTACTGATTGAGCGCCGCCACAACCGCCTGACTCTCCGGCTTGCTGGCACTTGTGTAGGCGACAATGGTGCCCCCCTCGGGGCTCAGCACCACGGCGCGATTACCTTGGTCGAGCGCGGTCTTTTCCTCGGCGAGCGAGCCCTCGTGGATAGTAAATGTAGGGAACTTTTTTATCTGCTCTAAAAACGCCTCGCTAGCCCCCGCCGGCGTGCTGGTGGCAATGCCCACATCGATAGTCTGCGGCTTATCAAACCCGATGTACCCGAATATGAGCATGATAAACAGCGGCATCAGCAGGGTAAAAAAGAGCGCCTGCCGGTTGCGCACGAGCATTTTTATCGACGCGACGGTGAGTCTATACGTGGTGTACATATTATTCTCTTAGAGCGTGGCCGGTAAAGTTGAGGAATACGTCTTCCAAATTAGCTTGTTGTTGCACGACAGGTTTGCTAAAGCCGGTCGCAAGCAGCTGATCAATGAGTTTGCGGGGTGTATCCATCGAGACAATTGTGCCGCCGTCCATAATGGCGACGCGGTCGCACAACACCTCGGCCTCATCCATGTAGTGCGTCGTTATCACAACCGTGGTGCCGTCTTTTTTTATTCCGCCTATCAGGTCCCACAGGTTGCGGCGCGCTTGAGGGTCGAGTCCCGTGGTAGGCTCGTCCAAAAATAGTATGCGCGGGTCATTGACCAACCCGATAGCAATAGACAAGCGCTGGCGCTGGCCGCCCGAAAGTTCCTTGGCCTGATTTTTGGCCTTGTCGGTCAACTGTACTTGCTCGAGCAGCTTCATTGCATCTACCTCGCGGCCGTACATAGCGCCAAAGGTTTCGATAAGCTCCACCAGCGTCAGCGCCTCAAAAAAGTTGGACGCCTGCAGCTGCACGCCGATACGCGCCTTGACCTTGGTGGGGTGCTTTTGCACGTCAATGCCGTCAACGACAATGCTGCCACTTGTAGGCAGCTTGAGCCCCTCTAGTATCTCGAGCGTTGTTGTTTTGCCGGCGCCGTTGGGGCCCAAGATGCCAAATATTTCGCCCTCTTTGACGCTAAATGATATGTGATCGACTGCGGTAAAGTCACCGTACTTTTTGTAGAGGTCCTTGACCTCGATAATATTGGGCATGAAGCGCTTAGTATACACTTTAGTATACTGAAGCGACTATGGAGCCGCTGGCCAACAAAATACGCCCTAAGACTCTTGCTGAGTTTGTGGGGCAGGAGCACTTGGTGGGCAAGGCCGCGCCCCAGAAAAAAGCAGGTCCCTTGCGCGAGGCTATCGAACAAAAGCATCTTTTTAGTTTTGTCTTGTGGGGGCCGCCGGGGAGCGGCAAGACAACACTGGCGCGGATATATGCCAACGCGCTTAATGCCGACTTTTATGAGCTATCGGCCGTTGATGCGGGCAAAGAGGATATCAAGCGGTTGATACCCAAGCGCGGTACGCTGGGGATGGACAAACCCGTGGTTGTTTTTGTCGATGAGATACACCGTTTTAACAAAGCGCAGCAGGACTTTTTGCTCCCGTTTGTCGAGCGCGGCGACATTACACTGGTTGGGGCGACGACGGAAAATCCGTCGTTTGAGGTGATACCTGCGCTCCTGTCGCGCACACGCGTATTTGTGCTCAATGAGTTGGGAGAAGAGGATATGGAAAAGATTCTTAAGCAAACCAAACTCAAAATCCCCAAAGATGCAAAAGATTGGCTGGTGCAGATGGCGCAGGGTGACGCGCGGCAGGCAATCGGCGTCTTAGAAAACGCGCAGCAGCTATACGGAAAAATAACACTCGAGACGCTTAAAGAAACGCTGCAGAGCAAACATCTGCGCTATGACAAAAAAGGCGAGGAACACTACAACACCATCAGCGCGTTTATAAAATCTATGAGAGCATCGCAACCTGATGCCGCACTCTACTATTTGGCACGCATGGTGGAAAGCGGGGAAGACCCGCTGTTTATCGCGCGGCGCATGGTTGTCTTTGCCAGCGAGGACATTGGCTTGGCGGTGCCCACTGCGCTTGTGGTGGCCAACGCCGTCTTTCGCGCGTGCGAGACAATCGGCTATCCGGAGTGCGCCATCAACTTGGCGCACGGTGTGGCCTACTTAGCCGAGTGCAAAAAATCGCGCAAATCATACGACGCCTACTTTGAGGCCGTAGACGATGTCAAAAAACTGGGCAATCTGCCAATCCCGATGAAGGTCCGCAACCTGCCTCGACTGCCGGGAGGCAAGGCGGGCGCCCCGACCAAACTGATGAAAAACCTCGGTTATCACAAGGGCTACAAGTTGTACGACAAGGAGTCCTACCTGCCCGACAAACTCAAGGCCAAGAAATATTTGAAGTAAATAAAAACACTACGATATATCGTAGTGTTAAGCATATCGTAGTGTTAAGCGGCTTTGGCTTCTTGGTAGATGATCTCCAGCTTGTCGCCGACCTGCAGGCGTGGGTTGGAAACAGCTTCGGAAATTTCTACCGCAAAGTTACTGGTGAAGTAGACTTTGCCGTCTTTGTTGTCGGCATGGATGCGCCGGTACTTTTTGAGCGCCTCGGTTACGGACATCCTTTCGTCCAGCACGCCGGTTGTCGGATCGACATTGGGTACCGGACAACGGTCACAATGCTTTTCGAATCGCAGCGTAATGCCGTTGGCCTTGGCAAACAGCCACTGGTCCTCGTCGTGGGGATCGCAGTCCTCGACCACGATAGTGGGGCGGAAGTTGCGCGCCGAGACAGGTTTGTGGCCGGCCTCTTCGAGCTTGACGTTGAGATTCCACAGCGCGCGCGCCGACATCACCGTGACAGGATAGCCGTCGGTAAAGCGGGTCCGTACCGGTAGCCCTGTGCGTTTGCCCATGCGGATGCGCGGTGTGTCGGGGAAGTAGCGCACAACGCAGCACATTTGGTGTAAAAGGTCGGAAAAGAAGGTATCCGCCTCGTCGCCGGGCAGGTAATAGCCGGTGCAGCGCTCGGTATGGATGCGCACATCCATCGGGGCGCCGGGCTCTTCGGCTTCATGCAAGGTCACTTGGCCGCCGTTTCGGGCGGTAACCACGAGGTCTCCCTGGCGCAGCTCCGTCCCAAGCAGAGCGAGCTGCGGATGGGTGCGTTGCGAGAGAAACCCACCCTGAGCATCGACGAGCATATAGCGCCTGTCATCGTTGGGGCCGACACTGGTAAAGCCCATGCTATTGACCATAATACCGGCAAGCGACTTGAAGGGGTGTTTGTAGAGCGCGCTGATTTTAGCCATGGTTGGCCGTCCTTTCGGTGAGGCTCGGTGGAGGGGAACAGGTTCCGGCAGATAATACCAAATTTTGAAATAAAAAACACCAAAACCTAGTGTTTGGTGTTAAATCCCGGAGGGCCTAGCCCCAGAGAGCGTTGCAGTTTTTGATACTGAAAGATGACATTGTCGCACAACTTTAGCTCACCCTCATGGCGCCACTTTGCAAGAGTATCGACAGGAAAGTTGAGGTGTCGATCGATGCTAGCTCTGCTGATCCAAACATCCTCGACAAAGAGAGCTTGAGCACCTTTTACCACCATATCAAAGCGCGTTGCTCTCCGATGTAAGCGGTTGATCTGGCGCAAAGGTGCACACGTTTGGGAGGTGTATTTCATGAGCAACCCCCTGTTCAGTCTCCTAAAATAGTATACTAGGGGTATGGGAACGGAGACAATCGTATTTGGCGGTGGGTGTTTTTGGTGCACGGAGGCGGTCTTTCTTATGATTAAGGGAGTGCAGAGCGTTGAGCCGGGATATGCGGGGCCTGCTTACAAAACGGAAAAGGGTCCGAGCTATGAGGAAGTGTCGACCGGCACGACGCCGTATGTTGAGTCTGCAAAAGTTGTTTACGACCCGGACCACATCGCTTTCCCCGAACTATTGCAGGTGTACTTTGGCAGCCACGACCCGACCGAGGTCAACCGGCAGGGCAATGACGTAGGCCCGCAGTACCGCAGCACCGTGTTTTATACCACCGAGCGCCAAAAGGAGATGACCGAGCACTACATCCGCAACTTAGGTACGGCGAGCGTTAAGCCCATCGCCACGCTGGTTGTCCCCTTGGATACATTTTACAAAGCGGAGGACTATCACCAAAAATATTTTGAGAACCACAAAGGCGCGGGCTACTGCCAACTTGTGATAGCGCCCAAGATAGAAAAGGTCCAAAAGCAGTACAAAAATCTGCTAAAATAGATATATGCAAAAACCCCCGCTCGCGCCCTACATATTGCTCGCGCTCGCCATGGTGGGGCTCGGTATCACCGGCTACTTGGCATACTTTCAATACCTCAACCTGATACCCAGCTGTGCTATCGGCGGCTGCGCGGTGGTACTCACCAGCAGTTACTCCAAGTTTTTTGGCGTTCCGTGGAGCTATATCGGCCTGGTGTACTACTTATATATGTTGTGCCTCTCGGTACTCCTGATTATTGACCCACGCTCATACGGACTGCGCTTGGGCACTCTTATGTATACCGGCATAGGCGTGCTGTACTCGCTCCAAGCTATCTTTTACGTCCAACTGGTGCTGATAGGTGCACTCTGCCAATACTGCGCGATGTCGGCAGTAACAACCCTGCTTCTTTTCGTTGCAGCTATTTGGCATTGGCGCACAAGCTAGCTTGTGCTAGGGTAGGGGCGGCTTTGAACGGAACGGAGGTTCGCCATGATTGCTGACACGGTTACTACGCTCCTCGTGGGGCTTCTGGTCAGTTACTTTGCGACTGGGCGGCTCTTGGCCCTGTGGGGCAGGGACACCGACGAGCCGGAACTTTGGCGCGTCTGGCGCGCCCTGGCCGGCATCGCCTGTCTTGGGTTGATATTGTTGGGCTGCTGGTTGCTTGATCATCTTGCGACCGACCCAGTGGTGCAGAAGTTCTGCAATGCAAATGGTCTCAATCCCCGCCTTATGCTGGCCGTACTTTCTGTCGTGGCGATTGCTAGCGCAATTCTTAACGCCGCCATGGAAGTCGGTTACTGGAATCGCCTGATAGGCAACTTCAACCGAGCTCTCACACTCCGCTAAACGCCCGTCCAGGCGTTTTTTTTATTTAATACTTTGGCCGGGCAAATAGTCTAAACATCCTGTACATAAAGTAGAGGAAGGCGATGGCAACTACGGGGTAAAACACTGCCGCCGAGCCGACCACAAAGCGCACAAGGGTCAGAATATAAAAGTAGATAGTGTAGACAATATTCCACAGCCAGTCGGTCGACGACGGGGCCCCTGTCTCGGCTCCCTCTACCGAGCCTTGGCCTATTTTTGGCTTGGTGGCGGCTATTTGAGCATCGGCGGCGTCGGCAATGCTGTTGCGCACGCCGTCGAGCGCACTAAACAGGGGAGTAACGACAACCGATGTCTGTGGCACCGCGCCGGTAATGGAGCTTTGGATGCTCTCCGAGGAGTCAACTGCCGCAGTAAGGCTTTCTTGCCCGCCCGTAGCTTTTGGCGAAGGAGGGGCTTTTATTACAAACTTTTCTGACAGGGTCTCTGCAACAGTGCCGTCTTTGGCAACCAGCTTGGCCGTTACGCTGCGGGTGCCTGCGGCCGGCTTCCAGGACACCGACGCCGTTTCGGCCTCGCCGGCGGCCAACGTAACAGGGACCGCGCCTATTTTTGTGTCGCTGTCATAAAAAGAGAGCCCCCCGTCAAACTTAGTTTGAGACTCGTTGTTTATATTTGCATATAGCTGCACCGTGTCGCCCTCGGTAACGTCTGTGCGGGACAAAAACAGCGATTGCTTGGCAAACCCGGCTGCAAAAACTATGCCCGGCAGCACTAGCAGGGGCAACAAAAAAGCCAATCTCCTCATACCCCTATACTACCGCACGTTTTATCCCCAATTTATCCACCCATTGTCCACCCTTGACGAATACAGATAGGGTAGTAGGGTAGGTGGTCTATAGAGGGTAGGCAGGGCCGCTTATTAATAGTTGTTAATTATTGCTGTTTTTTTAATATGAATACGTATTTCCCCCGTATTGTCCCGCTTGTTCTTGGCTTTGGCCTCCTCCTCGCTGCGGCACCATTTGTGTTTGCATTTACGGGCAGCTTTTCCACGTTTGAAGTTACTCCGACTGTATCGGCGCATTCTGTAGCGCTCGGGGCATTTTCCGGCGGTCTTGATGCCAACCCCTCAACAACGATAACTGCCGGAGCTCTATCCGGGGGTGTCAATCCAGTTGTGGCGGTCCTTGAAGTTAAAGCTTCCAAAACTTTGACGGTAAACGCACTCCCTGACACGAGCAAATCGATTGTAATCGGATCTTGTACCGTCACCTTTACATCAGTAAATGGATCGACTGTTGACGAGTCGAATTGCAACGATGGTGTTGCATCGATTGATCGAACGGTTGGAGGCGGTGATAATAGTCGAAATGCTAATCAGGTAGCATCGGCACTTCGCGGACTCTTCAATGTATCAGACGCTGGTCACGGCGCACTTACGGTTGCGGGAGGAGGTGCGACGGCCACTTTTACGACATCAGGTTCTGAAACAAGCGCCACGGACGTATCCTATATAGATCATACTGGCGCCGACATTACCTCTACATCGAACACCACCGGTGTGATTGCAGTCGCGGGCGTTGCTGAAGTAAAAGCAAACACCACAACCGGCGCTTTTGCGGCAGTTACTTCTCAGGTGGGTGCAGACTTGAGCCTCAACGTTGGTGGTACAGCTATCACGCTTATCGCTGGTAATACTGGCGCTCAAGCTGCTGCCTCCGTTGCGTCGCAAATCAACGCGGATGGTGGCAACCCTTATACGGCCACCGTGGTGAATACGGATCAAGTTAAACTATCAGCCAAAGCAACAGGTACATCGGGCAACGCGGCCCTCGTAGCGTCGGACCTCGCGTACAACTCTGCTCCTGCGACTTCGGCAACCTTGACCAGCGACTCGTTTGTCGCTGTTACGAGTGCACCGAATGCAGACCTCTCTCTGAATATCGGAGGTACACCAATAACGCTGACTGCCGGTAATACAGCAGTAGAAGCCGCGACCGCAGTCGCTGCAGCGATAAATGCTGATGGAGCAAACCCGTACTCCGCTGCAGTGGTCAATACCAACCAAGTACAGCTCACAAGCGAGGGAACCGGCGTGGGCATGAATGGGGGAGTTACCGCATCGGACCTCGCATACAACGCTGCAGCGCAAATTGTTAACTTTACACCCGCATCGCCGACAGAAGGCGAAACATTCCGCGCGATAATTAATAACGTAAATACCTACGACTACACGGTCCTAAGCGGTGACACGGTAAAAACTGTTGTCGAAGCGCTCCAGTCGTTGATGGTTGCAGACCCGGATGTCGCTTGCAGTGAGGATGATGTAAAAATCACGTGCACTGCCTCCTCGGTTTCTACTCCGTTTAGTTACGATGCGCAGGTCGTCGACATAACGAAGCCGACCGTCATGAGTATTGACTCGACCGCGACCGGCGCTTTCAACGCGGGCGATACTATTGACTTCACAGTAGTCTTCTCAGAACCTGTAGTCGTAACAGGCTTTCCGCAAATCACACTTGATTCGGGTGGAACCGCGACGTACGTAAGTGGTTCGGGTTCCGATACACTCACATTCTCCTACACTGTTCAACCAACCGACAATTCAGCGGACCTGACATACAGTGCAACGACGGCATTGACGGGAACTATTCAGGACGCTGCCACCCCTGCCAACGACGCAACCCTCACACTTCCACCTACTGCCAGTTTCGCGGGCACACATGACATCGTGATTGATACGGTTGCTCCAACGATAGCGGAAGTTACTCCAGTGTCTTCTCCGACCCCCGACCCTACGCCGGACTATACCTTTAGTTCTGACGAAGCAGGGACCCTCTCGTATGGTGTTGGCGACTGCTCAAGCGCAACGGCCGCGGCAGTAGCGTCAAACAACACTGTTACGTTTGACACCCTTGCTGATGGCACCCACTCAAACTGCACTATCGAAGTGACTGACGCTGCAGGCAACGTAAGCAATACGCTCGCTGTCGCCAGCTTTGACGTCGCGGTCCCCACCAACAACGCTCCGGTGGCGGTTGCAGACTCCTACGTTCTGACGCAAAACAACGGGCTCGCGGTGAGTGCGCCGGGTGTTTTGGGCAACGACACCGATGCCGACAGTGACCCTCTTACAGCTAGCCTGGTGAGCGGTCCGAGCAATGGCATTCTTACCTTCAATGCGGACGGCTCGTTTGTCTACACCTCCGGTGTTATAGGTACCGACTCGTTTGTCTACCAAGTGAGCGACGGCACCGACACCTCGACTGCAACGGTCAGCCTTACAATCCAAGACCCATCGACTCCTATCACGCCAGCAACCAACAACGGTGCTAACAACGGCAATGGCGCGCCTGTTGGTACTATCGGTGGCCAGACTATCAACGCGGTCATTCCGACAGCACCTGCCGGCAACGGACAAGTCTTGGGTGCCCAGGCGTTTAACTTTGGATCCTCGTTTGGGTTTGGCGCACGCGGCACCGACGTTAGCGAGCTCCAGCGCATCCTGATTGCCAGCGGATTCCTCAAGATTACTGCGCCGACTGGCTGGTTTGGCCCGATGACGCAGGCTGCGGTCAAGCTATACCAGAAAGCGCACGGCATCCCTGCACTGGGTATGGTTGGCCCTCTGACCCGCGCTGCGCTCAACGCCGACGCCAATAATTAAGGCTTAATACTATCCTTGTGCAAAAAGTCCCGCCTAGGCGGGACTTTTTGCTATACTATAGGGGTATGAAACCATATCTCATTGCACTTGTATTGGTATTGGGCCTTGGAGATGCCGCAGCTGCGCTAGCGCAAAATAGTCATGCCTCAAATGCCGCACCCGACACTCCTCCCGGACTCGCCGTTGCCGCACAAGCCGGCCATGTGCCAGTATGTCCTGGCCCTGCTGCGCCAAGCGATGCCCGCTGCCATGCGCACGTTGTCATTGACCCAAGCGGCAAGCCGCTGGTTACAAACAGCCGGATTGTTGGATATGGTCCGGTGCAGTTCCAAACCGCGTACGGCTTGACTGCCGCCGCAGCGCTTGCCTCGACAAAGACGATAGCCATTGTCGACGCTTACGATGATCCGCAGGCCGAGGCCGACCTCAATACCTACAGCACTACCTTTGGACTGCCGGCCTGCACAACTGCAAACGGCTGCTTTAAAAAGGTTGATCAAACCGGCGGCACACGGTACCCGCGTGGCGACCAAGGGTGGGGACTTGAGATATCACTCGACATAGAGGTTGTGCATGCCGCGTGTCCTAATTGCAAAATCCTGCTTGTCGAAGCTGCATCCAACAGCTTTAGCGACTTGTTTGCCGCAGAGGATTACGCGACCGCTCACGCGTCGGTGGTCTCCAACTCCTGGGGTGGCAGCGAGTTTAGCGGCGAAACATCTCTAAGCTACGACGGACATTTTAATCGCTCCGGTGTGCCTATCACGGTGTCGTCCGGCGACAGTGGCTATGGCGTCGAGTTTCCTGCGAGCTCGCGCTATGTAACGGCTGTCGGCGGCACTTCTTTAAAAATAAACAGTAACAACACACGTGCGAGCGAAGCGGCATGGAGCGGCTCGGGCAGCGGCTGCAGTGCCTATGAGACAAAACCAAGCTGGCAAACTGACGCGGGATGCGCGCGCCGCAGTGTGGCAGATGTCTCTGCTGATGCCGACCCCAACACAGGGGCTGCCATTTATGACAGTTACGGATATTCGGGCCAAAAGGGATGGTTTGAGGTTGGAGGGACCAGCCTTTCTGCGCCGCTTGTCGCCGCTATATATGCGCTTGCAGGCAATGCGGGTAGCGTAGTGTACGGCTCGTATCCATATACCCACACAGCGGCACTGTTTGACATCACATCGGGCAGCAACGGCAGTTGTGGAAGTTCCTATCTCTGCACGGCCATAGCCGGCTTTGACGGCCCGACGGGGCTCGGCACGCCGAGCGGCATCGCGGCATTCTAAATTTTTGCCTAGTATAATACTAGGCACATGAGAAGGGGATTTACCCTCATAGAACTCCTGGTCGTGATAGCCATTATAGGTATATTGGCCTCTATCGTCTTGGTATCGGTTGCAGGCGCGCGTGAGAGCGCGCGAGTGGCCAAGGCAAAGGTCGAGTCCAAGCAACTCCTGCAAGCTGCCGACCAGGTGTACGACCAGTACGGCTACTACCCCGACGATTCGCACGGCTCGATAACCTGCCCGCGCGACATCGTCATCAAGCAGGCTACCGGCGAGACGTGGAGCACTTTTACCAGTATCTGTAACGACCCGTGGGGCCAGCCCTATGAGTGGGACAACCTGTGCGGCAACGGACACGCCCGCAAGCCGCATGAGCCATACGACAGTTTGTGTCCGTCCTACTCCGACGCCGACCCGGCGTCGGTCGGGGTAACGGTGATAGGAAATGACGGAGCAAATAACAACTGTACCGGTGACGATATTTGCTATGGCTATCGCGGCCACTCCGACTATGGATGGTCTGCCATTTCGAGCGGCGGCGGGGGTGGAGGCGAAGTGCCGCCGGGGCCTGCATGCACAATCGTCTTTAGTACGTGTGCCCAGTTGTCAGTAGCACAATGCAGTAGTCGTAGCGGCTGTTTTGTACAAGACGACGCATGCACCGGCACCTACAGCACAACGGGCATTGACTGCTCCGGGGTGGCGCAGGGCCAGTGTGGCACCGGCGTGTATGCAAACTGCGCAGCACAATCAGGCGGCAGCTGCGGGGGCACTCCCACCGCCTGCGGCGGGTTGGGGCAGGCGCAGTGTACGACGGTCAATGCGGCCGGCGGAGGCTGCTCGTGGACCGCGGGCGCATTCTCCTGCAGCGGCACACCCAACACCTGCCCCAGTTATGGCAGCAACAGCAGCGCATGTACGACCGCGGGCTGCAGCACTGTCGCCGCTTCGTGCACCGGCACCTACCTATGCAGCCAATGGAACGCGTCGGCCGGAGGCAACTCGAGTCTGTGCACGACAGGCCACCCCGGCTGTACATGGGTGACAAGCGGCGGCGGCAAATGCAACTCAACCCCCGTCAACAACACAGCTCAGTCGTGCGGCAGCTTTTCGCAATCATCGTGCACCCCGACAGGGTGTGCATGGTCGCCCGTTAGTTGCAGCGGGTCACCAAGCGCATGCAGCACGTACGGCACCTCCGGCACCTGCACCAACGGGTGCCAGTGGCAGCCCGGGGCCGGCAGTTGCACAGGGACGGCTAGTTGCAACTACCCGCAGAGTAGCTGCACCAACTCGGTCGACCCGGGCTGCTCGTGGACGGGGACATTTTCCTGCACAGGCACCTACAATACAAATACGAGCTGCAGCGGATTTACAGATGTGACTCAATGCGGCACGCAACCTACGTGTCATTGGAGTGCTGCGGCTTGCACCGGCACTGCCAGCAGCTGCTCAACCTACATAGACTCCACCTCTTGCGGCAACCAGTCGGGCTGTTTGTGGCAGTAAGATACTAGTATGAGGCGACGCAAAGCTAAACAGACACCGGTGCCGTGGCCGTACATCGCTACGGGCCTTGTGCTGCTTGTGTTAGCTGCAGCGTTTGTGCGCTACGCGGGGCCGGAGTTTAGCGCGGCGGTTATACAGAGCGAGGTTATTGCGCTCACTAATACCGAGCGCGTGCAAAATAATGTCGGAGTGGTAACCGAAAATGCTCTGCTCGACAAAGCGGCAGCAGCCAAGGCTGCCGATATGGCGGCCAAGGGATACTTTGCCCATGTTTCTCCCGACGGCACGGTGCCGTGGCACTGGATAGTGTCGGCCGGATACAACTACAAATACGCGGGGGAGAACTTGGCCGTGCGCTTTAACGACTCGGCAGAGGTGGTCAATGCGTGGATGGCGTCGCCTACACACCGGGCCAATATTGTTAAAGGGCAATATACACAAATAGGGGTCGGTATAGCCGACGGTGTGTATCAAGGGCAACCGGCCACGTTTGTCGTGCAGTATTTTGCCTCACCCGCTGTTTCTGGGGCGGTTGGGAAGACACCCGTCAAAAAGTCCTCGGGTCTCCCGTCCGGAGCCCCTATCGCTGCAGGCTCCGGCGGGCCAGACTTTTCGCCGAGTGCTCCCGCAACCGCCCAACCGGCTGTTGCCGGTGACGAGGTCGCGCCGCCAAGCTGGTGGCAGAGAGTCCTAGCCTATCTAAGCACCGCACTTGGCTCACTCACCGCAAGTGCAATCAATGCAGAGGGGGGCAGTGTGTATATCGGCGACAGCGGTGCCGCAACCGCACGGTAAGATAGGTGTATGAGTTTTTTTCATCGCGTTGCCGATCACCTAGTACCGACGCACCGCAACTCCTACCGGCCGCGGTTGCTGCACAAACACTCGCTCGCATTTTTTCTGGCGGCGGGGCTGGTGGCCGAGGCGTACTTTGTCGCAGGGATTTTTGGCGTCAATCCGGCGCAGCCGTTTTTAGCAGCAGCGGTGGCTAACGCCGCGCCGGCCACAGACACTGCCAACTGGGCGCTCTGCACCATTGCCGTGGTGCTGGCGGGGCTCTTGGCCGCCTCGCTGGCCAGCCACACCCAGGTGCGCCCTATGGACCTGCTCCTGCCCGGCGGGGTAATTTTGGGGATAGTTGTCCTGTTGTTGGTACTCAACGCGTGGTATGGTGGTGCGTATGGTATCTCGTAATATACAGGTAGGTATTGCCGTGGCTGCAGCGCTTGCGGTCATCGCACTCTTTTTTATTTTTAGTAATTACTCAACTATGTCTAATACAAACCCGCTCGACGCAGCGCTCCAGGCAAGTGCCGCCGACAGCAGCGGCGCACCCGGCACTGCCGCACCGACCCAGCTTGTCGCCCAGGACGAGGTGGTGGGCACCGGCGACACTGCCATGGCCGGCGACACTATCACGGTTGACTACACCGGTCGTCTGCAAGACGGCACGGTCTTTGACACCTCGATAGGCAAGGCGCCGTTTACCTTTCAGCTTGGTGCAGGACAGGTTATCGCAGGATGGGACCAGGGCGTCCAGGGGATGAAGGTGGGAGGCAAGCGCATCCTTATTATCCCGCCGACGCTAGCCTACGGCGCCAATGATTACGGCCCTATACCGGGCAACTCGACACTTGTCTTTGAGGTAACGCTCAAGAGTGTCAAAAAGGGCCAATAAATTGTAAGCACGTTTGACACAAAACCCCGCTGTACAACCGGCGGGGTTTTGTTATGGTTTGTGTATGAGGGCCATCCGGTTCCTCTGACGGGTAAAGCACCCGCCGCACTGTCACAGCAATGGAGATTGAACCATGTGCAATGGCTCTAAGGCCGCCCAGGCCAAAAACGACACCAAGGTTGGCGACACGCTGGGTATCAGCACCGTCGGCCTGCATGACGGAGCTGGTCAGCCTGCCGGCAAGATTGGCGCCTTTCATGCCCCCGGCCAGACCACGGCCGAGTGCGTCCAATGCGTCCTGACCGGACAAAAGCTGACGTTGTCGCGTATCTCGCCGGCAATCCAGGCTGCCCACTCGCTGCCCGCGACCGCGGTGGCGACGTTTGTGCAGGGTCTGAACTGGCACAACCACGACGTGTTGGTGTTCGACGTCAAACGCCCGGCGATCAAGCTGATCGACTTGGCCGACCAAGGCATCGAGGTCTACGTCGGCGAGCGCAAGCCTGACATCAAGGGCGCGGTTGACGCGGTGATCGCCAACGCCACGGCCGGCGCGGCGCAGGCTGCGAAGGACGACGGCAAAGACGGCGGCACGAGCCTCGGCAAGAGGCCGCGGACGACGCGGGCTCGCCCGACTGTGATGGCCTGCCTCGCATTCCTTGCGTTGATGGTCCTCGCCGCTCTTCCGTACTAGCTCGAAGGACGTCTCGTGCTCCGCATCGGTTTCGACCGAAGCGGGGCTTTTTTCTTTTCATATGCTATGTTGCACACATGCGGCCGGTTACTTTTGAGATACAAAAAAGCGGCCCGGGGTTAGCCCGGGCCGGTGTTATACACACGCCGCACGGCGATATCAAAACGCCCGCGTTTGTTGCGGTGGCAACCAAGGCGGATATCAAGGGCGTCCCTGTGTCGCACTTTAGCGAGCTTGGTATCCAAACACTCATTGCCAACACCTATCATCTCTATTTAAACGGACTTGATGCTATAGAAAAAGCGGGTGGGCTGGGCAAGTTTATGAATTTTGCCGGTCCCACAATGACAGACTCGGGCGGCTTTCAGGTATTTTCGCTGGGTGCGGGGTTTGGCAAAAAGCTTTCCAAGTTTCTACCGGATCCTGCACTGCGTGAAGCTAAACATCACGCAATGGCTGTTTACGACGAGGACTTGGCGACTAGCCATGGCAAGCTTGCGATAGTAGATGACGAGGGCGTTACGTTTACGTCGCATATAGACGGCTCGTTGCACCGCTTTACCCCGGAGCGCTCGATAGAGATACAGCACAAGCTGGGCGCGGATATTATTTTTGCCTTTGACGAGTGCACCAGCCCCGCCGAGCCGCATGAGTATCAAAAAGAGGCGATGGACCGCACGCACCGCTGGGCCAAGCGCAGTCTGCAGGCGCACCGACAAAACACCACGACCAAGCAGGGGATATACGGGATAGTGCAGGGCGGGCGATTTGCCGACTTGCGGATAGAGAGCGCTAAAGAGCTTGCGTCGATGGACTTTGACGGATACGGCATCGGCGGTTCGTTTAGTAAGCACGACATACTCGGCATCTTGGACAAAGTCAACAGCGAGCTGCCGGCAGACAAACCGCGGCACTTGCTCGGCATCGGCGAGCCGGAAGACCTGTTTATCGGGGTGGCGTCGGGGTGCGACACATTTGACTGCGTGCTGCCGACACGCAACGGCCGCACCGGCGGCATCTACGCACGCACCGGCAAGTACCAACTCCCCGGCGCGCAGTACAAAGACGACTTTGGCCCGCTCGACGAGGACTGCGAGTGCCCTGTGTGCAAAAATCACACACGAGCCTCTATCCGCCATTTGTTTATGAGTAAAGAAATGCTGGGCCCCATTTTGGCCAGCATGCACAACCTCTACTTCCTCACCAACCTAGCAGCCCAAATCCGTGAGTCCCTGCTTAATGGGAATTTTGAGCAATTTCGTGACGAGTTTTTAAGTAAATATCAAAAATAAAAAACTCCGCAATTGCGGAGTTAAGCGACTTCGGCACCTGGCGCAGACGGAGGCATAGGTTGAGGTCCATCGGGGCTCAATGATCGACCAAGATAATAGAGACTCAGTCCTGCAGCAAGTGCCCACAGCGCGACGCTGAGCCACCAAAGGAGCGTTCCAACGAAGACCGTACGTTGGGCTTTGTTTCTTTCCTGGTAGTCAGGGCCGTAAGCGAGCACAAACGCTCCTTTGTTGTTGTCGAAGGAAACGCCCGACGGAACGGCATGCTTCGGAAGCTGCGGCATAAAGACACTGTCGTGTGCAATATAGGCCGGGCCCCCGTCGCCGGGGTAAAGCACGTAGCGGAAGCAGATTCCTTTGTCGAACCAGACGCCGCAGGGCTTTGTCCCGAAAGGCATCGGCGAAACAAACAGATGGCCTGTCGTTTTTGCCCTGGAGATAATTTCACCGACAGGAATATCGTAGGAGTCGCTCCTGAGCGTAAGTTTGCCCTGCTCCGCGATAGTGAGCTTGGCAATCTTGGCAACGGCTCCGCCCCACTGGAGTGGAGAGTCAATCTTCACGGTCTCTTCGCGGATGAGGGCGTTTGCCGCTTCTTCGCGGTTGCTTATCAGCCAGGCGGCGAGGACCATTATGATAGCGCCGCCGACGACGAGTGTAATGACAACACCAAACCTGCTCCAAAACGTGCGCATGATGATCTCCCTGCATGCGGCCCAATTTCCGCTTGCTAAGATACCACTGTTCTATGTTCTGTCAATGTGTTAGAATTATTCGCTAATGTCTCTCAAGATAAAATCAACACATAAGCCGGCGGGGGATCAGCCTGCGGCTATTGCCGCGCTTATTGCGGGGCTCAAGAGGGGCGAGCGGCATCAGACTTTGCTCGGGGTGACGGGCTCAGGCAAGACCTTTACCGCCGCCAATGTTATCGAGGCCAACGGCAAGCCGACCCTGGTTATTGCGCATAACAAAACGCTCGCGGCGCAGTTGGCACAGGAGTATCGCGAGTTTTTCCCCACCGCGGCGGTGCACTACTTTGTCTCGTACTACGACTACTACCAGCCCGAGGCCTACATCGCGCACAGCGACACCTATATAGAAAAGGAGGCCCAGATCAACGTTGAGATTGACCGCCTGCGCCACGCCAGCACTCAAGCACTCTTGACCCGCAGCGATGTGATAATCGTCGCATCGGTGTCGTGCATCTACGGCTTGGGCTCGCCGGAGCAGTATCGCAAAGTGCATTTGGAGCTTAAGCGCGGGGTCAAAAAAACGCGTGCCGAGTTGATACGCGAGCTTATAGCCATATATTTTGAGCGCACACCCGCCGACTTGGTGCCGGGCAAGTTTCGCGCGCTCGGCAACAGTGTCGAGATAATGCCAACGGGGGAGAAGGTTATATATCGGGTGGAGTTTGAGGCCGACACGATAGACCGCGTGCGCGTAATAGATGCGACGACCCGTGTGGAGTTGGAGGAAAAGGATTTTCTGTTTTTGTTCCCCGCCAAACACTATGTAACGCCCGAGGAGGAGCGCGAGCGCGCGATGCAGGACATCCGGCTAGAGCTCAAAGAGCAGCTGACCAAGTTTGAGCGCGCCGGCAAACTGCTCGAGGCCGAGCGGCTCAAGCGACGCACCAATCACGACTTAGCGCTGATACGCGAGATAGGCTACTGCAACGGGATAGAAAACTACTCCCGTCACTTTGACGGCCGCAAAGCGGGCGAGCCGCCGTACACGTTGCTCGATTACTTTCCTCACAAAAAAGACGGCAGCCCTGACTTTTTGACCATTATCGACGAGAGCCACGTGACTGTCTCGCAGATAGGGGGCATGTACAACGGCGATCAGGCGCGCAAAGAGACGTTGGTCGATTACGGCTTTCGTCTACCATCGGCCAAGGACAACCGACCGCTCCAGTTTGATGAGTTTAAAGAGCGGGTAGGGCAGGTGATATACACCAGCGCCACACCGGCTGCCTACGAGCGCGAGCAAAGCGGCAAAAATATTGTCGAGCAGGTTGTGCGCCCCACCGGGCTTTTGGACCCTGTTATAGATGTGCGCCCGGGCATCGGACAGGTCAAAGATGTGCTGGACGAGGCCGAGATAACGATCAAAAAAGGCATGCGTGTGTTAATAACCACCTTGACCAAAAAAATGGCCGAGGATCTGACCGAGTTTTTAAAAGAACGTAAGTTTAAGGCCAAGTACTTGCACAGCGACATCGAGACGCTCGAGCGTATCACTACCCTAACAGAGCTGCGCCGTGGCGACTTTGACGTCTTGGTGGGCGTCAACCTGTTGCGCGAGGGTCTCGACCTGCCCGAGGTAGAGCTGGTGGCGATACTTGATGCCGACAAAGAGGGCTTTTTGCGCAGTGAGGTGTCGCTGATACAGACAATAGGCCGCGCGGCGCGCAATGTGGCGGGGCGGGTCATTTTGTATGCCGACGAGGAAACTCCCTCGCTCAAAAAGGCGGTGAGCGAAACGCGCCGGCGCAGAATACTGCAAGAGGAGTACAACATCAAGCACGGTATTACACCGGCAACGATTATTAAAGCGATAAAAGATATTACTGAGGAGATGCGCAGCGAGCACCAAAAGGCGGTGGGGGAGATTGTCTCGATAGAGCACGACGAATACAAAAAGAATCCGCGCAAATTTATAACCGCCAAACGTGCCGAGATGGCCGAGGCAGTCAAAAACCTGGACTTTGAAACCGCCGCTCTCATAAGAGACGAAATCTACGCCCTCTCCGGGCAAGGAAAAGCGAAGGGGACAACTGGCTTGCGCAGAAAAAAGTAGGCGTACGATTATGGTAGTTGATCCAGCCCAGAGAGGTTGCCCAATGCCCGCGTATTGTCTGCCGTCCAAAGACCAACAAAGGCTGCAACACGAGCAGCCGGCGTTTGTGGACCACCCCGCAGAGCCGCTTTCGATCGCACCGGACCAGAAGCCGACCCTAA
>JAZKAA010000002.1:14533-30072 GCA_040389385.1 Patescibacteria group bacterium | reverse complement strand
CAGAACTCTATCGAAAAGGCGCTGTCGAGCGGGCCCACAGAGTAGACAGACACACGCTCAGGGTACTTGGCGCCAAACTCGTGCTCGGCGTGGAGCTTTTCCGCATCAGCCAACGCCATCTCTGTGCGCACGACCGGCAAATCTTCTTGAATTTTTTGGTTAACAATTTTCTCCACCTCGGCCAACTGCTCTTTGCTTACCTTTTGCGGATAGTTAAAGTCAATACGCAAACGCTCTTGTGTGATGTTGGAACCACGTTGATGCACCTCGGGGCCGAGCACTTGCTGCAGTGCCTTGAGTAGCAAGTGGTGGGCAGTGTGTAGGCGCGTAGTCTTTTCTGATGTATCAGCCAAGCCACCCTTAAACTTTTGCTCACTGCCGGCACGGCTAAGGTCCTGATGCTTCTTCAGCAGTTCTTTAAATCCATCCACATCAATTTGCTTAATCCCGCGCTCCCCCGCCTCTTCCATAATTAACTCAAACGGAAACCCGTAGGTTGTAACAAGTTGATATGCATCATTTGCAGAAATGCTTCCATCTCCGGCAAATCGTGAAAACTCTTTGAGACCACGGTCGAGAGTTTTGCGAAAATGTGCCTCTTCTGCGGCAACGGCAGGCGTGTCGGTTAGCTGCAAGAGCCCGCCTGCAGGCACACCAAGTTTGTCGGCAAAGCGTACCGCGCGACGAATCAAGCGCCGCACAACATAGCCGCGCTCCACGTTGCCCGGCATCACGCCGTCGGCAATCAACTCTGATGCTGCGCGTACATGGTCAGCAACAACGCGGAAAGAACGCACATCGTCCTCATACTTTTTGCCAGACAATTGCTCAAGTTTGGTAATAAGTGGAGTAAAAGAGTCTATTTTAAATACATCGGGGCTGTCGATAGCTGCGGCGGCGATGCGCTCCAGTCCGCCGCCAAAGTCAACGTTTTGTTTAGGCAAGAGGCCAAAGCTGCCATCGGCGTTCTTTATATATTGCATAAAGACCGAGTTCCCTATCTCCATAAAGCGGCCGCAGTCGCAGTTGGGGTGGCACTCCGTGCCAAACGCAGGGTCATGTTTGATATGCGTAAACTCATAAAACACCTCCGAGTCGGGGCCGCCGGGCTCGCCCGCGGGCATTTGGTCTGCAGTGCCGGCACGAGTCCACCAATTATTTGAGCCGTAAAAGAAAATCCGTTCTTTTGGTATACCAAGACTTATCCAAATTTCTGCAGACTCCGTGTCTTTAGGAATATTATTTTTTTGGTCTCCCTCAAAGCAAGTTACCCACAACTTTTTTTGGGGAAGTCCGACTTCCCCAACCAAAAATTCATAAAACCAACCAAGTTGTTCCTTTTTAAAATAGTCGCCGAGCGACCAATTACCCAACATCTCAAAGTACGTGGTATGGCGATTGTCCCCCACCTCCTCTATATCCATCGAGCGGAAGCATTTTTGGCTGTCTACCAAACGCACTCCTGAAGGGTGCTCCTCTCCCAACAAGTATGGCACCAACGGCTGCATCCCCGAGCCAGTAAAAAGAGTGGTCGGGTCATTCTCCGGCACGAGCGAAGCCGAGGGCAGTATCGTGTGCCCCCGCGCCTTAAAAAACTCCAAGTACTTGGTCCTAATTTCGTTTACAGTCATTGTTTGATACGATACAACGCAATGACCAAGAAATCAAAAAGCTGGTGGGGGTTTGATACGGCGGCAATAGATAAGAGCGTGCGGCCGCAGGATGACTTTTACCGCTACGCCAACGGCACTTGGCTCAAGACAAATAAGATACCGGGCGACGAGTCGCGCTGGGGCAGCTTTGTTACGCTCCGCTACGAAACCGAGCAACAGCTCAAAACGTTAGTAGAAAATACAAAAGACAAAAAAGTGGGGGCTATGTTCCGCTCGGCGCTCGACCTCAAGACCCGCAACCAACTAGGCGCCAAGCCTATGTGGCCCTTGCGCGCAGGAGTGCACGCTATTAAAGATAAAAAAGAATTTTTGAAGGCACTGGCCGACTTGCACGTGCTCGGCATATCGGGCCTGTGGGGGGCGATGGTAGACCAAGACTCCAAAGACAGCACCAAGTATCGGTTACACCTGTGGCAAGGAGGTTTGGGGCTGCCCGAGCGCGAGTATTACCTCTCGGATAAGCCGGAACAAAAACGCGTGCGCGACGCTTATATAGTGCATATCAAAAAGCTCTCTAAGCTTGCGCAGGCGAACATATCTCCTGATGTTGTTATGCGTATAGAGACCGCACTGGCAAAAGCAAGCATGCCTAAGGAGGACACCCGCGATGCGGAAAAGACATATCACAAAATGTCTACGGCACAGCTGCAGAAAAAAGCCCCCACTGTTGACTGGAGCGAGTACTTTGCACGCACACGTGCCAAGGGCGTCAAAGAGTTGATTGTCGGGCAACCAGAGTTTTTTGCCGCAGTAAGCAAACTCATTAAAGATACGCCTTTGCAGGATTTAAAGACGTATATGGAGTGGCACGTCATCAACAACTGTGCGTCGCTCTTGTCCGAACCGTTTGTTAAAGAGAACTTCCATTTTTACGGCACCACACTCACCGGTGTTAAAAAGATGCGCGCGCCGTGGCGCCGCGCACTCGGTGCCACCAATGGCGCGCTCGGCGAGCTGGTCGGCAAGCTCTATATAGAAAGATACTTCCCCGCTTCGGCCAAAAAGGCGATGGACGAGCTTGTGAGCGACCTCTTTGACGTATACGAGGAGCGCATCAAAGCACTCGACTGGATGAGCCTTGCCACCAAGCGCAAAGCCGTTATAAAGCTGCGCATGATGAGCCGCAAAATCGGCTACCCACGCAAATGGAAAAAGTATCCGTTTGATATCATGGCCAAAGATTACTTTGGCAACTGCTTGCGCTCCGAGGTATATGAGCACAAGCGCGCTATGGCTAAGCTGCAAAAAAAAGTTGACCGCGGTGAGTGGCACATGAGCCCGCAGACGGTTAATGCGTACTGCAACTTTAATCTCAACGAAATCGTCTTCCCCGCGGCAATACTGCAGTGGCCGTTTTTTGACCCGCGCGCCGACGCAGCTATCAATTACGCGGGCATCGGCACGGTCATCGGGCACGAGATGACGCACGGCTTTGACGACCAGGGTGCCAAGTTTGATGGCAAGGGCAATATGAAAGGGTGGTGGACAGCTGCGGACAACAAACGTTTTGCCCAAAAAGGTGGCTTGCTCAAAACCCAGTATGACGGCTACGTGGTCACTGACGGAGTAAAGGTCAACGGCCAACTCACGCTAGGCGAAAATATTGCCGACTTGGGTGGCTTGGCAATAGGCTGGGATGCTTATCAAAAGTATCTTGCCAAGCACGGCCGCAAAACAATAGACGGATTCTCCTCCGAGCAACGCTTTTTCCTGGGGTTTGCGCAGATGGAGCGTGAGCTCACACGTCCGGAATTTGTAAAAATGCAGGCCCTAACCGACCCGCACTCCCCGGCCCCCTTCCGCATCAATGGCCCGCTGGCCAACTTTGAGCCCTTCTACAAACTCCTCAAACTGTCTAAAAAGGACAAACTCTTCCGTCCTCCATCCAAACGCGCCAAAATTTGGTAGTTAACGATTACCACAATCCGTGGCAGTTTTATCACCGTCATTCTCATATTCGTACGAATTAGAGAATAGATAAAATTGTTTTAAGTATTGAGTGAGTGGGGCCGCGTAGTTTGTAATGCATTTCGAGACTTAACTGCTCGCGCTCCACTAAATCTGCTCCCAGTAACACGGCGAGATGTTTTGAGGTGGATTTAAACGAAAGTTTAATTTCTGCAGCGATATCGCCGACCTTGGCGCCCGGCCGCTTGGTCAGATATTTCAAAATCGCCAAACGGCGCCGGTTGGCAGTCGCTTTGAGTATCCGTTCAACCTGAGCAATATCAGCCATGCTCGTATTCTACTATTCGTACGAATATGTCCATACAGAAAAACGACTATGTGTTTATAACCAGTCTATAGGTTTTTTGTTTTTGGATAGTAGATAGGTGTTGGTTTTGGAGAAGGGTTTGGAGCCAAAGAAGCCACTATGGGCTGCAAACGGGGATGGATGCGGGGATTCGATTACACAATGCTTTGACCTATCTATATGTGCGCCTTTTTGCTTGGCGTAGTTGCCCCACAATATAAAGACGAGATTTTCTTTTTTGTTGGAGAGGGTTTTAATAACCGCGTCGGTAAACGCCTCCCACCCCTTGCCCTGGTGGCTGCCGGGTGTGCTTGCACGCACGGTTAGAGTTGCATTTAGGAGCAGCACACCCTGCTTAGCCCAGCGCTCCAAATCGCCCGTTTTATTTTTAACCGGGCCGATGTCGCTCTCCAATTCTTTAAAAATATTTTGGAGCGAGGGCGGTAGACGTACACCCTCCGGCACCGCAAACGACAGCCCATTTGCCTGTCCTGCTCCGTGGTAAGGGTCTTGTCCTAATATCACGACCTCGACTTTATCAAACGGGCACAACTCGAACGCCCTAAAAACATTTTTGGGTGCGGGATAAATAACGCCGTGAATATACTCTTCCTTAACAAAAGCAGCGAGCTGCATAAAATACTCCTTCCCAAACTCATCTGTAAGAGCCTCCTTCCAACTGGGCTCTATTTTTACCTCCATGGGCTAGGAGTAGCGCTCCATCAAAATTAGCTCAAATTTTTTGGATGGGCCGCCGCGGTTGTAGCCGCCTATTTTGCCATCGCTCCGGACTACGCGATGGCACGGGATTTTAGGGTCAAAGTTTTTGGACATAATCATGCCCACCGCGCGCGCAGCCTGCGGCTTGCCTGCACGGCGCGCCACCTCGCCGTAGCTCATCGTTTTACCCTTAGGTATGTGCCGCACGACCGAGCGCACCCGCTCGCTAAATGTCATGCGGAATTTGCTAGAAAAGCGACGAGTTTGTATTGTCTTTAACTTTTTCATGGGCGATTTTTTTAGCTGCCGGTACTGGTGCTTTAATCTTAGTCTTCTGCCCCATTGCAAGCAAGGCCTTGCCCGCAGACTCTCTATAGCGGCAGTAGTCGCACTCAGCTCCGGCAGCAGGCAAAGCGTCGCTATCGAGGCACTTTTTGAGCTCTACCAGAGTACCCTCAACCCAATCGGTGTTGCCCTTGTACGGCACAAGCGTCATCTCAAAGTCCAAACGCCCGTCAAACGCCTCGCGGTCTTTGGTGGCGTTGGCATAAAACCAATAGCCTGTGTCGGAAACTTTAAAGCCATTTTCGCGCAAGAGCCACTGATACACCTCGAGCTGCCGCTTGTAGCCGCGGTGCCAGTCCTCGTCCAAGGACTCTATCTTGCCGTCTTTGCTGGTGGCCTTGTAGTCGATAACAATGAGCTCACCCGCTTTATTAACCCAAATATCGTCCACACCACCGCGCACAGTAAGCCCTGTTGCTTTGTGTACGGTCTTTACGCCCTGGCTTAGCGCGTTACGCCAGTCGTCCATCTTGGCATGTGCGAGCGGTATCGCGTCGAGGCCATAGGCCGTGGCAAGCGGGTGCTGTGTACCCGCAGCGCGGTGCGCGTCCAGCTCCTTTTTAAGCAGCGCGTCGACCGCAGAGTTGAGATTAAACGGATAGCCCGGCGGCCGTGCCACACCCAACTTGTTGTCGAGGTAAAAGCAACGTGCGCACTCCATAAATAAATCTATTTTGGAGCGCGACAAAGTCCAACGCTCACCACCGTAGTTGTAGTTGGGGTTGCGGTTGGGCTTGTAAAATTGGCTCATGGAGCCATTCTAACGCACGGGAGTTTGGCCTCCTAATTTTCGCCTCCGTAACGGCGACGGATACTGTTTTCTATCGACAAAAAGACCTTAAAGACTAGTACAGACAGGACCGCCGTGGCAGTGGCTACCGCGTACATACCCAGGCCGCAGGCGAGCCCCACCGCCGATGCCACCCAAATGCCGGCAGCGGTGGTCAACTCGGCATGCTCGCTGCCGCGTATTGCGGCAAGCCCCGCGCCGATAAACCCAATACCTATAACCACCGAGCCGGCAATTTGCAACGGATTAATCCCCGCAAACATCGAGAGCTGATAGCTTGCAACAACACCCACTAGTGTAAACAGGCACGAGCCCAAGCTCACGAGCGCATACGTACGCATGCCTGCCTGCTTGCCGGCGATGCTGCGCTCCAGCCCCATGAGTGCCCCAAGTATCACCGACAACAAGAGTGGCGCCATGAGTCCCCATTGTGAGTACGCGGCAATCATACTAATTGGAGGTAAAGCCCGTTACCTCAATCGAGCCATCCTCAAACATTGCCGGCTTGTCGGCAGACTTGGAGTATTTGCGGTCGCCGTTGTCCGGGCTGGTGCCGACAAAGTAGGAGTGCCCGGCTACCGTTGAACGCAAGAGTGTAACGGTGCCCGCCCCGCTGGCAAAGAAGAGATGCGCGCCGAGTACGTTGCCTGGCTCGCCGTTTTGGCTTTCGTACACAACAACCCAGGTCGGCACGGTAACCTCGACATCGGATACTGCAACCGAGAGACCCGCGCGTTGCGGAGACGATATAGAGAGTGCTGCGTTGGAGTGAGCCATACCATCTTGGCCGATTACGACACCTGCTGCGACAGCGTCGCTACCTTGGACCGTAGTGGGGGTGTTATTCGTTTTAACAACAGTCTTGGGCGTGCCAGAGGTTGTTGCAGTAGTAACACCACTCGGGTGCGTTGCTGCTGTGTATCCCCACGAAAGTAAAAATCCTACGATAAGACCTGCCGCAAAAATACCGACATAGCGACTAGTGTTGCCGCTGCCCGCCATAGTCATCGGGAGCTTTTGCGATGTAAGAGCCTTAACCGCCGGTGTGGCTACAGCAGGAGTGGACCACGATAGGGACGGCTTTTTATCTGCGCTGTTATTCTGCATACTGAAAAATTGAATTATTAAATCGTACGGAAGAGCCCGTAACTATTGTATGCCTTTGCCGGGTCTGCACAAGTCCCCCGCCTCTTTTAGGGCCTCATCCAGGCGCCGGCCCGGAATACCCGTCTGCTCAAGCACAGCGACATCTTTTGAAATATCGCGGCAGAGAACCATTTTCTGCTCCAACAAGGCCATTTTTTCTCTCCGGGTAAGGCTGGTCATTGCTGTTATGGGGTAGAGACCGGTCCTCTCGATCTTTTGGTGGAGTGTGTTGCCATGGGGTATATCCCAGCCCAACAGGTCGATGCCCGAGCACGCCGCAAACTGCTCGGCTTTGTCGGTAAAGCCGGTGTTGGTTGCAATGATGCCGCTTGTGGCGCCAATATCCTCTAGCCGTGCTTTGACATACAGCGCCACCTTAAGGTCGGTCTTGAACCCGAGCGAGTTATGGAACTTGGCCTCGACATACGTGGTTGTGCCGCCCTTAGTCATCACAACATCAACCTCGTGCTCGACGCATTTCCCGCGGATTAGCTGGTCTATTGTGGCTGTGTATCCCTCGGCGCGAAACAGCTCTGCCAAGTATGCCTCGAATGGAAATCCGCTCGGCCCAAACTCCAGCACCGCACGTTTAAGGCTATAGCGTGCCGCGAGCGGTTTGTGCGTATCACGCAGATGTGCAAAAGCACGGCGGTAGATTTCTTGCGTTGTCATGCCGGCATAAATCTCCTGCTCAACTTTATGCGCAACAGTGTCGGACGTGGCTTTATCGGCGCCGGCGCGCTCAAGCGACTGCAGCAACTTGTGCGGGTTATAAGGCTCTACTTCGCCGTCTGCTTTGGTGATGAGGACAGCCATGCTGCACTAATAATACCACCGCCGACACAACGCCTCGCCTCGCCGGAGCCTTCGGCGTAGCGCGGGTCACCGTCGTACAATGCTAACAACTGTCCCTCCGGCGCGTATTGTGGCTGGCTTAACGTGATTGTGTCACCACTTTTGCGTGCAGGAATTAAGTTTTGTCGATACCGGTAGCGCGCCATGTACGCGCCGTCGGGTGCACCGAGCCAGTTTGTATTCCGCAGTTGCAGCGTAGTCTCCCCTTTCCCCGGCGTTTTGTCAGGAGAAACCGTAATGGTGTTTTTTGCAATATCTTTTGCAATGACAAACAGGGGCGTGGAGTGTGCCACTTCAAAACCGTGCCGCTGGCCAAGCGTATAGAGCGCTGCGCCGTGGTGCGTGCCTACAATGCCGCCACTTTGGTCGAGTACATTACCCACCACAGGGCCAAGCTCATGCTGCAACATATCGGCAATAGAGATTGGCCCCAAAAAGCACAACCCCTGACTGTCTTTGCGTGCTGCATTGGGCAAACCAAACTTTGCCGCAAGTTTTCGTACTTCCGATTTTTGCAAATGCCCGATAGGAAACAGCGTCTTTTGTAGCACTGCCCGCGGCACCAAGGCCAAAAAATATGATTGGTCTTTTTCTTTATCCGCACCGGCATACAACCGTCCGTCTTGTATTTGCGCGTAGTGCCCGGTTGCAACAAAGTCGGCGCCGTTTTGCATGGCGTAGTCATAAAACAAACCAAACTTTATTTCGCGATTGCATAAAACATCCGGGTTGGGAGTTTTCCCCTCTTTAAACTCTGCGATAGATACTCTAAACACTTCGTCCTGATACTGCTTAGACAAATCAATCTCCCGAAACGGTATCTGCAAGTGCGCCGCGACGCGCATAGCGTCTATCCTGTCTACCCCGGCGGTGCAAGGATACCCGTCTACAACAATCTTGATAAAAACGCCGATAACATCGTACCCCTGTTGCTGTAGCAAAGCAGCGCTAACGGCGCTATCAACGCCACCGCTAATGCCCACAAAAACTTTCTGCCCCTTAGCCATTGGAGCAAACTCTACCTTAATACACCTCTGTATGCCTAATCCAAATATTTGTGCTTGTAGGCCAAAAATTCTTCGTAGGTTGTGGCAAAGTGGAAGTTGCCTCCGCGGTCGCTTAGATAGTACAGGTAGTTGCTCTTGGTCGGCGTTACTGCCGCCAGTATTGAGTCGAGCCCCGGGTTGGCGATAGGCCCGGGCGGCAGACCTTTATGTATGTAGGTGTTGTACGGATTATCTACCTTAAGGTCATCAAGCGTGAGCTTGGTGGCGCTCTTGTTTAAAAAGTACGGAAACACCGCGTCTACCTGCAAAGGCATCCCCAGCTTAATCCGATGCCAGAGTATCCCCGCAATCATTTGGCGGTCGGCTGTTTTGGATGCCTCCTTTTCTAAGAGCGAGGCCATCGTAAGCACATCGGAGAGCGGCTGCCCGTAGATATCTATTTGTTTTTGGACTTTAGCTATATGGGTATGGAACCCGTTGTTAAACACAGAGAGTATCGAGTCGATGCTGTCCCCCGGCATAAAAAAGTACGTGTCGGGAAAGAGGTACCCTTCCTTGCCCCGTGTTACGGCCAAAAATTCCTGCCTGTTAAAGTCGGGCATCTTTTGCAGCAAGAGTTTAGAAATATCGGAGACGGTCGAACCCTCCGGCACGGTAATGCGGACCGGTGTTGTCTCAAAGTCACCCGCAACCAAGCGTATCGCTATCGATACAGCGCTCTCCGGCTCGGGAAAATAGTACACTCCCGCGGGGATATGCTTGTCGCCGCCCAACACTCGTGCGGTGTCTTTAAGCACCCAGGCATACGAGATGACACCCTCTGTCTTTAATTGAATGGCAATGCTTGTAAGCGACGAGCCCTTGGGTACCGTTATATACACGCCGGACGGATAGCCCCACGGCGGCGCAAAGGCCGCAATATACACCAGGTATAGCACTGCGGCGGTGGCAAAAAAATTGATGACAAATTTTGTGTACCTGTTTTGTGCCCGGTACCATGAGACAAACGCGTGGTGATGCCGCAGAAATGTAGGAAAATGTCGGAAAGCATCCATACGTTAGACGGGCAAGTTAGTCGGTGCCTGCGAGACCTTGGCCGGCACGCGGTCAATGGAGGGCGACTTAACCACCGAGCTGGGGAAATGCCACAACGTTGCCACCTCCTCGCTGCTCAAATGCACAGGTTGCTGGTCATACGGTACGCCAAAATAGGCACGGTGCTTGGCTTTAAAGTACAGATTGCGCTTTTCTTTATTTTGCCGTATATCAAAAATATCCTGCCATGGATAGTCAAAGTATGTCGTGCCGTTAAACACGCCCAAGCGGTTGGTGTACTGGTGGTTGGTGTTAAACGTGTCAAAAAAGCGGATGATAGAAGCATTATTGATACCGTTATACACCTCGCGCTTGGCGCAATAGACAACACGGATGCCGCAATCGTACGTAAGCTTGGTCATCGAGCGCTCGATAGACTCGACTTGGCGCTTTTCGATCTCGGTCATAAGCTGTGCACTGCGCGAGCCGACCTTTGCCTTTTCGACCGGGTCGGTTACAAACTCCTGCGCGCGCTTGATAGCCCCTTCCGTAATACGCTTTATAAAAGCGGTGCCGTCGGCTTTGTACTTGTTAGTTTTAGTATAAAAGCCGTACCACTCTTCCTCTTTGCGGCCGCGGATAAGTAGCTGGAACCAAAAGTGCTCTCCTTTGCCGAGCGTGCCCATGAGCTCGATGATGTTGGTAATGGGGTCTATCGAGTTTTCGGGCTTATCGGGCGACTTGTCGAGCTGAAAGTCGATATACGTGCGGATTGGCAGCGCATCCCCCTGCCATCCGCCGGGAACTTTTTTGTTGTACTCGCTGCCCCAAATACCATACTCCGTAAGATTAAAAGGTAACGAGCTTATAGGGTCTATTGCCTCGCGTATCTGCGCCTCGGGAAACTGCCCATACAGCCGCGCTTCGACAATAGGGCGCCACACTTTGCGCGTGTGGAGGTAAAAGCGCACTTGCCCCTCCGTCGAGAGTATCTCAAGACTAAAGACCGGGCGCATCTGCCCGCGCCATACGCGCTGCAAAAACGTTGTCTCGCCGCCGGTGTTCCATAGCGTGGCAAAAAACGTCTCCATCGCCAGTGGGGTCTTTTCTACCTCCGGCGGAAGCTGGATTTCAAGGAGTACGGACTCACAAATAGGCCCAAACCAAAACGCAAAGCGTATGTAGTGCACCCACGTAACCCAAAACACCACAAACAGCCCGATGGGCAGCCACAAAGGTGAGAGTGCGACCATCATAGCCCACACCGCGGTAATAGCAGCCGGGTCTGTGGAGTGGACCGCCCATATCAACAGCACAACGTACGGAGGCACCACCACTATAGGGTCAAGCTGCCATCCCACAAGCCAGTTGGCAAAGTGCTTGGCCCCGTCATGGGTCCACACCAGAAGAGCCTTCATAGGCCAGGGGCGATCTGCATATTTTGTGCCTCCTCCTGCCGCCATTACTTAACAGTATATAATACTTAAATATGCTGGACGCATTTTACGCAAACCCCATGGCGTTTATCGGGATCATCTTTGCACTTGTCGGAGCATTTGGGGCACTTTTATTTGGGGCCGGATTTTTGGCCGGACTACCGGGCGTGTTTACCATGATGTCCAACAACGACCACCAAAGCCACCACACGCTGCGCATAACCTGGGGCGCCGCACTAATGACTGCCACCTTTATTGTGTGGGAGCTAGTGCGGATTATTGCAAGCTGGTTTGGCTACCCATCGCCCAACCTGCACGCCTTTGGGGTAGCGATTTCGGCACTCCTGATAGTGCTCCTTGCTTGCTGGATAGTCGTGCTGCTCACCGACACCATCACTAAAAAAGGCGCCGACCACTAGTAAAAGAAAACTCCTCATTGGAGGAGTTGGGGTCGTGTACATCTCTCCGGAGAGGAGGAGTTTTCTTTTGCTACTTAACTAGACTAAACGTGTTGTCTTTGTTCCGTTTGAAATACTTTTGGTTTTGGAGGTTGACCACTATCGTGCCCGCTTTGACATGGCGCTCTTTGAGCACCTCTTTGATTATCTGGTCTTTGGTCATCGGGCCGCTTTTGCGGAGCGCCTCGCGGATAACATCGCGCACAACGCCCTCGGTGTAGCCCCACTCGCGCAGCGCGTACATACCGCGGCCAACCAGGACAAAGCGCGGGTCTTTAATAAGCTCGTTGTGGGTTGTTGCCACATGCGCGGCGCGGTTAAACATCTTTTCTATCAAGCTTGCGACCTCGCGGAAGTGCAGCGGAGATCCGTGCTTTTTGACCGCCAGGTACGCGTAGTCGCGCACGCCTTTGGTCTTGACGTTGGGAGAGTGCGCCGGACCCCACTCGCCGAGCGGGTTCTTGCCGATATTTTTAGAAATTTTGAGCCAGCGCTTGAGCACCTCATCGTTGCGATGTTTGTCGTTGATGTTTTGCAACTCTTTAAGGAAGCGGTCTATCATCTCGCCCTCCGGGATAAGATCCTCGTCGCTAAGCCCGGCGTACAGGCGCTTGAGGGCACCGTTGACCTGGTCGGCCAACTCTTTGTCGACATACCAGCAGCGCTCGGCCTCATCGTCCTCTTTGAGATATTTAAACGGGTCGCCCAGCACCAAGAGGAAGTAGATGTGGTTTTGCATCCCCTTGTCTGCGGTCATAAAGTTGAGAAGGTCGTCCTCGCAGACAATGCCGCCAAGTCCGTCGATAATACGCTCGAGCTCGTTAAACGCCTCGTGGGCCTGCTCAAACGAGGGAGACTTTTTAAGTGCGGCAAGGGCGTGATTCTCAATTTGGCGGACGCGCTCGCGGGTGATGCCGTAGCGCTTGCCTATAGACTCGAGCGTGGTGCGCTCTGCCGACGTACCCAAACCAAAGCGGGCCTCCAGCACGGTGCGGGAGCGCTCGGGGAGGCTCATAAGGAGCTTCTTGACTATCGCTTTGGGCTTAAAGCCCGTTTTGTCGACGGCTGCGGGGGTGTTTGCCATAGGTGTTACGTGGTATTGTATATCATACCTAAAAATTGAAGTCAACCCCGACGCCTTGGTCGGGGCCCCGACCCTTTCAGGCGTCGGGGATAACAAGGTTGATGACCTTTCCTGCTCTATAAACCACTTTTGTAGGCGACTCGCTCACCCACTTTTCGGCCGCTTTGAGGGCTACTGCCAGAGCCTCGGCCTCTGGAGCGTCTGTGGCTATATCAATAGTGGTGCGCATCTTGCCGTTGACCTGCACGGCCACAGTCGCCATTGCCTGCTTGAGCTTGGCCGGATCAAAGGTAGGCCACTCCCCTAGGTTAATGCCGTGTGTCTCAGCCAACTCATGTGCAATATGCGGTGCAAAAGGTGCCAGTAAGTTCAGAAACGTTGCATATGCTTTGCGCGGGGCGCCACCGGATTTTTCAAACTCATTGAGCGCAATCATCAATGCTGAGACACCCGTGTTGAGTTTGAGCGACTCGATGTTTTTTGTCACGGCCTCGATTGTTGCATCCATCGGCATGTCCGGTGCGTCGTCTTGCACGGGCAGCTTGTACACACGGTCCAAAAAGCGCCGCACACCCACTGCGGCTTGCGGATTCCATGGATAACTGCCCACCTCGTTGTACGGACCGATAAATGCCAAGTACATGCGTACGGTGTCGGCACCCAGGTCGGAGACTAGCTGGTCGGGGTCGACCACATTGCCCTTGCTCTTGGACATTTTTTGGCCGTCGGGGCCCATTATCAAGCCGCGGTTCATCCGGCGCAGATATGGCTCGCTCTCCCCCACCAGCCCAAGGTCAAACATCGCCTTGTGCCAAAACCGCGAGTACAGCACGTGCATGGTGGTGTGCTCGCTGCCGCCGGAGTAGAGGTCTACAGGGAGCCAATTCTCCAACTTGTCTTTGCGAGCAAATTCGCCCGAATTTGCGGGATCGGTATAGCGTTGAAAGTACCAGCTGGAGTCTACAAACGTATCGAGCGTGTCTGTCTCGCGCTCTGCCTTGCCACCGCATGTGGGGCAGCTAACCTCAACCCACTCGCGCTTTTTGGCCAGCGGTGAGCGGCCCTCATCTGTCGGCAAATAATCTTCGAGGTCTGGCAAAACTACCGGTAGTTGGTCCTCCGGCACTGGATTGTACCCACATGTCTCGCACTTAATCATAGGGATAGGCACCCCCCAAAACCGCTGCCTGCTCACCACCCAATCACGCAAATGATATTTTTTTGTTGCTCTACCAAATTCTGCAGTGATTTTCGGCAATGCCTCATCGCTGGTGAGACCGGAAAACTCTCCCGAATCATACAGAACACCCTTACCCTCAAAAGGGATGTCTTTTTTAATCCTTTGCCAAATAAAATCAAATTCCGCATGCTGGAGATTAGCGGCAACAACCTCATCAGCAGAAAGCCACACAACGTCGTATGCGTTTTTTTCGTCCGACGCAACCTCTACATGTGTCTCGTCAACCAACTCAAACAGAAAGCTGCGATTGTGCACGCGACGGTTAACGCCCTTGTGTGCCGCATAAAAATTGCTGTAGGTATGACCAAGCGATTTAACGAGCGAAATACTGGTGTACCCTGTCTCCTCGGCAATCTCACGCTTGGCTGCCTCTGCAGCATTCTCTCCGGCATCAATGCCGCCCGTAACAAATGTGGTCCATGGTTGCTCTTTCCACTTTAGGCACAGATATTTTTTTGTTTTGGGATTATAGACGACAGCAAGGATAATATTGCGGTCGGTATGCTCTTTGCCCAGTTGCGGCGGATTAGTCTTGTCGACAAACTCCGGAGCAAGGGTCTCTTTGAGAGGAATTCCAAATTTGTGCGCAAACTCGGTATCCCGCTCATCATGAGCATCGCCAAACAAGGCTCCGGTGCCAAACCCCGCAAGCGCGTAGTCGGCGACAAATATCGGGATTCTTTCTCCTGTTGTCGGATTGACCGCTTTTACTCCCTTCAGCTCTACCCCCGTTTTTTCTTTATTTTCGGTACGTTCGCGTTCTGTCTTTTTTGCCGCGTTGTCTATGTAGGCCTGAACTTCGTCGTTGTTGTGGAGCACGGTCTTGTGTTGCAGCGCCAATGTTATCCACTGATGTTCAGGGGCAACCACCAAAAACGAGGCGCCATACAGAGTGTCTGCTCGCGTAGTAAATACGCGCATAGTGGGGCGCAGCCACATCAGCACGTCTTGCTCTTTATCTCCGGTAAAGTGCGGCTCGGTAGACTTGCCCACAGTAACCTCGGTTTGCAGCAAGTCGGCGAGCTCTTTAGCCTGCGCGTCAGAGACCACGTAGTCGCGCGGGTCGTGCAATATTGTTATCGACTTAACATTGTTGCGGATTTTTTGGCCGTCAAAATTCCAAGTAAACGTCTTTTCAAATGGCCGCGGGTTGTCTTTAAAGTTTTTGCTTACAAAGCCCCCGACTGTAACAAGACGTGCAATAGGTTTGTCCAACTTCTCCAACACTTTAAGCGCAGCCACAGCGCCCAGGCTGTGCCCTACCAGCACCGCCTTGTCGTCATATGTTGTAGCAGCAAGAGCCGTTGCAACCCACTCCTCCTCTGTCGGATTATCCGGGTTAGGGAGCGAAGGGAGAATAACCTCGTGACCCATCTCCTCGAGTTTTTGTTTGGCCCAAAGCCACCGTGGCCTGTCGGGCGCGCTTTGAAAGCCGTGCAGAATTACAAACTTAAACTTTTGTCTTTACCTTGGTCCAATCTTTTATCTGCCATGTA
>JAZKAA010000002.1:6287-14523 GCA_040389385.1 Patescibacteria group bacterium | reverse complement strand
CGAGGTCAAGTGCAAAGTCTATCTCCGCGCCCTCGGACCGGCCTATCCAGTTAATTTGCGCATCTTTAATCTGCTTGGGCCAGTTTAAGGCGGCCAGGTCGTCTATCAGGCGGTCGGCGTAGTCGGTTATCTTTATATTCCACTGCGGCAAGTTACGCTGCACCACCTCGGCGCCGCAGCGCTCGCAGTGGCCATCTACCACCTGCTCGTTTGCCAGCACAGTTTTGTCTACCGGGCACCAGTTGACCGCCGTCTCTTTGCGGTACACCAACCCTTTTTTATAAAACTGGAGGAAGAGCCATTGCGTCCACTTGTAGTACGCCGGGTCGGCGGTGATAACCTCGCGCGACCAGTCAAAGCTTGCACCCATACTGCGCAACTGCCCGCGCATATACTCGATGTTGCCAAAGGTCCACTCACGCGGGTTGAGTTTGTTTTTAATAGCGGCATTCTCGGCCGGCAGGCCAAACGCATCAAACCCTATCGGATAGAGCACGTTGTAGCCGCGCATGCGCATGTACCGGGCAAAAATATCAGGAACGCTAAATGCGTACCAGTGCCCGACGTGCAGGTTGCCCGACGGATATGGAAACTCGGTCAAAAAATAAAAGTTTTCTTTACCCTCTACAGTGTCGGGCGTGGTGTAGGTACCGTCTTGGGCCCATTTGTCCTGCCACTTTTTTTCTATCGCCCTGTGGTCATACCCAGCCATTGGGTCTTAAAATACCACAGAAAAAATAGTTTGTCCTAGTTAACCGGCGAGGGTTTGGCCGGAGGATAGAGTTGCGGGTCGATTGAGCGGTCAAAGCAGACCTCGCCTGCGACGTGTGCCCAGTTGTCTTGCGTGCCTTTGACGCCGTACGGCGCGACAGGGCGTGCGTATCCCATGGCACTGTCGCCAACTGCTGCAAATGTTGCGCACAAACCAAAATCGAGCGGGCTGTAACGCTTGTAGGTATACGGCTGCCCCGTCGCAGGGTCCAAGGGCATCTGCCAATACGACAGCGGGTCGTTAAGGTCGCTCAACGCTGCGGGCAATGCGGACTTTTGCTGCCAGTAGTAAATAACTTGCGATTGAATGTTTTGCAGGTCGTTGATGCGTTGATCGTCTAGGCGCATTTGGCGCGCCTGTTGCGGCGATCCGACAATCAAAAATCCGGCCGCAATGGTGAGCACTACCAACAGGCCCGTTGCGTAGTTAACATAGCGAACGTATGCAGGGTTTTGCTTCCAGTAGCCCCAGAGGTCGGCAATAAAGTGCATAAACCCAGCGCTTGCAACCAATAGTACCAGCACCACCTTGAGCAAAAACCGTATCGACAACTCCTCGCCGCTCAAAAATGTAGTGATAAGCACAATTAAGTCAACAACAATAGTCGCGCCCGCCGCAAACAGCGTCAAGTACAGCGCCCAGCGCCGCACCCATATCTCGTTGCGGCTTGGGTCGGCCGCTATCTCACGGCGGATAACGCGCATCAGTATAAGAAAGAGTGGCCCAAGAACAATAAGCGACGCCATCTCATAAGGCATGCTGCCTTGATATGGGTTTGGTTGATACGCCAAAACATCGGGATACGCGTAGTTGATGTAGTCGAACGTGAGCGCCAAAAACGCAATCACCCCGCCCCAAAGCGCGATCATCGCCCCCGCCCACAAAAAGAAATCCTTAGGCCCACTTTTTGGATTCATATTCATTAGCATATCACAATGACGTACCTGTCAACGTCTCATTACACAAATAAAAAGCCCCCGCAATGCGCAAGGGGCGAAATGGGCGGGAGGCACGGTGTATCAAGCCGGGCCTCCCGGGGAGGAAAACTCTACTATGTGCTTAGTGTCTCGGAAGCGGGGCCGAAACAAAGAGGCGGTGGGACGGAACCTCTTTCTAAACACTCCCCCCTAGGCGCGAGTGACCGGCGATTAAGTGCCTGCCATCCGCACAACTGAACTAACCAAAAGTATATGCTACCCGTGCAAAAACTCAATAGATTGCAAAGCACATATTGCGGTGGTATACAGATAGCGGATCAATTGGAGGCACATATGGCGCAGGCACAAAAAATGCGTCTGGCTAAATCTTCCGAAGAGTTGGACAAAGAACGTACGTTGAAACTTCTCGGCGCGTACAAAGACCCCGGAATGTCGTGGACCATCACAGTTGCCGGATGGGAGGAGTACGCTAAACACCCGAACGAAGAAGTACGTGCCGCAGTTGCGGCACACCCTCACCGCTTTACGGATATCTCCTACATGCCGCCTAAACCTGAATAGGATCGGAGGAACCGATGGAAGCCGCACTTATTGACGAAATCCGTCATGCACTTACGGCAAAGCCCAACGGCGAACAATGCCCATACACGGAGGATGCCCCTCGCGACATACCGACTTACATTGTGCCGCCGGAATTGCGCAATCTTCTCATCGTGTTGCATCGGCGAGAAGAACGTGTAAATGCGTTGTCCAACAGTACTCACGAAAACGATGGGGGCTACACCTTCCATCACCAACGATTGTCCGATGTGCCGGAAACCCTACTGTCCGACACCTTGTGCAGCAAGCACGAAGGCCAACCCTATGCTATGTACAAAATGGTGTATTACTGGGCCGAATGGAAGTACAGTTTTACTTGTCCGCGATAACATCGCGGATTTTTTATTACCCGTGGAGGAATTCCATCACGTCGCCGTCTTGGACGACGTACTCTTTGCCCTCGGTGCGGATGAGGCCAAGCTCGCGGGCTTTGGCCCAGCTACCTGCCTCGAGCAGCTTTTGCCAGTTAATAACCTCGGCGCGGATAAACTTTGTCTCAAAGTCGGTATGTATCGCAGCCCCAGCGCGCGGCGCACTACTCCCCCGCACTATCTGCCACGCGCGCGTCTCGTCCTTGCCTGTGGTAAAAAAGCTAATCAAGCCCAACAGGTCGTACCCCGCCGTTATCAGGTCGTTAATCCCATCCTCAAGTGCACCATACTCTTGGCGAAACGACTGCTTGTCCTCGCCCTCCATGTCTTTGAGCTCGTGCTCGACGTTGGCGTCGACTATCACGTACTTTTTGTCCTTAAGATATTCCATCAACGCCTTCCATCGCTCGTCGGTTGGATTTTCGTCCAGGTTGTGTCCGCCCGACTCTTTGTTGAGTACAAACAGCACCGGCTTTTTGGCAATCGGCGGCGCCTTGGGGTTGGCCAAGTCGGCCAGCTCGAGCTCGGTGTTGATAAGCTCGATGTCATGCATCGGGTTGATAGCGTCTTGGGTCGAGACAATATTGGGGTTATCAAAAATGCGCACCACGTGTGCGATAGCATCTACCTCGCGGATATGCTGCAAAAAGAGGTTGCCCAACCCCTCGCCCTCGCTGGCGCCGCGCACGAGGCCGGCGATGTCAACAAACTCTACCGCAGCCGGCACCTTTTTAGCCGACTCGCTAAAAGCGGCCAGTTGGTCGACGCGCCTGTCCGGCACTGCCACCACGCCGACCGACGGGTCGATAGTCGCAAACGGGTAGTTAGCAATCAAAACGCTCTTTTTGGTAAGAGCGTTAAAGAGGGTCGACTTGCCCACGTTGGGCAGCCCCACGATGCCGATACTTAATGCCATGAGTAGCGAATATACCTCATTCTCCCAGTTCTCCCAAGCGCCAGACTTTGCGGCGCCATGAGTTGCGCATCCACTCGGGCGCGTACTCTACTGGTCCCAGACATGTCACTCGCGTTTTAAATCCGGCAAACCACAAAATCGCCATTTTAATTTCGTTGGTGTAGTCGCCAAACAGGCACCAGATAAAAAACGGATGCTGGCCCGTAAGCGTGATAACGCGCGCGGTTTTGCCCTTCATCATCTTTTTCCACCCCACGGCCGGACTGCCCTGCAGAGTTTTGCGCATATGAAAGGCAAAGCTCGGCAGCCACATGCGGTCAAACATGCCCTTAAGCAGCGCTGGCATGCCGGACCACCACGTTGGATACACAAGCACAAAGTGGTCGGCCCATTTGATAGCCTCTTGGAGCGCAATCAGATCAGGCTCCAACTGTTGGATGTCTTTGTACCCTCTGTGCAATATCGGGTCAAAGCGCATGTCGCCTAAGTCAAATCGCTTGACCTCGTGGCCGGCTTTTTTGGCCGCGGTCTCATACATCAGCGCCATTTCGCTGGAGTTGGTGTGCGTTGTGTCGGGATGTCCCAACAAAATGACTATCTTTTTATGCCTATGATCGGAAAAGAATTTCATACAACTAATTAAATTGTACAACAGCGGCACGGTTCTGCCCTGCGATCTCTTCCGGCGTACGCGGCATCACTTGGATTGCAGGAACGGATGGCGCATCATTTTTGTAGGTTGGAGGTTTAGGTGCCGGCGCTGCCATGTGCGCTACCGGTGCGGGGGGTGCAGGAGGTCTTGGTACTGGTGCCGCTAAAATGACAGGAGGTTTGGGTGGCTGTGCGGGGGGAGGAGGCTTAGGCAACTCCGCGTGAGTAATAACAGGCAGTGGGGCAGAAATAGGTTTAGGGGCTGGCGGTGGCGGAACAGAAACTTTTTGCGGCTTTTCTACAAAATGTTTCTGTACAGGCTTCTTTGGACTCACCGCATATATAAAACCCGTCCACCCCAGCATAAATATGATCATCCACCCTGCGTACAAAAGCAGCAGGTTTGTCCAGCTAATAACCGGAGCAGTAATGTGCACCAACAAAAGTGCGTACCACTGCGCACCCCCTGTCCCGCGGATAAACGCTCTCTCCAGTACGGGCACATGGTCGCTCCTGCTCTCGATGTAAGAAAATGCAAGCAGCATCGCTATCAGCACCCATTTAAAAAGAAACACCGGTGCCACAATTGTGGACACTTGACCTGCCACAAGATGCACCGCCACCGCACCAACGCCCGAGAGAATAACAGCCCACAACCCTATCTGGCGTGTCAGGCGCGTTGCATGTTGGTGGCCCCACGGCGTTTGTTTGTTGTAGATAAGGTACGCGCACAGCAACAACGTCTCGGCGCCCACGCCCAAAAGTATGCCCATCTGCTGAGCGACGTATACACCAAACACAAAGAGCTCGCCCAAAGCATCCATACTCAAATTCTACCACCCAAAAATTAGTGAAGTGGAAAAAGTAATTAATATGACGTAAAATGCCCTGGTCTAAAGGGCCCGTAGCTCACTTGGTAGAGCGCTTCCATGGCATGGAAGAGGCAACCGGTTCGATCCCGGTCGGGTCCACAAACAAAAAACCTCCGCTCTAATTAGGCGGGAGGTTAGGATAACGGGATACAGACATTTTTCTTTAAGCCGATGTACTTGTGGATGCACGCCAATCCGGCATCAAAAGCATCCTGCTCGCTTGGCAGCCGCAAGAGCTCAAGGATGTCGAAGTCCACAATCTTCAGCATGGTGCGGCCTACGTCCAAAATCCTTTCGACATAGACGGTTTGGGCACCGATCTTCTTATCAAGCAGATCGCACAAGCCAATAAGCGCCGCTGCGTCCTCCTGACTTTTAATCACCGACTCCAAATGACGCCTCAACCCCAGCACAAGAGTCGTGACCGGCACTCTGATATCGTCGCTCATGTTCGCCCTCTCCACAAATCCGCGGAATAGTATAACAAAACTTCATGAAAAAATGACCTCTATACAAAATATAGAGGTCATGGTGAGGTCAGAAGGGGTCGCGATGCACTTTTTGCTTGTGCTTGCGGTTGGCGCCGTGTGCGCCCATGTTTTGAGTCGCAGCTTTCTGCCACAACTCAGCAATCTCGGGCGGATTTTCGCCACGCTTAGTACGAGCTTCCGTGCTGAAGTAGCTCTCGTCCTTCTTCTCTTCGTCGGCCATGGATGTTCTCCTGCCGTATACAACTACTCTACTTCATCAAAAATTACAAAAGTACCGTAGCGCCTTCGCTGCGGACTTCCAGGACGCCGCTCTGGACGGCAAATGTTTGTTCGCTTGCACCGCCCTCGGCCGTAGCCCTATGGGCGAGGCGCACGGTTATAGTGCCGGGCTTGAGTGTGGTTATCAGCGGCTCGTGGTGGCCAAGTATGGTCATCTCCCCTGCTGCGCCCAGCACGGTCAACGAGTCGGCCTCGCCGTCGTAGAGGACCTCATTTACTTTTGCAATTACGACGTGCATTTTTATTCAGCCTTTACGCTGTCGATGCCGCCCTTGTTGGCAAAGGCGCTCTCCGGCTTGTCGTCGTGCTTGCCCTCCAAAATTTCGCGGAAGGAGCGTATCGTATCCTCGAGCGTTACGTACACACCCGGCACACCGGAAAAGACCTCCGCCACGTGCGGCGGCTGGCCCAAAAAGTTACGGATCTTGCGTGCGCGGTATACCAACTTTTTGTCCTCGTCGCTCAACTCCTCTATACCCAAGATGGCAATAATATCCTGCAGGTCTTTGTAGCGCTGCAAAACTTTTTTAGTCTCCAAGGCAACGCGGTAGTGCTCCTCGCCCACTATCTCGGGCGCAAGAGCGGTCGAGTTGCTCTCTAGAGGATCAACAGCCGGATAAATACCAATCTGCGCCAATGCGCGGGAAAGGGTAACGGTCGAGTCGAGGTGGGCAAAGGTGGTTGCCGGCGCCGGGTCGGTTAGGTCGTCTGCAGGGACGTAAATAGCTTGCACCGAGGTAATAGAGCCCTTTTTGGTCGAAGTGATGCGCTCTTGCAACTGGCCCATCTCCTCGGACAGCGTCGGCTGGTAGCCCACCGCCGACGGCACGCGGCCCAAGAGCGACGATACTTCAGACCCGGCTTGGACAAAGCGAAAGACGTTATCCATAAAAAAGAGCACGTCCTTGCCCATCTCGTCGCGGAAGTACTCCGCCATGGTCAAACCGGAAAGCGCGATGCGTGCGCGTGCGCCGGGGACCTCGTTCATTTGGCCAAAGACAAGCGCCAACTTATCAAGCACGCCGGTCTCCTTCATTTCGTGATAGAGGTCGTTACCCTCGCGCACGCGCTCGCCCACGCCGGCAAAGACAGAGTAGCCCGAGTGCTCGGTGGCAACGTTGCGGATAAGCTCCTGCATCATAACGGTCTTGCCGACGCCTGCGCCGCCAAAGAGCCCCACCTTGCCGCCCTTGATAAACGGAGCGAGCAGGTCGATTGACTTTATTCCAGTTTCAAACACCTCCGCCTTGGTGCGCTGCTCTTTAAAAGGCGGTGGGTCGCGGTGTATAGACATGCGCGGCGCACCCTCGGGGGCCGGCTTGCCGTCGATAGGCTCGCCAACAACATTAAACAGGCGTCCAAGCGCCATCTCACCCACCGGCACCATGACCGGCGAGCCTGTGTCTACAACAGCCACACCGCGCGCCAGCCCGACGGTGTCTTGGAGCGCAATGCAGCGCACGCGGCCCAAGCCCACATGGCTTGCCACCTCGAGCGTAATCTCGCGATCACCGACCTTTGTCTTGAGCGCGTTGCGTATGGCAGGCAGCGTCTCGCCCTCAAAGTAGACGTCGACAACCGGACCGATGATTTGTTTTATTTCGCCTTTCATATTTGTAAAATTAAATGTTAGTTCGCAATGGCCTCCATGCCGCCGATAATCTCCGAAACCTCTCTCGTGATGGCCGCCTGTCGCGCCTTATTAAACTTTAAGGTCAGACTGTGTGTCATCTCCGCCGCCTTGTCGCTGGCCGACTTCATCGCGACCATGCGCGCGCTGTGCTCGCTGGCCTGACTTTCTATAAGCGCGTGATACACAAACACGCTGGCAAGCTTGGGCAATATCACATCAAGTACCGACTCCTCGTTGGGCTCGATAGTGTACATCACTGGCGCATCACCGCTAAACCCCTTGTTTGCTTGCGCATACGCACCCTTGGCCGGCACAATACCCTCGACTACCTTGCGGAGCTCCGCAAGCTGCAAAGGAAAAATCGTGTGCATAGTGGGGCGCTGCTCAAAGGTGGAGATAAAGTTTTGGTAGACAATGCGCACTGCATCAAACTTGGCCGAGAGAAATTGCTCCGCAACCTTGCCAAGTATGGTGTCTATCTGCGCGGCGTCTATAACGTCGGAGCTGGGGTGATACTTGAGTACCGGTACGCCTCGATTAACAAAAAAGTCCTGTGCCTTTCGCCCAATGGCAACAACCGCATCGCCCGGCTTGATAACACCCGCGGCCATACGCAGTACTGCGGAGTTAAGAGCGCCCGCCAAACCCTTGTCGCTGGTGATTACTATATAGAGAGTAGCAGAAGGTGCCCTTCTGCCTTGCAGAAGGGCACC
>JAZKAA010000002.1:0-6277 GCA_040389385.1 Patescibacteria group bacterium | reverse complement strand
GCGCATATGCGCGACCGGCCAGCGCCTTTTGCTGGCTCTTGCGCATCTTAACCGCCGAGACAGCCTCCATTGCTTTGGTGACTTGTCGGGTCTTCTTTACAGACCTTATCTTTGTTTTTATTTGTTTTAAGCCAGCCATTGTAGATTTTGGTTTTTATCATCTAGCGAAGCAAGCGAACAAAAGCTTGCTTTTGATTCGGTGCGAGCGACGATGATATGAAATATTTGATTGAGGCCTGCCATATCGGTTTATTTATTACTGAACAGCTCCGGATGCGTCTCTTGGAACTTCTCGAGCATTGCCTTGAGCTCGGCATCGGTTTGCGAGGCAATGTCCTTGCCGCGCGCAATGCTCTCCAAAACCGCCTTGCCCTGCGCGTCGAGGAATGCGAGGAACTTTTCCTCAAACTCCGGTACGCGCGCCGCCGCAACCTTGGCCAGGTAGCCATTGACTGCCGCATAAATGACCACTGCCTGACGCTCAAAGCCCATCGGGGCGCCGTTGCGCTGGCGGAGCACGGCGGTAAGCCGCTCGCCGGCGTCGATGCGGCGCTTGGTGTCCGGATCGAGGTCCTGGCTAAACTGCATAAACGCCTCGAGCTCGCGGAATTGGGCCAGCTCGAGTTTGATTTTGCCGGACACCTTCTTCATTGCCTTGGTCTGTGCTGCACTACCGACGCGCGACACCGAGTTGCCCACGTTGATAGCGGGGCGCATGCCTTTGTTAAAGAGGTCCGTTTCCAAGAATATCTGTCCATCGGTGATAGAGATGACGTTGGTCGGGATGTAAGCGGAGATGTCGTTTTCTTGCGTCTCGATTATCGGGAGCGCGGTCAGCGAGCCGCCGCCCTTTTCGGCATTGAGCTTGGCTGCACGCTCGAGCAAACGCGAGTGCAAGTAAAACACGTCGCCGGGGTACGCCTCGCGGCCCGGCGGGCGGCGCAACAACAAGGACAGCTGGCGGTATGCCACGGCGTGCTTGGACAGGTCGTCATAGATAACGAGCGCGTCGCGCCCCGACTCCATAAAGTACTCGCCAACCGCCGCGCCGGCAAAAGGCGCCAAGTATTGCAGCGCGGCCGGAGCCGACGCACCTGCGTCTACTACTATGGTGTACTCCATCGCGCCGGCCTCTTTGAGAGCCTGCACCAAACGCGCGGTCTTACTCTCCTTTTGTCCTACCGATACATAAATGCAAATAGGCCGCGTCTCTTTGGGCTCGCTGAGTTGGTTGAGGATAGTGTCGATAGCAATTGTGGTCTTGCCGGTGTAGCGGTCGCCGATAATGAGCTCGCGCTGGCCGCGGCCTATCGGTATCATGCTGTCTATTGCTTTGATACCGGTGTGCAAAGGCTGGTTGACCGACTGGCGGTCCATCACACCAAATGCCTCGCGCTCGATAGGATTGCGCTTGGTGGATGCGATTGCACCGAGTCCGTCGACAGGCTGCCCCAGCGGATCAATAACGCGGCCAAGTAACTCCTCGCCCACCGGCAGTGAGAGCACCTCGCCAGTTGCAACAACGATCATACCCTCGCCGACAAGTCCACTGTCGCCCAAAATAATTGCGCGGACCGACTCCTCCTCGAGGTTGAGTACTACGCCGTATACCTCGGTCGGGCTACCTAGTGCGTCTTTGAGCTTTTTGCCGTGTGCCGCATCAAACTTAAGCAAGTCGGACATACGCGCACCCTCGAGTCCCTCTATTTCGGCAACGCCGTCGCCCACGCGCACCACGACACCCGAGCCCTTGGGACGTACCGAGGGCGTAAAGTGCTCGATTTCTTTTTTAAATTGTTCGATAAAGTTTGCCATATTAGTTCGGGGTCGCTACCAGCTTTTTATAGAGTTCCAAAAGTGTCCGTGTCCGCTCCTGCTCTTTGCTCGGGGTTTGCTGCTTAACTCTCCGCTCTTTTTGCAGCTGCAGCTTTTCGTACTCCGCAAATATCCGCGGAAGTAACTTACTGTGGCCGCGGCGCTCCAATGCTGCACGCAGACTTGCCATCGTGGGCTTATCTACTTCTGCCAGCGCTTTAGCGTATTGGGCGGCGAGTTCCATACAATTAGTGTTTGGCGTGTGTCTTCTCTATACCGAGCACTATGAGCTTAGCGACCTCCTCTTTACTCTCGCGGAGTGCACGCTCTTTGAGCTCTTGCGCCTGCATCTGCGCCTCGACTACGGCCTGCGCGGCGGCGGCCTCGCCGCGTGCCTGCAGGGCAAGCTCGCGAGCCTCGCCTGCTTTGCGTGCTGCGGCCAGTATCTCGTCGGCCTCGCGGCCGGCCACGGCGAGCTTTTGCGTGCGCTCACCTTCCGTTTGCGCCAAGCGCTCCTCGGCTGCTGCTGCTGCTAGTACCCCCTCGGCCACCTTTTTGCGGCGCTCCTCAAGCATCCCCAAGATGGGCTTGTACAAAAAGTACGTGAGCCCAGCCAAAAGCAGCCCAAAGTTGATCGCGTTGATCAACAGTAGGTGCCAGTCTATCCCGAATGTAGTCAGGATAGCCTCCATACACTAGGTGAATTTGATTATGAAGCCTATAACCACCGCAAAGATAGCCAACACGTCCGTAACGGCGATGCCGACGTACATCGTGGTTTGTATCGTGCCTGCAGCTTCGGGGTTGCGGCCAATTGCCTCCAACGCCTTCGAAACCAAAATGCCCAAGCCTATACCCGGACCTATAACGCCCAAGCCCACTACTATTGCCATGCCCAGAGTCTTTGCTACTTCAATGTCCATGTTCTGTTATTGCTATTTTAATAAATGCCATTGTCAAAATGGCGAACACCGCCGCTTGCAACAGCCCAATAAACGCCTCGAACGCCATAAACGGCACTGATGCGATATATGGCAAGAAATGTGTTATCACCAATAACAACACTTCTCCGGCGAATATCGCACCAAATAACCGAAAGGAGAACGAAATCAGGCGCGCTACGTTGCCGATTATCTCCAAGAGACCTACGGCAAACCCTATTGCGCCTCCCTTAAAGTTAACAAATTTCCCTCCATATTTCAACACGCCGAGCGTAAGTATGCCGGAGAGCTCAATAACAAAGAACGAGATGATAGCGAGAGCCAACGTGGTGTTGAGGTCGGCCGTGGGAGTGTGGAAGAGCGGCGTAAGCTCGCCGGTGGGCTGACGAAAACCCACATCACCTATAATCGGCAAAAAGCCAAAGAGGTTGGCCGTAAAAATAAATATAAATATCGTCGCAATAAGGGGAAAGTACCGCTCGGCAAGCTGTCGCGTGCCCAACGTTTGCTGTATAAGCCCCAGCAGGTACTCAAAAAACATTTCTATCCCCGCCTGTGCCTTACCGGGGGTGAGTTTGAGCCGGCGGCCAATAATCCACGCAGCAACCAAAAGCACCGCCATGACAACCCAAAAAGCCACCGTGGCGTTGGTGACAGGAAAGCCAAGTACAGTAAACAGTCGCTCTGCCTTGAGCGTGATGTGCAAACCTGTCTCCATTTGATGCTACAATAACACAGAAATGCCTATTATTGCTATAGCGCTGGCTATTGCAGCTGTCCTCGGTGGCGGTACTGCTGCCGTGGCCCAGGCTAGCCTCCCTGGCGATGCGCTGTGGGGCTTTAAGATCCATGTCAACGAGGGACTCAAAGCTGTGCTGACCACCGATACTAAATCGCGCGCCGACGCAGATATTGCCGCGATACAAACCCGTCTTACAGAGGCACAAACTCTTGCAACGCACGGCATGCTTACTGCCAACGAACAGGCAATCATACAAACCAACATTGCCGCACATGCACAAGGCATAGCGACCGCGGTGTACAAGCTCCAGGCGCAGGGCGACGCGCCCACGGCCGCACAAATTGCCGCGCGCTATCAGGCAGCCATTGCTGCGGGCGTCGGCCCACTTGCCAAGGCGCAGGCCAATGCCAATGCCGGCGCATCTGTATCGCTTGCTCCGCTTATATCGGAAGTGCGCGCGGCTCTAGATGCCGCGACTACTCTGTCTGCACAGACAAATGTCGCCGCAGCGGTACAGGCCCGTTAGGCCTTGATATACAGGACCACAAACGTAAAGAGGACTACGATGATGGTAACGCCAAGGAGGAACATGGCATCAAAACTCCGCGAGCGCGACGGAGAGCCGCTGTCGCCGGGCTTTACGTTTACGAGTTGAAGCTCCTCTTCTCCCTCGTTGCCCTCCCCCTCTGACCCATCGCCGTCAGACATACTCCCACTGTAGCAAGCTAACCGGCTTGTCAAGATTGGGGGTGTGGATAGCACAAAGTAGTGGACCCGGCGAGAATCGAACTCGCGCCTCTGCAATGCGAATGCAGCGTTTTACCACTTAACTACGGGCCCTGGCTCGCCTCGTTGAAGCCGCCGAGGCGAAGCGGGTCGGGATGCAGAGAATCGAACTCTGGTCTCGCGCACCCGAAGCGCGCATAATACCACTATACGACATCCCGATTTTTGCCATTTGTACATGGCGGTGCAGCCTCCAGGGCTCGAACCTGGGACCTCGCCCGTGTGAAGGGCGCGCTCTAGCCAACTGAGCTAAGGCTGCGTAATTGCAAATGATAGCCGATAAATTGGAATAAAAAAAGCCGCCTGACTGTGTCAGAGCGGCAAGAGCGGTGCATCGGCACGTACGCCGTAATTGATTGGGACATCCTCGCGAGGTACGTCCCGCGGATTAAGGTCCTTCGCTGCGGTATTGTTCTGATAATCATCATAAAACAACGCCGCAGCGTAAATGCCCAAGACAGATAACATTAGAACTAGAGCGCCCAGCAAAGGCATGGCCAACTCCTGAATTGCAGCAGCTAGCCCAGTCCCACCGTAAGCATACGGTCCTTATTATGAAATGCAATGGAAATTATGAACAGCCTGATGTAAAGTAGGGACAAGGGCCCATAGCTCATTTGGTAGAGCGCCTCATTTGCAATGAGGAGGTGACCGGTTCGATCCCGGTTGGGTCCACAAATTAGGTACGTACCTAATTACGTAATTATTTTATCTCGTCTATTTTGGCCGCGAGGATGAAGTCGTTTTCGGTTAGGCCACCCACGGCGTGGGTTGAAAGTTCGACGCTCACGCTCCCCCAGCTGATACTCAAGTCGGGGTGGTGGCCCTCCTCCTCGGCCACTGCGCCGACTTTGTTAGCAAATGCGAGCGCCTCGGCAAAGTCTTTAAACCGGAACTCCCGCACCAAGAGGTGCGCCTGGTCGACAAGCATCCATGCAGGGTCTAGCTGCTTGAGCAAAGGCTCTGCCTGTTCGACCATCATCGGGTCTCCACCCTCCTCGCACGGTATGCATCTCTTTTTTGCCAGTCCGGACATTTAAATATTGTAACACTTTTACATGCCGTTGGTTGTATGGTATGGATATCTTGGAGCCTGCAACAGGAGCGACCCCGATGTTTAGACGTAAGCCGTGGTACGACGCGCCGATGTACGGAATCGGCCCGACCGACGGATGGAAGTCCATCCCAATCAACGAGTGCGGCGAGCCGCTGGTGGCCCTTGGGCCATTTAGCGACTATCCGGACGTCGCGACCGACGCGGTGTACTGGGGCCAAAGCCCCAACACCTCGCCCTATCGTCGAGGCCAACTGGAAGGCACTTTGCTGACCGTCTTTGTTCGCGAGTGGGTCGCCAAGCGGTTGCGTAGCGCTAACACGCTCCTGCCGCCGCGCCATATGCTGCTGGTGTGGGACGGCTATCGTCCTTTGTCCGTGCAGCACGGGCTCTACACTCATCATGTCGGCCGGCGCGTTGGCCAGGGCGAGTCCCAGGACTTTGTCAAGGTCGATGCACAACGCTTTGTCTCGATACCGTCCGATGACCCGAGCCGGCCGCCGCCGCACAACACCGGCGTCGCCGTCGACCTCACCATCATCCGCTTCTCCCGCCAAGATTGGAAGCGGATGGAAATGCTGACCCGGCTCGTGATGGAACCGGAATCATACTCCGACGTCCAGACGCTCTTTACGGCCGAGATGGAGCGCCAAGAACTCATCCGGCGGGCCAAACCGCTTAAGATGGGCACGGTCTTTGATGCGGTGCAGCCCGAGACGGCCGCACGGCATTACGAAGGCCGGCGGCTGTGGCCGTGGCAGTACAAAGTGCGCCGCAACCGGCGTATGTTGCACCACGTTATGGCACAATCCGGGCTCCAAGCCTACGGCGAGGAGTGGTGGCACTTTGATGCGCTCGACAGCCAGTTTTCGCTGGCGCGCATCAGACATGTTGGCCGAGGCGCTGCAATGTACGGCCCTGCTACCCTGTCGCCGGAAA
>JAZKAA010000001.1:61896-65116 GCA_040389385.1 Patescibacteria group bacterium | reverse complement strand
ATCCAGTGCTTGATGCGCTCGGCGTTAAGAGAGACCTTATCTACGCGCGGGTCATAGCTGCCCACCATCTCAAGATAGTTGCCCGGCTGCACCTTGCGCTTGCTTTCCACGACAATAACGCGGAAGGAGCCATCCTTCTTTTTGCCGACGCGGGTGAGTCTGATAGTAAGCATTTCGTTAAAATATCCCGCCAAGGCGGGGTTAGGAGCACTCTACCAGAGTAGACAGCAAGGGTCAAATGAGCCATACTGACCACAGCCAATCCTATCCGCTGGGAGGGTACAAAGATGGAAACAGTTTGGGTTGTATGCGGGTGTACCGCAGCTTCGCTGATGTTTGTAACGGTATTCTTTTTGCTTCTTGCTTCCTCCAGCAATCGTTGGGCAAAACGCAATCCGCTCAAGTATGCTGCAATCCAACGCGCCGAACACCGCCAAGATTGTCTGGACCGTCGCTACTAACGCCGCCGCTCTACTAGAATGGCGGTCTTTTCTTTTTCTAAATACGTGATATACTACTGTTATTAATGCCTCGCAGTAGTAGCGGGCGGCCCGCTACGGCAGGAGCGCCTAAGAAATACATTTCCGGCATCGTACAGGTAACCCGCAAAGGCACGGGGTATATGCCCTTTCCTGTTGAGGAGGGCAAGCCCGAGCAGGAAGACATTGAGATATTCCCAGAGAAGCTAAACGGCGCACTCAACGGCGACCAAGTCGAGGTGGAGCTTATCGCCGTACTCCCCCGCCCGCGCGGCCGCGTTAAAAAGATTGTCCAGCGCGCCAAGACAGAGTTTGTGGGTGTATTTACTAACGGACGGGTCAAAGCGGATGATGCGCGGTTTCCGGTTGAGATTGTTGTGAGCGGAATAGCTCCCGACGGCGCTAAAGTGCTCGTCGAGCTGTTTAGTTTTGATGGTACAGAAGCAAAAGGCAAGATTAAAGAGACTCTGGGCACCGCCGGCGAGCACCGCGTAGAGATGAACGCGATTGTCATGGAGCACGGCTTTGCGACTACATTCCCCGACGCGGTAGAAAAGCAGGCCGCCGACATTGCCGCGCGTCATTCACAAATAATTGCAGAGGAGCTGCCCAAGCGCGCCGATTACCGCCACCTTGACGTCATGACCATCGACCCGGTCACGGCCAAAGACTTTGATGACGCACTACATATCCGCGACCTCGGTGACGGCACCTTTGAGGTCGGTGTGCATATTGCCGACGCATCTTTTTTTGCGCAGCCCGGCACGCCGATAGGCGACGAGGCACAAAAGCGCGGCACCTCGGTCTACTTGGTAGACGCCACTATCCCGATGCTTCCCCATGCCATCTCTGGCGGTGTTGCATCACTGATGCCTAACGAGGACCGACTCGCCTTCTCTGCGATGTTTAAACTTGATGCCGAGGGCCGTGTACTTGAGCGGCACTTTACCAAGTCGGTCATCAACTCTAAAAAACGATTTAGCTACGAAGAGGCTCAGGGAGTGCTCGACACACAAAACGGTCCTCTCCTCTCCGAGCTCAACGCCATGCTCCGACTTGCGACCGCGATGCGCAAGCGCCGCGCACATGAGGGCGCAATAGACTTTGGTGACAACGAAGTTACGTTTGAGCTCGATAAAGACGGCAAACCATTGAGTGTAAAACGCAAGGTGCGCATCGACACCAACTGGCTCATAGAGGAGTTTATGCTCTTGTGCAACCGTGAGGTGTCCGATTATGTATCCAAGCTCGCAGCCAAAGTACCGGAAAAGGGCATGGTCTTTCTTTACCGCATCCATGACGAGCCCAAGGCCGACAGGATTGAGGACCTCACCACTTTTGTCCGCGCTATTGGGTACGAGTTTGGCCACAAAAAGGGCAAGGCCAAGGCAAAAGATATCCAAAAACTTTTGGCCGATATAAAAGGCAAGCCCGAGGAGCACCTGATACGCACCGCAACCCTGCGGAGCATGGCCAAGGCAATCTACAGTACCAAAAACATCGGACACTTTGGGCTCGGGTTTGAGTACTACACACACTTTACTTCCCCTATCCGCCGCTACCCGGACATGCTCGCGCATCGCATTTTGGAGTCGCACCTCAGCGGCAAGCCTATAACCCGCACCGAGTATGCAGGGCTTGAGCGTATGTGTTTGGCCGCGAGCGAGCAGGAGGCCAAGGCCGTGGACGCCGAGCGCGAGTCTATCAAGTACAAGCTGGTGGAGTTTATGGTGCCCAAGGTAGGCCAGACCTTTGACGGCGTTATCTCGGGCGTAACCGAGTGGGGCCTGTATGTCGAGGAAAAGGATAGCAGTGCCGAGGGGCTGGTGCGCGTGCGCACCATAGGCGACGATTTTTATAACTACGTGCAAAAAGAGTATGCGCTGGTGGGCCAGAGGGGTAAGAAAAAATTCGCCCTTGGTGACAAGGTGCGAATTAAATTAGTGTCCGCAGACTTGAGCCTGCGTCAGTTGGATTTTGAACTAGCCAAATAAAAAACGGACCATTCAGGTCCGTAGGAGATACGGGGGCTCGTTGCCGTCGAGTAGCCCGCAAGCGAAGTAATAGCGTACCGCCAGGGGGACGTCAGTCCCTGTAACGCGCTCGATATCCGCATCGGGAGTATTGAGCGGCACGCGCACATACGAGACCCGGTCCTCATCAAGGCCAATCTCGCGCACAAGAGCCCACTCAAAGCCGTCTTGCTGTAGGGTAACCGGTTTCTCTTCCATATCAAACCTCCAAAGTGCACGGTACAACTTTTATCTTTACTTTGCCACTGCGTATTATTCGGACGATAGTCGAAATAATACGCTTTTCTATTTCTCTTTTATTTTGAAGCGGCTAAAAAGGCCCTGCCCTCCGTCCATCTGCTCCGCCAGAATGAGCTTTACATGCGCTCGCACCTCGCAGAAGTCGGCCAAGACTTCAGCCTCCTCAAAGCATGGGTACGGAAAGGCAAAGCAAGACTTTTGTATCTGCATAAACCCCATGCGCTTAAGCCCCACGGCAAAGCTGTTCCGACTCTTGCGGGACGATTCAGGGATGTCGAACAAAACAACTCTCCACTTTTTATCCCACACTTTAGCTCGATGTGGACGGACGCTCTCTAGCGCCATCTTTTGGTTTATCTTCTTGCCTTTCTTTGTGAGCTCAATCCGTCGCCCTGCACCGCTGCCGGTAATAACAATATACTTCCCCCGTATGGCGTGACGGACCGTACTTTGGAGTTGACGATCGCT
>JAZKAA010000001.1:0-61847 GCA_040389385.1 Patescibacteria group bacterium | reverse complement strand
GATGAATCCCACGAGAGGTAGATGCATCAACGAATGTAAAAGCAATGGCCGCGTTTTTAAGCGTAGAAAGGACGCGGGGCAGTACATTGGAATTTTTAATTCTCATAACAAATCTACACCTGTAGTATAGCGTATTATTCGGACGATAGTCGAAATAATACGCATTTTGTTTATTACATTATTTTATTTTGCTACTGCGAGGGCGTCTTCAAACTTTACAGTTAGGAGTTTAGAAATACTGTCCTGGCCCATGGTTACTCCGTAGAGTATGCCGGCGCGGGACATTGTCTCGCGGTTGTGGGTGATGACAATCAGCTGTGAGTGTTTAGCCAGCGTCTCTATCATATCGCCATAGCGGCGGCTATTGGCCTCGTCCAAAGCGGCGTCGGTCTCGTCGAGTATAAGAAACGGCGGCGGGTTGACCTGGCTCATCGCAAATATAAGCGCAATAGAGGTGAGAGCCCTCTCTCCGCCTGAGAGCATGTGGATACCCTTGAGCCGTTTGTGCGGCAGCGCGATACTTATCTCGACGCCCTCCTCTACCTCTATATCATCCTCATCAGTGTCGTCACCCACATCGGCGGTAACCCGGCGCAGCTTTTGCTCTTTGACTATCTGCAGGCTGGCAGAACCGCCGCCGAACATCAGTTTAAAAAACGCGTCAAACTGTTTGTTGATTTTTTCTATCCCGTCGCCAAAGCGGGTCTCGAGCGTCTTTGTAAGCTCGTCTATTAGTTTGTTGAGCGACTCCATACTCGCGGCAAGGTCCGCCAGCTCGCGCGAGAGGAACGCATCGCGCTCGGTGACCTCCTGATGCTCCTTGAGCACGTCGCCCGAGCCCGCCGTGCCCGACTCCTCGAGCCGTATCTTTTGGCGCTCGAGTTTGCGGCGCCTGTCTTCTTGGGCACTCCGAGGCTCGTCGTCTATATCTATAGCCGCATCGGCATAGTCCAGTACCGCGCGCCCTGCCAAAGCGGCCGCCTCGGCCAAATCTGATTTAAACAGTGACTCGTCGCGGGCCAAGAGCTCGCCCTGCCCCCGCAGCCGTGCCAGTGTTGTCTCCAGCTCGCTGCGGCGTGCCATTGCGGCAAAGAGCCCGCGCTCGGCCTCTCTACTTGCATCCTTTTCGCCCTCTATTTTTTGGCGCAGCGTGGCTACCTCGCGGCGGACACGCTCCTCCTCCGCGGTTACCTCAGCCAGCTCGTGCTCGAGTTTTTTCTTTTTGGCCTCCAGATCCGGCAAGTCGCTCTTACCGCTCTGCGCTATTGTGTGCAAAAACTGGCGCGCCAATGCTATAAGCTCGGCGAGTTTGGAGCCCTCTGCCAAACTCAATATCTTTTCCCCAAAATCTCGGGCCTCGGCAGCGGGCACGCTCTCGCTCCCCGCAAGCCGCGCGTGCGCGGCTATCTCACCTTCGAGCCGCCCCAACTCCCTCGTTATCTCGCCCTGCCTGCGTGCCGCAAGCCGGCCGCGCTCCTCGAGACTGACCAGCTCGTGAGCGCCGGCGTCGCCTGTCTTTTTGGACAGGTTGGCGCGCAGGCGCTCGATAGTGCGCCCCAGCTCTTTGTGCTCCTTCTCCGGAGTGTCGCTCTGCTGCTCTAGCTCGGCACGGGCGGTCTTAAGATAGACGCTTTCGCGCTTAAAGTACGCTGCGTAGTCGGCCGCCAGTTGCTCGCGCAGCACCTCGGCCTGCTCTATCTTTTTGACCTGCGATTGCAAAAACTTAAGATGCGGAGCCAGCTCGCGGCGCAGGCCCTCGACCTCCTTTATATTCTCCTCTGACTTTTCTAACTTGCGCTCGGCCTCTTCTCTCTTATACAAAAATGCCGTGAGCCCAAGCGCGTCTTCTAACATTTCGCGGCGCTCGCGCGAGCTGGCAGACAAGACGCGGTCGGCCTCGCCCTGCGAGATTATATGGTGGCCGCTCGAGCCCACATTGGCGCCACTCAAGAGCTCGGCGATGTCGCGCAGACGCACCTGGCTGCCGTTGAGCAGGTAGTCGTTGGTGCCGTCGCGATGCACGACGCGCTCCAAAGAAACCTCGTCAAAGTCGAGGTTGAGCGCGCGCTTGCCCCCTACAGCCCTATTGTCAAAAACGAGCTTGACCGAGGCGCGGTTGCCCCGTGGTGAGCTTGCCGAACCATTCCATATCAAATCCTCGCCGCGCTTGCCGCGCATACTCTTCATTGACTGCTCGCCCAAGACAAAGCGAAAGCTCTCTGCAACATTGCTCTTGCCCGACCCGTTGGGCCCGACCACCGCCACAATAGAGGCGTCAAAAGAGAGCGGGGTCTTTTTGGCAAAGGACTTAAACCCCGCCAGCTCTATGCTCTTTAGGCGCATATCCGCCTATTGTACTGCAAAAACGATGCTACGCTTAAACTAGACCAGGAGGGAGACCGACATGCGTATCAGCAGCGCTTTCTTCGCTTTTTTTCTTGCAACAACCGTCCAAGCACAAGAAGCTCAACGCCAGCGGATCCCATCGGAGGAGATGGCAGTTTTTAGAGGGTACTATGCCACCTCCGTGATCGGCCAAAGCCGCGCGTGGGTTCAGCGGCTGAGGCGCATCCGCTCCGAGCCGGGCGACCGGCCGTCTACCGAGCAAATCATGCTCTACAACCTCATCCTGGAGCAATTCCAGTTTGGGTTGCGTTGGGAGGATATCGGCATAAGCCGCGAAATGCTCGAGGCATTGGCGTACGGGGGAAAGATTACTTAAGCTGCGCAAAAACGCGGCTTTTTTCTACCACCCCCGTTTTTCGAGCCCTGTGCGGGCGGCTTCTTGCTCGGCTTCTTGCTTGGACTTGCCCGCGCCCTCGGCGACCATTGTTTTGCCTACATACACCCCAACAACAAACTCGCGCGCATGGTCGGGGCCGCTCTCGCGCAGCACCGAGTAGCTGGGCGTTACGCCCTCGTGCTCTTGAGCCTTTTCTTGCAGCGTAGACTTAGGGTCCTGCCACAATCTCTTTTTAATAATCTCGTCTATCTTAGGAAAGAGATGCTTCTCTATAAAACCTTTGGCAGAGTCGTACCCTTGGTCGAGATACAACGCGCCTATCAAAGCCTCAAACGCGTTCGCAAGCAAAATGCTGCGCGCGCGACCCGTGTCTTTGGACTCGCCGCGGCTCAAAAGCAGGTACTCGTTCATCCCCAAGTTGGTTGCTATCTCCGCGCACGTGACCGCATTGACCAGCGCTGCGCGGTACGCGGTCAGCTCGCCCTCGGGCTTGTCGGGGAATGTATCAAACAAAAAGCGCGTCGAAATAAGCTCCAGTACCGCATCACCCAAAAACTCGAGCCGCTCGTTGTGGCCCGCGACCTCGCCGCGGTGCTCGTTGAGATAGCTGCGATGGGTAAACGCCTGTCGCAGCAGGTTGATGTCGTTAAACTGGATGCCCGTATCCTGCTCAAAACTCTTAAAATCTTTTGGCATTAGTGTAGAACCGTTATACTTTTACTTTCTTTTTAGTGCCCTCGGCCAGCTTTTGCACCGCCTTGGTGATAAGCGGCAGCGTGTCCTCATAAAAGTTGAGCTCAAGCGCGTCGGTAATCTTAAACCACCGCGCGTCATCAAGCCCACCCTTTTGCTCCAAGGTCAACGGCTCAAACTTGCTCTCCGCCAAAAAGTACGTGACCTTTTTGCGCTTTTTGCCGGTCTTGGGGTCGTTGGCGACGTACTCGTTTTCGCCCAGCTTTTCCACCAGCTCTACCGTCAGGCCCAACTCCTCTTTAATCTCACGGATCGTGCCGTCCTCAACCGACTCGCCTTTTGTCTCCTCCGAGTCGCCGATCTTGCCCTTGCTCAATGTCCAGTGGCCAAAGATATCGTGCACAAACGCCAGATAAATCTCGCCGCCACTGCGCGCGTAGACCACCGCACCGCCCAAGAGCTGCTGAGGCATATCCTCGTACGGGACATCCTTTTTCTTTTTGCTTACCTCATCTTTGCCGGGCTCGCCCAGCTCTTTGTACACGGCGCCCAAGACACCGTTGACAAAGCGGCCGCTGTGCTCGCCGCCGTAATTTTTGGCCAACTCTATCGCCTCGTTGATGGCGACCTTGGCCGGGACCTTTTCCCTATCGGCAAACAATAGCTCGTACAGGCCGAGCCGCAGCACGTTGCGGTCTACCGGAGCGATGCGCGCGATGGGCCACTCGGGCGCAGCCTTTTCTATCACCAAGTCTAAATCGGTGCGGCGCGAGAGCACGCCTTTGAGTAGCTCGCTCATAAACGGCAAATCGCCCGTCTTGCCGGCCGATGCACCCCCTTGCGGGGATGTGTCCAGAGCATTGCGGGCGAGCACCTCCTCGGCCAGCGCCGCCGTGTAATTGCGGAAGTCCCACTCGAAGAGTGTTTGGAGTACGACGGAGCGAGATAGGTGTCGATTTGCCATATGTGTGATGTACAAGGAACTGCACAGACCCAAAACCCAAGCCCTAACTATTTATTTAGCTGCTTCGGCTTTAGCCCTCTTGTCTTTGCGCGCCGCTTTTGCCTGGGCCTTTTTGGCCATATCGACAACGACGCGTCCACGGTAGCGGCCGCAAGAGGCACACGCACGGTGAGGCACGCGGGGAGCGCCGCACTCGCATATAGCGAGGGAGCGCGCCTTAAGCGCGTGATGCGAACGGCGATTTGCCGTCTGCGACCGGGTGTGTCTCATTCGGACTACCATGGCTCTATATATAGCATATGGGGGTAAAAAAAGAAACCCGCTCCCTGTGTAAACAGGGGCGGGCGGGTGAGCAGGCTTAGTCCGCGAGGGCGTCGCCGTGGGCTCTTTTCTGGAACTGATGCCTGAACCGCTCAGAGGACAGGTTGAGAATCGTGAGCGGAAGTCCGTTCCCGGGACACGCTTCACCTGCAGCATCGCAAACCCATTTGCTGGAACCGTTGCGTGTCCGGGTCGAACCACACGCGCACATGTGGATAGGTCTCTTTTCGATCGCCATTGTTCTTTCCAGTCCAAATTGGATGTTGTTGGGGACTTGTTGCTACTGGACGTGCACTTCTTGTCCCGTACTCGGCGGATGCGCGGCCCGACGGCGCTTGTCGACGCAGCGTTCCGAACAACGCCACCGGCCGCCGACGAATTCCATCTTGTCCCGACAGCCCCGGACCTCGCAGTCCTTGAGACTACCGTTTTTTGGCGAATCCTCCGTAGATACTGACGTCATGAGCCACATCTCCCATGGCTTTAGAGTTCATTTCAACTATGAAGGATGGCAAACAACGCACCATCCTCCGCCAACTTACACCCGCTCCGACAATGCGTCAAGCGAGTTGTCAACCTCTTCATTTAGCATAAATTTGCAGTAGGTGCGGCGGTGTATGTCGCACAGGCCGTGCTCGGCTATCGCCGCATAGTGCCCTGGCGTTGGGTACCCCTTGTGCTGGGCAAAGTCGTACGCCGGATACTCGCGCGCCATGCGCCGCATGAGCCTGTCGCGTCGGACTTTGGCGACAATAGATGCCAGACCGATAATCGGCACGCTTTCGTCACCGCGGATTATGGTCTGCTGCGGCCAGTGCTTGGGTGCCTTGAGTAGCCCGTCCATCAGCACCTCTGTTTCGTGGTGCGAGACGTCCAAGCGTTTGAGCCCACTCTCGATAGCGCGGTACACCGCCTTGGTAATACCGTACCTATCTATATAATGGTGCGTGCTAAACCGCGCGACAAACTTGATGTCGCCGCGCGCAGCGCGGCTCTCTACAAGCGCGTAGATATTCTCCCTAGCTGCAGGAGTGAGCTTCTTGGAGTCGTTGACACCGGGGAACTCCTCGCGGATGTCCATGTCGGCGGGAGCCCATATAAGGCCAACCGATACCGGGCCCGCCAACGGCGCTCTCCCAGCCTCGTCTACCCCAATGACTCCCTTCACCCCTCTATTATATACTGCCCATATGTCCGCCTTTGTGCCGCTGCATGTACATAGCCACTACTCTCTATTAAAGGCGTTGCCTAAGATTCCTGATTTGGTTGCAAAGGCCAAGGCAGAGGGCTGCACCGCGCTTGCCCTGACCGACATCGATAACCTGTACGGCGCTATCGACTTTTATCGTGAGTGCACGAGTGCAGGGATAAAACCTATTATCGGGTTGGACGCGAGCGTCGAGAATGGCCGCCTGCTTTTGTACGCTAAAAACACCGCGGGCTACAAAAACCTGCTCAAGATAGTAACGCTCACCCATATCGAGTCGGCCGAGGGTCGCCCTCTCACCCGCCCCGAGCTGGAAGCACACAGCGACGGGCTTGTAATACTCGACCCGCGCGACACAACCGTGGCGCTCCATGAGACTTTTTACTTGGCGCCCGACGACGCCCGCGCATGGGAGACCATGCGCGCCATTGCCAACCGTGGGCCGGCCGACGACGGCGACATCAATGATGTCGAGGAAAGTCATCACTTTTACTCCGTGAGTGAGATGGCCGCGCAGTTTAGTCCCGAGCAGCTCGCCAAAACTATCGAAGTGGCAGACCAGTGCAACCTTGAGATAGTGCTCGGCACATTTGTCTTCCCCGAGTATCCGCTGCCCAAAGGGACAACCGCCGACGAACTCTTGCGCGAGCTGTGCATGGCAGGGCTCAGAGTCCGCGGCATGGAGGGCCGCCCCGACGTAGCAGAGCGGCTGGAGTACGAGTTAGGTATTATCGCTTTTAAAGGCTATGCGGCATACTTTTTGGTCGTGGAGGACCTGATACGTTTTGCGCGCGAGCACGATATATATACCAACATCCGCGGCTCGGTTGCGGGCTCGATAGTCACTTACTTGCTGCAGATAACCAAGATTGATCCCTTGGAGTACAACATCCCGTTTGAGCGGTTTTTAAACCCCGAGCGGCCGTCGGCGCCCGATATCGACATGGACTTTGCCGACGACAGGCGCGACGAGGTGATTGAGTACACCAGGGCTAAGTACGGCGGCGACCGTGTGGCGCAGATTGGGACCTTTGGCACGATGCTCGCGCGCGGCGTGGTGCGCGATGTCGCACGCGCGCTCGGCTACCCGTATGGACTCGGCGACCGCATTGCCAAGGAAATACCCATCGGCTCACAGGGATTCCCTATGACACTGGAGCGCGCGCTCGAAGAGGCACCCGATTTAAAAAAGATGTACGACGCCGAGCCGGACGTGCGCGAGGTCATAGAGCTGGGCCGCAAAATAGAGGGCTGCGCGCGGCACGTGGGTGTGCACGCGGCGGGCGTAGTGGTAGCCCCTGCCCCGCTCGTGGAGTACACGCCGCTCCAGCTCGACCCAAAGGGCGGCAAAATCATCACCCAGTACGACATGTATGCGGTGGGCGAGGACGGCGTGGGCCTGACCAAGTTTGACTTTTTGGGCATACGCAACCTCACTATGCTGGCGAGCGCGGTCAAGCTGGTGCGCAAGCTGCGCAATGTACCGCTCGACATAGAGACAATACCCTTGGATGACAAAAAGACGTACGAGATGCTCACGCGCGGCGAGACGGAGGCCACCTTCCAGCTCAACGGCGCGGGCATGACGCGGTTTTTAAAAGAGCTCAAGCCGACAAGCATCCACGACATCAACGCGATGGTCGCACTGTACCGCCCGGGGCCCATGCAATTTATCCCGCAGTACATCGAGCGCAAGCACTCGCCGCACCTTATACGCTACTTTGACCCGGCGATGGAGCCGATACTCAAACAGACGTACGGAATTTTGGTCTACCAAGACGACTTGCTTATAATTGCGCACGACTTGGCAGGCTACAGCTGGGGCGACGTGGACAAGTTCCGCAAGGCGGTGGGCAAAAAGATCCCCGCCGAAATGGCCGCACAAAAAGAAAAGTTTATAAAAGGCTGCGTGGTCACAAGCCGCTGGCCGCAGCGCAAGGCCGAGCAGGTATGGGAGTGGATAGAGCCGTTTGCCGCGTACGGGTTTAACAAGGCGCACTCGGCGAGTTATGGCCGCGTGGCATACCAAACCGCGTATATGAAGGCAAACTACACGGTTGAGTACATGGCGGCGGTACTCACCGCCGAGGCCGGCGATGTTGATACGGTGGCCACGATGGTGCATGAGTGCAAACGCATGGGGCTGATTATATTGCCGCCGGATGTTAACGAGAGCTTTGGCGACTTTACTGTGATACTACCCGGCTCGATACGGTTTGGACTCTACTCGATTAAAAACTTTGGACGCGGCGTGGCCGACGAGATTATAAAAGAGCACAAGGCGAGCGGACCGTTTACCTCGCTGTCCGACTTTTTGAGTAGAATCAAAACGCAGGGCTTAAATAAAAAGGGACTCGAAAGTTTAATCATGTGCGGCGCGCTCGACAGTATGGGCGAGAGAGGTCAGATGCTCGCGAGTATGGACCTGCTGCTGCAGTTTTATCGCGACGCGGGCGCCGACTCGGGCCACGACTCCCTCTTTGCGGGTATGGCCGAGGCGCAGGAGCTTAAGCTCCCTGCCGCACCCGAAGCGAGCATGCAGGACCGCTTGGCATGGGAAAAGGAGTTGCTTGGTCTGTATATCTCCGGCCATCCGCTCGATAGGTATAAAGAAAAGATTGATGCGGCACTACTAAAAAGCAACGCGCCCAAAAATATCGGCGAGCTGCTTACTAACGTGCACCCCGGCATCACTACGGTTACCGCGGGGATGGTGCAGGATGTGCGCACGATACTTACCAAGGGCGGCGACCAGATGGCATTTATCAAGTTGTCGGACTACGCGGGCACGATAGAGGCGGTGGTATTTCCTAAAACATTTGAGCAATACAAAAGTCTGCTGCAACCGGAGTCGTGCATAGCCCTCAAAGGGCGCTTAAGTAACCGCAACGGCGAGCTGTCGCTGGTTGCGGAAGCCCTAAAGGCCCTCTAAGTATGGGTTATTTACACTCCCGCTTGACTTTTTAAAGAATAGAGAGTATAGTTTGTAACGAAGTTCACTTGTCCTTGGGGGTAAAAATGACCTACGACAGAATCGTGTTTCCGACCCATGTTATGTTGATGGGCCAGCGGGTGCAGATGGTTTTTGCACCGAAAAACTTTGGCGAGGAAATCGATCTCGCCATTGAGCTCGGCCACCATCCCGGCATGCAACCACTCTCGCTGCAGGAAGCGGCGGAACTCGCCTCTCTCGCACCATAAGCTAGACACAACGACAGTGCGGCGGCCTCACAAGGCTGCCGTATCTTTTTGCCCGCAAATGTGGTTATTATTATGCGGGAACAACCGAGGGCTCTTCGATGAACATATCTGCAGACGACCAGTCTGCCGCACCAGACACCGAGCGTGGCGTGCGTATCTGCGGCTCGTGTGCCAACCGTTGCGGCATACGCGACACAAAATGCGCGGCGTGTGGTTCGGGCCTTGATGTGGTGCCACTTGTCGCGTCAGCAGGACTCGTTGCAAGCGATGACACTGCGGGAGCAAAAGCGACCGACAAGCTCAACAGCCAGTTTGGAGCGACAGGCAAGTACAGCAGGCCCACTCAAGACCAGATCCCGCCGGAGACAATCGAGAGAATACGTAAATTCTTCCGCACCTAGGTACGAATAGCCGGTGCCAACCTGACTCAAGCAACCCCAAGGGGTTGCTTTTTATTTTGCAAAACGGCGCAGGAAGTGGTTGGATAGAGGCAGACGCCACGGCCAACTTGGGAGATTCCTATGGCCTCCTTTTATCCCGTTAAAGAAGTGGTCGCCAAGATTGAGCACGCACTGGCATCGGTGTATGCCGACCATCACGACGAGAAAAAACGCCTACTCGCAATACGTCTCTTGGGCCATACGCTGCAACAATTTGCAGATCAGCTCAAGCTGGACCATGATCAACGCGACGCGCTGCTGCCCTTTGCACGCAACATTGTCGGCAAGCATCTCAATAATAAAGAGCTGCTAACAGCAGGAAGCGTGGAAGACGTCCTAAAGGCTCTCTGGGGCATAGCGCTAACGCTCGGGCTTGCAGAAATCGGCATCCACCAATACATAGGCATATCTGTGGGTGACAGTGCGCGGGATGCAGTTACCTATGCCTGCATTGAGTGGCGGTCGCCCAAGCGGCTTGCGCCCCCTAAGAAGTACGCTGCGACTATCCCCGTTGTACAGAAGCAAGACAAGCGGCGCGAGCTGCCGGACTATATCCGGGTCGTCGAATAACCCCACACGTTGTGGGGCTTTTTTTTGGGCAAAATTGGGGTAAGATGTGGAGAACATCTATGGAAGAGCGCGACCATCGGACAATCGGCAAAGAGCTGGACCTGTTTACATTCTCCGACCTTGTCGGGCCCGGGCTGCCTTTGTGGACCCCGCGCGGCACTATTGTGCGACAAGAGCTCGACAATTTTATTTGGGAAATGCGTGCCAAGCATGGGTTTGAGCGGGTCACTATCCCCCACATCACCAAAAAAGACCTCTACGAAAAGTCGGGCCACTGGGACAAGTTTGCGGAGGACCTCTTTAGGGTCACCTCGCGCGACGGCCGCGAAATGGCTATCAAGCCGATGAACTGCCCTCATCACACGCAGATTTTTGATCGTCGGCCACACAGCTATAGAGAGATGCCGCAGCGCTACACAGAAACAACCATGGTCTACCGCGACGAGCAGTCGGGCGAACTGGGCGGACTTACACGTGTACTTTCGATAACTCAAGACGACGCGCACGTGTTTTGTCGCACAACCCAGGTACGCGAAGAGTTTTTAAAGATCTGGGATAACGTCGACACCTTTTACAAAACGTTCGGATTTACCCTTCGGGTACGGCTGTCCTTCCGCGACCCAAAAACTCCGGAGAAATATATCGGCACGCCCGCCATCTGGGACCAAGCGGAAAAAGAGCTGCGTAGCATTGCCGAAGAGCGCGGTGCAGACTTTTTTGACGGTCCGGGCGAGGCGGCACACTACGGGCCTAAACTCGACTTTCTTGCCACAAATGCAGCGGGTCGCGAATGGCAGGTGGCCACAATCCAGCTCGATATGAATATCCCCGAGCGCTTTGACCTGACCTGCATAAACGAAAAGGGCGAGAAGGAGCGCATTGTGATGATCCATTGCGCTATTGCAGGCTCGCTCGAGCGTTGCATTGCAATATTGCTCGAGCACCTGCAAGGCGAGCTGCCGTTGTGGATGTCCCCGGTGCAAGTGCAGGTTATACCTATTGCCGATGCGCACAAAGAGTTTGCAACCGGTGTACAAGAGCAACTTAAAGCCGCGAGGGTACGCGCGGCTGTGGACGCAAGCAACGAAACGCTGGGTAAAAAAATTCGCGGGGCAAAACAAAGTAAAATCCCCTACCTGCTGGTGATTGGAGACGCCGAGGTTGAGGCAAACACGGCTACACTCGAGAGCCGCACAGGCAAACTTGGCGCGCTCCCGATTGCTGAAATAATTTCAAAACTGTCCGCAGAAATAAAAGGCAGAAAATAAAAAACCGCAGCTTAGCTGCGGGCTACTTGTGGCCGACAACAGGTGCTGATTTCGGCACCTTGTACGGCTGAAACTCCGCCGCCTCTTTGAGCTGATCCTTGGTCATGGACAGCCGGAGCCTCTCGGAATCGTTTTTGTCTCTGCCCGGCACCCATTGAAAGGCATTGGGCGAAAGGGCAATAGTCTTGGACCCGATACCGAGGAAGCCGCCGACCCCGACGACATAGGCCTTGATATTGCCCTCCCTGTCGAACAGGATGTCGCTGACGTCGCCGAGCTTTTTGTCATCGGTGCCGATCACGTCGGTGCCCTTGAACTTGCTCGCGAGCACCTGGTCGGCACTTTGTGCCGCGACAAACTTTGGTGGACTCGTGACTTGGGCTACTGCAGCCGTCGCACACAAAATCACACCTAAGGCAATAGCGAAGTTTCGCTTACTCATGTGGTCCTCCTTGGGATTTGAGCCGCCGCCAGTAGGTATATCACAAGCGCAAGAAAACAAAAACTCCCCTAAAGTGGGGAGTTTTTGTTAGACAAATTTTTGGAGCTCGCACCCGCCCTAGTTAAGAAGTTTAGTATCCGTAGCCGTAGCCTCCCGTAAGGCCGGAATTGCCGCCGCCGATGGTGCCGTAGTTGGTAAAGTTACCGCCGTAGTTGGTGTATCCGCTCTTGGATACGTACTGCTGGGCTTGTGCCGGAACGTACTGCTGCCAGCTCGGAGCATAGCCGTAGCCATATCCACCACCGTAACCGCCGTAGTTGGAGTAGCCCGAGCCGTACCCGTAGCTGGTGCCTCCGTAACCGTAGCCAAAGTTGTTGGCACCGTAGTTGGAGTAGCCCATCATCGGGCCGGTCGAGAATCCGCCGCCGCCATACAGCTCGTTGGGGCCGGTAAAGTAGCTCGTGCCCGTAAAGTAGCTGGCGTTAGAGGCGCCTGCAACAAGCGGAGCGACGATGAGTGCCGCGCCGATTGTTATACCGGCGATTTTAGTAACAGTATTCATTAGGTTTAGCGGGAGCGGTTGATCTGCGAAGAGATGAAGGGGTCTATGCCGTTTTTGGTCGGAGCAACTTCTGCACGGACGACATGGGCCTTAGCCGGCATGTTGTACACGCGCGCAGTGTGCTTGGAGTGAGCGTGGCCCGCTGCTGTCGGAAAGAGAAACGAGTTGAGTCCGGCGACGATTTTGTTCTGCACCTTTTTAACCGCTATGAGGTACGCGGCCAAGAGGCACCACAGCACCAAAAACGACCAGTACGCAATCGTGCCCATCGTGCCGAGGTCGAGACCGGTGTACGGTACCGCCGAGAGCGATACATACGGAGCGCGGGGCTGCGGAGGGTAATACGGAGCGACAGGCTGATTGTAGATAGGCTGCTGGTACACAGGGGTATAGACCGGTGTGTTGTAGACCGGCGTGGCAGGCTGGCTTGCAATCGTGTTGTTGCCGCTGATAACGATGCGGCCGTCGTAGATAGAGTTGTCGTTGCAGACGTTGCCGCCGGTGCAGACGTTGGTGTTTTGCGGAGCGTAGGTGTAGGTGTTGCCGTTGTTGGTTACGAGGTTGCTGGTCGGGGCGTTAAAGTTGCCGCCACCGCCAACGGTCGGGGTAAAGAATCCGCCGCCGCCACCAAAGCCGCCAAACGAGCTGCCGCCGAAGCCGCCGCCAAAGGACGACGCATAGCCGGAGTCGTAATAACCTGCGTCAGCGTATGACCCACCAAAGCCGGAGCTATAGTCAGGGCTGTAGCCAGAGCTATAACCAGAGTCGTAATAACCACCGTCAGCGTACGAGCCACCGTAGTCGCCACCAGGAAGGTCCGCTGCACGGGCGAGCGGGGCGATAGCAAACGCAAACACTGCAAAAACCGCAAGCGCGATGGCTCCGGTGCTGATGTTTTTAGTAAAAGTATTCATAAATTGTATTTAATCCAAACGAGCGCACTCTATAGTATAACTTATAATTTGTCAACCTCCACGCTCCAAGCTCAATCAATCGACTTAGATTAAACCCAGAGAATGGAGCCGGAGTGAATGATGCTTTGTTTGCATCACCCACTCCGAGCTCAGTTTCAGTACACGCACTTCCGATGGATGTGCGCTGTTTTGCCGTTGGGGGCGCGGGTGGTAGTCCAGTACCCTTGCGCACCACCAACACAACGCCTGTCGCCGCCCGGCGGGATGTCAGGAGAGAGCGACTCCAGTTGGGTCGGTGTCAGGTAGACCTTGCGACCGACGCCGCGCTGGTTACCGATCATGGCAACCTGCGTCTCGCCGTTGGCACCGACAGGCACCCGACCCTCGCCGTTTTCCGGGTCCACTTGCGCGGAGCCAGTCGGGGCGTTGCCCGGACGACGCGGCGGCATCGGAATGTCGCCTTCGCCTGCCGCCGGAGTTTCCGCCGACGGGTCTTCGGTCTTCGCCGGCGTTACCGTCGGCGCACCGTTTTTGTTGGCCGACTTGACCGCGTCCTCGTAGCCTTTCATCCGGCTACTGAAGGCCGCCACTTCCGCCCGCAGGTTATCCACCTGGTCCGGAAGCTCTTTGACGTCCTTGACCGAGACCTTGATGGCCTCGTTCATGTCGTTGGTGGTCGGCAACGCCTTGACCGTGGTCTCCAACGTGGTGACCCGCGGTGTCAGTGCGTCGACCCCAGTTTTGGCAGTCTCGAGCGAAGTGATCTTGCTCTCGAGCGCCGCAATCCGGGTGTTGACCGAACCGAGGTCGGTAGCGGCAACCGCCGGCGCCGAAGCGCCGGTAGAATGCACCTTCGCGGAGATTTCCCACGCGATAAAGCCGACGGCGAACGCAGCAGCGATCACCGCCGTAGTAGCGAGAATCGACCTAGCAGACATTTCCTGAATCCTTTGTTGATGGGTTTCAGCTTGCTGGTGAAGTTCATCAACCGTCTGGTGGATTTCGCCGACCTTACGGTTGGTAGCTTCTTTGTCGGCCACATGCTGGTCATTGAGCTGACCGGCGCGGGACATATTGTCGTCGTGGACCTCGCCCAGTCTGACGATCTTCTCATGAAGTTCGTCGAGATTGGGATTTGACTTTCCACGTCGGCCGAACAGGCCGCGAATCTTCGCACCGAGGCCCTTGCGGACTTTTGGCGGAGAATCAGCAGGTACCGTCCTTCCGGGCGGTGCGCTGTTGTCGTTCATTTTTCTCCCTCTTTCATTGATACAGTACAGGTTCGTCCTTTTTCACCCCGGGAATCCGGGAATTACGAAGGGCTCGCTATGCAGAAATGAGTTCCACATACCGAGCTATCCGCAAGAAACAAATCCTACCAAACGGGGCCGGAAAGAGCCTTAGTTCCCCCTATTATATCACCTTTGGGCCTTTTGTCAAGCCCTATATGAAGGCACCACTTATTGGGCTAAAACAGCCGTTACGACGTACCTATCAGACTTGGTTGCAAACGAGTCGCAGGTAATGAGTGTAAGGTACTGCTTATCAGAAGGCAGTTCTACCACATCCTCCTCGGCGTTGGCAACACGCACCTCGGTCACCGCGTAGCGATACTCTTTGGTAGCAGAAAAGACGCTGATTATCTCCCCCGTCTTGAGATTTTGGATGCCATCAAAGGCCTTGTAGTTTTGGTTGTGGACTATGGGCAGGTACGACGAGTGCCCAAACAACAACACGGTGCCGTTTTCGTTTAAATTGGCCGAACTTGGATAATGCACACCGCCTTTAAGCAGCGCCGCGTCGAGTACATCGGCATCACTGGAGTCCGGGTTGGATATAGCGACATCGAGCTTGATGTCTTTGGCCACGATGCGCGTAGGTGCCTCGGCCACGCCGGGCGGTACGGTTTGTATATCGAGTGGCGTGTTAACACTGGGAGTGTCGGTGCCATTGTCGGGCAAAGCATCGACGTACGCCATAAACGCCACTGTGATAACAAAGAGGATACAAAATGTCGCAAAGAAGCTCCAAAAACGGGTCATGTCAGTATGATACACCGCATCATACCACCACTCTTTGCCCTACTTGACAAGCCAATAGTGCCATGATACGGTCTGGGCACATAACTTTTATTTAACCATCCTATGCAAACCTTTTGGGACAACGTGTTGCGCGTCGTAGCGGTTATCGGGCTTATAGCCGTGCTGCTCCTGGGTGCCTGGGGCATTATCCAGCTCGCGTTTATGCTGCCCGGCTTCTTTCATAACCTCGGTGGCACTGTTGCCGGCAAGCCCACAACGACGCAAGAGTCTCTGACCAGCTCGGTACCAGCCGCTGTTGTAGCCGGACAGCCGTTTAACATCACCTGGCGCCACATGGGCGGCACGGGCGAGTTTGCATACAGTGTCTCCTACTCCTGTGGGACCGGGCTGTCGCTCGCCGCGCCGACTCCGGCCGGCAGCTACCAGGTTGTGCAGTGCAATACGCCGTTTAATTACACCAACGCATCGAGCTCGATGCCGCTCGTTGCCATCCTTGCAGACGGCACTAAGTCGGCACAGGTTACTATCACGGTTGCGGCAGTGAGCCTCTCGACCAAGCAGACCACCGTAAGCGGCACGAGCACCACCAACGTCACCGCTCCGGCTGTCGCTACCAAGCCCACGACCACGACCGCAACCAAGACCACTACTACCAAGCCCAAAAGCAACACCGGGAGCACGTACTACCCGAGCGGCCGCACCACGGCGCTTAGCGGCTACCCCGACCTCGCCGTCTCTATACTCTCGGCGCAGTCTAGCGGAGGCAATACAGTAGTTGTCTTTGCGGTAAGCAATGTCGGCACCAACGTCTCGCCCACCAACTGGACTCTTAACGCAGTACTGCCGAGTGGCTACAGCTACCCTGCCGGCCCGCAGCAGGCTCTGTACCCCGGCGATCGTATCGTCTACACGCTGCGCTACAGCGAGGACACCTCCGGTACTACCAACAATCCTTGCAACGGATACTCCTTCCCTTGCACGCCGCCGATAACCTACGGCGGACCGACCAGCTGCAACCAGTACGGTCCGTGCGCAGTCGCCGGCTACAGCAACTACAATGTCGTGACCAACCCGTACACCTACTCCACCAGCTACAACGCCGGCTACAGCGCGTACGGCAACACCCGCACCATCACCATCAATGTCGATCCGTTTAGTCAGGTGTACGAAGTAAGCAAGTACAACAACACCGCGCAGCAAACCTACGTCGCGTACTAATTTAGATTTAAACGGAACGCAAAACACCTCTCGCGTAACGGGAGGTGTTTTGTTATAGTCGGTCGGGAGAAACCGACGAGGTTGCACATGCCTACACGCACTCAGCTTAAAGCCAAAGGATTTGAACTCACTGCTCTTGAGGTCAAAGAAGCTAACGACCAGAAAGACAAATGGGTGGCAAACGCTGTACTGCACAACGCCAGTAAACAACGGGCAGTCTGTGTCATCCCCACAAAAGACCGCAGCGTCATCCATCGCTCCGAGGACGAAGCGCTTGCTTCGGTCATGGAGTGGATCCACACATGACATCACTCTCGCGACATCCGTCGCGGGATTTTTTATTACAAACAGTTAGATATCCAAGTTAGCTAGCTTGGCGTTGGATTGGATAAAGCTCTTGCGACTGGAGACGTCCTCGCCCATCAATATGTCAAACACGCGGTCGGCGTCGGCGGCGTCATCAATAGTGACCTGCTTTAAGACACGGTTGGCCGGATTCATCGTTGTCTCCCACAACTCGTCCGGGTTCATCTCGCCCAAGCCTTTGTAGCGCTGGATGTGGACTTTGGCGCTTTTAGCTTTTGGTTTGGCCTCTTCATCCCCTGCCCCGTCGGGAAGCTCTGCTTCCCCGTCGGGGTCGCCCTCCATGGCGACCTCGTCTTTACCTATGAGCTTATCCTTCTCCGCGTCGGAGTAGACGTAGTCCACTTGCTTGCCCTTTTTGATTTTATACAGCGGCGGCTGCGCAATGTAGATGTAGCCGCCCTCAATGACAGACTTAAAGTGGCGGAAAAAGAGCGTTAAGAGGAGCGTGCGGATGTGTGCGCCGTCAACGTCGGCATCGGTCGCGATGATTACTTTGTGATAGCGGAGTTTAGACAGGTCAAAAATGTCGCCGATGGCCGTGCCGAGCGCGAGTATCAAATGTTTTATTTCTTGCGAGGCGAGCATTTTGTCCAGCCGCGCGCGCTCAACGTTAAGTATCTTGCCGCGTAGCGGGAGTATCGCCTGCGTGCGGCGATCGCGGCCTTGCTTGGCACTACCACCGGCCGAGTCGCCCTCTACAATAAACAGCTCCGACTCCGCCGGGTCTTTGGCCTGACAGTCCGCCAATTTGCCGGGCAACCCAAAGCCCTCGAGCGCACCCTTGCGCAAGACGCTGTCCTTGGCGGCTTTGGCAGCCTTGCGTGCCTTAACTGCAAGCACCGCCTTGCCCACTATTGCCCTAGCGTCCTCCGGGTGCTCCTCAAGAAATACCGCAAACGCCTCGCTAAAGACTGTGTCGACGGCGCCGCGCGCCTCGACAGAGCCCAGCTTGCCCTTAGTCTGACCCTCAAACTGTATCTCGCGCAGTTTTACCGAGACAACAGCCGAGAGGCCCTCCAGCACGTCCTCGCCGGTAAAGTTTTCGTCGCTGTCTTTGACCGCATTGATCTTGCGCGCGTACGCATTGAGCGAGCGTGTGAGCGAGGTGCGAAAGCCGGTTATGTGTGTGCCGCCCTCTTGGGTGTAAATGTTGTTAGCAAAGGGCAGTACGCGCGTGGCAATGTCGTCGACATATTGCAGTGCCACCTCGACCTGCACGCCGTCGGCCTCCTTCTCTGTATAAAAGATATTTTTATGCACCGGCTTTTGGTACCGGTTGGTAAAGGCAATAAGTGACTGCAACCCGCCCTCAAAGTAAAACGACTGCGAGGGGCAGTCGCGCAGATACTCGCGCAGATACAGCTCTTTGCCTACCTCGGTAAACTTAATCCCGCTCTCGCGTGCGTCGATAATGGTGATACGCATGCCGCGCACCAAGTACGCCTGCTCGCGCAGATGCGCCACAATCTTGTCAAAGTCGTACTTAATACCGGCCGTAAAGATGCTCTCATCAGCGGCAAAGGTAATAACCGTGCCGTGCAGCTTTGAGCTGCCGACCTTTTTTGCTTTGGTTTTAGGCTTACCTATCTGGTAGTCCTGCACCCACACTTCGCCGTCGCGGTGGACCTCGGCCGTAAGTTTGGTCGATAGCGCGTTGACCACCGCAGCACCCACGCCGTGCAAGCCGCCGGAGACCTTGTAGCCCTCGCCACCAAACTTGCCTCCCGCGTGGAGCACAGTGAGCACCGTCTCGAGTGTCGAGACTTTGGTCTGCTTATGAATCTCGACAGGGATACCGCGACCGTTATCGGCGTTGCGGATCATACCGTCGGGCAGGAGCACGACCTCTATATCATCGGCAAAGCCGCCCATGGCCTCGTCACGGGAGTTGTCAAAAATCTCCCACACCAGGTGGTGCAGGCCGTCGGGGCCGGTGGTTCCGATGTACATGCCGGGGCGGCGGCGTACGGCCTCGAGCCCTTCGAGGACAGTGATATCTTGGGCCCCGTACGATGATTTCTTTGTTTTATCGGCAGCCATTTTTATACAAAAAGAGCCTTCGGCTCTACCCTCTAATTCTACCAAATGTAGGGGCAAAATGAAAGCCCAAAAGTGGATAAAAAACCTTGTCAAATAAGGGTAAAATGCTCTACTTAAATAAGCTTAGGAGGAGTTCCGTATGAAAATACTCAGCGCGCTTTTTCTGTTGTGCATCGCCATGCCGGCATATGCGGTGGGGTACGATACCCCGCCAACGGAGTCATGGTTAAAGCCAAGCCCGATGATGCCGGCAATCTGGTTGCCGCCGCTCCTTCCCCTCAAGTACCACACGCCATCCTCGCTCGGCAAGCCGGATGACGGTACCGGTGGAGAGGACGATGACGACGATGACGATGGATTTGGCATCGAAGACGCATAAGCCGCCGTTGAAGTAGGCGGCTTTTTTGTGCTACTGTGATGTTGAAGTCCAAACCAAGGAGGACCAGGTGAGGATAAAGCTCTTTGATTTACTGGGGCTGGCGCTTCTGGTCTTTTTTGCGCACCAGGAGTTTAAAAAGTCATCGCCCAAAGATCGGCCGCCAACGACACCAGCAGTTATGCACCGGGACGACACCGTCGCCAGCATGTTTGAGTGGTGCAAAGAGTGGTGTAGCGCAAAAATCCCGAAAAGCGTAGGCGAAGGATTCGAACCAGTTGAGCCGGACCGAGACGTGTTCAAGACCCTACTCGGATGCGACTCGATGCCGTGCCACATCATCGCTGTCTCCGGAGGCGATCAACGGGCTTTTGCGTTGATGGGAACAGCGGCATTGTTACATCCGACCGCAAGCTTTGTTATCAACGGCTACTGCGCTTCCGGTTGTACTATCTTTGCCGATATCGCCCGCGAACGCATCTGTCTGGGCCCGCGTGCCGCACTTGCTTTCCACCAAGGGTACAAGGGCGTTATGAAAGCCGAATCAGGCGCGTGGGTGCCCGATCCAAAGCTACGATTTATTCCACACTACTCCGCCGACATCGACGCGTGGGTTCAGGGGCCAGGCAAAGGGTACCCGACAGAAGGCGCGGTGGTCATGCCGCTAGCGGCGGCTGCAAAAATCTGGAGGGAGTGTTTGTTTGATCCTCCCCTGCCACGCCGCAAGCCCTCAAACATACTAGCTGCCGTAAAGTAACGGCGGCTTTTTTATTTTTGGATATAGTATTGTAGAGTAACGCCACATGGACTACACCATCCCCATCGACGAGGAGAAAAAGCTTATTGCAGGCTTAGCAGGCCGCACCGACACCGATGCCAGCCGGATCAAGCGCTACCTGGCTATGCCCGACCTTTCGCGCACACCGGGCAGTCCGCTTATGGAGCTGGTCAAACGCGCCCGCTCGACCGACGCTCTTAAAAACCTCGACAACATAATTATCCCCGAGGTAGTACCGGCGAGCATCTCCTTTGATCTCTTTGACTTTGCGCCCGATCATCCGGCACGCAGCCACTCCGACACCTACTACATAGACGACAAAAATATATTGCGTACCCACGACACAGTCATGTGGTACTACTACCTGCAACTGCCCGAGGTCAAAGCGCGCGCAGCCAAGGGCGAGACGATAGGTTGTGTGTGTTATGGCAAAGTCTACCGAAAAGACGAGATAGACAACCGCCACATGAACGTCTTCCACCAATTTGGCGGATGGCTCTTGCAGCCGGACAGTATGGGTATTATGCCGCTCGACGAGCTAAAGAAAGTGCTCTCGGAAGTGGTCGAGAGTCTCTTTGGTAAAGACGCGGAGTATCGCTTTTTGGACGACACCTTCCCCTACACCGACCCAAGCTTGCAGGTAGAGGTCAAGGTGGGTGATCGTTGGATAGAAATCTTGGGCGGCGGCATGCCAAAAAAGAGTGTGCTCAAAAACTTTGGGCTTGAGGGTTACAACGGATGGGCGTTTGGTTTTGGTCTTGAGCGGCTCGCAATAATTAGTATGGAGCTTCCTGACATCCGCTTGCTGTGGAGCACCGACCCGCGCGTCATGTCTCAACTGCAGTTGGGAAATAAATTTAAAGAGGTCAGCAAGTACCCGGCGGTGGTGCGCGATATCTCGTTTGTAGTGCCCAAAACATTTGCACCCAACAATTACTTTGACCTTATCCGCGAAACGGTAGGCGAGGACATGGCCGAGGAGGTGCAACTGCTCGACACCTACGCCGACGCCAAGAAATTTGGTGAGGACAAAGTGAGTTATACCTACCGCATTGTCTACCGCTCGCTTGAGCGCACACTCACCAATGAGGAAGTCGATAGTTTGCACAAAAAGCTCGAAGCAGCGACGGTGGCCCAGTACGGCGCACAGGTGCGTTAAAAAGCTCAAAATGCTATACTGCCCCGATGGATATTGGGGCCACGGGCCTTTATCTGTGCCTATTTATCGCCCTCTATTTTGAGGTCTTTTTGCTCATTTCCTTCTTTGAAAAGCGTCCGGAGAAAAAGAGCACCGCACTCCCCCGCTGCTACCCTGCGGTCACCATGTTGGTGCCCTGCTACAACGAGCAAGCCACTGTTGGTGCCACCATCGACTCGCTGCTCGCGCTCGACTACCCGGCAGATAAACTCGACATTATGGTTGTAGACGACGGCTCGTCTGACGGCACGGCGGATATCGCGCGACGCTATGCAGCGCAGTATCCTACTCGCGTGGCGCTGGTACAAAAAGCAAACGGAGGCAAGTACACCGCGCTCAATATCGGCATCGAGCAATCTAAAGGCGAGCTTATCGGCTGTCTGGATGCCGACTCGTTTGTAGAGGCTAGTGCGCTCATAGAGGCAGTCAAAAAGTTTGAGAGTGACAGCACAATAATGGCCATCACACCGGCAATGAAGGTGCACAAACCCCGCTCGCTCTTGGAGCTCATGCAAAACGTTGAGTACACCTTTGGCATTTTTTATAAAAAAATGTTCGACAACCTCTCGGCTATCAACGTGCTGCCGGGGCCCTTTTCCATGTACAAGCGCGAGGTCTTTAAAAAAATCGGGCTCTTCCGCCACGCACACAATACCGAGGACATGGAGATAGCCTTCCGCATGCACGCCAACCATCTCAAGATAGTCAACGCGCACACCGCCTTTGTCTACACGACGGTGCCCAACACGGTCCGCACACTCCTGCGCCAGCGCGTGCGGTGGTCACAAGGGTTTTTGATGAACGCACGCGACTACGGATATATGTTTTTTAACAAGCGATACGGCAACTTTGGGATGCTCATTTTGCCGTTTGCGACGCTGTCCTTTTTTGCCGGTATATACACCGCCGCCTACGCGGTGTACCGGATAACCGACATGGTGCTTAGCCGCATGGGCGACTTTTTTGCCACCGGCATCCCTCTGCACGTGCCGCCCGCGCCACATCTGACGTGGTTTTACCTCAACACCAACAGCATGTTGTTTGTCATCGTGGCGGTGCTCTGTATGACCTTGGTCGCAATACTCTTGGGTAACCGTATAGCTCAGACCGGGCTCGGCGTTAAGTCGTTTGCCGCGTACTTTGCTTTTTTTGGATTTTTGGCGCCGCTGTGGCTTATGCGCGCGGCGTGGGGCGCCGCCCTTGCGCGCGAGAGCCGCTGGCGGTAAGGTGCATACCACATGCAGTATCAAAAATACGTCATTGCTTTTGTCATAACCGCGGCCATCTTTGGCACGGCATTTTATGTGGCTAGCAGGCTTGATGCCGCGCGCGTTGCCGACATCCGCACTACGCAAGAGGCTATCTCTATAGACATCCTCTCCACCGAGACCCAGTTTGAGCTCTTGGGGAGCCTCGACTGTTCAGCCATCACCAGCAACCCCTCGCTCTCGGATGAGCTCAACAGCCTTGCCAGCCGGCTCTCGGTGGCCGAGCAAAACCTGGGCACCAACAACGCCGAGGTTGTTTCGCTCAAGCAGCAGTACTCTCTTTTGGAGATCAAAGACTACCTGTTGATGCAGCAGATATCACAAAAATGTAAGAGCTTTAAGCCAGTCTATGTGCTGTACTTTTACTCCAACGCAGGCGACTGCGCCGACTGCGCGCGCATGGGCGAGGTGTTGACCTACTTGCGCGAGACGTACCCGAGCTTGCGCGTGTACTCCTTTGACTATCATCTCGACCTCTCGGCGTTGGTCACCCTGGAGCGTCTGCGCAAGCTAGACGGGACGCTGCCGGCAATAGTGGTCAACAACCGCGCACCGGTCTATGGCTTTAAAAATCTGGACGATATGATGAAGCTGATCCCCGAGCTCAAAACCCTCGCAACCTCTACTGCTCAGCAATAGCAAAATACTCTTCTACAGCAAAAATAAGTTCTTGTGGTGTTGAAACAAGCTTGAACGACTTTCCTTTTTGCAAAGTCTCCGGCGTGTGGAAGCCCCACGTTACCGCAACTGCACCAACGGCCATATGTTCTGCCTCATGTAAGTCACCCAGAGTATCGGTTATAAAGACGCAGTCTTTTGGCCCTACGTCATATTTTTTGAAGACCATTTTAATCTTCTCTACTTTGCTTGTATGGACATCGTTCCCCAAGATCTCTACAAAGTACTTGCCCAAATCGTTTCTATCAAGAAGTTTTTGTATTGGAGCGGTAAGAGTCGAGGAGATAACGATGAGCGTATACGTCGTAGCTAGTTGTGCGATGACCTCGTTCATCCCCAGAACAACCGGCACTGTATCCATCTTGGGTATGTAGATATCAAAAAAATTAAGGTCAAGTTGGCACTCGGGCGTATGTGCATCCTCATGTTCCGGATGGTCGTTAACGTTGCCCTCGAAGCGTTTGCGATGATCGTCTCGTGTGAGATGCGGGCAACGCGTGCGCTGAGATTGATAGGCAGGCTCGTGCGAGTCAACAATAACTCCATCAAAATCAAACAAAATAAACTTTTTCATTGGAGCCACCGAGAGGATTCGAACCCCTGACAGCCTCATTACAAATGAGGTGCTCTACCAACTGAGCTACGGTGGCAATTGCTACAGTCCACACTATATCAAATTTTCTACCCGTGCGCATTTTACCCGACCGTGTAAAATAGTGCTATACTAAAAGACACAGATGAACAACAAAGGACTGGTTTCCAAAATAGCGCTTGGTCTGCTTGCAACAGGAGGTGTGGTTGCCGTCTTAGCTCTCTCTCCTGGTATTGGTCTTGTCCTCAAAGCTATCGACCCCAACCCTCGCAAGGCGACGGAGAAATTGAAACGTGCATTCGATAGACTTGCTAAAGATGGAGATGTTGAGGCCATACCGGGCAGAGAAAGACGGTATCGCCTGACCTCTGCAGGAGGACGTAAATTAGCCCGACTCCAATTTAAAGACTATTCTCTATCTAAGCAGAAACACGCATGGGACAGAAAGTGGCGCGTTGTTTGCTTTGATATACCTGAAACCGACCAGTATGTCCGTAGACTCTTCCAGGGCAAACTTTCAGAACTTGGATTTTACCGCCTACAAAATTCTGTATTCGTATATCCGTATCCATGTGTCGAGCTATTAAAATTAAGTAACAAAGCTTTTGAGCTAGAAAAACATGTCCGGTTGATAGTCGCAGACTCAATAGACAATCAAGCACGGTTGAAGCATTTCTTTCATCTAAAGCCTTAGTACACATTTTACACGACCGTGTGAAATAACGTTATTTATTTAAACTTGACCTCTGATTACTCTTCGTAGATCGCCTCGCGGGTACCCGAGTTGCGCAGGAGCTCTGCTTTGTGGGCCGATACCTCACGGAGGAACGCGGAGGCCTCGGTGTCGTTGCGCGGTACTGCGGTACTGCGGCGCAAGACGCGGAGCAGCCACTCTAGGCCGCGCTCGGTCAAGACAACAATAAGTGCCGAGAGCCGATGGAGAAAGTTGCGGGCAAACGCCTCTCCCTCGGCGAGCCAATGGCGCAGGATAGCAGGCAGGGTGTACTCGACCCATCCAAGCGCCCGGTGCGCCAAGGCCCCTACCTGCGGCCGCCACGCCGAGAGCACCACACGGCCGGTCTGCATCTCCCAGCGCTTAAGCCCCAAGAGCGCGGCCATACCGACTACCGACACACATAGAAGTACGATAAGAAAAAGTATCACACCTTTATTCTACCCGCTTGCCTACTTAACTGCAAAACAGGCAAAGTCACTTACTGTTGTACGCTCGCCAAACTTTTGTACAGCACCGTTAAGTAGGTCGCCGATAGTTTTAGACGGGTCTTTTATGTATTGCTGGGCAAGAAGCTCCTCGGTGTTGGCCGGACGCATCGCGGAGACGTGCATTGCGATATCGCGCGCCAAGGCCATGAACTCGTCATTTTTAGATACAAAGTCTGTCTCGCACGACAAAAGTACCATCGCGCCCACCTGCCCGGTGTTGTGGATGTAGCTTTGTACCGTGCCCGCGCCCAAGACGCGATCGGACTTTTTGCCTGCCTGGACCACTGCGCGCTCGCGCAAGATACCAAGTGCCTTCTCCATGTCGCCGCCGGCCTCCTCAAGCGCCTTCTTGCACTCCATCATAGAAACGCCTGTCTTGTCGCGGAGCTCTTTTACCGCTTCTGCAGAAATTGCCATGTTTGTAGTTTAACGCACTTCCGGCACAACAGGAGCTGCTGCCGCTGTAGGAGCTGTCGGAACAGCGCCCAAGTTATCGCGGTACGCCTCGGCAATTTGCGCGAGCACATACTCTATAGTTGCTTTAGATGCATCGTTGGCGGGTATGGGGTACTCAATAGTGCTTGCGTCGCAGTCGGAGTTGAGCAAGGCAACCACAGGGATATTGAGTGCGTTAGCCTCGGCAACAGCACCTGCCTGCGCGCGGGGGTCTACAACAACAAGCGCGTCGGGGAGCTTGGTGAGGCCGACAAGGCCGCCAAACATAGTGGTGAGGTCGGTCGCCTCGCGCTCAATCATCAAGCGCTCGAGCTTGGTAAACTTGGCAAGCTCACCGCTCTTGGTCTGGTCCGTAATCTCTTGCAGGCGGTTGAGGCGCTTTTTAATCTCGGCCCAGTTGGTGAGCGAGCCCCCTATCCAGCGGGCCGCCGCGTACGGCTGATTGAGCGACTCGGCTGTGCGCTTGACCTCCTCGCGGGCCTCGGCCTTGCCGCCGACAAACAAAACCACCTTGCGGTCCTTGGCGAGCTTGGCGATAAACTCCAGTGCCTCGGTCAAAAATGCGCTCGTCTTTTCGAGATCAAACAACTCCGTGCCGCCCTTGCTACCAAAAAGAAACGGGCGCGAGCTCGGGTGACGGCGCGAGGAAGAGAGCCCATAATGGGCCCCGACTTTAAACAACTTTTCTATAAGGTCGTTAGACATGTTTTAGCAAAAATGCCCCTCTGGGCGTGGGTAAGTTATAACCTAGCGGAGGGAGGAATGCAAGCTTGCTTGTATTCTGACCGAAGCGACGGTTATATGGACGTCGAGGCCCATATCACGACAGACATAGGCTGTCTAGCGGCGCCAAAGCAGCCGTTGTGGCATGACTTATACCTACCGGAATAGGGGTAAAGCATGTCTTTTCGGCACCAAAATCGACCTGTACCATAAGGCCCTTTTGGACCTCAGGGCTAAACTCTTGGTCAAACATAAAGTTGCCAAGGGAGTAAAAGATAGCGTGCCCGGCATAGGTCTCCTCCGGCTCGACCACGTGCGGGTGCGCGCCAATGACCACGTCGGCCCCGGCATCAACAAACGCATGCGCCGCAGCCACCTGCTCGGGGCTCGCGCTTGTCTGATACTCGATACCCCAGTGTGCAAACACCACTACGCGCCAGCAACTTGGGCGCAGCGCCTCAATGGCGCTCACTGTGTTGGTAGTGCTCCCACCCCACACGCCCATGTAGCCCATCAGGCAAATGTCGCCAAGCTTGGTATGGAGCACGGTCGACAGTTTTCCCGTGTCATTGTACGGCTGACCAAAGTGCTGGATGCTATGTGCGTCCAACCAGGCAATAGTGTCGTCGTACCCAAACTCGCCAAAGTCGAGCGCATGGTTGTTGGCAAGCGAGACGGCACTGAGATGCAGAGGTTTAAGCGCCGTCTCGGTAAACGACGGGTCAAAGGTAAAGCGCAAAATCTTGGAATTTTGCCGCGCAATAGAGGAGTTTGTGGTAACGGTGCCCTCGAGATTAGCCACGCGGTAGTCGGCTTGGTTAAACACGTCAGCAACCCCCGCAAACATCGGCGCCGGGTCTGACTCGCGCCACGCGGCCACATTGCGGTCGAGCATAATATCACCGGCAAACAGCACGGTCACTGATTGCTTTTCTTTACGCACCAAATCATGCGGGGCCTCTGCAATACTCCAAATACTCGCCCACACCACAAGTGCGGCGAGCCCTATACCAAGCGCCAACCAATTACTTTTTGAAGGCATCTACAATAGCAGTAAGGTTGCCCGCCAAAATTTTGGGGATGTTAGACCAACTCTCTTTAAGCCTATGGTCGGTGACGCGGTCTTGCGGGTAGTTGTAGGTGCGGATCTTTTCTGAGCGGTCGCCGGTGCCTATCTGCTCGGCGCGCACGTCGGCGTGCGCCTTGGCCTGCTGCTCTTCGTGCAGCGCCTCTATCTTGGCCATAAGCACAGCCATAGCCCGCTCGCGGTTGGCGGCCTGGCTGCGCTCGGCCTGGCTGCGGGCATCAAGGCCGGTCGGCTTGTGGATGACGCGCGCGGCAGTCTCTACTTTGTTGACGTTTTGCCCGCCGGCGCCGCCCGCACGGCTAAACTCCCACTCGATGTCGGCGGGGTTAAGCTCTATCTTGTGCTTTTTGCGTATCGGCAACACCGCGACCGAGGCTGTAGAGGTGTGGATGCGACCGGCCTTTTCTGTAGCGGGGATACGCTGTACCCGGTGCACACCCGTCTCGTAGCGCAGCTTGTCGTATACGCCCAGGCCCCGCAGCTCAAACGCGGCCTCTTTGTAGCCGCCCAAGTCGGTCTTGCTCTCGTACATGACGCGGACATTCCACCCCTCGCGCTCGGCAAAGGAGCGATACATATCGGCAAGCTCCTCGGCAAAGAGCGCGGCCTCTTGGCCGCCCACGCCGGCGCGCACCTCGAGCACCACTTCGTTGGGCGACTCGTCGCTCCCCTCCTCGGACTTTAAAATTTCGTCCATCTGCGCGATGAGCGCCGCCTTGTCAGCGTCGTTTTGGAGATACTGGAGTGTCCCCACCAAGTGTGCTGTCTTGGGGTTTTGTTTATATTTGTCTAGATCCATCTACTTGCTTGCTTTTGCGCGGCGGGCCTTAAACTTTTCTACACGTCCGGCGGCGTCGAGTATCTTGTCGTTGCCGGTATAAAACGGATGGCAGTTGGAGCAGATTTCTACCTCCAGCTTTTCCTTAGTTGATCCCACGGCAAAGACATTCCCGCATGCGCAGGTTACTTTTGCCTCGGGAAAGTATGTCGGGTGGGTATCCTTTTTCACGCCAAGTAATGTATCACAACTCTACAAATTGTTCAAGAAGTCGATGTTTTTCTGAAAGGTGTCTGCCTTGGTTACTACCGAGTTGCCGTAGGTGTAGTTGATGGGGCTGCGCGTGTCGCAGGAGCGCCCCGAGTAGTACTTGCAGGCGGCGTTGCGCTCGGCGGTGTAGCTTTGGCTACCTGCACCCAAGTCCGACATATAGAGCGCGGTGGCCATAATGGCGTCTTGCGGATTCCACGGGTTGGCCGTGCCTTCGCCCAAGCCTTTTTCTATACGGGGAGCAAACAGCTGCCAGGTCGACGGTATAAACTGCGACGGGCCCAAGGCGCCGCCGTAGCCACGACTGGAGGTGTAGGTCCTGCCCAAGGGACACGACACAGGCGTCGACTGCCAGCTCAGGCCCAGCGCCGAGGTAATGGCCTCAAACGGCGTGGTGTCGCGCGGTGCCTTCATTACCTTTTCGTACGCGGTGCCGTCTTTAATCCGCGAGCCGTCACCGGTCGAGAGGTTGCCTACATAGCAGCTGCCGATATTGGCGCCAAGGTCTGACTCTTGCGAAAGGATTGCCAAAATAAGCGCGGCGCGGACGCCGGTCTTTTGCTGCGCTACGGTGGCGTACTGGAGCGCCGACTCAAAGGTAATACCCTTGGTGTCGCGGAGGTTAAACAACGCATTGCGTATTTGTTGCGCCTGCGCCTGCTTTTGCGCCAATACTTTGTTGTAGGCGCTCTCCTGACCCTTGGTTACGGTAAGCTCCGTGGTCTTTTGCTGCTGGGCCGTACTGACGGCAGCTTTCAGCACCTGCGCATCGTGCTTGGCATCGAGCTGCTTGTCCTGCTGGGCTGCAAGCGCGGCCTTTTCGGCCTCGGTCTGCTGCTTGACCCCGCGCAGCTCATCAAAGAGGTCCTGTAGGTTTTGATTGACCGAGTCGATGTTGTCGGTGTCGGCCATCAGCTGCGAGAGGCTACCGGAGGACAGTGCCAGTATCATGAGCGAGGTCGTGTCTATTTGGTCCTTTTCGCGCAGTATTTTGGCGAGCGAGTCGTGGCCGGCGTCTATTTTTTGTTGCAGGGTTTGTATGTTTTTTGCCTTTTGGGTTATCTGGCTCGTGAGCGTGTTGATAGTGAGCGTACGCTGGTTTATCTCGGCCTGCGCCTTTTTAATCTGGGCGTCCAGTTGGGTTACGTCGCCCTGCAGGCTCTTTTCCTTATTTTTGGTGTCGTCGATTACCTTTTGGTACTGGGCTATCTCCTGCTGGAGCTGGTCGTACTGGGCCTGCAGCGTGGCCCGCTCCTGCGGGGTCAACTCCTGCGCCTGTGCGCGCGGGATAATAGTGGCCATGCAGTAGACCGCTGTGCCCAAGGCAACAAAGGTACTCAGCCCCAATACAAAAGTCCGTGCCTTCATTAGTTATCTATATTCTAACAGACGTAGAAGGGCTGGTTTGGCTTACTATGAAAATCCCATTTTCTTTTAGAGATACTTGACGAATAATATTTAATATGATATTAATATTTTGTTCGAAAAGGAGGTAGCCATGACTTGGCCGCGACTTTAGTGGATTGCAGAGAGCTCTAGTCAAGCTCAAAACAATCCACGATGATCTTTCCACACTGCAAAATTTCGAGGGCTAGCGTCCCCTCCCCTGGAGGGGACGCTGGAAAGCGTGGTAGACCGGTGGGCTTCGCTCAATGATCCAAAGAGATCGACGGGCACAGCAATGTAGCCCAAATCTCCAGGATTTATCCTGCCACGCCCTATCCGAGAGGTGACTCTCCATCACCGCTAGTCCTCGGACTAGCAACTGTCCGGATAGGTTCGTTTTTCGCCAAGATGGTTGGCGATCTGCGGTTGTTAGGGATTGACCGGAAATGGGAACGCCTTGCGAGCAAAGGTTCGTAAAGCACACAAGATTCCCATTCCCAATAATTTCTCAGAGGCGGCCTTCGGGTCGCCTCTCCTGCTTTTTATAAACGGAAATCCCGCCGAGTGGCGGGATTTAATTACTCTTTGGACTCTCCTTCTGCTGGGGCGGCGCCCTCTTCGTCAGGCTTCTTGCCGCGCTCTTCGGATATTGCTATTGCAGAGAGGTCAACCGGTGCTGCAACCTCCTCTACCTCTTCTTTAGCCACAGAAATCATCGCAACCACCTCATCGGCGTCAACCGACAGTTTGGCACTCTTGGGCAACGACAAATCGCTGATTTTTATTTGGCTATCAAGCGCCTCAAGTTTGGAAATATCTACCACAATGTGCTGCGGCAGCTCTGCAGGCTCTACCTCCATTTCCAGCTCGTGCATAACCTTGGTCAAAATACCACCAAGCTCCTTAACCGCCGGCGATACGCCCTCAAACTCAAACGGTACGGAGACGGTTACCTTTTGGCCCTTTTCGATTGCATAAAAGTCGGCATGCACCGGCTGGCCGTTGACCGCGTCAAAGTCTACCTCTTGGATAAGCGCCTGACGGTCCTCGCCGAGACCCTTGATAGTCAAAATAGTGGACTCGCCGGCCGTCTTAAACAGCTTGCCGAATACCTTGGCATCGACAGAAATGGGGGTCGACTCCTCGGAGCGGCCGTATATAACCGCAGGCAAAAGGCCCTTCTCGCGGAGAGATTTAGCCTTTTTCTTGGTATCACGCTTTTCTACTACCAGATCCATGTCGGCACACTATACAGAAAAACCTATTTATTAGCAAATACCCTAAGTTTGTGGGCTACATACGTGCGCATACCCAAGACGACGGGGGCCAGGAGTTTGTACGGAGCTACCTCACTCGGGTGCATGCGGAGCGTCTTTACCAGCTCCTCTTTGTACGCCACACGCAGCTCGGTGTTGATATGCACGATAGCCACGCCCGCAGCAATGCATGCGCGCACATCATCCTCGGTATTGCCCGACGCGCCATGCAACACAAGCGGCACGCCCGTCGCCTCGGCAATTGCTTTGACCCTGTCCGGATGCAGGCGCGGCTCGGCGGCGTTTTTGAGCATGCCGTGGATATTACCCACCGCCGGGGCGAGCATGTCGATGCCACTTTCCATCACCAGCTTTTTTGCATCTTCGGGCGTGGTCAAGTTTTCCAGCGAGACGCCCTCCGGCAGCTCGTCGTGCAGGCTGGATGACTGCCCGATGTAGCCCAACTCGCCCTCTACTATTACTTTGCCTTTCGAATATTCCACCACTTCTTTGACCAGCGCGATATTCTCCGCCAACGGCAGCTTGGCGCCGTCTACCACTATCGAGTCTACGCCGGCATCTATAGCCGCCTTGGCTTTGTCCAAGCCGTACGTGTGGTCGGCATTGAGGTACATCTGTATGCCCTCCTTTATATAGTCATCTACCAGCGAGCGCGCATGCGCAAGCGGAAAGTACTCCCGCTCGCCCTCCGACAAGCCAATAATCACCGGTAGGCTGGCCTCTTTAGCTGCTTGGGCGATGGCCTCGAGCTGGTTGGAGTCACTTATGTTGAAGTGGCCGATGGCTTTCCCCGTCTGTTTATATTCCGCGACCGCATCTCGCAAAGACAGCATATACTAGTAAGTATATATGGACTTCTTGGCCGTGGGCGACATTGTCGTAGATGAGTTTATCCGGCTCAAAGATGCGTCGGTGCACTGCAACATCAACAACGAGGACTGCGAGATATGTATGCGCTGGGGCGACAAAATACCTTTTGAGTCTGCAACGCTTGTGCCTGCGGTGGGCAACGCGGTCAATGCCGCCGTGGCTGCGGCGCGGCTAGGGATAAACTCGGGCCTGCGTGCCTATGTGGGCGCCGACCAAGAGGGCCAGGAGTGTCTTGCCTCGCTGCTCAAAGACAAAGTAGACAGTACGTTTGTTGAGCGTGTAGAGGGCAAGCACACCAACCACCATTTTGTACTGTGGTACGACGACAACCGCACTATTTTAGTTAAACACGAGGAGTTTGAGTATCGCGTGCCGCCGCTCCCCTCCGGCCCCAAGTGGCTGTACCTATCGTCGCTGGGCGAAAATTCGCTCGCCTACCACAACGCATTGGCCGAGCAGCTTAAACGCTGGAGCACTACCAAGCTCGCCTTCCAACCGGGAACATTCCAATTTAAGATCGGCAAAGAAGCGCTTTCCGATGTGTACAAACGCACCGATATTATCTTTTGCAATAAAGAAGAGGCCGAGCATATTTTGGGCCTCCCTGTGGGTAGCGATATCAAACAACTCCTTGCCGGCATTAAAGCACTCGGGCCAAAAATAGTAGTGATTACCGACGACAAACGCGGCTGCTACTCCATAGATGAGGCAGGCGCCACGCTGCATTGCCCTCGCTACCCAGACCCGCGCGCACCATTTGAGATAACCGGCGCGGGAGATGCGCTTGCATCAACCACCACTGTTGCCCTTAGCCTGGGCAAAAGTTTGTCCGAGGCATTAATGTGGGGCTCGGTCAACGCCTCGGCAGTGCTGCAGGAGATAGGCGCGCAAAAGGGCCTCTTAACACGCGAGCAATTGGAAAAAAACTTGGCTACCCCGCCCGCACCTTTCGTTGTTGAACCTTTTTGATAGCGTCGACAATCGCCGGTGCATCGAGTTTGTAATGTTTGAGCAGCTCATCTGCCTGGCCTGACTGGCCAAAGCGGTCATGCACCCCTATAAACTCCTGCGGCATGGGGGTATTGGCCGCAAGCAGCTCGGCAATCGCACTCCCCAGCCCTCCGGCGACCTGATGCTCTTCAACTGTCACCACCGCGCCAGCCTCTTTGGCATATTTTAAAATCGTCTCTGCATCAAGCGGTTTGATAGTGTGCACATTGACTACTACTGTGGGCACGGTGTGCTCAAGCTCTTTGGCTGCCAAAAGTGCCTGGTACAACAACGGGCCTGTAGCAAACACTGCCACCTCGGGCGTGTGATCACCCTCATACATGACGTTAGCTTTCCCTAGTACAAACGGAGTCTCTTGGGTGGTCATGACGGGAGTTTTTTCGCGATGCAGGCGTAGGTACACCGGGCCCGGATGGGCGGCAGCAGCGATGGTTGCCTTGCGCGCCTCCTCGCTATCACATGGGCTTATAACCGTCATATTGGGTTGCATGCGCATAAGCGCAATGTCCTCGAGTGCTTGGTGCGTTGCGCCGTCGGGGCCCACCGAGAGTCCGGAATGATGCCCGGCAATCTTTACCGGCACATTGTTAAGGCTGATGGTTGTGCGTATCTGCTCGTTGTTACGCCCGGGGCTAAAGGTGGCATAGCTGGCAATAAACGGGATCTTGCCGTAGTTGGCCAAGCCGCTCGCCACCGTGGCAAGGTTTTGCTCGGCAACGCCCAGCTCGACATAGCGCTCCGGATACTTTTCTTTAAAAGCGAGCATGCGTGTCGACTCGGCCAAGTCGGCGCATAGCGCCACCACGTCGGGATTTGTTTCTCCCAACTCCAAAAGCCCGCGACCAAAGCCATCACGCGTCGGCTCCATATCGGGCTTCTCAAATAAATTCTCTTTTAGAGAGTTTAATCGCAACATACTATCCGCTAGTTACTACCCCGTGGATAAATCCATTTATCATTAAAACAACAAATCCAGCCCCCAGAACTAAAAGAATCACAAGAAATAAAACAGAATAGCCAAAAACGAGTTTGGATTTTTCTAATTTCTTTTTATCTAATTCATTCATTTTTATTACAGAAGGGCACCTTCTACACCTTTACGATTGACTATGCTTTCTAGGCTATCAGTCACAAACTGCTGATAGTTTACTTTTTCAGAAAATTGTCCAAGCACAAGGTCAGTATCGCACAGCTTATCAATAGTCTGTCCTGTATATTCTGAGTAACTACTATATTTATAATCACCTGGATCCTTAACCAACTGCGCTGTTCGCGGATTTTGGTGAATATAGGCGCTTACCCATAGAAGTTGTTCATTTGAATCAATGTGGACAGCCTTAAATTGATCTTGAAATAACGAGCCTACCCGCCGGTATTTTTTGTTGAAATATTTTGAGTAACCTGTAGTTAGGCTCAACATAAGAGCGCTAATAGGAAGTTCCGAATTTTGTTTAATTGCGAGGTGATAATGATTCGGCATCAGACAGTAGCACAACAAAGAAAAGGAATTTTCTGGAAACGATTTCCTTTCGTAACGTTCCGCAGAAGGTGCCCTTCTGCTTTTATTCGGAAACAGATATTCCTCTAAACGTGATAGAAAAAATGAATAATCAGCTGAATCTGAAAAAATATCCATCTTCCCGTTTCCTCTATTAAAGAGGTGGTAACACTCCCCTCGTGCAAATGATTTATAATCTCTTGTTCTCATATTACAGAAGGGCACCTTCTGCGCTATTCATGTTCGGATTGTATTTTGCCCTTGAGGGTACGCAGCTCGGCCAAAAAGTCTGTTGCCTCTTTGCCGGTCGGGGGCTTGCCGTGCCAGTGATAGTCAAACTCGATTTCTTTTATGCCTTTGCCAGGGATGGTGTGCGCAATAATAATCGTCGGCTTTTCATAAATCGCTTTGGCCTCGTCTACCGCGCCGACAATCGCGCGGATGTCGTGGCCGTCTATCTCGAGCACATGCCAGCCAAAGGCCTCGTACTTGGCCTTAAGATTCTCCAGCGGCATAACATTTTCTGTCATGCCGTTTATCTGGATGTTGTTGCGGTCCATAACCGCGGTTAGGTTGTGCAGCTTTTGCGCGCCCGCAAACATCGCTGCCTCCCATGTGTTGCCGGCGTCCTGCTCGCCGTCGCTCATAAAGCAGTATGTGCGGAATGTTTTATTATCCATGCGCGCGCCGAGCGCGATGCCCGCCGCTTGGCCGAGCCCCGAGCCGAGCGGGCCCGATGTTGTCTCAAGCCCCGGCAACCGTTGCCTCTCCGGGTGGCCCTGCAGGCGGCTGCCAAACTTACGCAGTGTCAGACACTCCTGTACAGGGAAATATCCCGCATGTGCCATGGTGGCATACCGCACAGGGACAATGTGGCCATTGGAGAGTATCAAACGATCTCGCTCGGAAAGTGCGGGGTTGTGCGGGTCGTGAGTGAGGATGCGGAAGTAAAATGCGGCAAAGATGTCGGCCATGCCAAGAGGGCCGGCCGTGTGGCCGGAGCCTGCCGCGACCAGCATCTCGATAATAGTTGCGCGGATGTCGGCCGCTTTGAGCTCTATTGCTTGTACATCTTTGTCAGTGAGAGCCATTGGCTTTATTGTACAACGTCCTGTACGCAGCCTTTGGGTCTTCTGCTGTCAGAATTGCCGAGCCCACTACTAATGAGTTAACGCCGGCCGCCGCCAACTCCTGCTCGTGTCCCGCAGCGTGGCCGTCTACTTGTATAAAAAGCTCCGGTTGCGCAGTGCGCAGCGCGCGTACAAGACTAATAGCCGCGCTATCAAACGGCTCGCCCTGATTGCCCTCGTGGTCTATCCCCATTACTTGCACAAAGTCGTAGAGCCCCGCGTATGGTATAAGTACATCCGGCGTATCAGTAGGCCGGAGTGCTACACCAACCGCCATAGCAAACTCGCCGCCGCGCTGCGGCTGCAAGAGCTCGAGCGCAGCGCGCGCCGTAGCGTGCCGCGTATGTACAACAATGCGCGACGCGCCCAACTCGAGTGCGCGCTCTACAAACTCGCCCGGCTCGAGATAAATATCAAACTCAAAATCAAACTCCTCCCAGAGCGGTGGTGACTCATGTCCGTCAAAAATATTTTTAACCACGTCTAGCTGCACCATAGTGGCCACACCAACGAGCTTATTGAGGTCGTCTGTAAGCTGGCCCCAACTTTTGGGCAATACTGCAGGGATTATTTTTATCATCCTAGTTCTTGTATGCGCCGTTTGTGGCGCTCTTCGCCGCTAAATGGCGTGCCGAGCCACAACTCTACCGCGGCAATCGCCTCCTTTTCGCTTACAAATCGTGCGCCGAGCGCAAGCACGTTGGAGTCATTATGCTGGCGACTCAAGGTCAAAATCTCTGTAGGACCGCCGTAATATTCGGCGGCACGTATACCTTTTACCCGGTTAGCGGCCATGGCCTCGCCTTCTCCTGATAGGCCTATTGCAACGCCCATCGCGCCCTCAAGCACGACTCCATGTGCGAGCGGGCGGATAGTTTCCGGGTAGTCGTCACGGGGGTTGAGCGCGAGCGGGCCGTAGTCTTTGACCTCGTATCCGCGCGCTTTTAGATGCGCGAGCAGTTTGCCCTTAAGCTCAAACCCGGCATGGTCGCTGGCAAGAAATACCTTCACCTCTCTATTCTATATTATTTATTGGAGACGCTTCCCCGCCTCCTTTACGTGCCGCAGGAGCGTGTGGGCGTACCCCATTTCGTTGTCGTACCAGGCAAGCACCTTGACCAAGTTGCCTATCACGCGCGTCATGCCAAGGTCGGCCACCGAGCCGTACTCGCTGCCGATGATGTCGCTCGATACTATCGGGTCGGTCGTTACGGCAAATATCCCCTGCCATTGCGGCGAGTTGGCCGCGTCGGTCAAAATTTTGTTGACCTCCTCTGCGGTAGTTTCCCTCTTAGCGATAAAGGTAACGTCGGCAATCGAGCCCGCAGGCACCGGCACACGCAGCGATATTCCGTCAAACTTACCTGCAAGCTGCGGGTAAGCCTGCGTCACCGCTATGGCTGCACCGGTCGAGGTCGGCACTATATTTTGCGCCGCACCCCGGCCCTCTTTTAAATCTTTTTTAGACGGGCCATCCACAAGCGACTGGCTTGCGGTATAGCCGTGCGTGGTATTTAAGAGTGCTTTCTCTATGCCTATGGCCGCGTCGAGTATCGCAATAAGCGGCGATGCGGCGTTGGTCGTACACGATGCGTTAGATGATATAGCCGAGCCTGAAAGTTTGTCGGCATTTACTCCCATCAGGACTGTTACGCCGGTTACGGGCACGCCCGCTTCGTCGGCGCCGTCTTTGGCGGGAGCTGATATCACCACGCGCTTAGCACCTGCAGTTATGTGCGCCTTAGCTTTGCCAAACTCGGTAAAAAACCCGGTCGACTCTACCACTACATCAATATTTAGATCCTTCCACGGCAAATTAGCGGGCTCTTTTTCGGCCAGTACTTTTATATGCTTGGCGCCGACAATAAGCTCGCCATTACCTGCCGACACCTGGCCGGGGAACGCGCGGTACACACTGTCGTACTTAAGCAAATAGGCCAAACTCTCCAGCGAGCCGAGGTCGTTGATAGCAACAATGTCGACATCGGGCTCGTGCACAGCCGCGCGCATGAGCGCGCGCCCGATACGCCCAAATCCGTTGATAGCCACCCGTACCATATACAGTTAGTATAAACCTAAATTTTTGCGATGCGTGATACTATGTCCACCATGCATCGCATGGGGGCAAGCGCAAAGCTTTTCTTTTTTTTGGGCAGTGCAATTGTGCTCATTGGAGGCGCTTTCTTTCTTATCAACCAAGGCCAGAGCAAGAAAGATGCCGCCTCTTTTTATGCAAATGCACTTAAGGACGCGGGTATCCCTGTCGTCACTACGTCAGAGGCGGAGCTCAAGCTGGCTTACGAACGCGCCCTCGCCGAGCGCGCGCCACTTCTTGATATCGCCGGGACGGACCCTCAAACGCTCAAGCAAAATGCGGACCTGTTGGAGTCAATCGAGCCCACGCTCCAAAAAGCGCAAAAGAATGAGAGCGATAAGGCGCTCATTAAAACTATTTATCCTATCCGCTTTTTGCGCTCATTGGCCGCGCTCGAGCAGGCGCGCCAAGTTTTTGTAGCCTCCGGGCTAGAGGCGGATGCTAAGCGATACGAAGTAGCACTATCGCAGGCTATTGCGGATGGTCTGAGTGATGCGCAGACGTTTCAAAAAAGCGTTGCCTCCCTTGCAGACCCCAAGAACCCCACCGTCTTTCGCATAGCCAGCCTCTCGGGCACGATTACGCAGGAGAGCCTCATGCGCTCGGCGGAGGCGGTAGTTACCCGCATGCAAGAGGTGCAAGCGCGCTTTGCAAAGCGGCAGCAATGTCTCGGTGGAGACGTGCGAGCGTGCGAGTCGCAAGCCCTAGTGGCACAGTACCCGGAGGTAGTAAGCGGCGTCTCGGACAGGCTGCCCGCGCAGGCGCGCGATATACACAACGCGCTCAATGCGGCCTACCCCAACCATGGGCAAGAAAACGACCCGGTACTCACACTCGCCCATAGTGCCTGCCTGGCTCTGTATCCGCCGCCGTATGTTTTTACCCTGCATGCGAGCAGACCAAACGGCGGCGTACCTCTGGAATATATAGGGAATCTCTTCTTTTACCTTACCGCAAACAACGGAGCCACCCTGGCCTATCTCAAAAAAACCTACGGCGTCGACTACGGACTGATGGTGCCGCTGGAATTTTATGAATGCCCCGAAGTATTGAGCGATGTTGGGAGAGCCAAGGCGATAGAGGCAACCGCGCAATTTGCAAAAGAGTTCCCGCAATACGCCTCAGCTGAGCGGAATCGTCTCCTGTCGGCCGAAACTCTAAACGAGCCTAACGCCGCAGCCTATCTCGCCACGGTCGGTAAAGAAATCGGAGGCAATGGCCCAGAAACGGCGGCGTTTCAGACGCTCCTTTTGGAGTGGCGCGACAGCGGCGCGGGCCTCGAGACGGTCGTCAAAGATGTGGTGAATATAGACTCAAAAGATGCGGCTATGAACCTCAACGGCATCCCCTTTAGCGTGGACGCCAAATTACTGCTCGCCACCCATAGCGGCTTCCTCTCGCTCTTTTTGGCGCAGAACCCCTCGGCGGGCTCTACAGCGGTGCCGTTCTTTGAAAACAACCAGTCGGACTTTAAGGCCCTGCTGCAAAAAGTCACTACCTATTCCGCCCTTGTGGACCTCATACCCCGCGACAAAATCATCCACGACTTGGCCGGATTTTTTGCGTTCGAAAACAAGTTCCATTAACGGCCTTCCCTCGCGCGTCGCAACTCCTCACGGAGGCGGCCGCCTTGCATTACCCGCTCAAACTCCTCCGGAGTCGTGTTTTTGAGTACGGTTTCGGCGGACACATACATACGCTGCTGCGCTCCTACACGGTCTGACCCCAAAAAATGTGGCGCCTCCGGTATCCTCCAAATACTCCTGTTAAACGGCATAAAATATATGCTTGGGTGCGTCCGGTACAGGAGTGAGTAATATTTTTTAGGCATTGTGCCGGTTGTGCGTATAAGTTCCTTGGTATTTGAGAGATGCATTGCGTGGTCCTCAAGACAGGCCCCCAACAAGAGGTCAAAACAGCTTGAGCGCTGTCTATCAACATTAGTTGAAAGCGACGGTCTGCGTACCCGATCGACTATTGTCGCAATGTCGGCCCAGTAGGTTTGGTCGCGGCATGCATACAAGTTGGTTGACGGTTGATACCAATACGGCACATTGTGCTCAAGCAGCGCCGCATGCAGCGGTCCTGCCGACGCAACAGGTGCGCCTTTGCCCAATTTTAAAAAGAGATGCACGTCGAGCGCCACCTCCTTAAGACTGCACATGCCCGTCTTCGTGTTGCGCACCATATACACCATAAAAGTATGAGGGGTCGGCGTACCGTCAAACTGCCGGAGTGTATAAGAAAGTGGCCCATACTGCTCAAGTGATTCGCCAGTCCGAAACGGCAATGCGTGCAATAACTCAAGTTTATGTAACTGCTTATATAAAGAGGGCTCTTCTCCGGCGATAAACGGCGCGAGTGGAGTAGTTGTCAGATGATACAGATTTTTTGCTGCAAGAGCGCCTCTTAGCAGAGCCCAGCGCTCGTTGACATCCGCCCGTAGACGTTTAGCATTAGCCTCTAACTGTTGAAAAACTGTTTCTATATCGGCGGGCAATGTAACATTGCCGTGCATGTCTACCATTGGAGCAGCGACCTCCAAGTCTAGGTGGCGCACCAATGCGTGGAGTTTTTTGTATCGTGACACGCCTATGGCAAACGCGGTCGCGGCTGAATCCCAATTCGCCAGCAACTCCTCTGCCTTTTGCTCTGAAACACCGTCGATAAACCTGCGCCGACTGCGTTCTGCCTCTATAAGTGCCCCAATAAATGGCAGCGGGAGGGCGTGGGTTGCTATCGGATACCGTACAAAAAAAAGCCGGGCCGCAAATGACTCTCTACTGCAGACTTCTTCAATCTCGCGGACCTTTTCTTTTATTGCGGCAAGGGTAGCTTCACCGCGCTCAAGGTCCATCCCTTCGGCGGCAAACAGCGGATCTCGGCGTACTGCATCTGCAAAGCCCTCTAAGTTCATAGGCTAAGTATCAGGCAAAAGAAAACGCGCGGCAAGGAACTCTTGCCGCGCGTCCGCATGTTTATAACCCCCGCTACTCGATGATCCACACTCCGGTCTGCCGTAGCAGCTCTTTGTGGACGCGGTAGGTCTCCTTAATGAGCGCTGGGACCGCTTCAGCCGGCCGATAGTGGACGCCCACACCCATCTTCTTGAGTTGACCGACGATCTCCGGGTCAGCCGCAGTTTTGGCAAGCGCCTCCTTAAGCGCCGCGACGACGTCGGCCGGGCAGCGGAGCGGACAGAAGAGCCCGGTCCAGGTGTCAGGAACGGTCCCAAGGGCCGTAAGGCCCTGCTCGGCAAGCGTCTGCAGAGACGGGAAGAGGTCGTTGCGATGAGCGCCGACGGCGCCCAAGTACGCAATAGCGTCTCCCTGCTCCAAGACAGTCGCCGTGCTCGCCGCAAACAGATGGGTCCGACCCGCAAGCATATCGAGCATGGCTTCCCCATCAGTCCCGAACTTGGGGACTACGAGCTCGCTGAGACCCATTTCCTTCTTGAGGAGAGCCGCAATGAGTGTGGGCGACGGACCTACCGAGCCCATAGCCAGTTTTGGATGAGACTCTGCATATGCGCGCAACGACGCGACATCACTGACCCCAAGCGACTTGTTTGCCGTCAGCAGCCACCGATACTCAGCGAACGTCCCAAGCGGGGTAAAATCCCGAGCGGGATCGTAGCCGAGATCATGTTTTTGCCGACCAAGCCGTTCGTTATGGTCGTCGAAGACCGACCCCATGAACCCAAACTGGCCGTCGTGGCCGTGCAAGAGCGTGTAGCCGTCGGGATTTGCATCCTTAAATGTCCGGACCGTGGGCACGCCGTACGCACTCCGGCGGTTCTCCACCACGACCGACTGTCCGAGATGTTTCGAGAGTCCCCGGGCAAGTACGCGGGCCGTTGCATCCTGGACCGCTCCAGGCCCGAACGGAACGACAAGCGTAATAGCTCTGGCCGGATACTCCGCGCGAGCCACGGCAGGCACGAGCAATATAGCCGTCATAACCAAGTATTTCAGCATCAACGACCCCTTCTGTGTGTTGGTTGGAACTTCCGCACTACCAGGCGGCTATCAAAGACCATATCACAAGCGGATTAACTTTACCTCTTTGTTCTTGATGGGAAACGGGGCTGCCGAAAACTCGACCCTGAGTGGCGCAAATACGCCTTTGGCGACAAGATCTGCGAGCGTTTGAGTGGGCGTCACAAACACCTGCCGGGCGAACTGTGCGCCGATCTCCTCCGCAAGCGCCTGAGTGCCCGGACCATGTGCAGAGTACACACGCAGGGTAACCGAACCTTTTGGCTTGCCGTCTACGAACACCTCTCTCACCTCCGCGCGATAGTCATCAATATGGCGTTTGAGCAGGAGCGCCACGCGATCAAACTCCTCCTTTCTCATAAGTGCGCCCGCTATTTTTATATAATCGTATCCAAGCCTGCCCATGACCTCAAACGTTGCGAGGGCACCGCATGGGCAGGGTGTTGTATCTATGCGCGCCATGTCACCGGTGCGATAGCGCTCGACTGCTGTGTCTTTCCATAATTTTTTACTCACCAGCAACTCACCCACTCCCTCCTCATTCATTTCCTCAAGTTCGACAACGACTCCCTTCCCCGGATGATACCGGTTTCGACCGAGGTGCTTACACTGGGGCGCGGATACCGGACCTATTTCGTTGAGTATGTAGGTGATGCTGATCCGCGCCTGAGGAAAATGCTCGCGAAAAAACTGCTCATTAAAGTCCGTCAACATCTCTCCCGCAAACTGAAGCGACCGCACGAGCGCGCGGCATTCCGGGGAAAGATACTGGGCCACGCGCATAACAAACGAGGGAAACCCGCAGATACAGTCGGGGCGAAACTCCTCCAGCATAGCGGCAAGCGAGCCCGTGATATCTGCCCCATCAAGCAACAGCACCTTAGTTGGAGGCGCAGAGTCCTGGCAACGCACATGCCGCGCGTAGGCAAGCCTGATATTATGCGACCCGAAACACACAAGTACGCGCTCGTTATTTTTAAAGCGCGTGTTTAACGACGACGAGTACTCGTTGACCACTACCAGCGGCTTGCTACCGGTAGTGCCTGAGGTCATACGGATACCGTAGCGCCAGACATCTTTGGGCGGGTGCTCTAAAAAATCCCGCCACGCCTTCTCTAATGCGATAGCTAATCCTGCTCTCGTAGTCATAGGGAGGTCGTGCCATACCTCAGCGCAGCGATGTCCGCTATGAGAAGGCGGTAGCCGACGATGGGTGTAACCAGCGCGCGCTTCTTGGTTAGTAACAATCCATTTTCTGAACGCTCTATGCTGCACGCGGGCAAGAGGTCAAACACCGGGTAGCGCGCAGGATCTGAGTACGCATAGGCACCCGTCTCGGGAAGCGCGAGCAAAAAACGCGTCACTGCGGCGTACTCTGACGCAGGCATGGCCGCTAGCGCTTCCTCCGGATAAGCAATAACAACAGAAAGCGAGTCGAGTTTCTTTGGCACAAAACTAACACAAGAGGCTAGCGCAACCAAGGAAGGCACGTCAGTAATAAGGGAGTCTATCAAGTATGTCTTTGCCGCAAAGGCAGCAACAGACGGGTCGCGTTCTCCTATGAGCGGAATCATACCGTGTTCGTAGCACCACATCGACTTCTCGAGCGCTTCGTGCGGGTCACTCATATACACCATCGGGCGCTTGGCCGGGAGTCCCCAGGGCTCATTCGCTATATCCTCGAAAGCCCACTCAGACAAAAAGATGCCTTGCGGCGTGCGCACGACCTTGACCAAGCTCGCAGCGTTTTTGTGCCGGCGCTCGGCAAGCGGCATGCGCACAAAATCCTCGCGGGAATGCGGCATGCCCTAACTCTACTCCAAAAACCCTCCGCACGAAATAAACAGTAGCTTGTTCGGGTTGGTTGTAGGGGCACTCGATTGGTCGTTGGTGCACTCCTCGGACGCCAGTGAGCTCTTGTGAGAGAAGTGGGTTGAGAGGAACCCCTGTACATACATATGCAGATTGAGCACGAGTCCAAACACCAAGCTAACTCCTATCAATACATACCGCGTGAGTTTCATATATATAAGTTTATCATAAGCTTAAAACGCCACGGGGAGCACCATGCTGGCGCTGCCGTCGGCCTTTTTAAAGACCAGCGCCCCCGGTGTGCCGGGCTTTTGGGCGTCAAAGGATATCGATACGGCAAAAGGAGACACGTTTTCAGAGAGTGCGGGCCCCGGAACCTTTTTTTGCACTGTAGCTTGCCCTTTCCCAACGACCGCGCCCGCTCCGGAGACAAGCTCTACGGCAAAGCTTCCGTTGACGTACCAGTCTGCCGTTGCCTCGCCTTGCACCACTATAGGAGAGGCAGTTACTACCGGCGCCGGCGGGAGATTCGTAATCCGGATACTGCCGGCAAAAGCGGGTAGGTTGCCCTGGTAGTCATAAAACGTATTACCTCTGGCCGTGCGGCAGACGCGGGGCGAGCCCTCCTGCACTTTGTACATATGACTGCACTCAAAAAACGTCGTCGGCTCCGGGCCGGGAGGCGCCCGGTGTGTCGCGTACCACGCAAGCCCGAGCGCGACCACTAACACTACCGCCGCGACGAGTACAAGTGCCTTTCTCCTCCTCATGTCGCCAAAACTGCCAGTGTTGAAGTTCATATAGATTATTTTATTAGTATATCACCGACGTTAAATCTCCTGGAACGTCGGAAGCAGGCCGACACTGGCCGAGGCGCTGACGGTGCCGCTGCCGTTGGTGCAGGTAAGCGTAAATTTGGTGGGGCTATTGATCGGCAGACTGCGCACGTTTGTGCCGGTCCATGAGGTACCCGAGCCGTCCCATACGGCCATGCCATTGCTGAGCGCAGGGGTTATCGAGCAGGAGGTGCCGGGGCTCAGCGAGTTTACGCTCCACGAGAGCGACGTAGTCCCCCCTTTGCGCACACGGGTGGGAGATGCAACCAGCGGGTTAGTTACCGCGGGCGCTACGCCGGCGAGTGTTACCGAGCCACTCCCGGTCGGACACTGCAATCCGTACGTGCCGTTGTCGGTTACGTTTGTCGAGCCTTTGGTGGCTCCGCCGGTAGAGAAGCCGGTGCCCACCGCGGAGCCTGTCGGGCAGCACCACGACAATGTCGCCGGCGCGTTGACGGAGTCGGAAGTAAAGACGCATTGGTTAGCGCAGGAGAGCGTGGAGCCCGAGCTTGCGCAGGCTTGTTGGACACTCACCGCGGCACTTGCAGTGGCCGGCGTGCCGTTTATCTGGCAGGTAAGCGTATAGGTGGTATTGGCGTTGACGGCCGGGCTCGTGACATTGGTTGCGCTGTTGGTATTGGCGGGGCTGATAGTCCCACTTACACCCGCCGCAAGCGATGTAACTGTGCAGGAGTTTGCATCCGCAGTGGGGGCGTTCCAGCTGAGGAGTGCCGAAGTGTTGGGAGTGATATACACCGACGATGCACTATTGGTTGAGCAGCTCCCCAAGCTGTTGCAGGCACTCAGTTGCACCAGGTTGGGCGAGACGGTAACCGTGGTGCTCTTGGATAGGTACCCGCTCCCCTCGCCCGGCAGCGGTTGGCACTGCAGGGTGTAGGTGCTCGTATTGAAAAGCGGCCCAACCGTCACATTGCCGCTGTTGGTGGGCGTACTGACGGCAGTCGTGGCAAAATTGAGATGGAAGCCGTTGACGCCATATTGCCCGCCGTAGGTTGCGGGCTTCCACACTCCATTGGCGTCGTACTGGCCAAAGCTACTCGGGTCGAGCGCCAGCCCGTCGACCACGTTGGCCTCGGCGAGGTAGCCGTCGAGGGGGTAATTAGTCCCTCCCGACATACCAAAGGCGCGCGCACCGGTAGATAGGATGTTGAACGGCGCGTTTGCCGCCGGCTCCGCATATGCCGTGAAGGTGAGCGGCACATTGTTGGCCCAGGCTTTGACGCGCTGGCCGGCCGCGGCAGTGCTGTCGAACGCAAACACAAAGTGTATCCACTGCGATGGGTCGCGGAAAGTCTGAGTGCTGTATATGTCGTACGCCGCGTCGTATATGCGTATGTGGTCGCTCGGGTCCAGATATATGCCCCCTGAACCGCCATAGAGGAACTGCCAGCCCCCGTTTATCGCTGCACGTTTAAGCCAGAAGCTCACGGTGCCCTTTTTGGCGTCGGTGGAGGCAAGCGCAAAATTGTGTGAGAGATAGTCGCTGTTGTTGGCGCTAAAACGCAACGCATAGGGGATAGTCGACACGCTGGTGTCGGCGCTCTCTTTAAACGGCACGTCGGCAAAGGCGATATAGGCGTATGCTTCTGGTTGATAGTTGGTGTTCCAATACCCGCCGGAGCGAACCTTAAACCCGTTTGCAAGAAAGTCTATCGGACAATTTGCCGTGCTGCAGTAGCCGTCGTTCCCCTCGACCAGCGCGGCATCGGGGTAGAGCATTTTTGTGAGCGGGTTACTCGGGTCCCGTGCGCTGTCATATACGCTCCAATGCGTGTAGGCGTTGCCCGTACTAACATCCTTAATCATCACCCATTTGGGTTTGAAGCCTGTGTAGATAAAGGGGCCGTCGGTGGAGTTGTTGCCGTTGTAAATGCCGGATTTGAGTACCCCCTCGCGGTTGGAAAAGAGGTAGGAGATGTAGTTGGTAGAGGCGGTGTTGAGCGCGCCCGAGACAACAAAGTTGGACGCGGTATTGAGCGTCCCTGCGCCATAGAGGTGCAGCTCTTGGATTATAAATTCGTTGCCGCCAGCGCCAATGCGGGTGGTGCTGACGCGATAGTAGCGATAACTGCCGGGGGTTGCGACGGTAAAGGTCTTCGACTCAAACGGAGTCCAACCTACACTTGTTTGGGTGTCGAGCGTTGTCCATGCGGTATTGTCGTTGGAGCCCTGCAGAGTAAAATCTATTGGGTCGTAGTACACCGACGGATACTGGAATGACGAGATAGAGTAAGCCGTGGCGGTTTTTGCCGTACCAAAGTCAACCTTGAGCCACACAGGGTTTGAAATCGAGGGAGTGCAGAGCGAGGGAGTAGTAGAGTTGTAGCCATCCCAATAATCGCTCGGTGCTACAATTTTGTCGCCGGCATGCCACGCCGCCTGATACTCGCACACGCCTGAGTTGCCACCACCGCTCATTGTAACCCCGTTGGTTGTGACAGCAGTCATCTTGGGAATGAGGTCGATACTAAACGGCGAGGAGACCTCGCTTTGTGCGTCGGTGGTGTTGAGCTTGGCAAAGCTGCTCTCCCCCATCGCTTTGTCGTAGACAAACCAATCGCCGATGGCGTTGACGGCCTTGGTGATGATAAAGTCGGGCGTCGTACCGAGTGCCTGCGCCACGGAGCGGTTGGTGGTGCCGTTGCCGGTGTAACTTACGATATCAAAGCCCGCCGCGGGCGACTCCTTTAAGAGCCATGCGCTGTAAGTGCTGTTGAGAGTGTTAACATTGCCGCCGCCGGCACCGGTGCAGCTGCCGCCCACCGTAAAACCGCTGGGTGTAAAGGCGCTAACCGTGCCGTTGGTGTCATTAAAGGTCTGCGCAGAGGTGCTGTTGGAAAATACATCTCTCCCCGCCCCGCGCAGCGAGTCGACCAGCGTATTCCAGTATGTTGTCGTGCGGTTTTTGATCCACACCAGGTCGGGCTGGAAGCTGAGTCCTATCTCCTGCGCGCCGCCCTGGGCCGCGAGCGCGGAAAAGCCCGTCGGTGGCTGATACCAGAAGTTGCCTCCCGCAGCCGGGTAGTTGGTGCTACCAGGGCGGCCACTTTGGCCAAACTCGGCCTGGAGAGTACCGTCGCCCGCAAGCAACGAAGCCGCAAAAACCTTCGAGCCGGTTACCCCGGTAAACTGAGCACCGGTGCCCGTCGCCGGATTGCCGCTGTTAAACCACGCTCCGTTTTTGCCGAACCATATCAAGCCCGCGTCCATATCAACCGCGACCATCACGACATCCCCCGCCACTACTGTTGGATAGCCGCTGGTTATTACATTGTTGCTGTACAAACGATTGTTCTCCGGGTTGTAAGCGTACTCGTTGGCAAACTGGCCGAGCTGCTGCGAGGCCGTGCCCGTGAGACGCTTTGTGGCATCGCCGATGCCGATGGTGTTTGAGTAGGCCGCACCTATCTTAAACTCCGCATACCATTTGCCTGCAGAGAAGCTGTTGGTGCCATAGAGCGTGTTCCAGTAGGTGTTGGTTGAGGAGTTTGCGTCGAAGTTGTTGTTGGACAGCGTTATAAAGCTGTCTTTATTTATCGGGTCAAAGCTCGGAGAGCCGCCCGAGCCGCTGTAGGCTTTGGCGTCAAAGTAGTTGGATGGCTTGGCTATTGCAGGTGCGGCCAAGTTATTGGTCGAGAGCGCTTTGTAGCCGCTCGGCGGCGTGTAGGCAAAGTAACCGTCGGACGCGCTCTTGTAAAAGCTACTGCGCTCGTTGTCCATATGCGCCAAGAAGAGCGTGTTGGCATCGCTCGAGTAGGCGCTTGTAGGCGGCGTAAAGTTGGATGTCCAACGCGCGGTGTTGCTTATGCGCACTTCATCGAGATAGCCCACAAAGTAGGGTCCGCCGGTGGCCTGCCTGCCCAGCACCAGCGGATAGGGCGCGGCCCATGGCGTTGCGGCCGAGCTCCAGGTTGCGGTCTGCGTACCGTTGCAAAAGGTGCGGTACGTATTGCCCGAGCGCACCACTGCCAAATGGTACCAGGTGTTTATAGTGACCCCTGTACAAATCGGTTGTGCTGAGGCTATCGACCAGTCACCACCAACTGCTGAAGAGTAAAAGGTAAAGGTACTGCCACTTTGATATACAAGGTACGGGGTGTAGCCGGCACTATAGTCGCGCGAAACGAGCCCTCCGCTTGTGCCTAGCGATGTCGGATACGCCCACAAATCTATAGTGTAGTCGCCGGACATGTTGAGCTCGCTGCTTTGCGGCGAAGTAAGCGCGCTTAAACCATTAAAGAACCCGCTTGCCGAGCCAAGCTTAACGATGGTGCCTGATGGCGTTGGCTGACCCACGACAGGTAAGAGGACGCGCCCGTAGTTTGAGGCATCTCCAAACAGTGTCGTGGGCGAGCCTTGGCCGAAGTTGACCGTAGTTTTGCCGTAGTAGCTCGCGAGTCCGGGCCAACCATTGGTCACGGTGCCGACAGGGCTCACGCTCCCGTCAACAGCAGGGTTAGGACTTGTAGCCACGTAGAGGCCAAACTCTGATATGAGCAGCTGCGAGTTGCCGTTGCTTCTCGTTACCTTAAGGCGGTAGCAGCGATAGCTCGCTTGGTTACCGACCGGCACAGAAAAGGTCTGTGCCTGAGAGGCATAGCTCCAGAGAGCGTTTGTCTCGATGTCAAGAATAGTCCACGTACTGCCGGCCGTACCGTTGCCCGCCGAGCAGGTGGCGGAGTCGTTGGAGCCCTCGAGCGCAAAGTCGAGCGGGTCGTAGGAGCCCACAGCGGGCCAGATTTGTATCGAGTAGGAGCCGACCGTCTTGCCGTTAGATGCGCCAAAGTCGGTGCGCATCCACTGTGGCGCGGCGACGCTAGGTGGCGTGGGGTACGCGTCCCAGCCGGAGCCCGAGTTGCGGTCGGCGGTACGCCATGCCGAGTAGTCGGTGCTGTACTCAGTCGAGTCGGTTATGGTGACGCCGGAGGTCGTCTGCCCCGTCATCGTGGGTATTAGGTTCAGGCTGGCGTTGTTTTGCCACACGCCGTTTTTAGAAAAGTAGACCTTGCCCGTGTCAGCATCGTAGGCGACACCGATGATGTCACCGTTGTTAAAGGGAGATACGACAGCCGGTTGGGGTGAGCCGTTACTATAGACAGTCCCCGATTGAAAGTACCCGAACCCGTAGTCGTTGGAGTGCCCCGGATATGCTCTGCCTGTGACGGCGCTGGTCGGATCGCTAAAGACGCCGGGCATAGGCCAGCCGCCGTTTGAGCCGCCGATAACGTTCTCCCAGTACCACTTGCCTGTTGTGAGCTGCCAGTCTGCCACGGTGCCATAATTGCCGTTAGCCGCAAGGCCTCCTCCCTGCACAACGCCTTTGGGGTAGCCCGAGTAATAATTGTTTTGGTTGAGCGTCGCGTAATTGTCGGTCGGTGTGTCGGGCATTTGGTCAACCGCGGAAATATTGTTGGGAGTAAAGTTGTTGCCGCGACCCGATGCATCAGCGCCCATGTTGAGCGCGTTTTGGAAGTTGAAATAAAAGCCGTTGGTGCCGTAGGTGCCGCTGTAAGCCTTGGGCTTCCAAAAGCCGTTGGAGTCTGCTGCGCCGAAGCTGCTTGGAGTCAGCTGCGAGCCATCAACGGCATAGAAGTCGGCAAGATTGCCGTCGAAGTAGTATGCCGCATTAGCAATGTCGCGACCGATGTTGGCAGCTACCCCACTGTTAAAAAGAGAAACGGTGGCATTTTGCGCAGGATACGTGCCGGCGACGAGCGGTTGCTCAATACCATTGCGGTAGACATGCACGCGGTTTGCAGCGGTTGCCTGTGTCGTGTCCCACGCTACTACTATATTGTCCCAGGCAGTGGGGTCGCGTAGCTTGGCCATGTTGGAGGCCGTACCGCCAAAGTTCATGTCGGAGCCGTTGGCAAGGCGCACCCACAGTGTGTCCACGTTTGAGTCATTGCTCGGGCCTATCATCTCTGCGTTGTTGCCAGCGCTAAGCACGTTCATGCGGCTGCCCGAGATACTCCCCCGCTTCATCCAAAACGAGACGGTGCCTTTGGTGGTCGCACCGACAGCCGTGTTGGTGTGCGATAAGTAGGCATTGTTGCTCGCGTCAAACCGTGCCGAGTTGGGGACGCTGTAACCATTGGCCGCCGATGCCGACTTAAACGGCACATCGGCAAAGGCGATGTAAACGAACGTCTGACCTGAGTTGTTTCCTGACGAGGTCGTATTACGCACTTTAAAACCGTTCGAAAGAATATCGATATCTCCACTGCTTGTGAGCTCAACGCCCGTAGAGTTAAAACCCGCACTTATATAATGAGTTGCTGGATTAGACGTGTCGCGTGACGAGTCGTACATCAAAGACTCCAAGTTGCCCGCTTGCAATGAGCGTATCATTACAAACTTGGGTTTAAAGCCGGTATAGATGACCGGCCCGTCGGCGGTGCCGTTGCCGACGTAGCTGCCGCTTTTTTGGAAGCCGTCGCGATTGCTAAAGAGATAGGCTACATAATTGGCGCCCGCGAGGTTGGCGTTGTTGGTCGCGTTTGCCGTGACCGTAAAGTTGGTCGTGCTCATCGTCGCCACGCCCCACGGCGAGTTGACGGTGCTGGCCGCGTCCTGGGTATTGAGCTTGAGGTAGTTGTTTGAGCCCATGGCCGAGCTCCATACAAACCAATCGCCGGTGTTGTCGGTACGCTTCACCATAATAAAGTCGGGCGTCGTGCCGAGCGCGTGGGCGATGCTCCGGTTGCTCGTGCCGTCGCCGGTATAGGAGACAATGTCCATGCCGCTTGTGGGAGACTTTTTCCACGCCCAGGAAATATAATTGTTGCCGATGAGGTTAGTGTTGCCGGAGAGTGCGCTGCACTGCCCCCCGACTGCAAACGAGTTGGTACTAAAGGAGCTTAGCCAGCCGTTGGCGTCATTGGGTGTGGCCGCGCTAGTGCTGTTGCTAAAGAGGTCGCTGTTTGGTCCGCGGGTTGTGTCGGAGAGCGTGTTCCAAAAGGCACCGGCGCGATTTTTAATCCAGACCAGGTCAGGAGCAAAGTTAAGCCCGCCGACAGTCTGCGGGCTCTGGCCGGTGCCGGTGTAGGTGGTGGCGCCAAAGTAGTTTGCAGGCTGGGCCACCGCCGGCGCGGGCAAGTTGGCGGTCGAAATCGCGTTGTACCCGCTCGGCGGCGGGAAGTAAAAGTTTCCTCCCCCGGTGGTGGGTGCTCCCGTGGCTTGGATGGTGACTGCGCCATTGGCACCCGCGGCTCCCGCTGGCTCATAGCCAATGCAATTGTTGTATTTGTCTTTAGCATTGCAAGCGCCACCGCCACCCGCACCGCCGGAACCTACGACAACCTGTATATTGCCGGACAAAACTCCCACTCCGTAGGTTTTAACGGCCAAGCCGCCATTGCCGCCGACGCCCCCGGTGCCGCCGCTACCGGCACCGCCGGCACCGCCGGACGCGCCACCGGCGACCGTGTTGGTGTCGCCGCCGCTTGCGCCGCCGTTGACGCCGCCTCCCCCGCCGCCGGAGGCGTTCGTGGCGTAAAAGGCGCTAGCGGTACCCCCGGCGCCAGCTGACCCCGGCTGGTAAACGCAATTGTTGTACTTGTCGCAGTTGATTTTGGCGGTACCACCCGTGCCGCCGCCGCCCGCTCCCGCGACCGACACTGTAATAGATGAGTAGCCCACCGGAACCGCGTAGGCGTAGATGCCGGGGATAGAATAGACGCGGGCGGAGGTTACGGCGGCGAGTTGCCCAAAGTTAACTATCGTCTTACCGTAATAACTCGAAAGGCCCGGGTAACCGCCTTTTACAATCGCGAGATAGCCTGTGCCGGCCGTAGGGTTGCCGCTGTTTTGCCACGTCCCGTTTTTAGAAAAGTAGACCTTGCCCGTGTCGGCATCGTAAGCGACGCCGATGACGTCACCAGCGGTAAAGGATGCAAGCGTACCGCGGCTTCCGGTGTCAAAGTAGGTAGTCCCGTCAGCGCCGTAGCCTATGCCGTCGTCATTGTTATGCCCTGGATACAACCGATATGCTGAGCCGCTCGTGGTGTCTTTAAATACTCCCACTATTGGCCAGCCGCCGGATTTAGCACCCGGCTGCACTGCATACTCCCAATACCACTTGCCCGAGGTAAGCTGCCAGCCGGTAGCGGCGCCATAGCCGCCATTAGCCGCGAGGCCCGCGTCTTGCACGGTGCCTTTGGAGTAGGTCTGTATGGAGTAATATATTTGGTTGAGCGTCGCAAAGCTGTTGGTGGGTGTATCGCTCACCTGGTCCTGGGCGCTGATGTTCCCAAGTGCAAAGTGGCTGCCATTGCCCGAGACGTCAGTGCCGAGACCCTGCGAGCCAAGCGGGCCTTGTCCGCTTGAGATAGTGCAGCTATTGGCAACGACGCCGGTCGCATTCCACGCGATGTTGGAGGTACCGCCCGCAGCGACCGACTGCGGCGTGGCCGAAATGCTGAGCACTGCGGTACTTGGCACAATGGATACCGAGCCAGTGCCGGCCGCTCCCGCGCCGCCACCTGAGGATGTTGTGCAGTTGGCGAGGCTTGGCGCGCAATAGCCGGAGCCACCTGCGCCGCCGCTGCCGTTTGTGCCGCTACTCTGACCGCCCGCACCTCCATAGTAGCCGGCACCACCACCTCCACCATATCCGCCTGCGCCGCCGCCCGTCAGCACCCCGGTACCCGCACCGTTTGCTCCTCCTCCTGCGCCGGGAGCCGATCCGGCGGCATTTCCGATACCGCAGTATCCGGCATAGTTTGCTATCACCACATACCTACCCGCGCCGCCGCCGCCGCCGGCCACCATGAGCGCAGTCGACTGTTGTGGGTTACCGTCAAACACGCCCGAGTACCCGCCGCCGTAGCCCGGACCGGCACCGGGCGCACCTCCCCCATTGACCGTACCGACAACAACGCTAAGCACCTGGCCCGGAGTGACGGGTATCATCCCATTGGTGTAGCCACCGGAGGCGCCGGGACCGTTGCCGTTAATGTATACGCCGTAGCCGCCACACGAACCCGCAAACGTGCTGCTGTAATCGTTTCCTCCGCCGGCGCCGTATACCTGCACATATACGCTGGTTACGCCCGGCGGCACTGTGTAGCTTGTGCTGCTGTTATATACCGTAGCCGTTTGCGCGTTTCCTTGTTGACTGAGCACAAGTTTTAACGACTCCGGCAGATTAGGAAAGTTGCCCGATATACCCAACGCAACAAACAACAAAAAAGAGGTGCCGGCGCACAAGCCGCCAAGAGTATGTAACTCCCGGCGCGTGAGCTTATGTAAGTGCTTTAAAAAAATCATGTGCTGCTTAGCTAAATTGTACCGCGGTAAAGCCATATGGCGGCTCTATATATGGCCAAAGTGTGACTAACTCAATTGGCTTTCATTTCAGATTGGCACTCTGTTGTGCAGGGTCGTAGGTGGAGTCCCAAGCAACCAAAAAAACTCAAGGAGGTGGGTGGACTTAACTTTATCATTGCAAAAAAATAATGCCTCGCTTAGCCGAGATGTTCAATTACCACAACGTTTTATGGCGTAGGAGGTGTACTGGTTGATGTGTCGCCGGGGTCCGTCGAGGTTGCCGTACCCATGTCCGGCTGACCAAAGTTGGGGTCATACACCACTACTTTGCGGCGTGCCTCGCCGACAAACCCCCCTTGGTTGGTCGCACGGTAGGTTACCCAGTACTCACTTGTGGTGGCGGTGTCTATATATATAGAGGGTACCGCTACCCCATCCAGCAAAAGGCTGATTCCCAAGTTGCGGTCTGCGTCTGTCGGGCCGGTGATAATGGCGCCCAGGTCGCTGTAGCTGGCATGGAGCGGTACATATGCCGGGTTATTGCCATTTATTTCTATAACAGGTGTCGGGTCAGACATTACCGGGTCGGGCTGCGGTGTGCTGGTTGCGTTGAGCAGGCCCTTGAGTTGTTGCTCGTCGACGCAGGTATCGCCCAAGCACAACGTGTGGGCAGTAACCGTGTCGGCGTACACATGCGAGGCAAACACCTTGTCAAATATACCCACGCTCGCAGCCATCACATCACCCATCATGCGCACGCCCTTTTGGCCGAGCAAGGCAAAGCCCGCCAAAGTATCGTCGAGCACCGAGCGCAGTGCGTCGCTGGCCGAGCCAAGGATGCTGGCCGAGACGTACGCCGGCGTGCTCGTGGGAGTAGTGGTGCCGAGCAACGCTTGCGAAATAGCCGCAATATCAGTCCCCTGCTGCAGGGTAAGGAAGGCGAGCACGCTGCTGGTCGCCGTGCCGTCGTATGCCTCGAGCGCGATACCCACCGAGGCGTCAAACGGACCTGCCTTCATACCGACGCCCGGCGTAGAGGAAAGTGTAATACGGTCGCCCACGGCAATCGGGCCATTTTGCAGCGACACATTGACCGGTACGCGTCCCGCCAAGCCTACCGGATATTTGTTTCTGCCGTCGTCGTCGGGCGCTGCGCCAAGCACGAGTCCCGGGTCGCTGGATATAATACCGATGACTTTGTGTTTGGTGTCGCCCTGTGCAGCCCTGATAGCAAAGCCTCCGTCGGTAGCAATGATGTCACCTTTGTTGAGCGTCGTAGAAGAGACGTACATTTCGGCCAAGTCGGTATTGCCCACACGCACCGAGTCGCGCGCGGCTATCGAGCCACCGCCGCCGCCAGCCTGTGTCGTTGACGCGACGCACCATCCGTCACTGTCGACACAGAGCGAGCCTTTGACTATAGCGACTGAAGCGTTGGTCTTGCCGTCGCCGACTATGAGGTAGTTGCGCAATGTCGCAGCAGCACCGGTAACGCCGCTCGCACCGCCGACGTTGAGCAGCGTAGACGTCGCACCAAAGAACATAATCGTTGACGTTGCGCCGTTGCCGGAGATGGAGAAGACAGGGCCGTTGCCTGCGGCGGTCGAGGTGGCGATGGAGAAGCTGTTGGCCTGATTGAGTATCGTGGATGTTGATGTTACGGGGTAGTTGATGGTGCCTGCGTGGAAGGTAAGCGTCGACCCGGTGCCGGTCCCAAAGTAAGCGTTGCCTCCGACGGAAAGCAGCGTGTTTGGTGAAGTGGAGCTGATACCCACGTTGCCTATATTGTCTATCTTAAAGAGCGTGGCGACGCTGCTGCCACTAACGCTCGAGGATGCAACCACAAAGAGCGGCTGACCTGCAATCATGTTGGTTGTGGACGCCTGTAGAGAGAACAAGGCCCACGGTGTAGAGGTGCCGAGCGCAACGCTGCCGGTATTTGTTATAGAGAAGAGTGTCGAGGTGGCCGTGGCGGTTGAGGAGGCGACAGCAAAGAGCGTCGTGTTGGTACTACCGTTGATGCCGTGGATAGAAAACTGCGCAAAGGGTGATGACGTACCGACGCCCAAGTTGCCGTTGGTAACAGCCGCACCCGAGGCCGTGGTGCTGTTATAGAGCCCGGTGCCAAAGAGCACATTTCCAACATTGAGCTGCGCGTTAGCATTGTTATTGGCCGCATCAACGTATGCGCCTATAACTATGTTGCCACTAGCGGCGTTGAGATCAAATCCTGCGTTCGAGCCGATAACTATATTGCGGCTACCGAAAATATTTTGACCTGTAACACTGCCGAGAGTAGTGTTGTCTGCGTTACCTGAATTCGCCGTCGCCATCGAATTGTAGCCGACCGCTGTGTTATTGCTTCCACTTATTGCACTGCCGCTAAGTGCTCCGCTACCAATCGCAGTATTTTGTGTCCCAGTCGTAAGTTGGCCGAGTGCAGAATACCCAAGCCCGACGTTTTGGGAACCGCTTGTTGTCTTGGACAAGCTGTTAAGGCCCAGCCCTGTGTTAAAGCCCGTGGTTGACGCGGTGAGGAAGGTTTGACCCGCAAAGGTGGCGAGTGTGGAAGTCGATGCGTCCAGCTTGAGATTAATAGTGCCCGTGTTGCTGACACTAAACAGTGTCGTGGTTGCCGACGCAGTTGAAGAAGCGATAGCAAAGAGTGTCGTGTTTGTTTCGGTACTCGTGGCCTGGATGCTGAACTTGGCAAACGGCGAGGTAGTGCCGATGCCGACATTGTTGTTGGTGCTCGAGATAGCTATAGCAATTGAAGATGTCCCCACCCCGCCGTTGAGGATGAAGGTATTTTTGCCCGAAGTGCCCTGCGCGAGATAAAAGTTGTTGGCCAGGGAGATAAGGTTGGAGTCGCCGGCAAAGCCCGCGTTGTATGGCTGCGGGTTATTAAAGGTGGTGCTGTTGACGCAACCGGAGAGGAAGTTGGTGGTGAGCGTGCCGGTGTTGCCGGTGGCGGTGACGCACGACTGCGCGGCCGAACCGCTTGAAAGATTTTTGACGTTCATCTCATAAAAGTCGTTGACATTGCCCAAGACCGCAAGGCCCTCTTCTGACGTTGCAGTGCCGGAATCGATAGTAACAAAGGCAGGGTTGGTTGCGGAGAGTGTTGTATTAGTGCTCGTCCCAATAAGTACCGAGCCGGTGTTGCTGATGCTAAACAGGGTCGTCGTGGCCGTGGCGGTGCTCGATGCAACCACAAACAGCGGCTGACCGCCTGTGTCGCTCGTGGAGTTATTGATAGAGAACTTGCCCCACGGCGTCGAGGTGCCGACACCGAGGCTGCCGCTGACTATCAAACCATTCGACGGGGCTGTCTGCCCTGCTGCATAACCGATTTGGGCGTTGCCGGATGCCACAGAAAGTGTAACTCCCGGATTTCTGTCGTTATTTAAACCGACATTACCATTACTCAATATCTCCAATTTTGTGCCGCTCGACGAAACGGGGAGGCTGGTGTTGTCAGCGGAGCTAAATATCGCAAAGTCGCCCTCTTGGTTGACATTAGTATTATTCGCCCAGTTCCTGTCTGCGGGGTTTGTACTATTTGGTCCATAAAACAATATTCCTTCCTGAGGGCCTCCCCCTACAAAGGTATTAACCAATCGTAGTAGATAATGCGGGCTACCACCGCTGTTGTCGTCAATCTCTAATGCTGATTGTGGGGACGCAGTGCCGATGCCGACATTGCCGCTGTTTACTATGAGTCCAGCGAGTGTCGAAGTCGCCGTCGTTGTCGCCCCGCCGCTGATGGTAAGCCCGCCCGTTTGCGTGCCGTTGCCGATGGTGGAGGACGCAAAGGCGGTGAGTCCCCCATTAAATTGGGTCAAGGTGGAGGTTGCATTGCCGGTGAGAGCAAAAGGATAGCTACCGCCGCCGGAACCGCAGGCAACACCGGTAGAGCTCAAGATGCCCGAGGAGTCGGACTGCACGCAGCCCGTGGTGAGGGCCGTGTCGATAGTGCCGGTGTTGGTGATAGCAAAGAGTGTCGTCGTTGCCGACGCAGTCGAGGACCCTATAGCAAAGAGTGTTGTCGCCGTGTCGCCGTTGTTGGAGTGGATGGAGAACTTGGCGAAGGGCGACGAGGTGCCGACGCCGAGCGAGCCGGTCGTCGGTAGCGTCAGTTTTTTGGTGGCCGACGAGGTCGTGGCCGGCAAATTGCCGAAGATAAAGTTGCCGATGTTGAGCGTGTTGACTGCCGTCGATGAGGTGGCAAGTGTATTGTAGCCAACAAGTATGTTGTTATACCCGGTGATGACATTTTGCCCTGCGTAAGAGCCCAGCGTTGTGTTACCATAGCCGCCGTCTATAAAGCCTCCCGCGGAGTACCCAATTGCAGTGTTGTCCGGCCCGGCGCCTGTATTGGGTGCGCCCTCACCATAGTCGCCATACAAAGCGGCTGCTCCTACAGCTGTGCTCCTATCACCAAAGCTGAGTAGCGCGGTACCTGCACCGACAAATGTATCGTTTGAACCACCTGATTGACCACCCGCGAAAGCGCCTAGGGCGGTAGTATTTGCCCCGCTTGAATTAAACTGCAGGGCTCCGGCTCCTATGGCTGTGTTAGTGCTGCCGCTTGAGTTTGAGTGGAGTGCAAAAGTTCCAACAGCCGTGTTATATCCCCCGCTCGAGTCGTTGGCATTCCCCGCGAGGGCTTCGGCACCGAGAGCGGTGTTATTGACTGCAGAGGAGGAGGTCGCGTTAAAGAGGGCCTTATATCCTATACCTGTGGAGTTGGTGGAGCTACGGACATTTGACCCTGCACTAAGCCCCAAAAAGAGATTTCGTACTGTTGCCGAGGTAGATGCAGAGAGGAAGCTCTGACCATTGATGCTTATCAAGGTAGAGGAGGCGTTGAAGGTGGTCGAGGCAAAGTTGAGGATACCAATGGTCGAGATATCAGAGAGGCGCGCGGTTGATGACGCCTGCAGGCCATTTTGGAACCAGATGGCGGTCGAGGTGGAGTTGGCGGTAGTGCCAAAGTTGGTGGTTGCGGTGAATGGAAAGGCTGCCGCAAGTCCCGCACCAGTGATGTAGTCAGAGCCTGCTACTGCAGCAACCAGTGAGCCTCCCGTAGTGGTTTTGAGAATATTGCCCGAGGCAATGTTTGAGATGGCGAAGGCGCTCGATGTCGCACCTGTAGAAAAGTCTGCCGAGACAAAGTGCGAGGTGGAGGAGGCAAAGATGCCGGACTGTGCCCAGATGGCAGAGGAGGTAGCTGCCGTAACGACGTTGTAGTTTGTAGACCACGTAAACGGATTAGCCGCGCCAGTAGAAGTCTGGTCGGTACCGCAGAGCAAGTTGCCGTTGGAGTCCGCGTCGATCGTATCGCAGCTAACTAGACTTGTATGGATGGTGCCGGTGTTGGAGATGCTAAAGAGTGTTGTGGTGGCACTTGCGGTCGAGGACCCGATCGCAAAGAGCGTGGTCGCGGTGTCGCCGTTGTTTGAGTGGATGGAGAACTTGGCAAAGGGCGACGAGGTGCCGACACCAACGCTACCCGATGTCGGGAGTTTAAACGCGGTCGAAGTGGCGGGCAACTGGCCAAAGACAAGGCCGCCAATGTTGAGACCATTACCCGAGCCCGACGTGGTGGCAAATGCATTGTTGCCGATAAGGATGTTGCCGGAGCCGGTTGTGAGGTTGCTTGCCGTCTGTGAGGTGCCGAGAACAAGGTTGGCAAAGCCGGTGGTAACAGAAGAGCCTGCCTTATAGCCGATGAGGGTATTATAGTCACTACCGGTCCTTATACTTGCCCCTGCCTGATATCCCACAACAGTGTACCCTTGCGCGTTATAGTGGTTTATAAAGTCACCACCAGCAGCCGCATTTAGTCCGATTGCCACTGTCGAGGTGGCAGAGAGGTTGTTTTGGCTTGCACCCTCCCCAATGGCGACATTCTCGTTGCCTGTGATATTTAATTTTAATGCGATGAGGCCCACCGCTGTATTGTCCGACCCTCCCTTATTGATGCTCAAAGCTGAGATGCCTACCGCGACATTATTGGAATCATGGCTGGAATTACCGTCTGCTCCTGTGGCAGACCCCAATGCTCCGTCGCCGATGGCCACATTGGAATTGCCACCGCCGGTAGTGCCCGTGAGATTACCGAGGACCCCAGAACCAATGGCAACGTTTTCAGTCCCTCCTGCTCCCCCAATACCAGTTACCGCAGTAAGTGCCTGATAGCCGATGCCGACGTTTGAAAATACGTTTCCGGTTGGGCCGGGGTCGGAAGCACCCGCGTCGACACCAAGATAAACAGACCCGAAACCACCAACCCTTAATGAACCGGTAAGGAAATTCTGACCATTCATTGTAAGCACGGAGGTTGTTCCGGAAGGGTTCGTGTTGATTACTCCAATGTTCGAAATGGAGAAGAGTGTCGAGGTGGAAAATACACCCGCAACGTTAGAGGTCGAGGCTATGGCAAAGAGCGTTCTGTTGGTGGAGGAGGCTGTTGCATAGATGGACAGGGCGGCAAAGGGAGAAGACGTGCCGATACCAACGTTGCCGGTGTTTAGGATACTAAACAGCGTGGTGGTGGCGGTAGCGGTTGAAGACCCGATAGCAAAGAGAGTTGTCGCCGTATCGCCGTTGTTGGCGTGGATGGAAAGTCTGGCAAATGGTGAGGTAGTGCCAATACCCACGTTGCTTGCAAAGTATGAGTTGCCAGTGGTGGTGGAGTTACCCGAGATGGTGAGGCCTGCCGTGCCATTACCGATGGTGCTGCTGGCAAACGCGGTCAGTCCCCCGTTGAACTGGGTAAGAGTACCCGTGGCGTTGTTGGTGGCGGTGAAGGGATACCCGATGGTGTTGGTGATGGTGAGGCCCGAGCCGATGATGTACTGGTTGCCGGTAACGGTGATGCCGGTGCCTGCTGCTACGGTGCCGGTGGCGACACTATATATAGAGGAGCCGCCGCCGGCCAAAATGGCGCCCAAAGTGGTAGAGCCGGTGCCGCCGTAGGCTACGCCCAGGCTTGATGTACCCACTATAGTGCCAGCGGCATTGGTAGTAAGGAGAGCGCTGGGGATCTGGAAGAGCGTGGTGGAGCCGGTGTTAGAGACGCTAAAGAGGGTTGTCGTCGCGGTCGGAGTTGAGGAGGCGACCATGAAAAGATTGCCGACAGATCCTGTCGCACCTGGCGGAGTTGCTACGGTAAGAAGCGCAAGCGGTGAGGTGGTGCCAACGCCGACGTTGCCTGTGCCGAGTATCGAGAGGGTGGCGCCGGTGCCGCCGTGTGTCGCAGTGATCGAACCGCCCCAGTAGACGCTGCCGTCGGCGGCAAGGTAGCCACGTTTAAGCGCTGCATTGTTATTTTCGTTGTATGTAGTCGCGGTATAGAAGAACTGCTCGGTAGCCTCCGGCGTTTGCCACCCGCCGCCGCCGAAATAGAGCTGGCGGTTGCTTGCGTCATCCCAGCCTGAGAGTGCAGCAAATGGCTCGTTTGCTTTGTTGAAGCGACCTATCGCGTAGAGACCTCCGTTGCCAGCCGACGCACCGGTGGTAGAGCCTATGACAAGGGCTGTGTAAATGCTTGTAGTGTTAAACGCATTGGTCTGCATGGTGAGATTGACCGCACCACCGACGTTGAGCGCGCCGACTGCGTCCGGCTGTGTCCCAATGCCTACGTTACCCGCCAAATACGAGTTGCCCGTAGTGGTCGCACCGCCGCTGATAGTGAGCCCACCTATTTGTGTGCCGGAGCCAATTGTCGTTGACGCGTAGGCAGTCAGTCCCCCATTGAATTGGGTCAGAGTTGAGGTGGCGTTGCCGGTGAGAGCAAACGGATAGCTGCTGCTCCCCGAACCGCAAGCAGTGTGGGTATTGGAGATGGTGCCCACAGTGTCAAACGTGGCGCATCCTGCCACACCGCCCGCGTTGGAGACTATAAGAGCGGTGGTGGACGCCGTGCCGGTTACTGCAAAGTTAGTCGTCGTCGCATTAGTCCCCGTGGCGTTGGCAAAGACAAAGTTGCCGGTGAGGGTGGTGGAAGCACTGGAGAGCCCCCCGTTAAAGGCAATGAGTGTGTTGGTGGCATTCCCCACAAACGGATACCCAATGGTGTTAGTAATGGTAAGACCCGAACCGATGATGTACTGGTTGCCCGTGACGGTGATGCCCGTACCTGCCGCAACGGTGCCGGTGGCCACACTCACCTCTTGCTTAGCGTTGTTGGTGTAGACGATCTGGTTGGCAGAAAGGC